>SVEN01000002.1 GCA_015057365.1 Lachnospiraceae bacterium | reverse complement strand
GCTTAACGACCCTTCCGATGGGTGGTGCAAAGGGTGGTTCCGACTTTGACCCGCGCGGTAAGAGCGATGCTGAAATTATGAGATTCTGTCAGGCATTCATGACTGAGTTATATCGTCACATCGGTCCAGACGTAGACGTTCCGGCAGGTGACATCGGTGTAGGCGGACGTGAGATCGGTTATATGTACGGTCAGTACCGTCGTATCAGAGGTGCTTTCGAGAACGGTACCTTAACCGGTAAGGGTCGCTCCTACGGCGGTTCCTTGATTCGTCCGGAAGCTACCGGTTACGGCGCAGTTTACTATTTGTGTGAAGTATTAAAGCATGAGGGCGAGACCCTTGCAGGCAAGACCGTTTCTATTTCCGGTTTCGGTAACGTAGCTTGGGGCGCAGCTAAGAAGATTGCTGAGCTTGGCGGTAAGGCAGTTACCCTTTCCGGTCCGGACGGATATATCTACGATCCGGAAGGTGTTGTAACCGAGGAGAAGATTAACTACCTTCTTGAGATGAGAAATTCCGGCCGTGATAAGGTGCAGGATTACGCTGATAAGTTCGGTTGCCAGTTCTTCCCGGGCCAGAAGCCGTGGGGTCAGAAGGTTGACATCGTTATGCCGTGTGCAACCCAGAACGATGTAAATCTTGATGAGGCAAAGAAGATTGTTGCTAACAACGTGAAGTACTACATTGAAGTAGCAAACATGCCGACCACCAACGATGCACTGAAGTTCTTAATGGAGCAGGATAACGTAATCGTAGCTCCGTCTAAGGCTGTAAATGCAGGCGGTGTACTTGTTTCCGGTCTCGAGATGAGCCAGAACAGCGAGAGATACAGCTGGACCGCAGAAGAGGTTGATGCAAAGCTTCACCAGATTATGATCGGTATCCACGATTCTTCCGCTGCAGCAGCAGAGGAGTACGGTCTTGGCTACAATCTTGTTGCAGGTGCTAACATCGCAGGCTTCTTAAAGGTTGCGGATGCTATGCTTGCTCAGGGCGTATTCTAAATATAAAATTTACATAGGAAGAGAGCTGTTACATGAGATGTAACGGCTCTTTTGCTATGTTGCGAGGTTTATAATATATTGCAAATGTGAATTTTTTCTCAAGGATTTACGGTAATACTTGCAAAATCCGAAAAACTGTGCTATATTCATTTTCGGAAAAGTTGCAATAACATGTATTTCTTAACGGAGGATTGATTATGGCAAAGAAAGCAACTGCGAAGAAAGTAGCAGAAGAAGTGAAGGAAATTAAGGTTTCTGCAGCAGAAGAAAAGGTGGCAGTAGAGACGGCGCCGGTAGCTGAACCGGTGGTTAAGGAGAAGAAGGTAGCAAAGAAGCCGGCAGCGAAGAAGACAAGTACCGCAAAGACCGAGACCAAGAAGGACTCGAAGAAGGACGAAGTATTTGTTCAGTTTGCAGGCGAAGAGTATGTCGTAGAAGAAGTGATGGATAAGGCAAAGTCTGCATATGTTGCGGAGGGACACAGAGCATCTGCGATTAAGTCTGTTCGTTTGTACATTAAGCCGGAAGAGCGTAAGGCGTATTATGTAATCAACGATAAGGCTGCAGGCAGCATCGATCTGTAAGGTTTATAAAAGAAACAACGGTTAGGACGGAGGGCGCAGGCTCTCCGTTTCTTTGCGTGCTGGCAAAGTTCGCATCGAAGAGATTTTGGAAGCTTGCTTCCAAAATCTCTTCGATGCGAACGCGCCCACGACTGAGCGGCTATGCCGCGAAGTGCGTGGGTAAGCGCGAACGCGCGTGGCTGGCACGTAAAACAGTTATAGGAAAGGATACGGGAGCAATGAAAAAAAGAAGTGTAATTGCAGCTTTGGGAGTGCTGGCCGTACTTGCCCTGGCAGGGTGCGGTACGCCGAAGGATAAGCAAAAGGAAGAAGTGACTAAGGCACCGGTAGAGAGTGCTACGGAAGTCCCGGATGATACGACACCGACGAAGGCAGTGGAGATTACGGCGCCGGTACAGGATGAAACAACACAGGAAATTTCATTTACCGGGAAAGAGGAAACAGAAGAGTTTCAAGACGGTGATGCGGTATATTTCAGGTCGGCGATGTATTATCCGGTATTCGAGGGAAAGTATGCAGAGAATATGAACCGGTTTGTGACATCTTTAGTGGAAGAATTCCGTGAAACGTTGCCGGAGGCAAAGGAAAGTGCGCAGTTCGATTATGAAGAGTCAAAAATGAATGAGTATGGAGTGCAGATGTTCCCGGAGGCAGAGGAACTTACGGTAAGCTGTGTTTGGTCGAAAGAGCAGATTATGGTGCTGAAAGCAGAGTATTACAGTAATACGGGAGGCGCCCATCCGAATGTGTTTTATAAAACCTATGTTGTGGATGTGACAGACGGTTACAAGGAAACCTTTGAAAGCATGATTCGTCCGTACGGAGTGACTACGGATGAAGTTGTTTCGTTTGCAACCGCACGAATTCAGGCGGAGCACGGCGAGGAGCTGTTCCCGACGGATGATGAAAACCAACTGGAAAACTGGGTGTATCTGTTTACCCAGATGGAGCAATGGTATTTTAATGAAAACGGTCTGGTTTTGTTTGCAAATCCGTATGACATTGCTGCGTATGCTTACGGCATGATTGAATGCGAAATTTCTTATGAGGAATTAGAACAAGGCTTGAAAAAATAGTAAGATGTGCTATACTGGATAGGTAGGAAAAAGTAACGAATCCCCATTTTGCGGGATGGAAAGATTCTAAGGAGGAAACACTATGTTAAAAGAATTTAAGAAATTTGCACTCAAGGGCAATATGATTGATTTGGCAGTCGGCATGATTATCGGTACCGCATTCAATAAGCTGGTATCGTCTCTCGTAAACGATATGTTTATGCCGCTTCTCGGTTTGTTAACCGGTAAGATTGATTTTGCAAAGCTCTATATTGCACTGGACGGCAATACCTATGAGTCTCTTGCGGAAGCGGAAGAACTTGGTGTGGCTTGCTTTAAGTACGGTTCTTTCATTGCGGGGTTGATTGACTTTATCATTATGGCATTTGTGGTGTTCCTGTTCGTAAGATGGATGAATAAGCTTAACGAGTTAGGTAAGAAGGAAGAGGTTGCGGCTCCTGCAGCACCGACCACCAAGGTTTGTCCGTTCTGTAAGTCCGAAATTGCAATCGACGCAACCCGTTGCCCGCATTGTACTTCCGAGCAGCCGAAGGCAGAATAAGTTTTGGAGGCAGTTAACATGACAAAGATTGATATTATTTCCGGATTTTTAGGAGCCGGAAAGACCACCCTGATTAAGAAGCTTTTGGAAGAGGCTTATAAGGGGGAAAAGGTAGTTTTAATTGAAAATGAATTTGGTGAAATCGGCATTGACGGCGGTTTCTTAAAGGATGCGGGCGTGGAGATCACCGAGATGAATTCCGGCTGTATTTGTTGTTCTTTGGTAGGGGATTTCGGCAAGTCCTTAAAAGAAGTGCTGGAGCGCTTTTCTCCGGACAGAGTCATTATCGAGCCGTCCGGTGTGGGCAAGCTTTCCGATGTCATTAAGGCAGTACAGGATGTACAGGCAGACTTGCCGGATGCAAAGCTGAACAGCTTTTCTACAGTTGTAGATGTATCTAAGGCTGCCATGTACATGAAGAATTTCGGTGAGTTCTTCAACAATCAGGTAGAGAGTGCCAAGACCATTATCTTAAGCCGTACCCAGAAGTATGATGCGGCAAAGACCGAGGTAGTGGTAGGAAAGCTTCGTGCCCAGAATCCGAAGGCTATCCTGATTACTACGGCATGGGACGAAATCGACGGTAAGGTGATTCTTTCCGCTATGGAGCAGGAGTCATCTTTTGAGAAGGAGCTTCTTGAGGAAGCACACCATCACCATGAGCATCATCACGAGCACGGAGAGGATTGCACCTGCGGTTGTCACGACCATGATCACGAGCATCATCATGAACACCATCATGAGCACCATCATCATGACCATGAGGCACATGAGCATCATCACTATGAGCACGGTGAGGATTGCACCTGTGGTTGTCACGACCACGACCATGATCACGAGCACCATCATGAACATCATCACGACCATGAGGACCATGAGCATCATCATCACCATCATCATGCGGATGAGGTATTTACCAGCTGGGGTAAGGAGACTCCGCATAAGTACGAGCGCGAGACCATGCGTGAGATTTTAAATAAGCTTGCCAATACGGAAGAGTACGGTGTGATTTTACGTGCTAAGGGTATGGTTCCGGCAACAGACGGCACCTGGATTTACTTTGACTTGACGCCGGGTGAATTCGAGCTTCGCGAGGGACAGCCGGATTATACCGGACGTCTTTGTGTCATCGGTTCCAAGATTAAGGAAGATGCGCTGGAAGTATTGTTTGAGCTGGCGTAACAGGAAATAAAGAGAGGTTCTACAATGGAGATACCTGTATATATTATTACCGGCTTTTTGGAAAGCGGTAAAACCACATTTATTAAAAACACGTTGGAGGATCCGAACTTTGCCTCCGGAGAAAAGACCATTCTTTTACTCTGTGAGGAAGGAATGGAGGAGTACGATACCGAGGCACTTGAGAAAAACAATATTTTTGTGATTCCGGTGGAAAACGAAGAGGATTTATCGCCGACGTTGCTTAAGAAGTGTCAGTCCGACTATCGTCCGGAGCGCGTCATGATTGAGTTTAACGGTACCTGGAGTATGTCCGGCTTTATTGAACGGGGCATGCCGAGAGGCTGGGAACTGGCGCAAATGATTACCATGGCGGATGCCGGCACCTTTGAGGTGTATATGAGTAATATGCGTCAGATGATGGCGGAGCAGATTAATTTCACGGAGCTTGTGATATTTAATCGTTGTACGGCAGATACTAAGCGTAATACCTTCCGTAAGGCGGTGCGTGCGTTAAATCGTCGTGCGCAGGTTCTTTTTGAGTCCGAGGACGGTGAGGACGGATTCGACGACGAAATCGATTTGCCGTACGACTTAAATGCGGAGATTATCGAGATTGAGGATGACGATTACGGTATCTTTTATCTGGATGCATTGGACCAGCCGCAGAAGTATGACGGCAAGACCGTTCGTTTTACGGCCATGGTGTATAAAGGCAGAGACATTCCGAAAGGATTCTTTGTGCCGGGGCGTTTTGCCATGACTTGTTGTGCGGATGATATCGGTTTTGTGGGAATGCTTTGTAAGGGCCCACAGGCAGAAAATTTTAAATTACGTGACTGGGTAAAGGTAACGGCGAAGGTTGCGGTAGAGTACCAGAGAGAATACGGCGGGGAAGGTCCTGTCCTGTATCTTGTAGATATGGTGCATACGGCAAAGCCGAAGGAGCACCTGATTTATATGAATTAGGAGCGTAAAATGAAACTGAGACAGATAGGCAGAAGAAAACTCCGTGTCGGATGTAACGTGGGGAGAACTCTTATAACTGCCTGTCTGTTTTTTTTGTTGACGGGGACAGTACTGATCGGTTTGGCACGAAGGGAAAGTGTGAGGATTTCCGGAGGCCGCAAGAGAATCATGATAACGGCTCATCGGGGAGCGTCTCACGGGGCACCGGAAAATACGGGAGCGTCCGTTGAACTGGCAATTGAAGAGCGGGCGGATTATGCGGAAATTGATGTGAGATTGACAGCGGACGGCGTGCCGGTACTGATGCATGACCGGGCGCTGTTTCGTACAACGGGAGTTGTAAACGAGATTGACAAAGTAACGTATGCAGAACTGTCCTCCTATGATGTTGGGTGCAGATATGCGGAAAAATTTGCGGGAGAAACCGTTCCCTGTTTGCAGGAAATTTTAGAGAAGTACGGCAGGAAAATCGAGTTTAACATCGAACTGAAGGACGGAGAAAGTAGAGAACTGGCGGAGAGCGTGGTGACGTTAATTGAAAGCTATGGGCTGGAAGAACGGTGTGTGGTAACCTCCGACTCTTATGTACAGCTGGAATGGGTAAAAAAAGCAAATAGCAGCATAAAAACCGGCTATATCCTTTCAATGGTATTCGGCGAGATTTTTCACTGTGATGCGGCGGATATTTTCAGCATTAAGTCCGATTATGTTACGTTGCAATTGGTACAAAGTGCACATGCAAGAGGGAAGGAAATCCATGCATGGACGGTGAACAAAGATTACGAAACAGAACGGATGATGGAGCTGGGAGTGGATAATATTATTACGGATAGGCCGGCGTATGTCAGAGAAATATTGCAGAATAATCAAAGATAAAATCTCCGGGAGAGCAGTAGCTGCCGTTTGATATGAAAAAATTGTGAGGTCATGCAACATTGAAAGAAATCACCGTATGCTATCAGTAGAATGTAAGTGAAGATATGATGCGGAGGTTTGTATGGCGGTAACAGTGGCATTAGATGCCGGGCACGGCGGGTACGACAGCGGAGCGGTAGAAAACGGAAGACGGGAAAAGGATGACAATTTGGCTCTTACTCTGGCAGTGGGTGAGATTTTGCAGAGAAGCGGTGTAGACGTGGTATATACGAGAACGGAGGATGTGTACGATTCTCCGGTACGAAAGGCGCAGATTGCCAATGAATCGGGAGCGGACTATTTCATTTCTTTTCATCGGAATTCCAGTCCGGTAAACAACCAATATTCCGGTGTAGAGACCTTGGTGTATGACGAAAACGGTGTAAAGGCAGAGATGGCACAGGCTATTAATGCAGAACTTGCGGAAGTCGGGTTTCGGGATTTGGGATTAAATATCCGCAGAGACCTGGCAGTGCTTCGCCGTACTCAGATGCCGGCACTTTTGGTGGAGGTGGGTTTTATTAATACGGATGCGGATAATGCCCTTTTAGACGCACGTTTTGATGATGTGGCTCAGGCCATTGCCAACGGTGTATTACAGACCATCGGTGGGGAAATCGGTCCGGGCATGGGGCAGCAGATGCCGATGTCGGAGGCTTATGCGGTTCAGGTAGGATTGTTCCGTAACCCGGAGAATGCGGACAATTTATACCGGGAAATGGTGGCGCTGG
This sequence comes from Lachnospiraceae bacterium, assembly GCA_015057365.1. Classification (GTDB taxonomy): domain Bacteria; phylum Bacillota; class Clostridia; order Lachnospirales; family Lachnospiraceae; genus SIG307. Next base: position 129,209 of record SVEN01000002.1, on the reverse strand, counting down.
GAATTCCGGCGGACATTTCCAGAAGCGGAAGCTTCTATGCGGTACGGGCAGGACGGACCGAAAGCCTGAACGAAGCGGTTGCCCTGCAACAGGAATTACAGCAGCTGGGTTATGATACTTTAGTGGTGACGCTGTAATTATTTCTTGCAGAGTACCCGTTCAAATAAAAGTCCGGCCAGTGCCCAACAAGGAATATAGTCCAGACGAATAACACCTTTGTAATTTAACTTTGCCTTACTGTAATCCCAAGGGCAGGCATTGTGGCGTTTTAGCAGAAGGCCGCTGGTATATTCGCAGCCTAAAATGGCAGAGGCGTAAACACTGCCGCGGAATAGGGCGGATTTGGAACAGATTCGTTTGTAGACAGCAGGGATAAAGGCAGCCATGCCGTAAATCGGGAACATCCAGACAGAGGTGCGGCACAGCAGACGTTTGTCGCTGTGACAGTTACGGAAGGAATCCAGTCCGGTCCAGAAGCATTCCAAACACCAGCCGATGAGACCGCAACGGACAAAATCGGAACCAAAACGTCGGATAGGGCGAAACATGTGCATAAAAAACCTCCTGTATATCGTTTGTCATAGTATTTACAACGGACAAACGAAGTATACGGGAGGTTTTTATTGTTTATTAAATGCCGGAAACAATTCGAGCCGATTAGCGGTATACGGTAAAAAGATTGTCGGTTAAAAGTGTATAAGCCCGATCCAATGCATCTCTGTCGTAAAATTCGATGCGGAGCGCACCTTGTTCATAGGTGCGGTTGTGAACGATACCGATATTTTTTAAGCTGATGCCGTGTACTGCCAAAAGAGTGGCAAAGGTAGCAATGGCACCGGCCTCGTCCCGAAGGTCCGCGTGAAGGACAAAGGACTCCGGAAGGGCGCCTTTGCGTTCCTGTAAGGTACTGCGGAATTCGCCGGCTTCGGCAAACAGAGAGCGGATCTCTTCCTTGTTCTTTGTGGAGAGTGCCTGCTCCGCTTCGGTTAATAAAGAAATATAGCGACGCAATGTCGGAAGTACAAAGTCCGTATTCGCGGTTAAAATGCTTTCCCAAAGAGACGGGGAAGAGGAAGCGATACGGGTAATATCTTTAAAGCCGCCTGCTGCAAGTAAGCGCATGGTATCCGCATCCTCGGAGGTACGGACCAGATTCACCAACTGTGCCGCAATGACGTGCGGTACATGGCTGATGGCTGCTACCGCATCGTCGTGTTCATCCGGAGAGAGTACCACCGGAATGGACTTTATCTGTTTTACCAGGGAAAGAAAGGCATCTACCCGTTCTTTCGGACAGGTCTCGGTCATGGTAACAACATAATAAGCATTTTCCATAAGAAGGGCGTTACTGTTGGCAAAGCCGGTACGCTCGGAACCGGTCATCGGATGTCCGCCGATAAATTGAGCGGAGAGACCTGCCTCTTCCGCAGCAGTATGAATGCCGGACTTAACACTACCTACGTCTGTAAGAATTGTTTTCTTAGAAATAATTCGCGCAAGCTCCGGAAGATAGGAAATGTTGCAGTCCACCGGGGCGCAAAGGAAAATATAATCGCAATCGGAAAGCGCGGTTAGGGAAAAGACCACATCATCCAATACTTTGGTTTCCAAGGCGCTCTGTAAATCCTCGGAAAGCGCAGACTTACGGGAATAAGCCAAAATCTTACAAGATGCTTGTGTTTCCCGGAGGGCGCGGGCAATAGAACCGCCGATTAATCCGAGACCGATAAATCCAAACTGGGTGTCCATGGAAAAACTCCTTTCCTAATGCTATTGTAAGCTATCTGTATTGTAACGCTTGTTTGGTGGTTTGTCAACGCTTTTTTGCTTTAAAGCGCAACGGTTTAAAGTGACGACACAAAAAAGAAGCAGAGAACTGGAGAAAGAGACGGCAAATAAGGAAGGAAATAGTGTAATTCATGTAAGGAATTATTGCAGACTATGCACAAGGTATTGCGAAAAAATTTTTTTTGTGTATGATAAACTTAACGAGCTCGATAATAACCGGAAGGAGGAGCGGGAGTTGAACATACGACTGAATGTCAGTGACGAGCATTACGAGGAAATCGAACAAAAGCTTACGGCTGCCGGCTTTGTCATTGACGATGAAGCGGAGTTTGTACTGACGGAGCAGGGGCGTTTTGCCGGACATCTGTCGGTAAAGACGAAGGAGGGCGAAAAGCTGAAGCTTGCCATAGAAGAAATCGTATATATCGAAAGTCTGGGACATGATGTGCTGGTACACGGAAGCGACGGAGAATGTTATTATGCCTATGATCGATTGTATCAGCTGTGCACGATACTGGATAATACGAAGTTCTTGCGTGTTAGTAACTGTGCCATTATTGCAAAGGACCATGTAAAAAAGATTAAACCGTCCATATCCATGAAATTTGTATTGGTGATGTCGGACGGTGCTCTGGTGGATGTAACCAGAAGCTATTACAACAGTTTTCGGACATTTTTTCAAATATAGGAATAGGAGGAAGAGAGATGAGCATAGCAGTTTTTGTTTTACCGATATTGATATTGGTGGCGTTGGCAATCGGAGTATTGGTGTATTATCTTTGTTATAAGGCGGCCATTAACCGGAAACTTCGGGGGGAGGAAAGCAGTGCCCATGTACCGATGGCCTCTATGGAAACAGTATGGAAGGTGGTTGCGGTAATTGCAGTGTTTGTGATGTACAGTTCGTTAAGTTCGAAGATTACGAATCTGCAGAACGAGCTGAACAATACGAGAAACAGTCTGTCCAATGAACTTGACGTATTGCAGGGGCGTTTGTATGAAATGCAGGAGATGGAGAAAAAGGAAGCGTCCTTAATCAGTGAGGTGACCTATGATTTCGGAGAAATCGATTCCGATGAGCATACGACCGAGATGCTTTTTTCCGTGGTGCCGAAGAGCTATAGCGGAGAGACGGAGTTATCGCTAAATTACCGGGGAAAAATCATTACCCTCATAAACAACGGTTCCGGGGTATTTACCGGAAGCCTGGTGCTTCCGATTTTTGAGGAATATTATAAAGATGCCTTGATTTGTATTACGGAGGATGGTGTAACAAGGACCGAAATGTGGGAGGACCTGCCGCAGGATGGATTGCAGTATTATTGTCTTCCGCTGTTTCATACCATGCAGTGCTCTACCGGATTTGAGAAGAAAAAGGATTCCGTAAGAGTAGACATAGAGTTGCAGATGCTGACGAAAGGGGACGGCTATTTGGAACAATTCCATGACACGACCCTTTACGTGAAGAAAGATAATACTATAATCGAGGAGATTCCTTTGGTGAACGGCGCGATAGTGCTGGATAAAAGTTATCCGGCTAAAGAAGGAGAATGCTTTGATTTTTATATACGGGCGGTGGATCAATACGGTTATATCCATGAAGAGTATGTGACCGGTTGGAGTATGTCGGAGGATAGAGTGGCAGAAGTAGGCTATGAGGAGATGGAATATCTATATCCGTTCCGGGTATATGCACCGGACGGAACGCCGATGATAGAGTAAGGGAAGTATGGTAATAGTTTATATCATAAATCGAAAATAAAAAGAGGGAATGCATCGGATATCAGTGTATGTCGGTGCATTCCCTTTTTACTTTATTGTTTGGTTTGATACTCAGAGTTTGTCTTGAACTATGCGTTCTTCTCATTCTCCAAATACTTGTACACAACAGCCGCAAGCGCAGCGCCTACAAGCGGGCCTACGATAAATACCCAGACACAGGCAATCGGATCGGAGTTGCCTGTAATGGCAGCAACGATAGCCGGACCGATACTTCTTGCCGGGTTTACGGAGGTGCCGGTTAAGCCGATGCCGAGGATGTGTACCAGAGTCAGGGTAAGACCGATGACAAGACCGCCGAAGGAACCGTGTCCGGCCTTTTTGCTTGTAACGCCGAGGATGGTCATAACAAAAATGAAGGTCAGCACGATTTCCACGAGAAGTCCCGCAACCACACTGCCGCCAACGCCTGCAAGGCCGTTGGAACCGAAGCCGCCGGTCATATCGGTCACATCACCGAGACCGAAGATAGCAGCCAGAAGGCCCGCGCCTGCCAAAGCACCGAGGCATTGTGCCACTACATAACCGATAAATTCCTTAACGGTCATACCTCCGCTCATTAATACGCCTAAGGAAACCGCCGGGTTAATGTGACAGCCGGAGATATTTCCTACGCAGTAAGCCATGCCTACGATAACAAGGCCGAAAGCAAGTGCGGTGAGGATATAACCGCCGCCGTTTGCGGCATTACAGCCGACTAACATTGCCGTACCGCAACCGAGGGTTACCAGTACCGCAGTTCCGATAAATTCCGCGATAAGTTTTTTCATAAAGTTACTCCTTTGTAATGTATTCGGGCGGAAGCAATGCAAAAGAGCAAGAGAACCGTCCGAAGTAGTTATCGGTAAAACGGAGATAAAAATCAAGAGGCGGGCAAAAAGATATTTTTATTTGTGGGGAATTGATTTTTGTAGAAAAACAGACGGAACTGTGATATGATGTAAAGTGATATAAGATTGGTTTTGTTACAAACGGTAAAGGAAAAGGTGAAGATATGTCAATAAAGTGGGGCGTTTTAGGTACGGCAGGAATTGCTTCCTGGGGAACGATTCCCGGCATGAAGCAGGCAGAAGGCTGTGAATTGTATGCCATTGCGGGCAGAAGTGAGACAAAGGTAAATGAATTTAAAGAACGGTTCGGTTTTCAAAAGGCCTATGTAGGATATGATGCGTTACTTGCGGATGATGAGGTGCAGGCGGTGTATATTCCGCTTCCGAATCACATCCATTACGAATGGGTTATGAAGGCCATCGAAGCAGGAAAGCATGTGCTCTGTGAGAAGCCGTTGGCCTTAAACGCACTGGAAGCGGAAGAAATGTTCCGTGCCGCAAAGAGGAAAGGTGTGTATCTTGCGGAGGCCTATGCCTATCTGCACAGCCCGTATGTGGCATCTTTGCGTGAAGTGATAGACAGTGGCAGTATCGGGGAAGTGGATTATATCGAAACTGCCTTTATAACCCAGGGTTACGAGGAAGATTACCGTCTGAATAAGGAGTTCGGCGGCGGTGCCATGTACGATTTGGGATGTTATTGTACCACCATGATGCTTTCTTTGATGGATGCGGAACCGACCTTTGTAAAGGCTTGTGCGGAGTTCGGCGGCGATGATGTGGATTTCCACACGGCCGGTATCGTGAAGTTTGAAAACGGCGTACGGGCTTCCTTTAATGTGGGTATGATTTTCGGGAAGGGCGCCAACGGCCGCTTTGACCGTTTGTATGTTCACGGGACTAAGGGATGGATTCGTTCCGAAGTGGAGTACAACCAGGCGGGCGAATTAAGCTACCGGGTGCTGACAAACGGAAAAGAGGAAGTAAAAACTGTCACCGCACGACAGAATTATTGTTTGGAAGTGGAGCAGATGACCCGGGCTATCGAAGGAAAGGGAGAACTTCTTGTGACACCGGAGTTTTCCATGCGCAATGCAAGACTCATGGACTCGGTATTGCGGGAGATTGAATATTAAAGGAATGTAGTTTAGAAAGGCAGGACGCAAAATGAAAGATTTTTTGCCGATTTGCAGAGAAGACATGAAAAAGCGCGGCTGGGAACAGTGCGACTTTGTATATATTATCGGAGATGCCTATGTGGATCATACCTCCTTCGGACCGGCCATTATCAGCCGGGTGTTGGAGAGTCACGGCTATAAGGTGGGAATTATTTCCCAGCCGGACTGGAAGGATGAGCAGAGTGTGCAGATTTTGGGAGAGCCGCGTCTGGGCTTTTTAGTATCTGCCGGAAATATGGACACCATGGTAAATCATTACACCGTGGCAAAGAAGCGCCGAAGTCAGGATGCGTACACCCCGGGCGGTGTTATCGGAAAGCGTCCGGACCGGGCGACGATTGTATATTGCAATCTGCTTCGCCGTGTGTATAAAAAGAAACCGATTATTATCGGCGGTATCGAGGCGTCTTTACGTCGTTTGGGACATTATGATTACTGGGCGGATTCCGTGAAGCGTTCTGTTTTACTGGATTCCGGGGCGGATTTGTTGTCCTACGGTATGGGTGAAAAGTCTATTGTGGAGATTGCGGATGCGTTAGACTCCGGTCTTGCGGTAAAGGATATTACCTTTGTGGCAGGCACGGTATACCGGGCGACATCGTTAGAATCGGTGTATGATGCAACGATTCTGCCGAGTTTTACGGAGATTAAGGAAGACAAAAAGAGCTTTGCGAAAAGCTTTTATATTCAGTATTGTAATACGGACCCGTTTTCGGGAAAACGTCTGGTGGAGAAGTACAGTGACACGGAGTATGTGGTGCAGAACCCTCCGGCGGCGCCTCTTACCCAGGCGGAGATGGACCGGGTGTATGCGCTTCCTTATATGCGGAATTATCATCCGTCTTATGAAGCGGCGGGCGGGATTCCGGCCATTGATGAGTTAAAGTTTAGTTTGGTGAGCAATCGCGGATGCTTCGGAGGGTGCAGCTTTTGTGCACTGACCTTCCATCAGGGACGAATTATCCAGACCAGAAGCCATGAGTCTATTTTGGAAGAAGCGAAGCTCATGACTTGGGATTCGGATTTTAAGGGGTATATTAACGATGTGGGCGGTCCGACGGCAAATTTCCGTGCCCCGGCCTGCGATAAGCAGCTAAGTAAGGGCGTTTGTCCGAATAAGCAGTGCTTGTTCCCGACGCCGTGCAAGAACTTAAAGGTGAATCACGAAGATTATCTGGCATTGCTCCGGAAGCTTCGTGAATTGCCGAAGGTAAAGAAGGTATTTATTCGTTCCGGTATCCGGTTCGACTATTTGATTTACGATAAGGACCGCACCTTCCTTAGGGAGCTTTGCGAGCATCATGTCAGCGGTCAGTTAAAGGTGGCACCGGAGCATGTGTGCGATGCGGTGCTGTCAAAGATGGGCAAGCCGAGCCGCGGTGTTTACGATACCTTTATTACGGAATATAAAAAGATGAATGCCAGACTGGGAAAAGAGCAGTACGTGGTGCCGTATCTCATGTCCTCCCATCCGGGTTCTACCATGAAGGAAGCGGTGGAGCTGGCGGAGTACTTGCGGGATTTGGGCTACATGCCGGAGCAGGTACAGGATTTTTACCCGACACCGTCGACGATTTCCACCTGTATGTATTATACGGGGTTGGACCCGCGGACCATGGAGCCGGTGTATGTGCCGAAGTCTCCTCATGAGAAAGCCATGCAGCGTGCCCTGATTCAGTACCGCAATCCGAAAAATTACGAGCTGGTGGAGGAGGCGCTTAAGCTTGCCCACAGAGAGGATTTGATCGGCTTTGATAAAAAGTGTCTTATTCGTCCGAGAAGCGGCGGAAGACCGGGAGAGTACGGTGGATCATTCGGAAAAGGGAAGGGCGCAGGACAAGCGAGACAGAAGCCGGCAGCTCCGGCCAAGAAAAAGACCATTCGAAATGTACACAAGAAAAAAGGAAAATAATACAGTATAGTACGGAAGGAGAACAGAAGGAAGTAATGTTAAAGCAGTTTTATCCGAAGGAGGACTGGAAGTCCGCATACGAAACAAAAGAGTACGAGCGCTTATACGCGGCGGGATACCGCGGGATTATTTTTGATATCGACAATACCATGGTAGAGCATGGAGCGCCGGTGAACGAAAAGGCGATTTTTCTCATCCGGAAGTTAAAGGAAATCGGTTTTAAGGTGTGCTTTGTATCTAACAATAAAGAGCCGCGGGTAAAGTCTTTCAGCACTCCTCTGGGCGCGGAATACATTTTTAAAGCAGGAAAGCCGGGGGCGGCAGGTTATGAGGCAGCTATGAAAAAGATGGGGACTACGAAGGAGCAGACCGTATCCGTAGGTGACCAGATTTTTACGGATATGTGGGGAGCCAATCGAGCCGGCATACATTCGGTATTGGTTGCGCCGATAGGGAAAAAAGAAGAAATCCAGATTGTGTTAAAGCGGTATTTGGAAAAAATCGTATTACATTTTTATGGAAAAAGCAAAAAGAAGGTACACTAAGATGAAGAAGAATAATATTGTGTTAATCGGTTTTATGGGCTGCGGAAAAAGCACTGTCGGGAAGAAGCTGGCCGGGGCACTGGGCTATGCGTTTTCCGATACGGATGCCATGATCGAAGAGGCTTACGGAACGACCATTTCCGCCATGTTTGCAGAAAAAGGCGAAGAGTACTTCCGGAATGCCGAGACAGAACTACTCCGGAAGCTTTCTAAGGATGCGGAAGGACTGATTCTTGCTACCGGCGGCGGAATGCCGATGCGGGAGGAAAACGCGGCACTGCTTCGTGAAATCGGTACGGTAGTGTTCTTGGAGACGAAGATAGAGACGATTCTGGAACGTTTGCAAAACGATACGGGGCGGCCTTTGGCGGACGGAGAGGACAGGGAGAAACGCCTGCGTCCGCTCTTTGAGAAGCGTTTGCCGGTATACCGGACTGCGGCAGACTATATTCTTGATACGGAAGGAAAGTCATTTTACGCAATTATCGAAGAAATCAAAACAGTTACAGATGGTGTGACGAAGAAATAAGGAGGCAGAGACGATGAAGATTTTGGTAATCAACGGACCGAACTTAAATTTCCTGGGCATCCGGGAGCCGGCACAGTACGGTACGGAAAACTACGAAGCTTTGTGTGCAAAGATTGAGGCAGCTGCAACGGAAAAGGGCGATACGGTAGAGATTTTTCAGAACAACTGTGAAGGAGCGATTATTGACAGACTGCAGGCGGCCTACAGCGACGGCACGGAGGGCATCATAATTAATCCGGGAGCTTACACTCATTACAGTTATGCCATTCGCGATGCTTTGGCCTCGGTGACGGTGAAAAAGATTGAGGTACATATTTCCAATATTCACAAAAGAGAAGAGTTCCGTCATACATCGGTAACCGCACCGGTATGTGACGGTCAGATTGTAGGTCTCGGAATCAACGGCTATTTATTGGCTCTGGAAGCCTTACATATGGCGTAAATCCCCGGATTTCGTATGTTTTTCCGGGGAACGGGTGAAAATAAAGCAAAACAAATGTAATTTTTTAAAATTTGGTATTGAAAAAATTGTCAGAGTGCGATACACTAGAGAGTAGTTAATTCTAAGGAGGATTATATATGATTTCTGCAGGTGATTTCAGAAACGGTATTACTCTTGAAATTGAGGGTAACGTTTGTCAGATCGTTGAGTTCCAGCACGTTAAGCCGGGTAAGGGCGCAGCGTTCGTTAGAACTAAGTTAAAGAATATTAAGAGTGGTGGTGTTGTCGAGAAGACCTTCCGTCCGACGGAGAAGTTCCCGGCTGCACACATTGAGAGAGCAGATATGCAGTATCTGTACTCCGACGGTGAGATGTATCATTTCATGGACGTAGAGACCTTTGATCAGATTGCTATGACCGAGGACCAGATTGGCGATTCCTTAAAGTTTGTTAAGGAAAATGAGATGGTTAAGATGCTTTCCCACAACAAGGAAGTATTTGCTATCGAGCCGCCGTTGTTCGTAGAGCTCGTTATTACCGAGACCGAGCCGGGCTTCAAGGGTGATACCGCAACCGGCGCTACCAAGCCGGCTACCGTAGAGACTGGTGCTGTGGTACAGGTACCGTTATTCGTTGAGAACGGTGAGACCATCCAGATTGACACCAGAACCGGCGAGTACATGAAGAGAGTGTAAGCTCTTCTCATTCATAAGAACTTCGACAAGCTGTTGCATTGTAGGTGTGGCAGCTTGTTTTTTTTTGAAATCCCTTCCATGCATAAGAGCCGAATCTTGCGGAATACTAAGGAAGCAACTAAGTATATGCATGATATGCAAATAAGGAGGCTTTTATGAAAAAGAAGATTGTAAGCCTTATGGCAATGTGCTGTATGTCTTTGTTCCTCATGGCATGTGCCTGCGGTGAGGACATGGGAAACGAGGATGTTACTCCAAGCCCGCAGCCGACCGGAACTACCGCTCCGAGTCCGACCACGGCCCCGACCATTACTCCGGATCAGAACAACGATACTGATATGAACGGAAATAATGTGGGCGGAACCGATACAGACGGCATCGGCGGAACCGGTGAGGACGGCCTCATCAACGATATCGATGACGGTGTCGGTGATGTGATCGACGGTATCGGCGACGGTGCAAACGATGTCATTGACGGCATCGGAAACGGTGTGGATGAAATGACCGGCGGTAACGGTGCCAATGGTACAAACGGTACCAACGGTACCGCAGGTGCTGCAGGTGGTATGGGGAACGGTACCGCAGCAGGCGGTGCCAGATAATAAGGTACCCGTTTTCAAAGAAAAAGATGCCTTGGACTTCGTGGGAAGTTTGAGGCATCTTTCCTATTTGCCGACACGTAAATATAGAGGTTACACGGTCAGACAAATGATATACGTTAAAATCGATTTTGTAGGATCTTCCTCACGTTTGTAAGGAAATCCGCATTGCTCCAGAGCCTTTACGGAACCGGTATTTCCAACCTTGATACGGGCGGATACTTTTGTATATCCTTGTTCCTTTGCATAGGAGAGCAGGGCCGGGATAAGTTCCTTTGTAAAGCCGCATCTCCGGTACGGAACATCGATAAGATACCCTATGGAGAAGGTGTCGGACCCATCCTCCGGGAGGGAAAAGCCCGCTCTGCCGATAAGTTTGCCGGAGGCCTTTTCATAGACACCCCACAGTGCCAAATCAAAGAACGGATAAATGTTTCGGATATAGGCGCTATGCTTTTCCAGCTCCGTTTCATAATCAAAGAGAACTTCCTCCATAAAGGAAGCGGTGGAAGGCTCCGTGCACATGGCGTAAAGTGCCGGAAAGTCTGCTTCGGAAAACTCTCTCACGAGGAGCCGCTCCGTGGAGAGAATGTCCGCAGGATAGCCCACCGCATGGGCGTGAGTTCGGCAAAGATACGCAACATCAATAGAAGCAAAGTCCTCAAAGAGTGAATAGGCTCCGGACAGGTCTTCGAGATTTCCCTGTGGCGCATAGCCGATACAAGGGATAGCTAACGTGCGGGAAGACGAGATACCCGGGAGAGAATCCGTGATAACCAGGCAGTCCGCGGGCGGTAACGCAAGGGAATTTAACCGGACCGAAACAGGAGCTGCGGCCTCGGTGAAAAAGGTATAGTCGACTCCAATCTGTTCCAATTCATTTAAAAATTCTTGCAAGTCTGAGGATTCCGCTGTCGCCGGCGTAAGAGCAAACAGTATTCTCTTTAACATTCCGCATCCTCCTTTCCCTGGCTTTTGCTTTGTTTTTCTATGTTTTCCTAAGTTTATCATAAGTGAGTGTGTCCGTAAAGAGAAAAAGGACAAAGGTTTTGAAAAAAATTGCAAAAAAATAAAAAAAACACTTGATTATCTTTGCGTTTTGTGTTTTTCTATTAGTATGGGTTTTTATTAGCAAAATAAGAATCCGATTTATAAGACTGAAAGGTTGGTAAGAAGCATTATGAAAAAGGTAGTGAAGTTTGGCGGCAGTTCCTTAGCCAGTGCAGAACAGTTTAAGAAGGTAGGCGACATCATCCGCGCGGACGAGAGCCGTGTATATGTAGTTCCGTCTGCACCGGGTAAGCGTCATTCCAAAGATACAAAGGTAACCGATATGTTATACGGTTGCTACGCTCTGGCAGAGGCAGATAAGGACTTCTCCAAGGAGCTGAAAGCAATCGAAGCTCGTTACAACGAGATTATCGACGGTTTGAAGTTAAAGATTTCCTTGAAGGAAGAGTTCGAAGTAATCGAGCAGAACTTTAAGTTAAAGGCAGGAAGCGACTATGCGGCTTCCCGTGGTGAGTACTTAAACGGTCGTATTATGGCAGCTTATCTCGGCTATGAATTCATCGATGCGGCTGAGGTGATTTTCTTCCACAGCGACGGAAGCTTCAATGCAGAAAAGACCGACAGTGTATTGTCCCAGCGTCTTGCAAAAACTCCTCGTGCGGTTATTCCGGGATTCTACGGTGCAAAGAAGAGCGGCGAGGTAAAGACTTTTTCTCGTGGCGGTTCCGACGTGACCGGTTCCATCGTGGCAAGAGCAGGCAAGGTAGATTTGTACGAGAACTGGACCGACGTTTCCGGTTTCCTTGTAACGGACCCGCGTATCATTGATAATCCGAAGCCGATTACCACCATTACATACAGAGAGCTTCGTGAGCTTTCCTACATGGGCGCAGGTGTTCTTCACGAAGACGCTATTTTCCCGGTTCGTAAGGCTGGTATTCCGATTAACATTCGTAATACCAACGCTCCGGAAGATGAAGGTACCATGATTGTAGAAAGCACTTGCCGTATTCCGGAGTACACCATTACCGGTATTGCAGGTAAGAAGGGCTTCGTAGCGGTTAATATCGAGAAGGATATGATGAATGCCGAGGTTGGTTTCGGACGTAAGGTTCTGCAGGCCTTCGAAGAGAACGGCATTTCCTTCGAGCATGTACCGTCCGGTATCGATACCATGACTGTATTCGTACATCAGCCGGAGTTTGAGGGCAAGGAGCAGAATGTATTGGGAGCACTTCATCGTTTGGCAGCTCCGGATTCCATCGATCTTGAGGCAAATCTTGCACTGATCGCAGTGGTAGGCCGCGGAATGAAGTCCAACCGTGGTGTGGCTGCACGCATTTTCGCAGCGCTCGCTCACAATAACATCAACATCAAGATGATTGACCAGGGTTCCAGTGAGCTTAACATAATCATCGGTGTTCGTAACGAGGACTTTGAAACTGCTATTAAGGCAATCTACGATATTTTTGTTACCGTAGCGCTTTAATATAAAGAGAACAAATAAGAGAAAGCGGGGTATTACAACATGAAGATTCAAAACGTAACCGATGCAGCATTTAAGAAGTACGGTAAGGTTGTAACCGGAATTGATTTTTCCGATATGCTTGCCGAGATGAAGAAGATGGAGATTCCGGCCGATGTAGTGTATGAGCCGGGTCTTGCAAGCCTTGAGGCATGTGCTTCCGCAAAGGACCTTTGCGAGAGCGTATACGGCGGTATGCCGATTCAGGTAGGTCACTGCAGCGGTAACAACAATAAGTTAAACGCAGTAGAGTATCACAGAGATTCCGAGGTAAACATTTCCGTAGACGGTATGATTTTACTTCTCGGTTTAGAGCAGGATATCGAGGAGGATTTCACCTACGATACCTCTAAGATCGAAGCATTCTTAGTACCGGCAGGTGTAGCGGTAGAGCTTTACGCAACAACCCTCCACTATGCTCCGTGCAACTCCCAGGCAGGCGGTTTCCGCGGTATCGTAGTTCTCCCGAAGGGAACCAACTACGATCTTGCAAAGCAGCCGAACAAGACTCCGGAAGATAAGCTTATGACCGCTGTAAACAAGTGGCTCATTGCGCACGAGGATGCAAAGATTGCAGGTGCATTTAACGGCTTAAAGGGCGAGAATATCACTCTGTAATAGATAACAGAAAGATTAAAAGGGAACCGGTACATCAGGTACAGGTTCCCTTTTATAGTTTACTGTTTTTTTGTTGTCGGCTGGATGTTATTACAGTACCAATGAAATCAAATATAACACCAGCAAATGTGCCGGATAGAAGATGTAGAAGAAGTATTTAAACTTCTTGGAGCGGATGATGTTTCCGTTGTACATAGCAATTGGTACAAAGGCTAACAATGCCGCAATGTTGGTACTGAGGAATACGATACATCCGAAGATAATCTGCATCTTTTTGTTGTTGCGGAAAAAGTAGAGCATCGCAAGGAATAAAATACCGATGTAGCTATAGTCCAGGCGCGCATAAACCGAGATAACACAAGCAGCCAGAACGAGGAGAAGCTGACCAAGCCATTGCTTGAACGCTGCCTTTGGCGTAATATCATCCGTTGCCTCCACACGCTTCATGCCGTACAGCATCAGAAGTCCTAAAAACAGAGTAAATACAGTATTTTGATACCGCGGGAAAAATAGGGACACGGAGACATTCTCCCAACCGTAAAGGGCTGCAGCGTTGGTTACGATTAAGTTAAACGGAATCTCCGCGACCAGGGCACAAATACCGACGCGAAGCAGATAGCGCTTATAATCGGAGGTATGCATAAAGCCTTCGAACAACAGAAACGCAAAAAGCGGGAAGGCGATGCGTCCCACCAGGCGCATTACGGTGTAGGTGGAGTAGAGGCTCATATAATCCGAAGGAATGGACTGAAGCTGTTCCAAAGAGGCCTCAGTGGAAAAGACAAGACTTAAGTATTCCGGAAATTCAGCCAGTTTTGCATAGACAAGAGTAAGTGCCGCATGATCGATTAACATGGTCAGTGCGGCAAATATTTTTAAAAAATTAGCGGGAAAGCCGGATTGAGGCTGTGAATTATTTGTCATAGTCGATTGATTTGTCATTGATGTTTCCTCCTCTTTATGTTATGATTATATAGAACTGAGGAAAGAATTTCAAGTAAGTTATTTTCTTTTTATAAATAAGGAGGCGTAGAATGGGAAAACGTCGTTTTTGGAGCATGTTTTTTGCTGCGGCGGGTTTAATTGTGTTGTATTGTGTGCTACAGAGACTATCGGTAGTGGGAGCTGGGATTCAGTGGGTGTTCGGTGTTCTTTCTCCGATTTTTGTCGGATTTATTATAGCCTTTGTATTGAATCTTCCGATGAGAGCATTAGAGAAGATTTGGAATTCCTGCGAACTGGGGTTGAAGCGTTTTGCAATCAGGCAGAAGCGTAAAAAGACAGCAAAGAATCGGCCGGAGGGACAAGTACAGCAGGACGGACCGATTGATGTGGCGGTAGGAAAAGTAAGTAATGTGTTACGTCGTCCGGTTTGTCTGTTGGTATCCATTGTTATTATTTTTGCGATTTTAGTGGCTGTGGTATCGTTGGTGCTTCCGGAAATCGGCAAGACGGTGATGCTTTTGGTGGACGGTGTACCGGAGTGGTTTGAAAAGGCAAAAGCCTGGTGTATCGAATATGCGGAAGAGTATCCGTTTATTTACGAGACGATTACGGAACTGAATATTGACTGGGAGTCTACGGCAAAGAATCTGCTTGGCTTTATCGGCACGGGAACCTTGGGCTTTGTGGGAAATACCTTTGCCGGGGTCATCGGTGCATTCGGTGGTTTGATTGATTTTGTAATCGCACTTATTTTTGCGATTTATGTCCTGCTTAGCAAGGAGACGTTATCCGGTCAGATAAAAAAGGGAATGCATGCCTTTTTGCCGGAACGTATCCGGAACGGAATTCTTCATGTGGCAACGACCGCTCACGGTATTTTTTGTGCTTTTGTGACGGGCCAGTGTATTGAGGCAGTGATTTTAGGAAGCCTATGTGCCATCGGAATGTTGATTTTCGGATTTCCGTACGCGGCAATGATCGGTGTATTGGTGGGAGTAACGGCTTTGATTCCGGTTGTGGGCGGTTTTATCGGTGCCGGCGTGGGAGCCTTTCTGATTTTGATGATTGACCCGTTCAAGGCGCTGATGTTTGTGATTTTTATAGTAGTTTTACAGCAGATTGAAGGAAATGTAATTTATCCGAAGGTAGTAGGAAACTCTGTGGGACTTCCGGCGATGTGGGTATTGGCGGCGGTTACCGTAGGCGGCGGCATCGGCGGTATCATTGGAATGCTGTTTGCGGTACCGACAGTATCGGTGATTTATACTTTGCTTCGGGAGATGACGAGAAAGCGTTTGGAAAAGAAACAGGAGGCATCGGGAGCGGATGCATCCGGGAAAGAGACGGTAGAGTAATATGGGAAAAAACGGTGTGTTAAAGGAAATTATCAGCTGGGCAGCGATACTGATTGTGGCTTTTGTAATCGGGACCTGTCTGAATAAGTTTGTTTTGATGAAGGCGGTTATTCCGTCAGGTTCCATGGAGAATACATTGCAGATTGCAGACCGGGTATTCGGTCTGCGGCTTGCGTACCTGTTTTCCGAGCCGGAGCGGGGCGATGTGGTAATGTTTGATTATCCGGATGACGAGTCGGTGTTGTATGTAAAGAGAATCATCGGACTTCCGGGAGAAACCGTTGAGATTACGGAAGGGAAAGTGTATATCTGGAATGATGAGACCGGAGAGGACAAGACTCTATTGGAGGAGCCGTATCTGAAAGAGACACCGATAGGGTCCTATGGTATCTTTGAAGTGCCGGAAGGATGCTATTTTATGCTGGGAGACAATCGGAACAATTCCTGGGACTCCAGAAAATGGGAAAATAAATATGTAGAAGAAGATAAGATACAGTGCAAAGCCTGGTTTCGATACAAACCAAGCTTCGGCTGGATAAAGTAAAGCGGATTAATGACGCGGGTGCTTGCTGATAATAGCATGTGCCTGCGTGATTTCTTTCATGATGGAGGTCTTGAACTGAGTGTCAAACTCACAGAGACGGGACATAAGCTCTCCCTGGGTAGTAGCTACATATTTCGGCGGTAAACGGTTTAAGGTGTAGGATGCCATATCAAGACGGCAACGCTCACATTTGCAGCCTTCCAAATACGGCAGCATTTCGTCCAAAGTAAGGATAACGTATTCTTCCATGATATTGCGTAAAATTAACTGCATAGGGAGTCCTCCGTTCGTTTGTATAGTCTCATGGTATCACTTTTTTTACAGAATGTAAAGAAAAACATAAAAGGAAATGAATCTAATGTCAGATTTAAGGGAAATAGCAGAGAAATTAATCGTAGAACATACTTTGTCTCGTGAGGAATGGCAGAGGTTACTGGAGCATCGCGACCGGGAAATTACGGAGCGGATACGTAGCGCGGCGCGCCGGGAAACGGACCGGATTTTCGGTCGACAGGTGTTTGTGAGAGGTTTGATTGAGTTTACGAACATATGTAAAAAGGATTGCTATTATTGCGGCATCCGAAAAAGTAATTCCTGTGTGGAGCGGTATCGTTTGACGGAGGAGGAGATTCTTTCCTGTTGTAAGGATGGATATGAAGCCGGACTTCGGACCTTTGTACTTCAGGGGGGCGAGGACGGATATTTCACGGAAGAGAGGATTTGTTCGCTGGTAAGTGAAATACATACGAAGTATCAGGATTGTGCGATTACCTTATCGGTGGGAGAATGGAAAAGGGAAAGTTATGAACGGTTTTTTTCGGCGGGTGCGGAGCGTTTTCTGCTTCGTCAGGAGACCGCAAACGCAGAACATTATGGGAAGCTTCATCCCGCGAATCAGCCTTACGAGACCCGTATGGAATGTCTGCGGAATTTAAAGGACATCGGATATCAGACCGGTTGCGGTTTTTTGGTGGGGTCGCCATATCAGACGACGGACTGTATCATAGAGGATTTGTTGTTTTTGGAGCGGTTCCGACCGCAGATGGTGGGAATCGGACCGTTTTTACCCGCAAAGAATACGCCCTTTGAGGCAAAGAAAGCCGGTAGCAGTGAGTTGACGCTATTTCTTCTTTCTGCGATCCGCCTTAGCTTGCCCGAAGTGTTACTGCCGGCCACCACGGCACTGGGAACAGCCCGGAGCGACGGTCGTTTGCAAGGTCTTTTGCACGGTGCGAATGTCATTATGCCGAATCTTTCTCCGACGAGAGTGAGAGACAAGTACGCTCTGTACGATAATAAAGTGCACAGCGGCAATGAAGCGGCAGAACATTTGGAGGCCTTACGTAAGGAACTGGAAAAAGAAGAGTTTACAGTGGCAATTTCCCGAGGTGACTCACCCGGGTTTGCAAAATAAATAATTTTACTAACGGGGAAGAGGTTTCTGACCCGAAAGAAAGGACAGAAGAATATGTACAACAAAGCATCACTGAAAGCGGAGGAATTTATTTCCCATGAGGAAATTACCGCGACCCTTGCCTATGCCGAGGAGAACAAGGAGAATTACGCCCTGATTGACGAAATCCTTGCGAAAGCAGAACAATGTAAGGGACTTGACCACAGGGAGGCCTCGGTGCTTCTCGCCTGTGAGGAACCGACCAGAGTAGCCAGAATGTATACCATGGCGGAGGAACTGAAAAAGAAGTTCTACGGCAATCGTATTGTTATGTTTGCACCGCTGTATCTTTCAAACTACTGCATTAACGGCTGTGTGTATTGTCCGTACCACATGAAAAACAAGCACATCGCCCGTAAGAAGCTGACGCAGGAGGAGATTGTAAAGGAAGTAACCGCGCTGCAGGATATGGGACACAAGCGTCTTGCCCTGGAGGCCGGCGAGGACCCGGTAAATAACCCGATTGAGTACATTTTGGAATGTATTAAGACCATTTACAGCATCAAGCACAAAAACGGTGCCATTCGCCGTGTAAACGTGAACATTGCGGCGACTACGGTAGAGAATTACCGGAAGCTTAAGGATGCCGGTATCGGTACCTATATTTTATTCCAGGAGACGTATCATAAGGAGAGCTATGAGCAGCTGCACCCGACGGGGCCGAAGCATGATTATGCGTACCATACGGAAGCCATGGACCGTGCCATGGAAGGCGGCATTGATGATGTGGGCGTGGGCGTTTTGTTTGGACTGGAGCTTTATAAGTACGAGTTTGCAGGACTCCTTATGCATGCGGAGCATTTGGAGGCAGTACACGGTGTAGGACCGCATACCATCAGCGTGCCGCGTATTAAGCGTGCGGACGACATTGACCCGACGGTATTCGATAACGGTATCAGCGACGAGATTTTTGCAAAGCTGTGTGCACTTATCCGTATTTCCGTACCGTATACCGGTATGATTATTTCCACAAGAGAGAGCAAGGAAGTCAGAGAGAAGGTCATCCGCCTCGGCGTTTCCCAGATCAGCGGCGCTTCCAAGACCAGCGTGGGCGGCTATTCCGAGCCGGAGCCTGAAGAGGAGAATTCCGAGCAGTTTGATGTCAGCGACAAACGAACCTTGGACGAGGTGGTACGGTGGCTTATGGAGTTCGGCTATATTCCGTCCTTCTGTACCGCATGCTACAGAGAAGGCAGAACAGGCGACCGTTTTATGAGTCTTTGTAAGAGCGGCCAGATTCAGAACTGCTGTCATCCGAATGCACTTATGACCTTAAAGGAGTATTTGATGGACTACGCTTCCGAGGAGACGAAGAAAATCGGTGAAGCTATGATTCAGGCCGAGCTTAACAATATTCCGAAGGAAAAAGTGAGAGAGATTTGTAAGGACCACTTAAAGAAGATAGAGGAAGGAATCCGGGATTTCCGGTTCTAGGATGTGATAGAAGAATGGGAAGAGTAGGTGTCGGATGTGACGGAAATCAGTTGGTATCCGGCACCTTCTTAAGGAGGAAATGATATGAGTATGCAGAATACACCTGCTTCCGAGCGGGTACATATTGCATTCTTCGGACGTCGCAATGCCGGAAAATCCAGTCTGATTAATGCCGTGACCGGGCAGGAGCTTTCCGTGGTATCCGACGTAGCCGGAACAACCACAGATCCGGTATATAAGACCATGGAGCTGCTTCCGGTGGGACCGGTGGTGTTAATCGATACACCCGGGTATGATGATGAAGGTGATTTGGGTGAGCTTCGTGTAAAAAAGACACGACAGGTATTGAACCGGACAGATTGCGGAATCCTTGTGGTAGATGCCACGGAAGGTGCCGGTAAATGGGAAGCGGAGTTTTCTGCCATGTTTGAGGAGCGGAAGATACCGTACGTGACGGTGTATAATAAATCGGATGAGTTGTCTGCGGAAAAACCGAACGGCATGTCTTCGGATGTGACGGTGGCAGAAAATATCGGAACGGTATCGGATGCTCATACACCGTTTTATGTCAGTGCGAAAACCGGTGCCGGAATTCATGAGTTAAAGGAGCGTATCGGCGCGTTACTTCATACAGAGGAAGAAAAGCGTAGACTTATCGGTGACAAGATTGCACCGGGCGATGTGGCGGTGCTGGTGGTGCCGATTGACGAGGCAGCACCGAAAGGACGCCTGATTCTGCCGCAACAGCAGACTATCCGGGATATCCTGGACGCCGAGGGCATGCCTTTGGTGGTAAAGGACACCGGTTTACCGGAGGCCTTTTCTGCACTTGCAAATCCGCCGGCCATGGTGATTACCGACAGTCAGGTGTTCGGAAAAGTAGCGAAACAAGTGCCGGCAGAGGTGCCGTTAACGTCCTTTTCTATTTTGATGGCGCGGTATAAAGGATTCTTGTCTACGGCTGTAGAAGGCGTGAGGACACTGGAAACTCTGCAGGACGGAGATAAAGTATTGATTTCGGAAGGCTGTACCCATCACAGACAATGCGGTGACATCGGTACGGTGAAGCTTCCGGCCATGATTCGGAAGTTTACCGGGAAGGAGCCGGAGTTTGTATTTACCTCGGGAAAGGATTTCCCGGAGGATTTGAACGGAATACGTCTGGTCATTCATTGCGGCGGCTGTATGTTAACGGAGAGAGAGCTTTCCTACCGGAAAAAGACCGCAGAAGATGAGCGGGTACCGTTTACCAATTACGGAATTGCGCTGGCGCACATGAACGGGATATTAAAACGAAGTGTGGCTATGTTCCCGGAAGTGGCGGAGCTGTTACGGTAATTAAATTGCCGAAACATATTGTCAGTAAAACGAGAAAAGAATCGGAAGGAAATGAGCTATGAATATCGTAGTGTTGGAACGAAACAGTGTGGGACCGGATATTTCGGTAGATTGCTTTTATGAACTGGGAAATGTGACTTGTTACAGAAACACGGTGACCATAGAAGAGGTCAGGGAGCGGGTGAAGGACGCGGATATCATTGTGGCGAATAAGTCTCCGATGTGCGAGGAGAGTTTAAAGGACGCTCCCAAGGTAAAGATGATTTGCGAGTTTGCCACAGGGTATGATAACTGTGATTTGGCTTACTGTAAGTCCAGAGGAATCCGGGTGACCAATGTGGTGGATTATTGCTCCGCCATGGTGGCTCAGCATACTTTTGCCTTGGCACTGGCCTTGTCCCAGAAGCTTCCGCACTATGATAACTACGTGAAATCCGGTGCCTACAGTGCCCAGGACCGGTTCTCCAACTTTGACATCCCGTTTTATGAACTGGAAGGAAAGACCTGGGGCATTGTCGGTATGGGGAATATCGGAAAGCGTGTGGCGCGGATAGCCACGGCCTTCGGTTGCAAGGTAATCTTTCATTCCGTCACCGGAAAGAGCACCGTGACCGAGTATCTGCAGGTGGATAAGGATACTTTGCTTGCCGAGAGTGATTTCCTTTCCCTGCATTGTCCGCTCAGCGACTTGTCCCGGAATTTTATCGATAAAGAGGCGCTTGGCAAAATGAAGCCTACGGCTTATCTTGTAAATGTAGCCCGTGGCCCGGTGGTAAATAATACGGACCTGTACGAAGCCTTGGAAGCCGGAGAAATCGCAGGAGCCGGTCTGGATGTACTGGAAAAGGAGCCGTTGCAGCTTACCAATCCCCTCAGCAAGATAAAGGACAGTAACAAGCTCATTATCACACCCCATCTGGCCTGGGGCAGCGTAGAAGCCCGTATGCGCTGCGTAGAGGGCGTATACGAGAACATTAAGGCGTTCCAAAGAGGCGAAGAGCGGAATGTGGTAATTTAGGAAAATAAGACGAAAAAGAACGGTATCCGAAGAGGGAAGTCTTGGGATACCGTTTTTATAGATTAATTTGTGTCCATGCATCAATGAGCCGTTCCAACGACCATGCCGCATTGGCGGGAGAGGTGGAGGGTAGACAAATTGCCTCACGACCGATGGTGTCTTTGATATATTTGTTGTAAAACTTCTCTGCGGTTTTGCCGTTCACAAAAATCGTCCGGATATTTGCAGTCGTCAGAATCGGAGAGAAATCGTTGGGTATCACATTTTTGATAGAACTGTCGGAGCTGCCGGTAATATCACAGGAGGCAATCACATCCCACACCGCAATGCCATGGGAGAGAAGAAAGGTCTTCTTCTCTTCAATAGTCTTTGGTTCCGGTACGTTAAAAACCTTAGAAGTTACCTTCCAAAAACGGTTCTGCGGATGGCCGTAGAAAAACTGAGCCTCCCGTGACTTCACGGAGGGAAAGCTTCCGAGAATAAGGACCTTTGAATGCCGGTCAAACACCGGCGGAATCGGATGAGAAATCATAGGGGACCTCCTTTTAATTATGTGCCGACGGTCGCTCCGTTGAGAACTTGAATTCCTGCGCCGACCGAAGCGGAGCTGAGAACTTGAAACCTGGGTAAAAGGAACCCATCCGCTTCGGGAAAAAGAAAATCCCCTGACTATAGTCAGAGGATTTTCTTTTTCTCCAATGCGGATGGTGGGACTTGAACCCACACGATCGTGAAACCGGCAGATTTTGAGTCTGCTGCGTCTGCCATTCCGCCACATCCGCATATCAGCGATGTTACCTTGCTGAACAGGAAATAGTGTACCATACTTTTTCCTGTTTGGCAAGATGTATTTTCAAATTTTTAAGAAAAATTTGTACAAATCGGTTATTCATTTCCTGCATTTAAATCTACGCCGAAGAAGTCCTCCAGATACTTTGTCATATAAACCGGACGCTGTTCCGCAAAGGAGCGGATACGGGCAAGATGAAGCTCGGTACGGGCCGGTCTTGCATAAATTTCAAAGGAATCCTTTAAGGTGTTTAAATGATTGTAGTAGTAGACAAGCTCCGCATCACGTTCTGCACACATTTCCTCCAGGACACGGCACACATTTTCGTAGGAAAAGGCGCCGTTCATGTAGGCTAACATTTTGTCGATGAAATAGTTCCGGCAATCCTCGCGTTTCAGTAATGCGGCCAAAAGCGGTGCGTAACGGCTGCTGCTCGGGTCGGAAAGAACCTGTTTTAAGTCGTTTCTGGCAGCCCCCGCATCGTCGGAAGACTGATAGGTGCCGAAGCCTACATCCGCATCGTGGAGAAGGAAGCGCCAGCGGCCGTCCATATCTCCGGTACCGTATTCCTCGCCGTTAGCGGCATAGTAGCGGTAGCAACGGTAGTTGCCCTGAGGCCAGTCATAATTGGCCACATACATATTAAGGGACATGTAGTCCAGATAGCTTTCCACATCAATCAAGGAACAAAGCTCTTCGTAGGTAGTATCATTTTTTAAATCCGCGTTAGCGTATTTACTATAGAGTGCGTTAAACTCTTTTGCGGCAGCTACTTCCGCAGTATCACCGGAAACGGATTTGTAACGGTCGGAGCCTTCCAAAACGATATATTCTCCGTCGCTTTTTTCGTTACGGTTCTGAAAATACTTGTCGCAGTAGGATTCATGAAGCCAGTAAAATCCGTAATATTCGCCGTTAACATAGGCAAGGGCTGGAACCACAGCCTCATAGACGGAAAAGCCCGCATCGGCGCCCAGACGCTGTACCAGTTCATCCCGGAGAAATGCACTTTGGAAATCGTCGCCGCCGTTTCGGAGAACCAGTTTGTCATATTTGGTAATCGGGTCATTGTTTATATCGGTGGAACCGAAGACGTCGGTACGGAAGGAACCCTTGCCCGTTTCATACTCTTTACGAGCGTACAGCTTCAGCGATTTGACCGCATGCTCTCTGGAGGAACCGCCAAAGACCCGGACACCTGCGTGCTGGTCAAAGAGAAGAGTACCGTCGGAGGATAGTGCTTCGATATGTACCTGTCGTTCGGATGCACGGCCTCGTTGTTTATAGTTTTCCCCATATAAAATGCCCTTCGGTCCATCGGTAAGCTCTGCCGGATTGCCGTTGATGGAAAAGACAAGAGTGGTGTAGCGTTCGTTTACCTTTTCGCTGAGGAAATAAGTGTGAACGTAGGAATCCGAGCAAGTGCCGTCGTCATACCAGACCTTCGCCCGGAACGGATAAACATTCGGAGCATCCGCATCCGTAGTAATAAGTAAAATCGGTTCGGTGTAAAGGGTGGAAGATTCCGTAGGCTCCGTACCATCCAGGGTATAGGTAATATAGCCGTCCTTTTTCGCATGAATGGACAGCTCAATAAAGGTGTTTTCTGTGAAAAAGTGTGTTGCCTCGGAAAAGCATACCTCCCCCGGAGTGCCGGTCGGTGTCGGCTTCGGAGTCGGAGTGGAGGTAGGAGTCGCAGTCGGTGCCTCGGTAGTCTTCGGAGTAGTATCCGGTAGCGGGATGACATCAGAGGTAGGAAACGGCGTCGGCGTCCGGTCACTTACAGAGGTGATATCGGAATGACTTGCAGGAGGAGTGGTGTGTTGTCCCGATAAATCAGAGGAACATCCCGCCAGAGAAAGTACGCCGAAAAGGGCATAGAAAAGAAAACTTTGTACGGAACGGGATATACGTGTGGATTTCATGGGTCTCTCTCCTTTTATCATAATGTGTGAAAGATTAAGTGGTTTATTTCTTCCAGGTACCCGGATGGAACAGTACCATCATTGGGATAATTTCCAATCGTCCTGCCAGCATGTCAAACATAAGGACGAACTTGGAAAGGGCGGAAAACTCGGAAAAGTTTCCGGTCGGTCCTACAACGTTAAGTCCCGGACCGATGTTGTTTAGGGTGGCGGCAATGGATGTGAAATTTGTGGTCATATCAAAGCCGTCCAGACAAATTAATAACAATGAAACGATAAAGATTAAAATATAGGCCATCAGCAGGGTGTTGCAGGAGTGTACTACGGAATGCTCCAACACTTTGTTGTCCATTTTCAGGACACGGATACGCTTCGGATGAATCTGCTGCATCAGCTCCTTGCGTACCTGCTTCAAATAAATCATAATACGGGAAACTTTAATGCCGCCGCCGGTAGAGCCGGCGCAGGCACCGATAAACATAAGTACTACCATGAGTCCTTTTGCAAATTGCGGCCAGAGATTAAAGTCTGCGGTGGCATAACCGGTAGTGGTCATAATGGAAGCCACCTGGAAGGCTACGGTCTGGATGCTTTCTCCTACTTTGCCTCCGTCAGCTACAAGAGAAATCGTAATCAGGGTAACCGCACCGAGGAAAAGAAAGAAATACCAGCGGACCTCTTCCATACGGAAGGCATCCTTCACCTTGCGGATAAGGATGTAGTAGTAGAAAGAGAAGTTCACGCCGAACAGGAACATAAACACTGTAATGACATTTTGTAAATAGGTAGAGTAGCCTGCGATACTGTCGTTTTTGATACCGAAGCCGCCGGTGCCGGCGGTACCGAAGGAATGACAAATGGAGTCAAAAAGCGGCATCCCACCGATCAGTAACAGAATGATTTCCACAACTGTCATGGCAAAGTAAATGGCATAAAGCAAAAATGCGGTCTGTTGCATTTTCGGAACCAGCTTGCCTACGGAAGGGCCCGGACTTTCGGCTTTCATCAAATTCATAGTGGAGCCTCCGGTCATCGGAAGAATTGCTAAAATAAATACCAGCACACCCATGCCCCCGATCCAGTGGCTGAAACTTCTCCAAAGCAGATTGGCGTGGGAGAGTGCTTCTACATTGGTTAGAATACTGGAACCGGTGGTGGTAAGGCCTGATATGATTTCAAACAATGCATCCGGATAAGACGGAATATCCCCGGTCAGTACAAAAGGAATTGCACCGATGGCACTCATAACAATCCAGCTTAACGCTACGGCAACAAAGCCTTCCTTGGCATAGAAAGTAGTCTTTTTATTTTTGTGCATGCGAAAAAGTCCACCCAGAACGATGCAAAGGGCACCGAGAATCAGGTAGATAAGGGCATCTTTGATTTCTCCGTAGAGAAAGCCGGTCAGGGCAGGAGGAAGGAAGAATATACCTTCCAGCTGAATGACCCAGCCGATGATTTTTAAAATAATGGAATAATTCATAACACGCGCTCCTATTTTAACGGGTCATCCATAATATCGGAAATATCCTGTAGTCCCTTGTGGGTGGTAACAACAATTACCTTGTCGCCTTTTTGGATAAAGTCGCGACCGGACGGGGTAATGATGCGTCCTTTCCGCACGATACAGCAAATCAAAAGGTTCTTCTTTAAGTTCAGATTAATAAACGGAATGTCCGTTACTTCGCAATCCTCTTTTACGAGGAATTCCAGTGCCTCTACCTGATTGTCCATGAGGCGGTACAGTGCTTCTACGTTGCTGCCGTAGGAGTTGTTCTGGGAACGGACATACTGGAGGATATATTCCGTCGTAATGTTTTTCGGAGAAAGAATACTGCCGATCGGAAGGTCACTGATGATTTCGTCCAGTTCCAGACGATTGACCTTTGTGATTTTTTTACAGGTAGCATTCATTTTATTGGCGTAGAGAGACAGGAAAATATTTGCCTCGTCTCCGTTGGTCAGTGCTACAAAAGCATCGGTTTGTTCAATGCCTTCCTCTAACAGCATGTCGTGGTCCGTAGCATCGGAGTGAATAATCGTGGCCTTCGGAAGCGCTTCGCTTAAAAAGTCGCATCGGTCACGGTTTCGCTCAATGAGCTTGACATCAATGCCGGAGCGCAGAAGCGACTGAGCCAGATAGTACGGAATCATGCCGCCGCCGGCAATCATAACGTCGCGGATTTCGCGAATGGTAGCCAGCTTACTCATGCGGTAAAAACTGTTAATTTTTTCTCTCGGTAAAATAATGGAAATGGTATCCCCGGCCATCAGGACGGAATTACCGTTCGGGATGCAGACCTGATGGTCGTGCACCAGAATGCAAATCAATATCTCGTGGTTGAATTTACGGGAGAAGTCCTGCACTTTCATGTTGTGAAGAGGAGAATCCTCCGTAATAACTACTTGCATTAAATCTACCTTGCCGTTGGCAAAGGAATCGATGTCCATGGCATCCGGTACCTGGATAAGCTGCGCAATGGCGTTGGCAGCAGCGGATTCCGGATTGATAATCATCGAGATGTCCATACAGTCCTTTAAGTAGTTGATTTCCCGGAAATACTCCGGGTTTCTGACTCTGGCAATGGTCCGGCATTTGCTGGCTTTTTTTGCAAGCAGACAGGAGATGAGGTTGATTTCATCCTGTCCGGTGACAGCAATCAGCAGGTCCGCATGTTCAATGCCGGCCTCAAGTAAAGTTAAAAAGCTGGACGCATTACCCACCACACCCTGCAAATCCAGATTGGACAGGGCCGGCTGTAAACGATCCGCAGAGTTATCGATTAACGTAAGATCATGTCCTTCGTCATTTAATTGCTGGGCAAGGGCATAGCCTACTTTGCCGCAGCCTGCAATGATAATTTTCATGGAAAACTCCTTTTGTTTATAGATGTTTTACTTCCTAAGTGTACCACGAAATGAAAAAAAAGTCACTAGGAAGATGGGCTGCTTTAACACCGCATTAATAGAGCATCAGTTTTTTTTGATGCGTTCTAAACGATGAAGCTGGGGTTGCATGGTAAGCTCCGTCAGGTTCAGACCTTCTCTTGCGGTAAGGGCAAGGAGTGCATAGTCTGCCACCTCCTCAGGAGTAAGGGCGGCATCGGTGTCTTGCGAAGCGCAGAAGGAAGCATTGCGATACAGGCCGGTCTGTGTCATGTCCGGGGCCAGTACCGTGACACGGACTCCGTATTTGCGCACTTCCTCAAAAAGGCTTTTGGCAAAGCTTGAAATCCCTGCTTTTGTAGCTCCGTAGGCGCAACCGTGTGTATTGTTGGTCTTTGCGGCGGTAACGGAGGAAACGTAAAGCAAGTGGCCGTGATTGGCCTTTAAGTCTCGCAAGAATAAATTTGTCAGCAGAAGAGGAGCGGTAAAATTCACCGCGGACAGCTCTGTGATGGCTTTCACGGATAACTCTTCATGAGGTCCGTAATAGCCCACACCGGCATTTAAAATAAGAATATCCGGAGAAATATGCATCTTATGAAGGGTATGAGCCAACTGCTCGATATCCGAAGGTCTTCGCAGGTCACATACATGAAGGGTTACTGTCTGAAGTTGTTCGGGGGAAAGTAAGTCGGTAAGCTTCGACCATAGCTCTTCCTTTCTTTCTTCGGATTTTACAATGCCGTGTACAAGGCACCCTTCCTTTTGAAGCGTATATAACAGGCATTTTCCGATACCGGAGGAAACGCCGGTAATAAGAGCGGTTTTATTTGTCAGCATGGGAGTCTCCTTCCCCGGACTCCTCGGGAGTCCAGATAAATAATTTGTCGTTCGTAATACGGTGCCGGTAAAGTGCTTCCTTTACCGTATTCAGCAACTCGTCGCAGCGGTTCGTATCATAGTGGCATACGCCGTCGGATAAAGTATACGGATAATGGGAAAAGGCACAGGACGGTTTCGCTTTTTTCAGTTGTTTGATATAATCTTTTGATAACCGGAAAACACCGAGACTGATGTCGGCAATTTCTTCCGGGGAAAGGACAGAAAACGTCTCATCTACAAGTGTAGTATAAAGCTCCGCAGCGTTTGGAACATCCAAAACAGGGTCAAAGCATAGCCGTAGGGAGAAGCCTTTTTTTGCGGCTTCCTTTGCTGTGTTTAACCGGGCATTAAGGGACGGTGTATAGTGCTCGTAACGGGAAATAATCTCCTGTGGGGAGAGGGTAAAAGCCATAACAATGTTCTTTGCCGCAGGCAACTGCCTGATAAACGGCAGGGCAGCACTCTTGGTTCGAAGCTCCAGCCGGAGGTCCGGATGTGAGAGGGCATAGCGGCAGAAGGCTTCCGCATGAGGAAGGACGCCGCAAAGGGCAGTCAGGTCCGAATCGTAAGAACAGCAAAGATAGACCGGATGCATTTCAAGAAGACGGTCCAGCTCTTTAAAGTAGTCCTCAAGATTGACAAACACCACCATGGTACCGCTGGGATACATTCCCTGTAAATAACAGTAGTCACAATCGTACAGGCAGTTCATAATACAAGAGGTGTACATAAAATGCTCTTCACCGAAGCTTTGACACACCGGGGCACCCGGATAAAAGAGTGTGCCGCGGTTGGCTGCCAGTATGAGCGCAGGTTCTGTTTCCTGGGCACGGAGATTTTGGCGACTTCGGTTAAATACATCCTTATAGTGATCAATAGGAATTACCGAGGCATGTTTGAAGCGTTCGATGAATTGTTTGGTTACGGTATGGGAAAGTACTTCCCGTTCCACATAAATGTGTCGGAAGGGGCGGAGCAGCTTTTTCTCGGCTTGCGGTGTCGCGAAGAAAGGGGCAGAAGCCGGATGTATAGAGTCAGCGGATTTGACGGTCGCTGACGGATTTTTTACAAAGTGCTCCAAAGCCTCTAACCGTGTCAGAGCCTCACGTTTTTTATGGGGTGTGTCGGTACGCGCGGGAAGTGCGGAAAACAGATCATCCCGGGTCATACCGATGGACAAGGCATAGGTAATCAGCTCGGTCAGCTTTCGCTCCATCGTAGTAGAAAACGGCAGGCTGTCCATCAGTTCTTCTGTCAGGGAGGCTATGATTCGTGTATGACTGCTTCCAACAGTCAATTCATCGATAAGGTGCGTCTCATGATCGGATAAAAAGGTTAGAAGTTTTTTAAGATGCGGACGAATCAGGCCGGTTATTTCTTCAGGGGACGGAAAACTTCCGTTACAAAAATCCGATACTACTTTATAAAAGAAGCAGTGAGAAGGCAGTATGCTGCGATATAAGGCAGAGGCAACGCCGTAGGCTTCCATGTCATACAGTAGCGGAAGATTGCCCTCCGGACCGGAATTTGCAGGTGCGGTTGTGACCGGAGCATCCGAGGTAATCAGACATGCTTCCGGAAACGGGTGGGTATATAATTCCGGATAAAGAGCTTTTCCGGTAGAGTGATCCGTAAGAGCTGCGCAAAAATAGCCTTCGCCGATGACGGTATTATCGGAACCGCCGCAGATGCCCAGATTACAAAAAACATCCCCGGCGGAGAAATCGTACCGGGTCAGGTAGGCAGTTACCGCCATGGCGGCAGAAAGCTTTCCCGGACCGGTAACCAAAAGCCGCATTGCTCCGTCTTCGGATTCATATAAAGGAAATGTGAGCTCCTTCTTTTTCATGGGAAACTCGGATAACACGGCATTTGCTTCCGGCGTTATCGCGGTAATAATCAGTATCATAAGGGTTCTCCTGTGTTCTATGTCTGTGAAAACGTGTTTATGTATTTGTTTTAGTTTGTCTCATCTACGGTTCTATTATAACGAAGGAAGCGGTAGTTTACAAGAAAAAACGGGAGTTGTGTCCGGTTTTTCCATTTTTTTCGAAAACATACTTGAAAAATTTTGCAAAGTATGAGAAACTATGTAAGGATTTCGGTTGAGATTGTTAAAAATTTTTCATAAAAGGAGAAAGACAATGAGTAAGAAGACAACGGTTCTGATGATTTTGGACGGCTACGGTGTAGAAAATAAGGCAGAGGGCAACGCAATTGCTCTGGCAAAGAAGCCGGTAATGGATAAGCTGACCTCCATGTATCCGACGGTACAGGGTGAGGCAAGCGGTTTGTTTGTAGGTCTTCCGGACGGCCAGATGGGTAATTCCGAAGTGGGACATACCAATATGGGCGCGGGAAGAATCGTATATCAGATGTTAGTTAAGATTTCCAAGTCCATCAAGGACGGTGACTTCTTTAAGAATAAGGCGCTTGTTGCTGCAATGGAAAATTGCAAGAAGAACGGTTCCGCACTTCATTTGATGGGCCTCCTTTCTCCGGGCGGCGTTCACAGCCATACGGAGCATATGTACGGTCTTGTTGAGATGGCAAAGAGAAACGGACTTGATAAGGTATATGTTCATTGCTTCCTTGACGGACGTGATGTTCCGCCGTCTTCCGCAGCAGAGTATATGGAAGAGGCAGCAGCTAAGTTAAAAGAAATCGGCGTAGGTAAGATTGCGACCATCGCAGGTCGTTTCTATGCAATGGACCGTGACAATGCCTGGGACCGTGTAGAGAAGGCATACAATGCCCTTGTATTCGGTGAGGGTGTACAGGAAACCGATCCGGTTGAGGCAGTAAAGAACTCTTACGCAAACGGTGTAACCGATGAGTTTATGCTTCCGACCGTAGTTGAGAAGGATGGCATGATTCAGGCAAACGACAGCGTGGTATTCTTTAACTTCCGTCCGGACCGTGCAAGACAGATTACCAGAGCATTTGTAGATAAAGATTTCGCAGGCTTTACCAGAAAGAACGGTTTCTTTGATACCACTTTCGTTTGTATGGCACAGTACGATGCGGAAATGCCGAACGTTCTTGTTGCATTCCCGCCGGAAGAGTTGACCATGACCTTCGGTGAGTACCTTGCAAAGAACGGAAAGACGCAGCTTCGTCTTGCCGAGACCCAGAAGTACGCACACGTTACCTTCTTCTTTAACGGCGGTGAAGAGAAGCAGTTTGAGGGCGAGGACAGAATCCTTGTAAATTCCCCGAAGGTAGCTACTTTTGATATGCAGCCGGAGATGAGTGCTTACGAAGTAGCGGACAATCTGGTAGATGCAATCAAGTCCGAGAAGTACGACGTGATTGTTGTGAACTTTGCAAACCCGGATATGGTAGGCCATACCGGTATTATGGAAGCTGCCGTAAAGGCAATCGAAGCAGTGGATGAGTGTGTAGGAAAGGCATACGATGCATTAATGGAAAAGAACGGCCAGATGTTCATTTGTGCCGACCACGGTAATGCAGAGAAGCTTGTGGATACCGACGGTTCTCCGTTTACCGCACATACCACCAATCCGGTTCCGTTTGTGCTTGTAAATTACGACGAGGCGTATACTTTACGCGAGGGCGGTTGCCTTGCGGATATCGTTCCGACCTTAATCGAAATGATGGGTATGGAGCAGCCGAAGGAAATGACCGGTAAGTCTCTTTTAATCAAGAAATAAGTGTTAGACTGAAAAAAATACGGGAAATTCTAACAATTTGAAAAATAAGTCTTTACAAAGAGAACAAAATATTTTATAATGAGATTTGCGTTATTCTTTGTAAAAAGGAAATACTCGGTATTGGAGGTGTGATAAGTGGATACATTAAGAGTAATCGTGACAGTGTTATATGTTTTGATTTGTATCGCGTTAACAATCGTGGTTATCATGCAGGAAGGTAAGTCCGCAGGACTGGGTGCCATCAGCGGTATGGCTGAGACTTACTGGGGTAAGAACAAAGGCCGTTCTATCGAAGGTAAGTTAGAGTTTGCGACCAAGATTCTTGCCGTATTATTCATCGTAATATCTCTTGTATTGAATATGAAGTGGTAATACAAACAAACGAAAACCCGAAGGACACTGCGACACGCTGTTCTTCGGGTTTGTCTTTTGTCGCAAGCGACCGCGCTGGTTGCAAGAGTTCCGCAAGCGGAACGCTATACTATGGTCATAGGGAAAGGACATATATGACAGAAAAGGAATTAAAAAAGCGAAAAGAACAAATTTTGAAGTTTATGAAGGAGCCGGGATATGTGCCGATGCGAAAGCGGGATATCGCGGCATTATTTCGCGTACCGGCGGAGGCTAGAGATGAACTGGCCTATATTTTGGAGTTGTTGCTTCAGGACGGTAGTATCACCATGGATACCAGAGGTCGGTATCATGTAGAGGATGCGCTTGTATTGCAGGGAGAATTCCGCGGGACTTCCAGGGAGTTCGGTTTTTTGTCGCCGGAGGACGGAAGCGGAGATATTTATATTGAGGGAGGCTCTACCCTCGGTGCGTTAAACGGAGACATTGTACAGGCGGTAATTTTTGAAGAAACAGGTAAATATGCCGGAAAGAGCCGCGTGGGCAGAGTTGTAAAGATTGTAAAACGCGCCAACGAGTACGTGGTGGGTACGTTTTTTAAGAAGAAAGATTATGGCTTTGTAGTGGCGGAGGACAAGCGTCTCGGCAGTGATATTTTTATTGACAGCCGGTATACGAAGGGTGCGGTCAGCGGTCACAAGGTAGCGGTGCAGATTACGGATTTCGGCAACGGCAAGCAGAATCCCATGGGAAAGATTGTGGAGATTCTCGGTCATATCAATGATCCGGGCAGTGATATCGTAACGGTACTTCGTGCCTTCGGTATTCCGGAGACCTTTCCGGAGGAGGTTATGCAGGCCACGGAAACCGTTCCGGAGTCGATTACGGAAAAAGAATGCGCGGGACGTCTGGATTTGCGCGATGAAGTTATGATTACCATTGACGGTGAAGACGCGAAGGATTTGGATGATGCGGTGTCTTTACGAAAAACGAAAAACGGTTATGTACTGGGTGTACACATTGCAGATGTGACGGAGTATGTAAAGGAAGGAAGTGCCCTTGATAACGAGGCAAAGAAGCGGGGAACCAGTGTATATTTGATTAACCGTGTGGTACCGATGTTGCCGCACAGACTTTCGAACGGTATTTGTTCCTTAAATGAGGGAGAGGACAGACTTGCCCTTAGTTGTATTATGGACCTGACGGAGGACGGTACCATTGTAGGACATCGTTTGGCGGAAAGCGTGATTCATGTGAACCGTAGGACTTCGTATACGGAAGTAAACGGTATTTTGTCTGCTGAGGACGAAAAGAAACCGGAGTTTGAAAAAGAATACGGCGAAATTTATCCGATGCTTTTAATGATGGCAGAGGTTTCTAAGCTGTTAAGAGAGAAAAGAAAGGCTCGCGGTGCCATTGACTTTGACTTCCCGGAGAGCAAGATTATTCTGGATGAGTCCGGCAGACCGGCGGAGATTAAGCCGTACGAGCGCAATGATGCTACCCGCATGATTGAGGATTTTATGTTGGCGGCAAACGAAACGGTGGCGGAGGATTTTTTCTGGCAGGAGATTCCGTTTGTGTATCGTGTGCACGAGAGTCCGGATGAGGAGAAAATCAAGCGTCTCGGTATTTTGATACAGAACTTCGGCTATAATTTACGGGGATCGAAAACAGCACCTCATCCGAAGGTGTTGCAGGCGCTTTTGGAAAAATCCGACGGCAGTCCGGAGGAGGCCTTAATTGCGCGCTTGACCCTGCGTTCCATGAAGCAGGCAAAGTATATGGTGGATTGCGAGGGACATTTCGGTCTGGCGACCAAGTATTATTGTCATTTTACTTCGCCGATTCGTCGTTATCCGGATTTGCAGATTCACCGGATTATTAAGGAGAACTTGCGTGGAGGGCTGGATGAGCGCAGAAGAGCCCATTACAGCTGTATCCTGCCGGAGGTGGCTCAGCATTCCTCTAAGACCGAGCGTACGGCGGAAGAGGCCGAGCGTGAGCTTCTTAAAATGAAGAAATGCGAATACGCCGAAGAACATCTCGGTGAGGAAGCGGAAGGTATTATTTCCGGAATTACAAATTACGGCATGTATGTGGAGCTTCCGAATACGGTGGAAGGTATGATTCGTCTTGCGGATATTACGGATGATTATTATCGCTTTGACGAAGAAAATTACCGTTTGGTGGGAGAGAGGTCCTATCGGGAATTTCAATTGGGCCAAACCGTAAAAATAATGATTCACCGGGTGGATAAATTGTTAAAGACTATTGATTTTTTACTTGTTTCGCGGTAAACTAAATATAGTGAGAATTAAGGGGATTTGTATGGCAGATAAGAAACAGGCTGTCAAGTTGATAGCAAATAATAAAAAGGCATACTTCGATTATTTTATCGAAGATAAATATGAGGCCGGAATCGAACTGTTCGGTACGGAGGTAAAGTCGCTTCGTATGGGGAAGTGTAGCGTGAAAGAGTCCTTTATCCGAATCGAACGCGGCGAGGTTTATGTATACGGCATGCATATCAGTCCTTATGAGAAGGGGAATATTTTCAACAAGGACCCGATGCGGGTACGTAAACTTTTGTTACACAAAAGGGAGATTATGAAACTTTCCGGCGAGATTGCACAGAAGGGTTACACGCTGGTTCCGTTGTCCGTTTATTTAAAGGGCAGTCTGGTCAAAGTGGAAATCGGTCTGGCAAAGGGTAAAAAGCTCTATGACAAGCGGGAGACACTGGCAAAGAAGGACCAGCGCAGAGAAGCGGAAAAAGAGTTTAAAATTCGCAACCTGAAATGATGAGGTAAGATTTGGGGATTTACAAAGGAGGAGGATATTCGGTGAAAAGAGTTAAGACAGCACTTTTGGTTCCCGGAATGATAATCGCAAGGGATGTGCACAATGCCAGTAATATTCTGGTCATGGGTAAGGATACGGTTCTGTCGGACGAAAGTATCACAAAGCTGGCATTTCACAGTATTTATTCCGTATACGTCAAAGATGAAGTGACGGAAGTTCCGAAGACATCCTATGAGCGTACCTTTGTACCGTCTAAAATCAAAGAAACCAAAGAATTCATCATGTTTAAGGAAAGCTATGATGAAGAGGTTAAGAACTTAGAGGTTACGTTTAACGATATCATTACGCTTCAGTCAAAGAAAATCGGTATTTCCGAGCTTTGTAAGCAGGCTACAAGTATGTTAGACGATACAAGAGGCGGTATTCATGTCTTTGATATTTTGCATAATCTTCGTGATTATGATGACAGTACCTTTAATCATTGTATGAACGTGGCCTTAATTTGTAATGTCTTTGCAGACTGGATGCATATGTCCTCTATGGAAAAGGAGATTGCAACCGTTTCCGGTTTGCTTCACGACATCGGTAAGCTTCGTATTCCTGACAGTATTGTAAAAAAGGCCGCTCGTTTGACGGATGAGGAGTTTGATTTAATCAAGACCCATCCGATGGAAGGCTACAACATCCTGTTTGAGTCCCGTTTTATTACCGGTATTCAGAATGCGGCTCTGATGCATCATGAGCGTGTGGACGGTTCCGGTTATCCGTTAGGTTTAAAGGGACCTCAGATTGATAAGTTTGCGAAGATGGTTGCCATTGCGGATGTGTACGATGCCATGACCGCAGCGAGAGTATACCGCGGAGCGCTTTGTCCGTTTAAGGTAATCGAGATGTTTGAGAAGGAAGGGCTTAGTATGTTTGACCCGGAATACCTTCTTGTATTCATGGAGAATATCGTTCAGACCTACATTAAGAACTGGGTTCGCTTAAGTAACGGAAAAGAGGGCGAGATTGTCATGATGAATAAGCAGAAGCTGTCCCGACCGGTTATATTATGCGGTACGGAGTTCATTAATCTTGCAGACCACCCGGAGATTTCCATTGAGCAGGTTATTATCTAGGGAGACGTAAGTTTTTTTAGAAAATGCTTTACATTTGTTTATGTATATGATATAATTTAGAAGCTTTTAAGCGAGCCGCCGCTCAGAGGACGGATACTCCAACCCCTTTCTTAGTGGCAGGCGATTATAAAATATTAGGAGGTTGCTATTATGATTAGCAAGGAAAAGAAGGCTGAGATTATCGCAGCATACGGAAGAAACGCAAACGACACCGGTTCTCCGGAGGTTCAGATTGCAATTCTTACCGCAAGAATCAACGAGCTCACCGAGCACTTAAAGGTTAACCAGAAGGATCATCACTCTCGTCGTGGTCTCTTAAAGATGGTTGGTCAGAGACGCGGTATGTTAGAGTACTTAAAGAAGAACGATCTTGAGGGATATCGTTCTTTGATCGAGCGTTTGGGCTTAAGAAAGTAGTATTCAGAGGAAGAATGGAGCCGTCGCATGAAAATGCGCGGCTCCGTTTTTTTATTAAAGAGTTTCATTGACAAAAGAAATGTAATATTATATAATTCCTTCGTAAAAAATTCAAATGAGGAGAGACATATGAAGAAGAGAGTCTTGATGTTTTTAGCGGTATGTATGGCATTTCTTTTTGCAGGGTGTGCCGAAGAGATCGATTTGAACGAGTATGTTAAGGTGAAGTATGAAGGTGTGAGCGGTTCCGGTACCGCTCGTTATGAAATCGACTATGTGGATTTGATTTCGGATCATGACGAGATTTTCGGCTTTGATGATGATGATCTTTTAGACGGAGACGGTGAGGATTTTCTGGATGATATGGAGGACGCCATTGACGGAGACTTATCCGAGGATAAGAATTTAACTAACGGTGATGAAATTACCTTTAGCTGGGATGTATCCGCAAAGAAGATTGAGGATAAATACAAGGTGAAGTTTGTATATTCCGATATTACCGAAAAGGTAAAGGGACTGCAGGAGCTGGAACTTGTGGATGCTTTTGAAGGCATCGAGGTTACCTTTGACGGTCCGTCCGGTTACGCTACGGCAAATTTTGACTTGAAAAACCGGAAGTACAGTATGTTTGATTATATTTTCTCCGACGGAACAAATTTAAAGAACGGTGACATTGTGACCGTTACCGTGGCGGAAGGTTATATGTCCTACTGTATGAATGCCGGTATTATGCCGAAGGAGCTTACGAAGAGTTACACCGTAGAAGGATTAGCGGAGCTGACTACCTTTGATGCCTTTGAAGGATTAAAGGTGACGTTTTCCGGGAATGCACCGTACGGACACGTATCCATAGATGATAAGGCAACAAAATATGCGGAGTTAGGATTCGAACGTACGAATTATGACAAGTTGTCAAACGGTGATGAAGTTACCATAGAAGTATATAATGTGGATCGTGTTATAGAAAAATACAATGTGATTCCGGAGGCTACCAGTAAAACCTATGTGGTAAGCGGATTGGATACGTTGGTAATGGAATTTGACGATGTTCCGGAAGAAAAGTGGAATGAGATTTATGAGCATTGGAGAAAGTATCTTCTTGAAAATATGACTGCCGAATGGGAGACGCCGGAAGCGTTAAAGGATATAACGTATATCGGACGTGCAATGGGAAAAACGACAGCAGAGAATTCATTTCTTCAGGAAAATTCGTGGATTTATACAATTTTGTTTTATGAGGTATCGGTGGAGCAGCCGGGACAGGAGCCGTTCCAGTGTTATTACACAATTAAGCTTAGTAACGTAAAGAAGAGAGCAGATGGTTCCTATGTATATGAAGCGTATTCCGAGCCGGGCGAATTTTCCGATTGGTTGGGAGCAACCGGATATTACTTTACAAAGAACAACCTGACGTATATCGGTTATGCTACCTTTAATGCGGCGTACGAGGCAGAGATTATTAATGATAAGAGCAACTATAATACCTTCGGAGAATTTATCGATGGGTATGAATATGTAACTGAATAGACAATTGTAAAAGGCTGTTCTGCTCCGTAAGGAGGGAAA
This sequence comes from Lachnospiraceae bacterium, assembly GCA_015057365.1. GTDB lineage: Bacteria > Bacillota > Clostridia > Lachnospirales > Lachnospiraceae > SIG307. The sequence continues at coordinate 91,254 of SVEN01000002.1, read as the reverse complement.
CAGCCTTTTTTTGCAAAGGACGGGGTGTCGCACCTGCACGATTAATCTTTTTTAAATTTCTGCTCGCAGTACTCGCAACGGTACACACCTTTTGTGCGATCCGTTAACTTAAAGCGATGCGGCAGTTCCTGCTCAATGGATGTGATACAACGTGGATTCTTACAAAGAATGATGTTGGTAACACGCTCCGGTAAGTGCAGCTTTCTCTTTTCGGCAATGATGCCGTCCTTGATAATATTAATCGTAATATTCGGGTCGATAACACCGAGAACATCAAAGTCGAAATCCGTATATCCCTCAATCTTGATGATGTCTTTCTTTCCCATTACATTACTTTTGGCATTTTTGATAATTGCTACGGTAGCATCGGACTTGTCCAATTCCAAGTAGTGATAGATGTCCATGGCACAGCCGGCTACGATATGATCCATAACAACACCGTTATGAATTCCTCCGATATTTAACATGGTGGTTCTCCTTTCTGTATACGGTTAGTCCAATTTGATTCCCAGTAAGGTCATAATGAGTGCCATACGGACATATACACCGAAGTTAGCCTGTTCAAAGTATACGGCACGCGGGTCATCGTCCACATCGGTGGAGATTTCATTTACACGCGGAAGCGGGTGGAGCACCAGCATGTCCTCCTTAGCCAGCTGCATTTTTTGTTTGTCTAAAATAAAGGTATCCTTTAAACGGATGTAATCTTCTTCGTTGAAGAAACGCTCTTTCTGAACGCGGGTCATGTACAAAATATCAAGCTTCGGAAGGGCAGCCTCTAAGTTCGTGGTCTCTTCATACGGAATATTTAAAGCATCCAAGGTCTCTTCCTTTAAGTAGGCCGGTATCTGCAGCTCCTTCGGGGAAATCAGTACGAATTTGGTATTCGGATAGCGTACCATGGCATTGATTAAGGAATGTACGGTACGGCCGAACTTTAAGTCACCGCAGAAACCGATGGTGAGACCGTCCAAATGTCCCTTTAAGCTCTTAATGGTGAGCAAATCGGTTAAGGTCTGAGTCGGGTGGTTGTGGCCGCCGTCACCGGCATTAATGACCGGAATGGAAGCGTGCATGGAAGCTACAAGCGGTGCACCCTCCTTCGGATGGCGCATGGCACAGATGTCTGCGTAGAAGGACATGACACGAATCGTATCCGCTACACTTTCTCCCTTTGCCGCAGAGGACGAATCGGCAGAAGAAAAACCAAGAACACTACCTCCGAGATTCAGCATCGCTGCTTCAAAACTGAGACGGGTACGTGTACTTGGTTCGTAAAATAAAGTCGCTAATTTCTTGCCGGCACAACAATGGGAATACTTCTCCGGAGCGGAATAAATATCCTGTGCAAGGTCGAGCAAATCGGAAAGCTCGTCCGGCGATAAATCTAACGGGCTGATTAAATGTTTCATAGATACCTCCATAAGTCATAGTGATTGTGAAGTTATATTTTCACTTATTATACAGTATTTCGAGTGGGATGACAAGACCTAAAAAGAGGCAATTTCGACTTTTTCGGATAGAAAAAGAGCGGCCCGTTTTGGACCGCTCCTTTTCGAGAGAAGGTATATTTACAAAAATTAGAAATGGAAATATCGTAAACAGTTGTTGTAGGAGATATCCTGTACCATATTGCCAAGGTATTCCATATCGGCAGGATACTCACCGTTTTCCACCCAGGTACCGACAAGGTTACAAAGGATGCGGCGGAAGTACTCGTGACGTGTATAGGAGAGGAAGCTTCTGGAGTCGGTCAGCATGCCGACGAAGTTTGCCAGAAGTCCTAAGTTTGCGAGAGAGGTCATCTGCTCGGTCATGCCGGTTTTGTTGTCGTTGAACCACCATGCGGAACCCTGCTGAATTTTGCCTACCGCGGAAGAATCCTGGAAACAGCCGATGATGGTGCCGATGGCCGCATTGTCAATTGGGTTCAGGGAGTACAGGATGGTGCGCGGCAGTTCATCGGTCTGTGCCAAAGCATCTAAGAATGCCGCCAGTTGTTCGGAGCAATTCATGGAATTGATGCAGTCAAAGCCGGTATCCGGACCGATTGCGTTAAATACGCGGGTGTTGTTGTCGCGACGTACGCCGTAGTGGAGCTGCATTGCCCAGTCAAGGCGATGATATTCCCTGCCCATAAATAGCAGGAAAGCGTACTTAAACTTAATTTGTTCCTCGCGGGACGGCAACTCTCCGGACAGTCTTTTTTCGAAAATAGAAGCCACTTCTTCTTCGGAAGCGGGAGCGTACATCACATATTCCAGACCGTGGTCGGAAATACGACAGCCCATGGAAGAAAAGAAGTCAAGGCGTACCTTAAGGGCTTCCTTTAAGTCTGCAAAGGTTTCAATCTTAACACCGCTGACTGCGGAAAGCTTCGTAATGTAGTCAAGATAATCCGGCTTTTCCATATTCATGGCCTTGTCCGGACGCCATGCCGGAAGTACCTGTACATCGAAGGAGTCGTCCTCGGCAATGATTTTATGCCATGCAAGGGAATCAATCGGGTCATCGGTGGTACAGACAGTAGTTACGTTGGACATCTTGATAAGATTACGAGCGGAAAATCCTGCCTCGGCAAGCTTTGCGTTACAAATATCCCAGACCTCCTTTGCGGTCTCCGGAGAGAGGGCACCGGTATAGCCGAAATAACGCTGAAGCTCCAAGTGACTCCAGTGATACAGCGGGTTACCGATGGCTTTCTGCAAGGTACCGGCCCAGGCAACAAACTTTTCGTAATCGGAAGCGTCGCCGGTAATATACTTTTCCTCCACACCGTTAGAACGCATTTGACGCCACTTGTAGTGGTCTCCACCCAGCCAAACCTGGGTAATGTTTTCAAACTTGCGGTCCTCCGCGATTTCCTGCGGATTGATGTGGCAATGATAATCGATAATCGGCATCTTTGCCGCATAATCGTGGTATAACGTCTTTGCGGTATCATTAGATAATAAAAAATCTTTTCCCATAAACGGTGTCATAGCATAACCTTCTTTCTATATGTGAATGAATTATAATGAATGTGCGAATCAGAAACAAAGGTATACTACGGAACAGCGCTAGTATGCCGTTCCGCGTACAATAAAATCATTGGAAATCATGGTCTTGTTCGGAACATCCGCTCCCTGCAGTACCCGCATGAGGGTGTTGACCGTGGTAATGCTCAAGGTCTCTACATGATTGTCCAGAGTGGACAACTCCGGCTCGGTACAAATGCCGAGAAGAGAGTTGTTATAACCCACAATTTCCAAATCCTTCGGAACCCGGAGTCCGGTAGCACCCGCAAACTTAACCGCAGCAACGGCCAGACAGTCCTCGGAAGTAAGGATAGCATCGTAGGAGATGCCTTCCTTATATAAATCGGTCAAAAGTGCCTGGGTGGACGGAATGTCATTCGGACAAAGGCGAATTGCGTCCTCGGAAATTGTAAGTCCCGTAGCATCCATGCCATCCCGGAAGCCTTTGATTTTAATGCGGCTGCTGCTACTGTCGGAGCGGTACAAAAATGCAAATCGTTTCCGACCGTGGGCGGCAAGACGTGTTACCGTATCATAGACCGCTTGATAATCGTCGCAAAGAGTGCAGTAGATGTTCGGGTGGTTCAAATATCCGTTAATCATCATCACCGGGACCTCTTCTGCGGCGGAGATAATGTAGTCGTTGTCCGCTTTGTTGGTTTCCAGATAGTGAGATCCTACCAAAATCACAGCGTCTACCCGCTTAGACAGAAGGAGACGAAGGTAGTTCTTTTTATTCTCAAGCTCATAGCCCGTACAGCAAAGAAAGGACTCGTAACCGTTCTTGCGGAGTGCCTGCTCGAGATAGTATACCGCATTCGCTAAAAATGCATCGGAGGAATCGGAGCAGAGAATACCGATGGTATGCATGGTGTTCAGTCCAAGACCCCTGGCAAATACGTTTGGAGTATAACCGAGCTCCTCCATAACGGAGAGGACACGTTCTTTTGTTTTATCGCTGACGTTCCGGTTTCCGTTTAATACACGGGAAACGGTTGCAATGGAAACGCCGGCCTTTTTCGATACGTCGTAAATATTCATAATATGAAAGCCCTTACAAAAATAGTGAAATAAAAAAGTGTTCCGCTTTTATTATACACCAGACTGTAAAATAGCGCAAGTGAAACTTATAAAAAGAATTTTAATGAAAAAGAGATTGACAGTTCTTGTTAAAATGTGTACAATCAAACTGTAAACGCTTACAAAGCATGTAAGCTGTGAAAGTGAACAAAATAGGTTATGATAAACGAAAAAAGGAGACTAAGACTATGGCAAAGGTTGTGACGATGGGTGAAATCATGTTAAGACTTTCCACCCCGGGAAACGAGAAGTTTATTCAGGCAGACGAGTTTGATGTATGCTACGGCGGCGGTGAAGCAAACGTAGCGGTTTCTTTGGCAAACTACGGCCATGATGCACACTTTGTAACCAAGGTTCCGAAGAACCCGATCGGTGAGTGTGCGGTAGCTGCACTTCGTAAGATGAACGTCGGTACGGAGAATATTGCTTACGGCGGAGAGCGTCTCGGTATTTATTTTCTTGAGACCGGTGCGGCAATGCGTGCTTCCAACGTAGTGTACGACAGAGCACATTCCTCCATTTCTACCGCGGTTGCGGCTGACTTTGATTTCGATAAGATTTTTGAAGGCGTGGATTGGTTCCACTTTACCGGTATTACTCCGGCAGTTTCCGATGCGGCGGCTGAGCTGACCGAAGAGGCTCTTAAGGCTGCGAAGAAGGCGGGAGTAAAGGTTTCCGTAGACTTAAACTTCCGTAAAAAGCTTTGGTCTTCCGAGAAGGCACAGAAGGTCATGAGCAATCTGATGCAGTATGTTGATGTATGTATCGGTAACGAAGAGGATGCGGAGAAGGTTCTCGGTTTTAAACCGGGCAACACCGATGTAACCAACGGCGAGCTGGAGCTTGCGGGATATAAAGACATTTTTGAGCAGATGGTAGCAAAGTACAACTTTGAGTATGTGATCAGCTCTCTGCGTGTCAGCCATTCCGCATCCGACAACGGTTGGTCCGCGTGTATCTATTCCAGAGACACCAAGGAGTTCTATCACTCCAAGGAATACAGAATCTCTCCGATTGTAGATCGAGTAGGCGGTGGCGATTCCTTCGCAGGCGGCACCATTTGCGGTTTCCTTGACGGAAAGAATTTTAAGGATGCCTTAGAGTTCGGTGTGGCTGCATCCGCATTAAAGCACACCATTCCGGGCGACTTTAACCTGGTTTCCAGAGCAGACGTTGACAATCTGGTTGGCGGCGACGGAAGCGGAAGAGTACAGAGATAAATGATGGCGGGGCTGACGCAGAATTCCAAAGCGCGGCTCCGCTTTTATAGTTTCTTTTGTAGTTTGTGAACGCGCAGAGGTATTGTTAACAATACCTCTGTTTGTTTAATGATAAAAAAAGAAACAATAAAATCGGAGTTGCACTGTTATCATTTGCGACATTTGCGTCAGCACCTATTTCTTAGAAAGTCGGAATAAACATCGATGGTTGCATCAGGAGGCTTTTGGGTGTAAAATGAGAAGCGAGAGGGGGAATAGGGTTATGAAAAAGTTGATTTCATTTATGAAAAAATGGTGTGTTGTTCCGTTCTGCTGTTTCCTTCTGTTTTATCCGGCATGGATACTTGGAATGATGATAGCATGGGGATTGGGAATGACGATTTGGGAGTTGACAGGCTTGGAGGCACCGGGGATAATAGTGGGAATGTTGATAACAGGAGCAATCACATCGATTCCTATTATTTATAAGGTTAGAAATTCTCGGCGAATGAAAATAGGGGTGAAACGTGTTGTGATTGCATCGTTTGTATTGTTTTTCGCAGGGGTTGCGTGGTTTGTGGCGATTATATAGGGGGAAAGTATGAATAAAAAATTTGTTGCATCATTTTGTTTGTTATGTTTTTTGTTGGCGAGCTGTAGTGGAAAAGACAATGAAAAAAAGAAAAATGGGCAGGAAAACTTGAATGTCGATTACAGCCAAACAATTATGTTTATTTTAAGTGACACATCATATGCAAATGGGTATGAGAACGGAGGGTATTTTGTTCTAGGTGACGGTTCCAAATGTTTTTTTGATTTGTCTGAGAAAGATAGGAAATATGCAAGTATAGAGAATTTGTATCAATATTTATCGAGTCATCTTTCGGAGTTCGAAAGGATAGAGTATTTGTCACCGGAGGAAACGGTACAATGCATGGATTATTTATATGAGATAGAGGAATGTTCGGAAATAAAGAAAGATGCGATTTATGTCGTTGATGCGGGACAAAGTGATTTATACGGAGTAAGATTTACTTCCGATACGCCGGAGTTTGTGATGCTAAAGGGAGAGGGGAATCTATGCTGGGAACGGCTGGATGAGAATGTCGAAAAAATCATTGGACTTTTCGGGGAGGAATGGGCAGATGAATCCGATTATCTGCAGAGAAGAAGAAAAGCATTAGAGTATGAGTTTTCCGGTGACGAAGTTGTTGCAATGTTGGTCAATGTTGATATTACCGGAAAAACGGATACGGACCCTGCCATCTTACTTGTATATGCAGACGGAGCAGTGGAAGCAGGTTTTGGAGATTATGGGGAAGTTTTGACAGAAAGCGGACTGAAAAGACAGTCTTTGGAGAACTATATCGCAGGACGAAGCTACCTGGGAAATCTGGGGAACGATGAAAGAAAACGATTATTATCTTTGATTTGTAATCTGGATACAAAAAGTCCGGTTGAGGATAGGAGTAGCTCTATTGTAGCGCCTTGTGTGGAGCCTACAAGACAATATTACCGTTATTGCGTTCAGTGGAGCAAAGAAGGTGCCACTTATGTAAAGGTAAATCAAGGGAATGATCAGAAGGGATTTACATCACAGCTGAAGGATGAGGCGGCAAAAAGAGCAGTGGAACTTGTGGTAGACGGGGCGTTTATGGAAGCATGGTACGATATGCAGTATTGACAGAAAGGGAGGGAAGCGGCATGGATAAAGCAATAGATTTTCTGAAGAGAAACTGGTGGGTGCTTCCGGCGACTTTGGTGACCGGATATTTCGGCTTTTATGGGGGATTGATTATTGTTTTGTTTTTTTCGCTGGCACTGGATTGTACGACGTTGGGTTTTGTTGTTTATTCGTTATTTGGTGGCTTTTTTGCAATGTTGCCGGTGCTTATTAAAATCGGAGTGTCTAAAAGGATAGAGAGACGGAAAAAGCCGGTTCTGATTTTGTTGACAGGGCTTGTCTGTGCCGTTTGCTTTTTTATATTTTCGATGGTGCCTTAACCGGTGAGATATATAGTTGAGTGATATACTTGAGGAGGTATGCTTCATTGAAGTCTTATTTAAAAATTTTGATGATTACGATGGCGATTCAATTGGGATGTTTCGGAATTAATGTTTTGCTTGTGAATACTATGCCGATGGAGAGCCCGTTATCGGATCTCGGTATCTGGATTTTTCTTGCGGGTTTTCCTATTGCGCTGATTGTGGATATTGTTTTGGCAATCCGGTGGGGGGAGAGCCTGAAACAGAAGCTGATTTACATATTCCTGATGCCGACCAATTATATGGGACCGATACTGGCGGCTGGGTTCTTTTTGTATCTCAGATGGATATATGAGCAGATGTTCGGAGTATAATGGGACCAATGGATTAGAAAATATTTCAAATTATTTATTGACAAACAAAAGTCTCTGTTGTATAGTTGTATTAAGCTGTTAGTACAATCATACAAGGGAGGCTTTTCTTTTATGTTAAAGATCGAAGGTTTTACGAAGCGCTACGGTGAGAAGGTAGCGGTGAATAATTTAAATCTGCATATTGCGCCGGGCGAGATTTACGGTTTTATCGGGCACAACGGTGCCGGAAAGACGACGACCTTAAAGGCTTGCTGCGGTTTGCTGAAGGCTACGGAAGGTACGATTTTGATTAACGGTAAGTCCATTGCGGACGAACCGATTACCTGCAAAAAGGAGATGGCGTATATTCCGGATAACCCGGATTTGTACGATTTCCTGACAGGCTACGATTATTTGAATTTTGTGGCGGATGTGTACGGTGTGTCGAAGAAGGAGCGCAACGAGCGTATTGACCGGTACGGAGAGATGCTCGGCATTACCGAGGCGTTGGCGCTGCCGATTTCCGAGTATTCTCACGGTATGAAGCAGAAGGTGGCAATTATTTCCGCGTTGGTGCATGCGCCGAAGCTGATTTTAATGGATGAGCCGTTTGTGGGGTTGGACCCGTCCGCATCCCATCAGTTAAAGCAGATTATGAAGAAGCATTGTGAAGAAGGCGGTGCGATTTTCTTCTCTACCCATGTGCTCGAGGTGGCGGAGAAGCTTTGTCACAAGGTGGCGATTATTAAGGGCGGTAACTTAGTGGCATCCGGTACCATGGATGAGGTAAGAGGCGATTCTTCCTTAGAGGAAGTATTCCTGGAATTGGAGGATGAGAAGGCATGAAGCTTTTAATCGGAATTCGTATGAAGGCTCTGTTTGGTGCGATGAAGAAGTCCTTCGGCGGAAAAAAGGGAATGGGCGCGCTGATTGCGGTGGCGATAGTGTTTCTGTTCTTTACGATAGAAGGAATGTTGTTCGGTAGTTGGAGCATGTTATCTTCATATTTGGAAACAGAGTTTGCGTGGTTGTACTTTGCGTTAGCCGGTCTTCTGGCCTTTGCCTTCGGCATTTTCGGAACGGTATTTACGACACAGTCTCAGATGTATCAGGCGAAGGATAATGACTTACTCCTTGCAATGCCGATAAAACCGGGGCATATCGTAGGCAGTCGTGTGTTTGTGTTATATTTACTGACCATGGTATTTGTGGCTGTAGTAATGATGCCGGCCGGATTGGTATACAGCATGAAGATGGGCTTTTCCGGAAGCTTTTGGCTGGTATATTTGCTTTCCATGATTTTAATGGGACTTTTGACACAGGCAGTGACCTGTTTGCTTGGTTGGCTTCTTCACTTTTTGCTGGCTGGCTTCCGTCACAAGGCCATTGTGGCAACGATTTTCATGACTGTGGTAATGATTTTGTATTTTATCGGAATCAATCAGCTTGAAAATCTGATGTTACTTTTGGTAAATAACGGCGGAAAGATTGCGTCTGCGGTCCAGTCCTTTGCATGGCCGTTCTATGCATTAGGTGTGGCATGCTTCGGAGATTGGGGACAGTTTGCACTTCTGGCACTTGTTTGTATCGGTATTTTTACTATCGTTACGGTTATTTTGAATGTGACCTTTGTCCGGGCAATGCTGGTAGGCGGTAAGACAAAGCGTGCGGCAAAGCAGAAGCGTGACGATAAGGTACGTTCGGCTATGGGAACTGTGTGCAGAAAGGAATCCAAGCGGTTCTTTACCAGTACCACCTATCTTGTAAATATCGGAATGGGCCTTTTCATGATTGTTGCGTTTGTGGGAGCGGGCATCATGTTAAAGGATAAGCTGGTAATGGCAATGAATCAGATGATGGATGGAAAACTGCAAAAGATACTTCCGGTTCTTTTAACCGGAACAATGGGCCTACTGGCTTCCATGACACCGATTTCCGCACCGTCTGTTTCCCTGGAGGGAAAGCATATCTGGATTCTTCGCTCCATGCCGATCAGTGGAGCGGATGTATTAAGAGCGAAGCTCCGGTTCCATTGTATCGCGTCTGTGCCGGTGGCATGCGTAGGAGCCTTGGCACTTGGTATCGTATATAAAATCGGCTGGTTTGAAACGATTTTTGCGGTCATCGGTACGGCTATTTTATTTGTACTGACCGGTGTATTGGGACTTATTTTCAATATGTGCTTCCCGCGCCTTGACTGGCCGAACGAAGCGGCACCTTGTAAGCAGTCCATGGCAGTGTTCTTCGCAATCTTTGTCATGATGTTTATCAGCGCAATCTACGTAGGTATGTACTTCGGATTTGCGGCATTGCTCGGAGGAGCAAAGAACAGCCTGCTTGCATTTTCCATCGTGAATGTATTGTTTATTTTTATTACTTACCTGTTCTATCTTGTGATGGTGAAGTGGGGCGGCAAGAAGTTTGAGGAGCTGTAAACGGGAAACGCAGTAATTGCTTGGGGGCATTGTGGTAGTAAGCCGGTTAGGGTAGGAGAAGAGAGTAGAAGAAAGCAAAGTCGCCGTTTTGGTTGTGGGAGACCGAAGCGGCGATGTTTTATTGCTTAGAGTGTTGTAGGAGTCTATTTCCACGGACGATTTTTATCAAGCCATCCGTTTTCTTGCCAATAGGTCTTCTCCATAGGAGAGGAACCCATTCCGCCGGACTGCATCTTACTCATGACAAAGAATATGAAACGTGTTTTGAGACCAACAAAAGGCCTTTTATTGATTGAAAGTTTCTTTGCAAATTTTGTTGTAATCTTTTCCAGCCTTTCTTTTTTCTTTTGGGAAACCATATCCCAGTTCATGGCCTGCAATGCGACACCGAGTGTCTTTCTGTAAGGAATACCCCAGTAAAACAGTGCAGTGGAAATGTCCTTGGTCGCAGATTTTGCACCGGCACCGGAAGCAGTAGAGACTACCACGGCCTTTTTTGAAAACATGCAGGCGCGAGGGCGGTGGGACATCCAGTAGGTGAACGTCAAATCAAGAAAGGATTTCATCGGTGCCGAGGCTCTGAGACAATAGGTCGGAGTAGTAAAGATAAGTAAATCGGCGGATTCTACGGCAGTCATAATTTTATTTTTCTCTTCATAAAACGGGCAGTTTTGGTCTCCTTCAATGCACTGATAGCATCCTAGGCAAAAGTGATTTAAGTCTTTCGGAAGAAAGAACTCCGTAATTTCTTTTTCACCGCTTATTTTTTCTGTAATCATATGTCCGATATGATAGGTGCTTCCTTTGTGGTTTTGTCCGTGAATCAGTACAATATTCATTGTGTGTTCTCCTTTTTGTACATTTGATTGAATTGTTTGATATGTTGTTCCAAAAGCAAGATGGCTTCCGGTTCCCGTTCCGGCGCTCTGTCGCAAAGTGTCAGCAGAAGATAAAGCGGGGCATAAAAATGGAGAGCCATAACATCTGTATTTGCCGGACGGAACAATCCGCAGGCGCCAAGCATGGAAAAAATCTGACTTTGATAGGAGAGGGGATCATCGGTATATTGTTTTGTGTAAAGTGCAGCCAGTTCCGTATCATGAAACTGTTCGACTGTCAGCATTTTGCGAAAACGGCAAACATAGTCATCGTGCAAAAAATAGGTGAATAGGCCGATACCCATCTGAATGAGAGCATCTTCCGAAACAGAGGAGAAGATAGCGGCGTCGGTTGTAGGGTTGTTACCGTTCATCTGTAGTGCGGAAGTTTGTTGTTCGTATCGTATCTGCATTTCGGATAGAATAGCATCAAAAATGTCCCGCTTGCTTTTATAATGCTTATAAAGAGACGGTGCTTTGATACCTACAGCATCCGCAATCTCGGCAACAGAGACGGAGTGATAGCCTTTTTCGGAAAAAAGGGTCAGTGCAACATCTAAAATACGTGATTTAGTGTTCATAGAGACCTCGTTTCATAATAGTGTTGGTTAATGTTTTGAGAAGATGGCTAATAAATATTAGCCTGTTAAGGTGAGTATAAGCTAATAACTGTTAGCTGTCAAGGGTTTTTTATAATAAATCCGGATGAAAGCACAAAAAAAGAACTTGTGTTCGAATACGGTTTATGGTATAATAATATCAGTAGCCGACAGGCTACCGGCAATCGTGTACATACCGTATGGTAAAGGGTGGGTGACCTTCATTCGAACGGAATGGAGGTGATGCCGATGAAGAATCGTTTTGATTTTAAGGATTTGATGTCCTTTGGAATGTTCCTTCTGGCATTATTGACATTCATATTTTTGATTTGTCAGTAACAGCAACATAAAAAGCCTCCCCTGTACTTTGACCGGTTAGGGGAGACTTTTTCTCACAACATAGGTCAACCACTCTGTGGCGATTGCCTTTTCTAATTCTATTATACCACAGTTTCGATAAGATGCAAGTATTTTTGTTTGGATTAGTGAAGTATGGATATACGGATTTCGAAAAAAGTGCTTTTCTTTTTCAATATATTGTGGTATGATATATATTTAGCGGAGATATATTCCGAGACTTCTGAAAAGCATGTCGGTTACGGTGTGTTTTCCAGTTGTTTCGGCAATCTCCGCAAGATTAAAATGCAAAGGAGATTAGATATGGCATTCAAGAGTTTTTCTATGGAACTCGCAGGCAGAACTTTGACCGTAGATATCGGCAGAGTTGCCGCACAGGCAAACGGTGCAGCTTTTATGCACTATGGTGACACGACGGTGCTTTCCACCGCAACGGCTTCCGAGAAGCCGCGTGAGGGTATTGATTTCTTCCCGCTCAGCGTAGAGTATGAGGAGAAGTTGTACGCAGTAGGTAAGATTCCGGGCGGTTTCAACCGCAGAGAGGGTAAGGCTTCCGAAAACGCTGTCCTTACTTCCCGTGTAATCGACCGTCCGATGCGTCCGTTGTTCCCGAAGGATTACAGAAACGACGTTACTTTAAACAACATGGTTATGTCCGTAGACCCGGAGTGCAGCCCGGAGCTTACCGCTATGCTGGGTTCCGCAATCGCAGTAGCGATTTCAGATATTCCGTTTGACGGTCCGTGCGCTACCACCCAGGTTGGCATGATTAACGGAGAGTTCGTATTCAACCCGAATTCTTCCCAGAACAAGGTTTCCGACTTAAAGCTTACTGTAGCTTCCACTCGTGATAAGGTGATCATGATCGAAGCAGGTGCAAACGAAGTTCCGGAAGCAAAGATGATTGAGGCAATTTATGCCGCTCACGAGATTAACCAGAAGGTTATCGCTTTCATCGACCAGATCGTTGCAGAGTGCGGTAAGGAAAAGCACACCTACACCAGCTGTGCGGTTCCGGAGGAGTTGTTCGCAGCAATTAAGGAGCTTGTTCCGCCGGCAGAGATGGAAGAGGCTGTATTCACCGATGAGAAGCAGGTTCGTGAGGAGAACATCCGTCAGATTACCGCAAAGCTTGAAGAGGCATTTGCCGATAACGAAGAGTGGCTTGCTGTTCTCGGTGAGGCAATTTATCAGTATCAGAAGAAGACCGTTCGTAAGATGATCTTAAAGGATCACAAGCGTCCGGACGGCAGAGAGCTTACCCAGATTCGTAGACTTGCTGCAGAAGTTGATATTATCCCGCGTGTACATGGTTCCGCTATGTTCACCAGAGGTCAGACCCAGATTTGTAACGTAACCACTTTGGCTCCGCTTTCCGATGCGCAGAAGCTTGATGGTTTAGATGAGAACGAAGTGTCCAAGCGTTACATGCATCACTACAACTTCCCGTCCTACTCCGTAGGTGAGACCAAGGTTTCCAGAGGTCCGGGACGTCGTGAAATCGGTCACGGTGCACTTGCTGAGAGAGCACTCCTTCCGGTTCTTCCGACCGAGGATGTATTCCCGTACGCAATCCGTACCGTATCCGAGACTTTCGAGTCCAACGGTTCTACCTCCATGGCATCTACCTGTGCTTCCTGTATGTCCCTGATGGCTGCAGGTGTTCCGATTCGTAAGATGGTTGCAGGTATTTCCTGTGGTCTTGTAACCGGCGATACCGATGATGATTATGTATTATTAACCGATATTCAGGGACTTGAGGACTTCTTCGGCGATATGGACTTTAAGGTAACCGGTACCGATGAAGGTATTACCGCAATTCAGATGGATATTAAGATTCACGGTTTGACCAGAAGCATCGTTGAAGGTGCTATCGCAAGATGCCGCGAAGCAAGAATGTTCATTATGGAGAACTGCATGAAGCCGGCAATCGCTGAGCCGAGAGCAGAGGTTAACCAGTACGCTCCGAAGATTGTTCAGATTCAGATTGATCCGTCCAAGATCGGTGAAGTTGTCGGTCAGAGAGGTAAGACCATCAACGCAATCATCGAAGAGTGCGGCGTTAAGATTGATATTACCGATGATGGTGCAGTTTCCGTATGCGGAACCGACCCGGCAGGTATGCAGCGTGCTATCGAGCTTATCCAGATTATTGTTACCGATTTCGAAGAGGGACAGGTTCTCGAGGGTAAGGTTGTCAGCATTAAGGAGTTCGGTGCATTCCTCGAGTTCGCACCGGGTAAGGAAGCTATGGTTCACATCTCCAAGATTTCCAAGGAGCGCATCAACCACGTAGAAGATGTACTGACTCTTGGTGATGTTGTTAAGGCAGTTTGCCTCGGCAAGGACAAGATGGGTAGAATCAGCTTCAGTATTAAGGATGTAAAGTAAAGGACCGCTCTTTCGCATAAGAGGGCACTTAAACCAGTCGAAAAATGAAATAGTTTCACGGGAACCCGCTCTCGCTCTTGCACAAACGCAGCGGTTACTAGGCTCAAAAATACTTCGCCAAGTACCGGCGTTTGCTTAAGGTTCCTTACGGAGACTTTTCATTTTTCGACTTTTGTTTTAGGCGATTATGTGCGAAGAGCCGGCATGACTATTGGATAGGAATTTTGCAATGATGAGGTCGATGTAAATGATTTTTACAAGTTAGAGGGGAAGATTTAATTATGGAGGATATTGCATTTAGCGATCTTGCAGGTTATTTGAAACAAAGAAGAGAGATTGAGTTTGTCTATAACGGCAGAAGGTATTCTATTACCAACTATGAGGGATTTTGGAATCTATGCGATGATACGGAGCATATTCTATTGAACCAAATATGCCGATTTGATGAAACAGAGATTCTTGTATCAAAAATAGCAGAAATTACAATTGACGGCATGAAAATATCACAGATTTTTGATAAAAAGCTTTATGATACAGAGGGGTTATATGTTTTGTAATTTGCAGAGAAAAAAGACGGAGGCGAAATAAATAACTTCCAATTTATAGCATGTTTGTACCAAAACTAGTTACAGAAAGGTTTATTTCTATGGATCAAATTGAGTTAATCAGTTTACCCAACGGCATTCGGGTTGTATTAGAGCCCATGCCTTATGTGAAAACAGCGGCCTTCGGCGTGTTTGTGGGCGTCGGCTCCGTGTGTGAGACAAAAGAGAATAACGGTATTTCCCATATGATTGAACATATGCTGTTTAAGGGGACGGAGACAAAGAGTGCGAAGGAATTGGCGGATATTACGGCCCGCCTGGGTGATACGACAAATGCCTACACCGGTAAGGAGTATACGGCTTATTACGGTGTGACCGTCGCAGAGGAGCTTTTTAAGCTTATGGAAGTACTGGCTGATATGCTGTTATATTCCGTGTTTGACCGTAAGGCTCTCAGTAAGGAAAAGGGTGTTATCTGCGAAGAAATCGATATGTATAACAATTCTCCGGACGATTTGGTGCACGAACTGGCGCAGAAGAGGGCTTGGCAGGGGCATCCTCTCAGTTTCCAGATTTCCGGGACCAAAGGTGTTGTACGGGGAATGACAAGAGAGAAAATATTGACCTTTTATAAGCGGGAGTATCGTCCGGAAAGAACAGTGCTTTCCGTGGCAGGGGATTTTGATAAAAAGAGGGTAGTGGAGTATTTGCGATCGTTGTTTTGTCCGGGCGGGCAAGGCGTTGCGGCAAGTGTGAAGAAGGAGGGACTGGCACCGGACGAACGTTATGGAAGACGTTACGGTGAAACGGCATATAAGACGAATCAAAAAGAGGGACAGCAAAGTGACGGACAGAGAAAGCTGTTAGAAAATGTCCTTGTTCAAGAGCGTCCGGCAGCCGAGTACACCCGAAATTTCTCCAAATCCTATCAGGACACCTCTCAGCTTCATATGAATCTGGTGTTCCCAGGGATCTCCTATTTGGACGAAAAGCGACATATTGCCACCGTATTTCAGTCGGTGTTCGGCGGAAGCAATAATTCCCTGTTGTTCCAGAAGATTCGCGAAGAAGAAGGTTTAGCATATGCTGTGTATTCCTACGGATGTCCGTATGCGAAGGAAGGTTTGGTACATATCGATGCGGTAACGGCACCGAACCAGGCGGAGACGGTATTTGACTTTGCCTTGGAGGTGTGTGATACCATGCGGGAGAAGACGGTGTCCGAGGAAACTTTGGCAACCCATAAAGCCTTGATTCGTACCGAGGCAATTTTGTCCAAGGAAAGTGTACAAAGCCGCATGGAGGGCAACGGAAGAAGTGTGTTGCTCCGGGGAAGAGTGGTTTCTCAGGAGGAAGAACTTAAAAGGATTGAAGCAGTGACGGCAGAGGATATACGGGAGTTTGCAAGACAAGTGCTTTGTCCGGAGAAGATGAGCGTATGTCTTGTGGGCGAGACGAGAAGCGCGGGACAGAAGCTGATGCGTAAATATGATCAGCTCGGTTAAGAGGAAAACAATTTTCCGGGATAGTAGGATTGGTGCGAGATATAAGTTGACGTCAAAACAGACATTTTTGCAGAAAGGCAGGTGCGGTATGACATTACAACAGCTTCGCTATGTGGTAACGGTAGCAGAAACGGCAAATATTACGGAAGCGGCAAAACGGCTGTTTATTTCACAGCCGAGCCTGACCAGTGCTATCCGTGAGCTGGAAAAGGAAATGCAGATTACGATTTTTCATCGTACTAACAAGGGGGTTGCGGTGTCCAATGAAGGAGAACTGTTCTTGTCCTATGCCAGACAGGTGTTGGAGCAGACCAGCCTTTTGGAAGAAAAGTTTCTGCATAAAAAGGAGCAGAGACCGCGTTTTTCCGTGTCCTGCCAGCATTATTCCTTTGCGGTGGATGCCTTTGCGGCGGTGATTCGTGAGTTTGGCGAAGACCGGTATGACTTTACCCTTCGAGAAACTCAGACCTATGAGATTATCGAGGATGTGAGCCGGTTAAAGAGTGAAATCGGCATTTTATATACCTCCTCTAAAAACGAGGAAGTGATATTAAAGCTTTTGAAGCAAAACGGGCTGAAGTTCGAGCCGCTGGTGACGGCAAAGCCTCATGTTTCCATTTGTACGGACCATCCTTTGGCGAATCAGGATGTGATTACCTTAGAGGAACTGGAGGAGTATCCGTACTTGTCCTTTGAGCAGGGAGAGTACAATTCCTTCTATTTTTCGGAGGAAATCCTAAGTACTCTGGACCGGAGCAAAAATGTTCGGGTAAAAGACCGTGCCACCCTTTCAAACCTGATTGTGCGACTGAACGGATACACCGTCAGCACCGGTATGCTCAGCAAGGAGTTAAACGGCGAGAACATTATTGCTAAGCCTTTGGCAGTAGACGAGTCCATGCAAATTGGAATTATTATGCAGAAGGAAATGCCGCTGAGCCGGTACGGGGCGGCGTATGTAGAGTATTTGAAGGGGTATGTGGGGAAGTAATTCTTTACAGAAATATGGTTTTGTGCTAAAATACAGCTTGTTATAGTTTTATGCTATAGCAAGCTGTTTGTTTTATGTATTTTCCAATACAAGCATCTTGTTATATACTTAGAACATCGAAGAAGAACATAACAGGCAATATAGCCTGACAGAAAGGAGATTTTTATGAACTCTAATATCGAAACCAAATGTATCCACGAGGGCTGGAAGCCGAGTCAGGGCGAGCCGAGACAGCTTCCGATTTACCAGAGCACTACCTTTAAGTATGACACCAGCGAACAGATGGGTAAGCTCTTTGACTTAGAGGCAGACGGATATTTTTATACCAGACTGCAGAACCCGACCAATGATGCGGTTGCGGCGAAGATTTGTGCCATGGAGGGCGGTGTGGCGGCGATGCTGACTTCCTCCGGCCAGGCGGCTAATTTCTACGCAATCTTCAATATTTGTGAGGCCGGCGATCACTTTATCGCTTCTTCCTCCATTTACGGCGGCACCTACAATCTGTTCGGTGTTTCCATGAAGAAGATGGGCATTGAGTGTACCTTTGTTGATCAGACCTTGCCGGCAGAGGAGCTTGAGAAGTACTTTAAGCCGAATACCAAGGCTGTGTTCGGTGAGACCATTACCAACCCGACGGTAGGTATTTTTGATTTTGAAAAGTTCGCAAAGCTGGCACACGACCACGGTGTACCGCTTATTGTAGATAATACCTTTGCTACTCCGGTAAATTGCAGACCGTTTGAGTGGGGCGCAGATATTGTTACCCATTCCACCACAAAGTACATGGACGGTCACGGCGTATCCGTAGGCGGCTGTATCGTAGACAGCGGTAATTTCGACTGGATGGCACATGCAGAGAAGTTCCCGGGCCTGACTACACCGGATGATTCTTATCACGGCATTACTTATGCGGAGCGTTTCGGCAAGGGTGCGTACATTACCAAGGCAACCGCACAGCTGATGAGAGACTTCGGTTCCATTCAGTCTCCGCAGAATGCATTTTACCTGAACTTAGGTCTTGAGTCCCTGCACCTTCGTATGGAGCGTCACTGTCAGAATGCATTGGCTGTGGCAAAGTTCTTAAAGTCTCAGGAAAAGGTGGCATGGGTTCATTATGCTGACCTTGAGGGAGATGAGTACCACGAGCTTGCCAAGAAGTATTGTCCGAAGGGTACCTGCGGTGTACTTGCTTTCGGTATTAAGGGCGGAAGAGAGACCTCCATCAAGTTCATGGATTCCTTAAAGTTTGCGTCCATCGTTACTCATGTAGCGGATGCAAAGACTTGTCTGCTTCACCCGGCAAGCCATACTCACCGTCAGCTCACCGATGAGCAGCTTGCGGAGGCAGGTGTAGCAACCGACCTCATTCGACTTTCCGTAGGTATCGAGAATGTGGATGATTTGATTGCGGATTTACAGCAGGCATTGGATCAGATTACACTGTAAATTTTGATATGTTTGAATCGGAGACACAGTTGTGAAAATAACAGCTGTGTCTTTTTTTTGCTTTATAAGAAATTGTGCATTTCTTATAAAGCAAAAAACGCTCCGCGGGGTCCACAACGTCCAGTGGACGTTGGTCATGGACAGACCGAAGTGAAACGTAGATGCGCACTCGCGCGATTGGAAGATGTCGCAAGCGACCGCGCTCGGCGCGAGAGTCCGCAAAGCGGACTCTATGTTCTAAAAACCCCACAGAATAGTACATAGGTCGTATACACTTGCAGAAAATAATATGGTATAATTTGAATGTAACTAATTATATGTCGAAATTGATAAATTTATACGGAAAGGAGGTAAACAGGGCTGAAATCAAGTTTGACATATAGAAGGGGAATGAATTTTGTTACTATTTTGGAGGTTTATTTTAAAATGAAAAAGAAGTTTAAGAAGTGGGTAAGTTCTGTCCTTACAGCGGCACTGTTGGTGGGCACATTGCTGGTTCCGAACCATCGTGCGGAGGCGGCAGAAGAAACATTGTTGAATACATACGGTTCCGTATTCGGGTATTCCGGAACCTGTATCAACTTAAATCAGTTGCGGAACGCAAATACGTTGGCACACGTAAAGTCTCAGTATAACAGCATTACACTGGAAAATGAGATGAAGCCGGATGCAATGCTTGGCTATTCCGCGAACCTGATTTCCAAGGATGAAGCGAGAAGAATGGGATATTACATTCCGTCTTCCATGACGGAAAATTATGTTCCGAGAATTAATTTTAATACGGTAGATGAAGTAATGAAGATTTGCCATGAAAACGGTTTGAAGATGCGTGCACATACGTTGGTATGGCACAGCCAAACCCCGGACTGGTTCTTCAGAAACGGATATTCCGGCAATAACGGCTATGTATCTCAGGCGCAGATGGATTTGCGTATGGAGTTTTATGTAAAGTCTGTAATTGATCATGTATATAACAGCCCGTACGGTGATGTGGTGTATGCATGGGATGTGGTAAATGAGTATCAGCATGCGACAAGCTGCGGCTGGTTGTCCATTTACGGCAACGTAAATAACTATCCATCCTTTGTAAAGAAGGCATTCCAGTATGCACATGAGCGTCTGGAGTATCACGGTAAGGGGAATTCCGTAAGTCTGTTTTATAACGACTACAACACCTATATGGAAGTAAATGACATCATTACTATGGTGAATTTTATTAACTCCAACGGAAAAATTTGTGACGGTGTGGGCATGCAGTCTCACTTAAACACGAACTATCCGAGCGTATCCTACTATACGGATGCGGTAAAAGCGTTCTTAAATGAGGGCTTTGAAGTACAGATTACGGAGCTTGATGTAGTAAATAAGGGCGATACCGACCAGGCGGATTACCTGTATCAGATTATGTCCAACTTACTGGCATTAAAGAAGAACGGTGCAAAGATTACCGGTATCACCGTTTGGGGACTTTCCGATGATGTCACCTGGATCCGCGGTGAGAGACCGCTTCTGTTCTCCTCCCTGGGTCAGCCGAAGAGTGCTTACTATCGTATGTTAGAGGCATATCGTAATGCAGGATTTTCCGGCGGAAATAATAACACCGGAAACAGTGGAAATACCGGAAATAATGGAAATGCAGGAAACACCGGCAATAGCGGTTCTAACGGAAATGCTACGGTTGTACAGTGCGAAAATATGACCAAGAGCGGCCAGTACACCGGAAATGTGGGCAATCCGTTTAACGGAGTTGCATTGTATGCCAATAATGATGCGGTTTCCTTTACTCAAAATTTCACCACGGGAACCAGCGATTTTACCTTACGCGGCGCATCCAACGGTTCCAATACAGCAAAGGTGGATTTGGTAATCGGCGGACAGACCAAGGGAACCTTCAGCTTTACCAGTACCCAGGCAACCGATGTAACGATTAAAAATGTATCCCACGGAACCGGCAATCAGACGGTTCAGTTGGTGGTAACCACCGATGACGGTAGCTGGGATTGCTATGCGGACTATTTGTCCATTTCCGCAACAACCGGAAGCAATAACAATAATAACAATAATAACTGGGGCAACAATTGGGGAAACAACTGGGGCAACAACGACTGGAACAATAATAACGGAAATAATAATAACGGTGGAAACAACACAGGAAACGCCGGAGCACAGACCAATGAGGTACAGTGTGAGTCTATGACCAAGAGCGGGCAGTACACCGGAAATACCAACAATCCGTTCAACGGTGTGGCGTTGTATGCCAACAACGATAAGGTGTCCTTCTCCCAGTATTTTGCGTATGATACCCACAGCTTTACCCTGCGCGGTGCATCCAACAATTCCAAGACCGCAAAGGTGGATTTGGTAATCAACGGTCAGACTGTGGGAACCTTCTCCTTCGGGAACAATAATCCGACGGAGTATACCATTCAGAATGTAAAGCACGCAACCGGACAGGTGACCATTGAATTGGTGGTAACCACCGATGACGGTAGCTGGGATGCTTATATTGATTATTTGAAGTTCTAGAGTCAGGATTCCTTCGGAATTGCATAGAAAAGAGACGCCGCTTGATGTAGTGTCTCTTTTTGTATGACCTTCATTCGTTTCGGGTATACTGTTACCAAAAAGGAAGGGAAAATGGTGACGGTATGGAAAGAAATATGAATGAGAACGTTAACAAAAAGAACAGTACAGCAGATGATGGTGTAAACGAAGCAGACAATAAGAAAAACAACTCTTCCGATGACAGAACGGAACGACGTGAGGCGGAAAAGCACAGAGATGAAAAAATATCCGAGTACGGACAGACTGTGTTAAATACCGATGAGCCGGGAAAGAGGATTCATTTATTATCCATTATCGGGGAAATCGAGGGACACGAATGTTCCGCACAGAATATGAAGACTACCAAGTATGAGCATGTGTTACCGCAGCTGGCGCAGATTGAGGACGATAAGAACATCGGAGGGCTTTTAATTTTGCTTAATACGGTAGGCGGAGATGTGGAAAGCGGCCTGGCCATTGCGGAAATGATTGCTTCCTTAAGTAAGCCGACGGTGTCTTTAGTGCTGGGCGGAGGACACTCCATCGGTGTGCCGCTGGCGGTTTCTACGGATTATTCTTTTATTGTACCGACCGGTACCATGATTGTGCATCCGGTGCGTATGAGCGGCATGGTGATTGGGGCACCCCAGACTTATGAATATTTTCGCCGGATTCAGGACCGCATCACCGGATTCGTGGCATCTCACAGCAAGGTGAAAAAAGAGCGAATTGAAGAAATGATGTTAAAGGAAGGGGAACTGACAAAGGATTTAGGGACGATTCTCGTAGGAGAGGATGCGGTAAGAGAAGGTTTTATTGATGAAGTGGGCGGCATACAGGCGGCCATGAAAAAAATGAAAGAGATGATGAAATAAGACAATAAGGTTGTGTGAAAGTGTCATGTAAAATTGCATGGCACTTTATTTATAAGGAAATGAAGTTTAGTGAGAAAATTTGAATAGAATTTTGTTGACGAGAATAAGGGATTAAGCTATAATGTTCATCGTGAGAAAGCATTAGTGGTGACAGGTAATGCAACTAAATAGTCCTGTCAGAAGGAGAGGGAACGGATATGAAAAAGAGTTTGAAAAAACGCGGCATTGCGTTACTGCTTGTATACAGCATGATAGTAAGCTTTGCGGCATGCGGAAAAGATACGGACGGAAAGGCCACGAAAGATACAGCGGTTACTTCTACTCCGGTGGCAGAAGTAACAGCTACGCCTGAGCCGACGGCAACCCCGGAACCGACGGCCACCCCGGAACCGACTGCTACGCCGAAGCCGACGGCAACACCGACACCGGTGTATGCGGAGAATGCTTGGTTTGATAACGGGAAGGGTGCGGATATGGAAGAGGCAGCAGCTACGGTAGAGGTAAAGGCACCGGCAGGGTATTTGTATAAGAAGGCCGATATGGAGTATGGTGAGATTATTACGACGAAATATTATTCCACCACTTGCGGGCGAGAAAAGAATGTGATTATTGCGCTTCCGGCAAGCTATACCGAGGAGAAGGAGTATCCGGTGCTGTATGTGCTGCATGGTGTGGGCGGTTCCGAAAAGGACATGATCGGAAACGGCAGCAGCGGTGCCCGTGTTATTGCGGCAAATCTGGCGGCAGACGGAGATGCAAAGGAGATGATTCTTGTATTCCCGAATATGTTTTCCAGCGCAACCCAGGCAAACTTTTCCGGGATTGATACAGAAAATATGGCGGCTTACGACAATTTTGTAAATGACCTTGTAAATGATTTGATGCCGTATATGGAGGAAAATTATTCCGTAGCTACGGGACGTGAAAATACTGCGGTAGTAGGCTTTTCCATGGGAGGCAGAGAGTCTCTTTGCATCGGCTTTTCCAGACCGGATTTGTTTGGTTATGTGGGAGCGATTGCACCGGCACCGGGGCTGACACCGGGAAAGGATATGTTCCTTGATCATGTGGGTACCTTTGCGGAAGAAGAGCTTGTATTTGAAGGGGAAAGTCCGGAGATTTTGATGATATGCAGCGGTGATAAGGACAGCGTGGTAGGACAGTTCCCGAAGAGTTATCATACGATTTTAAATACCAACGGAGTAAATCACATTTGGTATGAGATTCCGGGCTCCAACCATGGAGATCCGGCTATTTCCAGCGGTTTATATAACTTCTGTAAGATGATTTTTAAGACGGAGCAGTAGTTAACGGAGCAGAGTGTAAGGGGAAAGCGGAAGTTTGTTTCAAAAAGAAAATAGGGATTGACAAGCCGGGAATGTAAAGCTATAATACAACTGTTGTCAGAAAAAGGAAACGGCGACGGCCGAAATATGAAAGAAAGTGAGGTATGCGATATGAACAACAAAAAAATGAATGTAATGATGGTAAAAGTGAATACAGTTTGTAAGAGTTATGTGCAGAGAACATATGGTATGACCTCATCTTGTCCGCGATAATATATCGTTTGAGATTGTAATACGATGAATGGTGAGCCCGTAGTGATTGCGCTACGGGCTCTTTGTCGTTTCACGACAAAGAGCGCTCCGCAGGGATGCGCACTCGTTATTCAATGCGTGAAGGCAAAGCAGACAAGATGCAGGTTTTGGAGGAGTTATGAAGAAGGTAAGTTATTATTTGAAGAAGTATTGGTTCTCATATTTGATTGCGGTATTTTGTCTGGTGGCGCAGATTACCATCGATATGTTGAACCCGCAGGTGACGATTCGGATTATCGATAATGTCATCGGAAAGGGAGAGTTGTCACTGTTAAAGTATTCTCTCTTAATGATGCTGGTGTTTGCTTTGGGAAGAGTCGTGTTCGGTTATACCAAGGAGTATTTGTTTGATACCACCAGCTTTAAAATCAGTGTGGATATCAGAAAAGGCTTGTTTCGGCATATCCAAAAGCTATCTGTGAATTATTTTGACAAGAGCAATACCGGAGAGATTATGTCCCGTGTGAAAGATGATGTGGACCGTATCCAAGCGTCTTTCGGTTATATCGGAATGCTTATATTAAACGTAATCATTCACATGTCCATGGTGGTATTCTGTATGGTGCGCATCAGTCTGAAGTTGTCGATTGTTCCGCTCATTGCCATCCCGGTTTGCGCGGTGTTGGCGATTGTGTTGGAGCGGAAGCTTGATAAGGTGTACGAGGATATCAGTGAGGAAAATGCGGAGATGAATACCGTGGCAGAGGAGAATCTGGCCGGTGTTCGTACAGTAAAGGCTTTTGCCAGAGAAAAATTTGAAATCGGAAAGTTTATGCAGCATAATAAAAAGTATTACGACCTGAACATGCGTCAGTCGAAGCTTTGGATTCGTTACTATCCGTTTTTTCAGATGATTTCGAAGGTATTACCGATTACCTCGATTATTGTGGGCGGTGTCATGGTTATGAACGGGGAGATTACGCTTGGTACGCTCGGTGCGTTTATCGAATATTGTAATAACGTGGTATGGCCGCTTGAAATGCTTGGCTGGCTGTCCAATGAATTGGCGGCGGCCTTTGCTTCAAGAAAGAAGATTAATAAGATTTATAACGAGACTTCCATGATTGGAGAGGCTGAGAATCCGGAAGTATTGGATCGGGTTAAGGGAGAAATCTCCTTTGAACATGTAAATTTTGAGTTGGAAGACAAGAAGATTTTACAAGACGTTACGTTCTGCGTGCCGGCAGGAAATACTCTTGGTATTATCGGCGCTACCGGTGCGGGAAAAAGTACATTAATTAACCTGTTGCTTCGCATGTATGATGTGAATGACGGATGTGTTCGCTTGGATGGTGTGGACATAAGGGAGTTATCACTGAGACAGGTAAGAGAAAGTGTGTCTCTGGTGATGCAGGATGTGTTCCTGTTTTCGGATTCCGTGAACGAAAACGTAAAGCTGGGACAAAAGAATACGCTTACGGACAGGGAAGTGGCAACGGCGCTTCAGAAGGCCCAGGCGGCAGACTTTGTAGGAAACCTGGAGGAAGGAGCGGAGACTGTGATCGGAGAGCGCGGCGTGGGCTTATCCGGCGGTCAGAAGCAAAGAATCAGTATGGCGAGAGCCTTTGCGAAGGAGGCACCGATTCTTGTACTGGACGATTCTACTTCCGCACTGGATATGGAAACGGAGCGCTTGATTCAAAAGACGCTTAGGGAGATTACCGGTATTACAAAGTTAATTATTGCCCATCGTATTTCTTCCGTACGTCATGCGGATGAGATTATCGTGCTGGAGGACGGTAGAATTACCGAGCGGGGAACCCATGAAGAGTTGCTTGCGCAGAGGGGATATTATTACAAGACCTATCAGGCGCAATACGGAGAATATACGAGTGTGCCTAAGGAATGTCCGGGAACGGGCGAAGCTACGGCTTTGCTGGCAGAATAGAGGTGAGTAAAAAATGGCTAGAAATGCAACAAAGCAGGACGAACAGATTTCGGAAAAAACAAAACGAGAGACTTTGTTCCGGTTGTTTAAGTATTTGTTCGGCTATAAAAAGACGATTGCGGTGGTGATGCTTCTGATGGCGGCAACCACAACGATTGTATTGTTAAATCCGATAATTTTAGAACGGGCCATCGATGTACATATCAAAAATAAGGATTCAGAGGGTTTGATTAAGCTGGGGATTCTCGGTATTACGCTGAATGTGCTTTTGATTCTTCTTATTAAGCTACGTATGTATCTGATGGCGAAGGTATCAAACGATGTACTGGTAAAGATTCGTAAAGAATTGTACGAGCATATCCAGACTCTGGGCTTTCGGTTTTTTGACAGCAGACCGACTGGAAAGATTCTGGCTCGTCTGATGGGAGATGTAAACTCCTTAAAAGATGTACTGGCAAACAGTGTAACCACATTGATTCCGGATGCGGTGACTCTCATTGCGGTTGTCATTATTATGATTGCAAAAAACGGTAAGCTGGGTCTGGCGTCTATGAGCGCCATGCCGCTTATGGCCATCGGCGTGTGGTATGTGCAAAGTAAATCTCATAAAAGATGGCAGATTTTTCGTAAAAAGAATTCCAATCTGAATGCGTTTTTGCATGAGGATGTGGCGGGAATCCGCGTGATTCAGAGCTTTCATGCGGAAGGTGAGACAGAGGAGACCTTTGACGATTTGTTAAAGCAGCACTACGATTCCTTTGACATGGCGGTACGCTTTGCGGATGCCTTCGGTCCGGTAGTGGATATCTGTTGGGGAATCGCCGGTATGATGATGTATTGGGTAGGTGTGACGCTGATCGGAAAAGGGGAGGTGCAGGTGGGTGCACTGATTTCCTTCGGCAGTTACATTGCCATGTTCTGGCAGCCGCTTATGAATCTCAGTAATTTCTACAACCAGCTGGTGACCAATATTACCGGTGCGGAGCGTATTTTCGAGATTCTGGATACGGAAGCGGAGATTACGGACGCGGAGGATGCGGTGGAGCTTCCGAAAATTAAGGGGGAGGTGACATTTTCTCATGTGTCCTTCCATTATGACGACGACCCGGATGTATTGTCCGATGTAAGCTTTACGGTAAAGCCGGGAGAAACGATAGCACTTGTGGGGCCGACCGGTGCCGGAAAATCTACCATTGTGAATCTGGTATCCCGGTTTTATGATGTGCAAAAGGGAGAGGTACGGATTGACGGCTATGACATCAAAAAGGTGTCTGTGGAAAGTCTTCGTGAGCAAATGGGTGTTATGACCCAGGAAAATTTTCTGTTCTCCGGCACAGTACGGGAGAATATCCGTTACGGTAAATTGGATGCCACCGACGAAGAAATCGAGGCGGCCGCAAAGGCGGTCAATGCCCATGAGTTTATCATGAAGATGGAAGACGGATACGATACGAAAATCAAGGAGAGAGGAGCGGGACTTTCCATCGGACAGCGTCAGCTTTTGGCCTTTGCAAGAACCATGGTATCCGCACCGCGTATTCTGATTCTGGATGAGGCAACCTCCAGTATCGATACCCATACGGAGCTTTTGGTGCAGAAGGGAATCGAGTCCTTACTTGCGGGACGGACCTCCTTTGTGGTAGCCCACAGATTGTCTACGATTCAGAAAGCAGACCGGATTTTTGTGGTAGACAAAGGCGGTATCATCGAGTCCGGCTCTCCGGCGGAACTAATGGCGAAAAAGGGCGAATATTACAAGCTTTACATGGCCCAGTTCGAAAACTAAAGAAGTGCGGAATTGCGATTGCAATCATTCAACCCTTTCGGAAAAGTTTTTGCCCGAAAGGGTTGAGTTTTTCTGCTCAATCTTATATAATTATAAGATAGGAAATTGAAAAGAGGAGTGGAACATGGAGTTATTAAAAGCGATTGTTTTAGGATTTATACAGGGTGTAGCCGAGTTTTTACCGATCAGTAGCTCGGGGCATCTTGCGATTTTTAAGAATGTACTGGGATTTGATACGGATACCGGATTGTTGTTTGACGTGCTTTTGCATCTTGGAACGTTAGCAGCGGTTTTTGTGGTATTTTGGAAGGATATCTGGGCGCTCATCAAAGAGGGATTAGCCATTATCGGTCAGTTCTTTAAGAGTTTGTTCGGCTGCTTGTTTAAAAAGCAGAAGTGGCAGCCGGTAGTGACTACACCGTACCGTCGTTTTGTTATGATGGTGATTGTTTCAACCATCCCGACCGGTATTATGGGAATTTTGCTGGAGGGAGCCATTAATGCGGCTTCGGCTACTTTGATTGTCCCGGGCATTTTGCTTTTACTAAACGGTGTACAACTGCTGATTTCCGACCGCCTGCCGGATGGTGCGCTTACTGAAGCGGATGCGCCTTACGGAAAGGCATTAATTGTAGGTATCGCACAGGGAATCGCGACGTTTCCGGGTATTTCCCGTTCCGGAACCACCATTACCGCATGCCTTGCTTGTGGCTTTAAACGGGAATTTGCGGTAAAGTATTCCTTTATTATGTCTATTCCGGCGATTTTGGGAGCCTTGGTATTGGAGCTTATGGATTTCTCTCCGGAGATGTTGTCCGGCGGCGATATGGTAAATTATCTGGCGGGTACTTTGGTATCGGCAGTGGTAGGGTATATTTGTATCAAGACGATGCTTGTGGTTGTAAGAGGAAAGAAGTTTAAGTATTTTGCATACTACTGCTTTGCCATGGGGGCATTCGCAGTATTGTTCAGCATATTTGCATAAGTGCAAGGAGGGATGAAATGGCATCCGCAGGAAAGGGAACAACAAAACGAAATACCGGTACAAGTACGAACCGTGCCCGTACAGGAAACGGTGCAAAGAGTACTGCGGGAACGCGGTCCGGCTCCGGCAGTCGTTCGGGTGGGACCAAGTCTGCACGAAGTACCGGTAATTCCGCAAAACGGGGAACCGCGGCAGCAAAGAACAGCCGTAGTTCCGTACAGAATAATAAAGCAAGCAACGAGATTAAGAACGAAGTCATTTTAATGATTACGCTGGTAGTTTCGGTGCTGTTGTTGTTGAGCCATTTTCATTTGGGCGGCAAGGTCGGTGAGGTTACCAATGACATCATGTTCGGTTTGTTCGGTCTGGTGGCGTACATATTCCCGATTTTGCTCTTTTTCGGAATGGCCTTTTTCCTTGCCAACAGGGGCAGTCGTGCTCTGACCGGGAAGATGATTTATTTGTTTGGTATGCTGTTTATGCTGACGGCGCTGATTCAAATGATGACGACGTATTCTGTGGAGCAGTTGAAGACAGTAGGGGTTGAAATCATTCAGGCGATTCAGTTGAAGGAAGGTGCCGACCTGGTGGCAACAGAATCTACTTATATGGGCGATCATTTTTCGAAAATAGGGTTCTATCATAAGGGTTTGGAGATTACGGATTATTATAAGCTGGCGGCGGAGTTTAGAAAGGGCGGCGGCATTTTCGGCGGCTTGATATGTTTTCTGTTTATGCCGTTATTTGATACGGTAGCATCTTATGTGGTTATCATTGCGCTGTTTTTAGTGTTCTTTATGCTGTTTTCCGGTAAGGCTATCTTTGCCTGGATTGCAAAGAAGAGTAACGAGCGTTATGCACTTCATAAGGTGCACGCCATGGAACGAAGAGAGTCCTACGAGGAACGTCAGGCGGAGCGTGAGCGTCTGGTAGAAGAGAAGCGTAAGGAGCTTGGAGAACGCAGAGCCAAGACCTATCTGTTGTCCGAAGAAGAGAAGGCAAAGATGGAGCCGGCATCGGGCGTGTCCTTCGGCGGTGTGCAGACGCCTGTAACACCGGAGCCGGCGCAGTCTGCTAAGCCGAAAAAGGAGAAACGGAATTTCTTCGGCGGAAAGACCCCGACCGGTGAGTTTACGTTAGATATGAATAATCAGTATACGTTGCCGGAACAGACCGTGTCTGAGGTGAATGCATTGTACAGCGAAGAGCGGAAGGCACAGAATGCCGGATTACGTTTGATGGAAATTTCTCCGGAAACGGGAGAATATAGAGATACGACATATGTAGAACGAAAGAACGCAACCGGAAGCTATGGACAGACAAAGACAACCGCAGCTGACGGTGCAAACGGTCTGAAGTGGAATAATACTCCGCGTAAGGGACCGACAGTAGCGGAGCAGCTGGATGCGTTGGGAGACGACGGAATCCGCCAGACTTCCGGCGGACAGAAATTTCGTGCGGATTCTGCCGCAGAGGAGAATACAGACAAATCTGTACCGACAGATAAAGATTCTACAACAGTAGATAGCATGGAATCACAGACCGCACCGCGTAGAACAAGAAAGTCTGCAGGGGACAACGAGCCGGTTGAACCGCTTGTAATCGAGGAAAGTGAACCGATTCAGAAGTATGAGTTCCCTCCGGTGGATTTACTGACAAAACCGAAGGGGTCCAAGGGCGTTTCCGAACAGGATTTGCGAGAAACAGCCATGAAGTTACAGAGTACGTTAGATAGTTTTGGTGTACGGGTTTCCGTAACCAATGTCAGTTGCGGTCCGGCAGTGACCAGGTACGAGCTTCAGCCGGAGCAGGGCGTAAAGGTTAGTAAGATTACCAGTCTTGCGGATGATATTAAGTTAAATCTGGCTGCGGCGGACGTACGTATCGAAGCACCGATTCCGGGAAAAGCGGCGGTTGGTATTGAGGTACCGAATAAGGAAAATTCCACCGTATTATTAAGAGAGCTGTTAGAGTCCTCCGAGTTTACCGGTCACGGCTCCAATGTAGCTTTTGCGGTAGGTAAAGACATCGGCGGACAGACGGTGGTAACTGACATTGCAAAAATGCCGCACCTTCTTATTGCAGGAGCCACCGGCTCCGGTAAGTCCGTATGTATCAATACGTTAATTATGAGTATTTTGTATAAAGCAGACCCTTCCGAGGTCAAACTTATCATGGTGGACCCGAAGGTGGTAGAGCTTTCCGTGTATAACGGTATACCTCATTTGATGATTCCGGTAGTGACGGATCCGAAGAAGGCCAGTGCGGCATTAAACTGGGCAGTAATCGAGATGACGGAGCGTTATCAGAAGTTTGCGGAGCTGGGTGTTCGTGACTTAAAGGGTTACAACGAGCGTGTGGCAGATGCGGCAAAACAGGGGTTGGAAGAAGAGAAGTACAAGCATCTTCCGCAGATTGTTATTATCGTGGACGAGCTGGCAGACCTTATGATGGTAGCACCGGGCGAGGTGGAGGATTCCATTTGTCGTCTCGCTCAGCTGGCCCGTGCGGCAGGTTTACACCTGGTTATCGCAACCCAGCGTCCGTCGGTTAATGTTATTACTGGTCTGATTAAGGCAAATATTCCGTCCCGTATCGCATTTGCGGTATCCTCGGCTATCGACTCCAGAACCATCCTTGACGGAGCGGGAGCGGAGAAGCTTCTGGGTAAGGGTGATATGCTCTTCTTCCCGTCAGGTTATTCCAAGCCTGTACGTGTGCAGGGTGTTTTTGTATCCGACAGAGAGGTCAGCGCCGTAGTTGATTTCTTAAAGGCAAATAACGAAGGTAGTGCTTACAATATGGAGGTTTCCGAGAAGATTACCAGTATGCCGACGAGTGGCAGCGACGCAAGCGGCGGTAATTCCGGCAACGCAAACGGATATGATGAGTATTTCGCGGATGCAGGTAAGCTTATTATTGAGAAGGACAAGGCGTCCATCGGTATGCTGCAGCGTGCTTATAAAATCGGCTTTAATCGTGCGGCCCGGATTATGGACCAGCTGGCAGAGGCCGGTGTGGTAGGTCCGGAGGAGGGAACGAAGCCGCGTAAGGTGCTGATGTCTGCGGAGGAGTTTGAGCAGTATATCGGGGAGTATGTGTAATGTAGCTGATAGGTACGGAATAGAGGTTTCTTTGCAAAAAAGGAGGCGTGCGGATGTATGTACTGGAAATGTTACATGAAGTGATGCAAGTGGTGGTGGAGATTGCCATTCTGATTTTTGAGTTCATCGGAATCGGTGTTATTATCTGCTCCGGTATTAAGGGATTTGTGTACTATATCCAAAAGAATCCCAACGTAAAACTGACGCTGGCCCACGGCCTTGAAATCGGTTTGGAGTTTAAGCTGGGCAG
This sequence comes from Lachnospiraceae bacterium, assembly GCA_015057365.1. Taxonomy (GTDB): domain Bacteria; phylum Bacillota; class Clostridia; order Lachnospirales; family Lachnospiraceae; genus SIG307. The sequence continues at coordinate 59,439 of SVEN01000002.1, read as the reverse complement.
TGAGATTTTAAAGACGGTTATTGTCAGAGAGTGGGAAGAGATATTGACGGTTGGTGCAATTATTGCTTTACGAGCGGCGTTAACCTTCCTGATTCATTGGGAAATCAAGGAAGAAAACAAGCATAAAAGTGAGCAGGAAGAAAAATTGCAAAGAAGCCATTTGTTGGGGAACAAAGGGAAATAACAAGAGTAAAGTATAGGGGTGTCTGTGACACCACCGCAAATATAAGGAGGACAGGTCATGAAGACTGATATTGAAATCGCACAGGAAGCGGTGCTTAAGCCGATTAAGGAGGTTGCGGCACAGCTTGGCATCACTGAGGATGAGCTTGATTTTTACGGCAAGTATAAGGCGAAGTTTACGGATGAGCTCTGGGACAGAGTAAAGGGAAATCCGGACGGTAAGCTGGTGCTTGTAACCGCAATTAATCCGACTCCGGCAGGCGAAGGAAAGACGACGACGACCGTTGGTCTCGGTCAGGCCTTCGGAAAGCTCGGCAAGAAGGCTGTGATTGCTCTTCGTGAGCCTTCCCTCGGACCGTGTTTCGGTGTTAAGGGCGGTGCTGCAGGCGGCGGCTATGCACAGGTGGTTCCGATGGAGGATTTGAACCTTCACTTTACCGGAGATTTCCACGCAATTACGTCCGCAAATAACTTACTTGCGGCGATGTTAGATAACCATATCCAGCAGGGTAACGCTCTTCGCATCGACACGAAGCAGGTGATTTGGAAGCGTTGTCTGGATATGAACGACCGTGCCCTTCGTAATATCGTCATCGGTATGGGCAAGAAGGCAGACGGTGTGGTAAGAGAGGATCACTTCATCATTACCGTTGCTTCCGAGATTATGGCAATCCTTTGTCTTGCGGCAGATATGGATGATTTAAAGGCTCGTCTCGGCCGTATTATCGTAGCATACGACTACGACGGTAATCCGGTAACCGCAGAGCAGTTAAAGGCGGTAGGTTCCATGGCGGCTCTTTTAAAGGATGCCCTTCGTCCGAACCTTATTCAGACCTTAGAGCATACCCCGGCCATCGTTCACGGCGGACCGTTTGCAAATATCGCACACGGTTGTAACAGTGTCCGTGCAACCAGAACCGCATTAAAGCTGGCTGATTACGTGATTACCGAAGCCGGTTTCGGTGCAGACCTTGGCGCGGAGAAGTTCCTTGACATTAAGTGTCGTATGGCTGGACTTAAGCCGGATGCAGTGGTGCTGGTGGCTACGGTACGTGCGCTTAAGTACAACGGCGGCGTAGCAAAGGCAGACCTTGGTGCAGAGAATGTTGATGCATTAAAGAAGGGTATCGTAAACTTAGAAAAGCATATCGAAAACTTACAGAAATACAAGGTGCCGGTCGTAGTAACCTTGAACCGTTTTATCACCGACTCCCCGGCAGAACTTGCGTATGTGAAGGAGTTCTGTGAAGCAAGAGGCGCTGAGTTCGCACTTTCCGACGTATGGGAAAAGGGCGGCGAAGGCGGCATCGAGCTTGCGAACAAGGTGCTTGAGACCCTCACGACCAAGGAGAGCTTCTTTGAGCCGATTTATAAGGATGAGCTTTCCCTTAAGGAAAAGATTGAAACCATCGCAAAGGAAATCTACGGTGCAGGCAGCGTAACCTACGATCCATCCGCGGAAAAGGCCATCGCAAAGATTGAAGCTATGGGCTTCGGCAACGTGCCGGTATGTATGGCAAAGAATCAGTACTCCTTATCCGACGACCAGACGAAGCTTGGCCGTCCGGAAGGCTTTAATGTTAATATCCGTGAGGCATATATTTCCGCAGGTGCAGGCTTTATGGTAGCTATCACCGGTACCATTATGACCATGCCGGGACTTCCGAAGACTCCGGCTGCGGAGAGAATCGATGTGGATGAGAACGGTATGATTACCGGATTGTTCTAAGAGACGTATCATTCCTCGTTTGATGAAAAGGCAAGGGCTGTCGCAGAAAAGTGCGATGGCCCTTTTTCTGTGTGTCGTGAATGGAATAGAACTGTCTGTCCGATAAAGCCTTTTCTCTCGTGATTCGGATATAAGTCTTTCTAATTACTCTGAGGAGGAATGCAATGGAGTGACGCAACCGCCCTGATGCGGCATCCGTGCCTTATGGCGGGCTTGCTCAAACATCCTGTTTGAGCGTTGCTGACAGATGAACAGAGTAATAAGAAAGTCTAATATCCTGCTCAAAGTTCGAAAAGACTTTATCGGACAGACAGTTCTATATCATCAGTGTGAACACAGAAAAAAGGCGGTAGGCTTTACATGCGACAGCCCTTTTGTTTCTTAAAGGGAGGAATGATACTGTGCACCTAGAGGGGAGGATATTAAAAGTGGTGAGAAACAGGATTACATTTCATTGCGGAATGTGTGTGAATATGGTATACTTTTAACGATGAGTTTACTCGATTTTAGCGGAGGGAAAGCAAATGAAAAAAACAATCACCGTATTGTGGTGCGTGTTCGGGATTTGTATTTTGATTTTTATCGCTTCTGTATTTCTTGCGAAGTCATCGGTGACTACATGGCGGGTGTTTTCGATTGTTATGCCGATTGCCGGTATGGCGTTCTGGGGAGCGATTGTTTTGACAGTGTTGGAGTATATTCGTTCAAAGAAGGAGAAGTAGATGAAGCTGCTATACGGTACGACAAATAACGGTAAGCTTCAGGCGATGAAAAACGCTTTGAAGGATTCTGATATTGATCTTATCGGGTTAAATGATTTGGAAGAGGAACTTCCGCAGATTAAAGAAGACGGAACGACGCCTTTAGAAAATGCGGAGCTTAAAGCACGAGCGTATTTTGAAGTGTTTCATATACCGGTGTTTTCCTGCGACAGTGGACTGTATTTTGAGGAGCTTAATGAGGAGGAACAGCCCGGCCTTCAGGTTCGCCGAATCGGCGCGAAAGAGCTGACGGATGAAGAAATGATAGTGCATTATGCCGCTTTGGCAGAAAAACACGGCGGTAAAATCACCGGACGGTATCGGAATGCGATTTATTTCATTTTGGAGGAAGACCGGCATTTTTCAAGCATGGATATGTCCATTGCCACGGAGCCCTTTGTGTTGGTGACAAGGCCTCATCCTAAGCGTGTGAAAGGCTTTCCGTTAGACTCCCTGTCGGTGGATATTGCCACCGGGAAGTATTACTATGATTTGGAAGTAAAGGATGTCAGCACGTCGGTGGATGATGGGGTAAGGGCATTTTTTGCCGGAGCGTTTAGAGCGAACCAAGAGAGCAATATGGGAGAAATCCTGGAACAAATAAAAATATTATCTATGACTGTTACGGAAGAAGAGTATAACACGAATCTCGAACAGAGCTATGATTGTTTGGTAAAATTGCATGATTGGGGAGTAGACAAGGACAATGTGTATCGTCCGTTGTTTGAGTATCTTAACCGTTTGGAAGACGGTATTTCTTATAATTTTATTGCGGATACGTTAGATTTTGTGACCGGATGGTGTTCTCCGGAAAAACGTATATGGGATAAGGATTGATATGAGGAGAGGATACAATGGATAACGAGTTTGAAAAAAGCAATCAACAGAAAAGGGAATCGCCGTTAAAGGTAGTTGTAGACAGTTTTCTTACTTTAGTAGTTATTGTGCTCATTGTAGGATTTATGCTTGTGTTCGTAAAGCATATTTATTGGTTGGCGGTAATCATCGGGGGAGCATTTCTTTTGGTGGTTGACCTCGTAATGTTTATGAAAGAGTTTGAAAAAGAGCGAAAGCGTAATTTTTCGTTGCCGATTATCACGTGCATTATCGGTGTGGGGACGATTTTTTGCGGGAAGATGTTAAAAGACGATCCGGAGCTGGTGAAAGCGTTTGTTTCGGAGTATGCGTTACTTTTTGTGATGATTTTGTTTTTGAGTATAGGAGTCGGATTGTTGTTATTTGCAATCACCGAACCGCGCAGAAAACGGCGATACTGTACCGTAAGAGTATTTGGTGAGTGTTGTGGGTTTGCAACAAAGTTTTCTTCTTCACGGGGAGGACACAGGGCGCATGCTCCGATTTATAAGTTTTACCTTGGAGAAGAGGAGTATTGTGTTGCGGAGAAATCCTATTCCGGATTTTTTAATCCGTTAGAAGGGGAGAAGCGTGAACTCTATGTGGATACGGAAACCATGGATGAGATTTTTGAACCGATACGTTCCGGGAAGCTTAGAAAATTTACTTACGGACTGGGATTTTGCTTTATTGTATTTCCGATATTAGGATTGATTGTGATGTACCTTGGCAGATAAAAGGAAGGAGCTTTTTATGGAACAGCTACGGACCAACGGAACGAAGGACGGAGTATCGATGTTGGCGGTGCTGTATGCACTGCAGTTTTATGAATAGGTGGTTAACTTAGGAGGTCTTATGGAAGCAAGAGCATTACTGGATGCATTAAATGTAGCGGAACGATTAAAAGATACGACCCGTCACTGTTATACAAAACAAGGCAGGCATGAAAGTGTTGCCGAACATAGTTGGATGATGACGCTGATGGCGTTTTTTATGCGGGATGAATTCCCGGAAGTGGATATGGACAAGGTGATTCAGCATAATATTTCCGATTTGTCTACCTGGATACCTTGAAAAAGAGTGGAGAATAGCTAAATTACAAAAAGGAGAAGTACAATGGAAAAAGACGATATTATTATCAGAGAAGCGGTGATACATATTCTGGATTCTATGGTAGGGATGCCGGTGCTTTCGGATTCCCTGCTTGAGATGGGACCGGATTTGTGCGATTTTTTGCGGAATCATATTTATAAGCTGTTGTCGGGAGATGATTTGAAGAACTGCGTATTTGATACGGAGTCTTCCGATGTGTATGCGGCCCTGCGAGATTTCAGGGAGGAGAATCTGATTCCGGTCAGCAAGCAGCTGGCGGGAAAGCTTTACGAGATTATGAATTCTAATATCGATATCCCGGCGGGAGATGTGTTTTTTGTGACCTTCCAGGTGGAGTCCAGACAGCATCTGGCTATCCTTAAGATGAACTATAAGGAAGTGTATGTGCATTATACGTCTCTGGGCGAGCAGGATGAGAATATCAACGAGGTGATGAAACAGACGGCGGCGCTTCCGCTGGCGGGTGGCAAGCTGTCCGAGGCGGTGTTAATCGATCTTGAGGGGGATGCGGTGCGGTTGGTTGAGAAGAAGTTCCCGGTAAACGGTGAGAAGGTCAACTACCTGTCGGAGCTTTTTTTACATTGCCACGCCAGAATGTCCCAGAAGACGAAGCTGGACCTTGTGACCAAGGCGGTGGAACAGATTAACAAAAAGTATTACGATGACGATTTCGAGCAGAAGATGAAGACGAAGAGTGTGCTTCATGAGGAATGTGCCAAGACGGAGGGGCCGATTCGGGTAGAGGAAATCGTAGAGAAGGTCTTTAAGGAAGCGGCGCCGGAGATAAAAGAAGAGTTCGTGGAAAAGCTGGAGAAGTACAAGCTTCCGAAGGAAGAGATAAAGATTCAGAGCGAGAAGACCACGAAAAAGTTGGAAAAGCAGTTTCTTACCACCGACAGCGGAATCGAGATTAACATTCCGATGGAGGAATATAATAATAAGCAGCATGTGGAGTTTATTACCAATCAGGACGGAACGATTTCGGTGCTGATTAAGAATGTGAACCGGATTACCAGTAAGTAATATATGACGGCCCTGCAGGACATCAGCAATTGTGATGATCCCGTAGGGCTGTTTTACATTCGATGTCAACCAGAATAATGTCCGGTCCGATTTGTTTGATGTTGCACCATGGGATGATATACTCGCAGCAGTCCCCGAAGAAGCCGAAGAATTTTCCCGGTCCGGGAACAATGATTTTTTCAAGGCATCCGGTACAGAGGTTGAATTCCACATCTCCCACATAGCCTAAACGGGCACAGTCTCTGCAATTGATGACTTCCTTTTGGCGTAAATCGCATAAACGCATGATAAAATCCTCCCATAAAACCTTATATTATACTATATGTAGGACTTAGAAATTATTGACGGGAAAGTCGTGTTGTGATAAAGTTTTATTATGGGTATGTGTAATTTTTGTATTACCAAAGAGGGGGATAAGATGAAACCGTTAAAGAAGAGAATCAGACAATATATGGTACGCATTGCAGTGTCGCTGATGGTAGCAGTTCTTATGAGTGTGGTATGCCTGCAGGTATTTGCGGAGCGACGCAGAGAACATGAAAAGTCTCTTGGTGTATTACGTCAGATTGAGAAGTTTATCGCGGATAATATAATCGCGGAGAACGGGGAACAAAGCGGATATGCCAATATGTTTTCACTTATTCGCGTAAATTCCGAGGCGGATTATTATGTGATTTCGGAGAGAGACGGACAGATTCTGGGGTCGACGAAAAACGTATTAACCGGAGAAACATGCGATGAAATCGGAATCAGTTTGAAGAAAGTAAAGGAAGATAAGAACGGATTTTATGCTAAAATCGACGAAAACAGATTTTATTGTGTATTTCAGAAGATGGGAAACGAGTATGTCGGCCGCTGTTCGGACTGCAGACAGATATATGAACGTGTGCCTGTAACAACACTGATAATTTTCATTTGTCTGGCTACTATTGCATATATTTTGACCTTTGTAGTGAGTCGTTATTTGAATCGTTATGTGGTGGATGAGATACATGAAATTAATAATGACCTCGGTAAAATAACAGAGGGGGACATGGACGTTAGGGTAGATGTTCGGACCAGTGAAGAGTTTTCGGAGCTGAGTGATTATATCAATACGATGGTGGGAAGTCTGTCGGATACAACCAGCAAAATCTCTTATGTTCTCAGTAAAACGAACATGTATATCGGTGTTTATGAATACAGAAAAGGTGCAAAAAAGGTTCGTTGTACCGAGTATATTCCGCGGATTTTCTCGTTGGAGCTGGACGAGTGGCATCGATTGACTTCGGATTATAAATTGTTTGACGAGTTTATCGATGAGGTACGCTCCAAGCCGTGTGAGGATGAGCCGGGCGTGTATGTACTATCCGATGAACCGGAGCAGTATGTGCGGTTAGAGGAAATCGAAATCGGAAACGAAGTATTCGGTGTGGTAATAGACGAGACAGAAGATATCTTAAAGCGCAGACAAATTGAGGAGGAGCGGGATGTGGACCTCTTGACCGGGTTGTATAATCGACGTGGTATGGAGACACAGTGTTCAATTTTGTTTCAAAAGCCGGAACTGATGGGGCATGCGGCCCTTGTTATGATAGATGCCGACGGCTTGAAGGAGATTAACGATAATTACGGTCACGAGATGGGGGATACATATCTCAAAAAAATCGGTAACGTGATTAATAATTTCGGTATTCAGAGTAGCTTGTCGGCCCGTATCGGCGGCGATGAGTTTGTGCTGTTTTTGTATGATTACGATGACGAGGATGAGTTGCTCAATACCATTCGGACGATTGAATATATTCAGGGACACAGTACAGCCCGTCTGAAGAAAAATCTGACAGTGCCGCTTCGTTTTTCCTTCGGCTATTGTATGCTGACAGAAGGTATGTCTTATGAGGAATTGTTAAAGACGGCGGATGAGCGGATGTATGAAAATAAGCGGAAGAGAAAAGCGGAGGGTGCCGCAATCCGCTAAAAGAATAGGCAGTTGTCCGAACAATAAAGGTGCGTTTAGAAAGGGAATAGGGATTTATGCGACTTACCAAAGAGCAAAAGGTACAGCATATGACAGAGCTGGCAGCCTATAAAAGAAAGCTTTGGAAACAACCGCAGCTGCGGAATCTGTTTCTGGAGCTGACTATGGATTGTAATGAACGGTGTCTCCATTGCGGAAGCCGTTGCGGAGAAGTACAAAGTGAGTTGCTTGATGTAGAGACTTATAAAACATTTCTGGATAAGATAAAGGCCGACTTTGGGACAAAGGGACTTCAGCTTTGTGTGACGGGCGGAGAACCGCTGCTTCGGCCGGAGTTTTTTGAAATCATGGGCTATGCCCATAAGCTTGGCTTTCACTGGGGCATGACCAGTAACGGCACGCTGATTGATACAGCGACGGCGAAGAAGCTGCAGGAGTGCGGTATGGGTACGATTTCTATCAGTATCGACGGGTTGCCGGAGACTCATGACTGGTTCCGACAGACACCGGGCGGGTACGTTGCGGCCATGAGCGGTGTGGAAGCGTTGATTTCCAACGGCAGTTTTCAGCATGTGCAGATTACGACGGTGGTACATAGAAAGAATATCGGAGAATTGGATGCGTTGTATCGTATATTGGAAAACGTGGATATCGATTCCTGGCGGGTCATTAATCTGGAGCCTATGGGACGGGCGGAGGATATGCCGGAGTTGTTGCTTACCTCGCAGGATTACGTGACCTTGTTCGATTTTATCAAAGAAAAGCGCAGACAGGGCGAACCGGTGCAGTACGGCTGCAGTCATTATCTCGGCGTAGAATACGAGAGAGAGGTCAGAGACTGGTATTTCCTTTGTAATGCCGGTATTTATACGGCGGCGGTGATGGCAAACGGAGATATTGGCGCGTGTCTTGACATCGAGCGCAGGCCGGAGCTGATTTACGGAAATATTTTAAGGGACGATTTTACGGAAGTGTGGAAGAATGAGTTCGGAGCATATCGCCGGAATTTGTCCGAAGAAAATGAAACCTGTCGTACCTGTAAGGACCGGGAATTTTGCGGTGGAGGCGCTTTTCACAGTTGGGATTTTGAAGATAATAAGCAGAAGATGTGCTTTAAAGGAACGTTGTTTTAAGGGATAAAGTAAGGCGTACAGGGAAGGGGATGTTTGCATGAAAAAGAGCAGAAACGTGTTGTTAGCCACGTCTATATTTGCGGTGGCGGTAAATATGAACGGTTGCGGGGTATACGGACCGCCGGAGTTTGACCCGAGCCTGAATATTGCGCAGCCGGAGTATGGGGCACCGTATTATGTAGAACCGACGGAAATGAGCTGGTATAAGCTGACGGAGAGCCGGTATGCGGTGCTTCGTGTGCTATCGGTCCCGGCGAAGCTTTCGGAGGGTGAGACGGTTCCGGAAAATGCAGTTTACGGGGTAGAACTGTTGTCCTTTTATGCCGGGGATGGCGTGGATTTGAGCAGTGCATCTAACGTTTCACTACGTTGGAAAAACCGGTATTTGTTTTCCGAGGGGGATGTAATCTTTGTGGAACTCGGGGAAGAGGTACAAGAGGGTGAGATGCTTCGGTATGAGGTGAAATATGATGCGCTGGGGCCGGTGTATACACGTTTTTCCGATAACCGGCTAGTCCTATCGGATAAATTCAAGTTGCAGCCGAGCTACGCGTATTTGTATGATTTTAACTGCTATAACGAGTGGAATTATAAAGTGAATCATACCGGTGTTTTAAGCGAAACAACAGGCGAGCCGGTATGTTTTGCCGACGGGATGGCGGTAGAGGATGCAGCACTTTTCTTTGAGGCTATAGAAAAGGCAAAAAAAGAGTACGAGTCGAAATGAGGAAAGGGGCGGAGACGGAATGAAAAAAGGGAAAAAGCTGTTGGTAACCGCATCTTTGGTATCTACTGCGATAACCATGGGCGGATGCCGGTTTTTACCGTGGATGAATGAGAATGCAGATGTTTACGGCCCACCGCCTGATAACTATGTAACGATGACACCTGTTCCGGAGATGGAAGAGGAAAGCGGTTCAGACGATACGCCGGTACCGGAGAAGGACGAAGCGTTTTCTCCGGAGGGGAATTTGTCACAATGTATGTATGGGCCGCCGTTGGATAGAGAGCTTATCCGGAAGAATGACGAAAAGTAGGGAGTGTAAATATGGATGATATTATTTTCGGTATCATTTTTATACTTGTAGTGGGAGTGATTCCCGGAGGGTTGACGCTCTGGAATTGTATGAACTTGTTTGCGAAGACACCGAAAAAGCCGAAGCTGGCGTTCTGGCTGACGTTTTTAATCGGCGGAATTCTTTATATTTTATTGTACGATATCAGCTTTGATACGGCAGGAGACTGGTATGAGGTGATTTACGATATCCAGCTTCATTACAGTATTTCTACGCAATATGGTCTGAGTATCCTGATTCTGGTGATATTCGGTGCGTTGGGAATGATGCTTCTGTGCGGTTGTAAGACGGAGAAGCTGCCGCCTCTTGTGTCGGCTTTTGCCGTTGCTGCGACCGTGATATTCCAGGTGATTCAGATTGCGTTTGCGCTACAGATATCAAAACACATCAATGAAAGTATAGAGTATCTTTTTTATGTGTATCATACGAATCTGTTTGTTTTGGCGGTGACAGGGGTGCGCTGCCTGATGAAACAGCAGATGAAGTATTATGAGAGCGTAAGATGTGCCGGAACGGAGCAGGAGGAATGTACCGTAAAGCAGGGGTGGCTTTATCGGATTATCAATACGTTTTCAAAGTATACCGTATTGATTTTTCTGTGCTTGTTTTTCGTCATTGCTGTGTTTGAGGTATTGTTTATTCTGTTTGGACAGGGAGTGGATGCGCCCATAAAGGCCTTTACGGATACGGCAGATTGGACTTTTTCCAAGCAGATTCCGCCGCCTCCTCTGGAATATGACGGGCATTACCTTTGCACCGTTGCGGCGGGAGGTCATAAAAGAGTGGTGAAGCCATTACGTTACGGCAGAAGACGGGGCCGGAAGATTATCGTGAACCGGCAGCTTTGTATCGCGAATGCCTTTGAGGACTATATCAAAGAGAAACTACCGCGGTTTCATAAGGCGGTGCGTAACTTTTACGATACTCATGGATATCCGTTGTCAAAGCTTATTACGACTCCGGCACGGGCGGATATGGTGTACGTTTTGATGAAGCCGTTTGAGTGGTGCTTTTTGATTTTTTTGTATTTGTTTGATGTAAGACCGGAGGAACGTATCGGAAGACAGTATCGGTAGGAGAAGGAGGATGCGATGAGCTATTTTACCTATATTGCGTCGGATTATCCGTTGCCGACGGTGCAACGTCCGGACCGCGAGCTTTCCATTGAATTTGATACGGAGACGGGTTCGGTTTTTGACGGAGATTACGAGGATGATTTTGCCCTTTATCTGGCAGAAGGTTTAAGTGATGTCCGCACCGAAAAGAAGTACGCTGTGTATCTGGAATGGAACTATTATACAGAGGGGCGCGCAAAGAACATAATCGAGTATATTAAAGACAATCTGATGCATACGGATGAGGTGGAAATTTGGCGCATCTGGACAGGAGCGGGAGAGATATTTAATGTTCATACAAAGAACATTCCGCTTGCCGAATTATGTCCGGAGATGATTCGGGAACTGGACGATCGGGAGATTAAAATCGAGACGGTGGAAGGGTATGAGTCTGTGGACCAGTATCGGTATGTGGTAAAAAAATGAAAAAGTATGCGATGATAGCAATGTCAAAAAAAGCCTGCCCACATTTTTGTGGACAGGCTTTTCGAACTTATATGTTTACCTAATTCAAATCTTTATAAATCGGTTTTCTCAAACGTGTAATACTTATAATACTTCCGAGAATTCCTACACCAAAGAACATAACCGATATACCTGCACCTTTACCTGAACCAAAGAAAATACCTAATATTCTTTGCAGAGATGAGGGCGTTGTCATAAACGGTTCAAATACATAATCTGCCAAGATACCGCCAAGGAATAATCCCAGCGGAATGGTGCAGTTTTGGAGGGTGTCTTTTGCTGAAAATACACGCCCCTGCATGTCAATCGGTACATGCGTACGCATCACGGTATCTAAATTAGCATTCAATATAGCTGCACTCAGATAAGAAATAAACGCAGCAATACTCCAGGCCAACGGCGTATGGGTGAGGCTTTGAACCACATTCCCAAAACAGGTAATGGCACAGCCGATAAAAATCACTCGTGTCTTATTCTTTACAGGCTTTGTAAACGTAACAATAAGACTTCCGGCCAGTATACCTAAGGAAACTGCTGTTTGAACCATGCCCAGAGCGTTTTGACTATGATCTGTTCGACTCAAAACAAATGGCGATAGCATTCCGTCGTTGCCTATTTTTGCAAGAAAATTTATAACATTAAAAAAGAGAACCATATGTAATAACGGTGCATGATCCCGCAAAAAAATAACTCCTGTCATACAGCTTTTTACAAAAGATTCTTTGCGTTCGACAGACTTCCGTTCTATGGTCGGAAGTTTAATAAAGATTAGTAATGAAAAAAATGCAATGGCAAAACTAATCAAATCGAAGAGCAGTACAAGCGGTATTCCGCCAACGGTCAGAAAAATGCTGCCCAGTGCAGGTGCCAAAATACTGATGACAGAACCGGAAAATGCCTGCAGTCCGCCCACTCTGGTATAATGTTCTTTCGGCACCAGTAAACTTGTCGCAACGTAGGAAGCAGGACTCTGAAATGCATTCATAAAACTGAGTAAAAGGTTGATAACATAGATATGCCATGTTTGTAATGCGGAAAACGCGTATAAAACGAAAATTGCTAATGTTCCGCAGGCTGCTGCAAGATCGGCAATCAACATAATATGCTTTTTATCCCAGTTGTCTGCAATGGTTCCTGCTATAAAACGGAAAACGATTGTTGGTAAAAAAGAACAGATTGTCAATAAAGTTACACTTGATGCATTACCTGTTTGACCGTACACCCAAATGATTAATGCAAACTCTGTCATTGCTGTACCCAGAGAGGATACGGTTTGTGAACTCCATAATATCAAAAAACTTTGAAGCTCTTTAAAATTTGATTTCTTATTCATGGCTTTGCTCCTTACATAAAATAATATAATTCATATGTATCGATAACACAAAGCCTAATGCGGACGGTATCACTTCCGAAGAAGAAAAGCCGCTCCGTACAAATACCGTCCTATATCAGGCTTTGTACGAAGCAAAAAGGTCTGCGGCAAACGCACTGCATAAACGATATCCTATCATAGAGCATATACCTCCTTCTATAGCTATCATATCTTACAAAAAGTAGGATGTCAATGTAATTGTGTTTTCTTGTTAGTCAAGCGTTTTCTATAAACTTGACAGATAACTTGACACTTGTAAAATTATATGTTATACTGTGCCCAACATCTTGAAAAAGGGAGAGTTTGTGCGGTATATCTTGTGGCACAACATATATGTGTATGGAGAATCGGTTAATTGCAGAGATACAGAAATTGAAGAAAGAAAAGAATGCCATTATCCTTGCTCATTATTATGTGAATGAGGAGTTGCAGGCCCTGGCGGATTATGTGGGAGACTCCTTTTATCTGGCGAAGGTGGCAAAGGGTACCGATGCGGATGTGGTAGTCTTTTGCGGCGTTTCCTTTATGGGAGAGAGCGCGAAGATGTTGAATCCGGAAAAGACGGTGCTGATGCCGGATATTACGGCGGATTGTCCTATGGCTCACATGGCGCAGGTGGAAAAGATTAAAGAGCTCCGGGAGAAGTACGAGGACTTGGCAGTGGTTTGTTACATCAACTCCACTGCGGAGTTAAAGAGCCACAGTGATGTGTGTGTGACCTCCTCTAATGCGGTGAAAATTGTAAAGAATCTTCCGAATCAAAATATTTTCTTTATTCCGGATGTGAATCTGGGGCGTTTTGTGGCGGAGCAGGTGCCGGAGAAGAATGTGATTTTAAACGACGGATATTGTCCGATACATAAGGATATTACAGGGACAAGTATAAAAGAGCTGAAGAAGAAGCATCCTGAAGCTCTTGTGATGGCGCACCCGGAGTGTAAGGAAAATGTAGTAAAACTGGCGGACTACGTCGGTAGTACGGCGGATATGATTGCCTTTGCCAAGCAGAGCGAGTGCAAGGAGTTTATTGTTTGTACCGAGGAGGGGGTAAATTACCGTCTCAGGGAAGATAACCCGGATAAGAAGTTTTATTTCGGCGGCGAGTATTTGTGCCGGGATATGAAGTTGAATACCTTGGAGAAAGTACTGCATGTGCTTAAAACCGGAGAGAACGAAATGAAGCTTCCGGAAGAATTGTGCGAGAAAGCGGTAGCACCCCTTGACCGGATGCTCGCACTAGCCAAATAAGGAGCGGAGTAAGTACCGGAAGTGCGGAAAAATGTACGGAATGACGTAAATGATGAACCTAAAGTGTCAACGGTTGCCGAAACGGCGGAAAGAAGTGAGACCATGACAGAGAAAAATAAGAAAACCGATATTGTCATTATCGGCTGCGGTGTGGCGGGCTTGTATTGTGCCCTGCATTTGCCGAAGGACAAGCAGATTGTGATTGTATCCAAGGATGAGTTTGAGCGAAGCGATTCCTTTTTGGCACAGGGAGGAATTTGCGTACTGCGGGATGAGGAAGATTACGAGTCCTATTATGAGGACACCATGAAGGCGGGGCATTACGAGAACAATCCCCGTTCCGTGGAGCTGATGATACGTTCTTCCCGGGAGGTAATCACGGATTTGATTGCCTGCGGTGCGGAGTTTGAGAAGGACGAGAACGGCTATATATATACGAGAGAAGGTGCGCACTCCAGACCTCGTATCCTGTTTCATGAGGACGAGACCGGCAAAGAGATTACCTCAAAGCTTTTGGCTACGGTGCGGAAGCTTTCGAACGTGACCTTGGTCGAACATTATACCATGGTGGATTTACTGACCAAGGACAATGTGTGCTACGGTATTGTGGGTCATGATAAGGAGGGCGTATATTCCACCATTACGGCGGATTATACGGTGCTGGCCACCGGCGGTATCGGCGGACTTTATGAGCATTCCACGAATTTCAGACATTTGACCGGAGATGCGCTGGCAGTAGCCCTACGGCATGACATTAAGTTACAAAATATCGATTACATCCAGATTCATCCGACGACACTTTATCAGGAAAAACCGGGACGGAAGTTCCTTATTTCCGAGTCGGTGCGGGGCGAGGGGGCCATACTTCTAAACTCCAAGGGAGAGCGGTTTGTAGACGAGCTGTTGCCGAGAGATGTAGTGACTCAGGCTATCCGGAAGGAAATGAAAAAGGAAGGCACCAAGCATGTGTGGTTGTCTCTGGCACCGATTCCGAAGGAAGAGATTCTGAGTCATTTCCCGAATATTTACGCGAAATGCCTGGAAGCGGGCTACGATATTACAAAAGAGCCCATACCGGTGGTGCCGGCCCAGCATTATTTTATGGGCGGTGTTGCGGTGGACGAGTACAGCAAAACCTCCATGGACCGGTTGTATGCGGTGGGAGAGACGGCTTGCAACGGTGTTCACGGAAAGAATCGTCTGGCCAGCAATTCGTTGTTGGAAAGCCTTGTGTTTGCAAAACGGGCGGCGGGACAGATGACCGAGGGCTATATTACACTGGATGCGGAAAAGGAACAGGAAATCTTAAGTTACCCGGACATAACGGAGGAAGCGACTTATGCCGGTTACGCGGAACAATATAAAAAAGCGGTGCTTGCCGCCATCGAAAAGGAGAAAGAGTATCATGAACAATATCAGTATGACGTTGAACGCGGATGAGTTGATTTTAAGTGCTTTAAAGGAAGATATCAGTAGTGAGGACGTATCCACCAATGCGGTGATGCCGGACTATCAGTTGGGAGAAGTGGAGCTTCTTTGTAAGGAAGACGGTGTCATTGCGGGGTTGCCGGTATTTGCCCGTGTCTTTGAACTTTTGGATGCAAATACGGAAGTGACGCTGTTTGCAAAGGACGGAGATACCGTAAAGAAAGGTCAGAAGTTAGGAGTCATCCGCGGCGATATCCGTGTGCTGTTGTCCGGAGAGCGTACCGCTTTGAATTACTTGCAGCGTATGAGCGGTATCGCCACCTATACCCGTTCCATTGCGGTGTTGTTTGAGGGCAGCAAGACAAAGCTTTTAGATACGAGAAAGACTACGCCGAATATGCGTATTTTCGAGAAGTATGCGGTAAAGGTGGGCGGCGGCTACAACCACAGATACAATTTAAGCGACGGAGTGCTGTTAAAGGACAATCACATCGGTGCAGCCGGCAGTGTGGCAAAGGCGGTTGCCATGGCAAAGGAATACGCACCGTTTGTGCGAAAGATTGAGATTGAAGTGGAAAATCTGGATATGTTTAAGGAAGCACTGGACGCCGGTGCCGACATCATTATGCTTGACAATATGAGTGTGGAGGATATGAAGGAAGCGGTGCGTCTGGCGGCAGGCAAGGCGGAAATCGAGTGTAGCGGTAACGTAACGAGAGAAAACGTAGAGCGTCTCATCAATATCGGAGTGGATTACATTTCCAGCGGTGCCCTGACTCATTCCGCACCGATTCTGGACCTTTCCTTAAAGAATCTGCACGCGGTATAAAGGGGGATTTCATGAAGGGAAAAGAACGAAGAAAGGAAATTGTGGCGATTATTATGGCGGCGGAGGAACCGGTATCCGGCTCCGTGCTGTCGGAACGTCTCGGGGTGTCCCGCCAGATTATTGTGCAGGATATTGCCATGCTGCGGGCGGAAGGGTATGATGTACTTTCCACCCATCAGGGCTATGTGATTACCAAGGGCCCGTTTGCGGAGCGAGTGTTTAAGTTGCGTCATACCAGTGAACAGACTGAAGACGAGCTGACCACCATTGTAACTATGGGCGGCACCGTAGTGAATGTGTTTGTCTGGCATAAGGTATACGGCAAAGTAGAGGCGAATCTGAATATTTTTTCGGAGCGTAGCATTGCTCAGTTTATGGACGGTATCAAAAGCGGAAAGTCTAAGGAACTGATGCATATTACGGAGGGCTACCACTATCATACGGTGCGGGCGGATTCGGAAGCGGTACTGGATGAAATCGGGGCTGTATTGGATAAAAAGGGCTATATTGTGCCGGAAATTTTGTAATTGTTACTTGCATTTTTTTACATTTCTTTTATAATAGAATTAAGAGAAGAGCAGTTCGAGGGTTGCAAGTTTTTGTAAAATTCGAAGGGTTGCGTCGTGCAACAGAAGGGGGAACTTATGAAGTGTCCGTTTTGCGGAAAAGAAAATACGAGAGTAATCGATTCCAGACCGGCAGATGACGGCGGTTCGATTCGCAGAAGACGTCAGTGTGACGAGTGCGGCAAGCGCTTTACGACCTACGAGAAGGTGGAGACCATCCCGCTTGTTGTCATTAAGAAGGACAATATCCGTGAGGCATATGACCGTGCAAAGATCGAGTCCGGTGTGTTCCGGTCCTGTCACAAGCGTCCGATTTCCGTAGACCAGATTACGACATTGGTGGATGAGATCGAAACCATTATTTTCGGTCTTGAGGAAAAGGAAATTCCGAGCAGTAAAATCGGAGAAATTGTTATGGATAAGCTGAAGGACCTGGATGCGGTGGCTTATGTGCGCTTTGCGTCCGTATACCGCGAGTTTAAGGATGTAAACACCTTCATGCAGGAGATTAAGAAGATACTGGATACTAAATAGGATTCCGGGAGGTACGGAGTCCCTGGGTGGGCATCCGGAGCAATGAATGTTATGAATCTTTTCCGCAAGGGAAAGGATTGTATGTTAGGAAAAGTGTACTCTGCGGCGGTGCTTGGCATCGAAGCGGAGCTGATTACGGCAGAAGCGGACGTAAAGGATGGTCTGCCGTGTTTTTCCATGGTCGGGGCGTTGGCCTGTGAGACCAGGGAAGCCAGAGAACGGGTGCGTATTGCACTGGAAAATTCAGGCTATCGTCTGCCGGTGAAACGGATTACGGTAAATCTTTCACCGGCGGATATCAGAAAAGAGGGGACAGCATTCGATTTGTCCGTTGCGATAGCCGTCTTAACCGCCTTCGGTTATATTTCGGAACAGTCAATTGAAAAGAGTATGTTTCTGGGGGAACTGTGCCTTGATGGCAGTGTGAACCCGGTACCCGGTGTGTTGCCGTCCGCCTGTCTTGCCAAGGAGGAAGGCTTTTTGCAGATGTTTGTACCGGAGGAAAATGCAATGGAGGCTTCCGCGGTAGGAGGCTTTTTCGTGTACGGTGTAAAATCTTTGCGCGAGGTGGTGGAGGTGTTAAACGGCAACGGAGATATTCTGCCGTATCATGAGGAGGTGACGCCGGAACGGGAGGAGGTCTCGAAAACGTATGATTTTTCGGAAGTACAGGGACAGCGCATGGCAAAGCGGGCGTTGGAAATTGCGGCGGCAGGACGGCATAATGTACTGATGATCGGACCGCCCGGAACCGGAAAGACCATGCTGGCCAAACGGATTCCGGGAATTTTACCTACACTTAATTTTGAGGAAAGTCTGGAAATTTCGAAAATTTACAGTGTGGCGGGACGACTTGCCGGCAAACGACTGATTACGGAACCTCCTTTTCAGGCACCGCATCACACCGTGACCCAGTCTGCGCTTGCGGGAGGCGGTCGAAGGGCAATGCCGGGGATGATAAGTCTGGCACATAAGGGGGTATTGTTTTTGGATGAGTTTCCGGAGTTTCGGCGGGAGACCATTGAGATTTTACGACAGCCATTGGAAGAACGGAAAATAACGGTGGCACGGTTCGATGCCACCTATGAGTATCCGGCGGGCGGGATGCTGGTGGCGGCCATGAATCCCTGCGGATGCGGATTTTATCCGGACCGTAGCCGATGTAATTGTTCGGTGACGCAGATTAAGCGATATCTCGGAAAAATCAGCCGGCCGCTTCTGGAACGTTTTGATATGTGTATGGAGGTGTTGCCGGTATCTTTCCGAGACTTAAAGAAGGAAACAAGGGAGGAGAGTTCTGCCGAAATACGAAAGAGAGTGGAGGCGGCCAGAAAGCGTCAGGAGGAACGATATAAGGATACAACGTTTTTCTGTAATTCGGAGGTGCCCGGAGGTGAGGTAAAGAAGTATTGTGTTTTATCCGAGGAGGCTAGAGGACGTATCGAAGAGGCCTATGAGCGACTGTCTCTCAGCGCCCGGTCCTATCACCGGATTCTAAAGACTGCCCGTACCATCGCAGATTTGGCGGGAAGCGAGGAAATTGAAGAGACACATGTAGCGGAAGCACTGATGTACCGGGAACCGGACAGAAAGTATTGGGGGGAGTAGGAAATGGAAAAGACATTTGAAGAACATTTGAGAAAACAACACAGTATTTGGCATGCTTTTGCATCCTTTTGCATTACGCCGAAACAGCAGGACGCGGTGCTGACCTATTTTGATACACCGGAAAATGCACTGACAGCAAAAGATGACGAGTGGGAAGATTTTTTCAGATTGGCGGAGCAGTTTGAATTTAAGGAAACAGAGAAGGCTGCCATACGGCAAGTGCGGGAGCGGGACCATGAAAGAGCGTATGCGGAGGTGGAAGCGCAAGGCATCGGTTTTGTAACCATGGAGGATGTGAACTATCCGGAAAAGCTTAGGAAAACCTTTTCCGCTCCTCGTTATTTCTATTATAAAGGAAGTCTTCCGGGGGAACGGCCGGTGGTGGCAATTATCGGGGCAAGAAAGTGCTCCCACTACGGCAGTGAGATTGCATGGCGTATTGCCAGGGAACTTGCGACACAGGGAATCGGTGTGGTTTCGGGATTGGCCTACGGTGTAGATAAAGCGGCTCATGACGGGGCACTGGCGGGAGGCGGACCGACCTATGCGGTTCTCGGGTGCGGGCCGGATGTTTGTTATCCGAAAGGGCATAAGGAGACCTACGACCGAATTGTTGCCACAGGAGGAGGGATTATTTCGGAGTACCCGCCGGGCACCCAGCCACTTTCTTGGTTCTTTCCTCAAAGGAACCGTATCATAGCGGGATTATCCGACGGAATCTTAGTGACGGAGGCACGGAAAAAGAGCGGGACCCTGATTACCGTATCCTTCGGATTGGAGTACGGAAAGAATATTTATGCCGTTCCGGGAAGAGTGGATGACGTACTGAGCGAGGGCTGTAATTATTTGATTAAAGAAGGCGCAAAATCGACTGTTTCCGCGGCGGATATTTTAGAGGATATCAATGCTGTTTTACCGGGGAAAAAGAGCAAAAATAATGTTCAAAAATGTAGAAATTATGAATTTTTAAAAAATATACTTGCAACAAATGAAAAAATGGTGTATGCTAATTTGCGTTTGAAGCCAAAACATATAGAGGAAATTCAGGAAGAAACAGGACTTGCGCCGGAGAATTTGTCGGCGGCTTTGGAAATACTTTCTTCCTACGGTTGTATAAAACGATACGGACAGGCATATTATGCATTGTCGGACGAAACGAATAGATAGCTCAATGAAAGGTAAGGACAGCAAATGGCAAAAAATCTACTGATTGTGGAATCTCCTTCAAAAGCGAAAACCATTAAGAAGTTCTTGGGTGCCAATTACGAGGTACTGGCATCCAACGGTCATGTACGCGATATTCCGAAGAGCCGCATGGGAATCGATGTGGATAACGATTATGAACCGAAATATATTACAATCCGCGGAAAGGGCGATGTGCTTGCAAAGCTTCGTAAAGAAGTAAAGAAAGCAGATAATGTGTATCTGGCAACCGACCCGGACCGTGAGGGAGAGGCAATCAGCTGGCATCTTGCGGAAGCCTTAAAGATTCCGGAGGATGAAGTAAAGAGAATTACCTTTAATGAGGTTACGAAAAACGCAGTACGGAATTCCATCAAAGAAGCCCGCGGTATCGATATGAATCTGGTGGATGCCCAGCAGGCGAGGCGTATTCTTGACCGTATGATCGGCTATCGCATCAGCCCGCTTCTTTGGGATAAGGTGAAGAGAGGCCTGAGTGCGGGACGTGTACAGTCTGTGGCACTCCGCATTATTTGTGACAGAGAAGAAGAGATTAATGCATTTGTTCCGCAGGAATATTGGTCCTTGGATGCGGATTTTTCCGTAAAGGGCATGAAGAAGCCCTTCCGTGCGAAGTTCTACGGTGACGAGAACGGGAAGCTTGCGATTTCTTCCGAGGAAGAAGCAAACAAGATTTTAAAGGCTGTTGCAAAAGCAAAATTTACGGTGAGCGAAATCAAGATGGGAGAGCGGAAACGTCAGCCGGCGCCGCCATTTACCACCAGTACGCTTCAGCAGGAGGCGGCAAAGACACTGAATTTCTCCACCCAGAAAACCATGCGCCTGGCGCAGCAGTTGTACGAAGGTGTGGATGTAAAGGGACACGGTACCGTCGGTTTGATTACCTATCTTCGTACCGATTCCATTCGTGTTTCCGAGGAAGCGGATGCAGCGGCAAAGCAGTTTGTTTCGGACAATTACGGCAAGGACTTTGTCATTGAGACGGAGCAGAAGAAGGCGGATAAAAAGAAGATTCAGGATGCCCATGAAGCCATCCGTCCGACTTATGTGGAACTGACTCCGGCTGCGGTAAAGGAATCTTTATCCAGAGATTTGTTCCGGTTGTACCAGCTTATCTGGAAACGTTTTATTGCCAGTCGTATGCAGGCGGCAAAGTACGAGACGGCGTCCGTAAAGATTTCCGGCGGCGGCTACCGTTTTACGGCAACCACTTCGGAGCTTGTATTTGACGGTTTTATGGCGGTATATTGTCCGGAGGAAGAAGAGGATACGGATGAAATTAAGGGCGGTTTCTTAAAATCCTTAACCAAGGATTCGGAGCTGAAGGCGGAAGAGTTTTTCCCGGCCCGTCATTTTACATCCCCGCCGGCCCATTACAACGAAGCTTCTTTGGTTAAGACGCTGGAAGAACTGGGAATCGGTCGCCCGAGTACCTACGCTCCGACCATTACCACCATCCTTGCAAGACGTTATGTTGTAAAAGAAAATAAAAATTTATATGTCACCGAAATCGGTGAAGCAGTGAACCGTATTATGCGGCAGGCGTTTTGCTCCATTGTGGATGTAAGCTTTACCGCAAATATGGAGACCCTTCTGGATGCAGTGGAAAGCGGCGATATTCACTGGAAGACTATCGTGCGTAATTTCTATCCGGATTTGGAGGAGTCTTTGGCCAATGCGGAACAAGAGCTGGAAAACATTGAGATTGAGGACGAGGTTTCCGATGTGACCTGCGAAGTGTGCGGAAGACAGATGGTAATCAAGTACGGTCCTCACGGAAAGTTCCTTGCGTGTCCGGGCTTCCCGGAATGCCGCAATACAAAGCCGTATCTGGAGAAAATCGGTGTACCGTGTCCGGTGTGCGGAAAAGAAGTAGTGGTGCGTAAGACAAAGAAGGGTAGACGCTACTACGGCTGCGAAGCAAATCCGGAGTGCGATTTTATGGCATGGCAGAAGCCGTCCGGTAAGAAATGCCCGCAATGCGGCGGAATTCTTCTGGAAAAGGGTAACAAGCTTGCCTGTGCTTCGGAGGAATGCGGTTATGTGGAAATGAGTGAGAAATAGAAAGATTTTTATTCATTGTTCACAAAAAAACGTTGTAGTGTGTCAAATGTTCAATTTGCACTTGTTTTTCGAAAAAAAATGTGATATAATATGAAATAATAGATAACGTATTGTAAATGTGAGGCAGTTTTTCTGCCGGAAAGGAGTTACCGTGAGCGTACAGTTGTTGGATAAGACCAGAAAGATTAACAAGCTTTTGCACAACAATACTTCCCATAAGGTTGTGTTTAATGATATTTGTCTGGTCCTCGGAGAAATTTTGGAATCGAATATTTTAGTTATCAGTAAAAAGGGTAAGGTTCTCGGTATCAAGAATCGTAACGATGTAGAGACGATTGAAGAGTTAATTAAAGATGCAGTGGGCGGATATATTGACGGTCTGTTAAACGAGCGTCTGTTAAATATCCTCTCCACGAAAGAGAATGTAAACCTTGAGACTCTCGGTTTCTCTTTCCCTGATGTAGAGAAGTATCAGGCAATTATTCTGCCGATTGATATTGCGGGAGAGCGTCTCGGTACCTTGTTTATTTACAAGAAGGGTGCATCCTACTCTATCGATGATATTATTTTAAGTGAGTACGGTACCACTGTGGTAGGCCTTGAGATGATGCGTTCCGTGAACGAGGAGAATGCGGAAGAAAACCGTAAGGTTCAGATTGTACGTTCCGCAATCAGCACGTTATCCTTCTCCGAGCTGGAAGCAATCACACATATTTTTGAAGAACTGGAAGGTAACGAGGGCATTCTTGTAGCAAGTAAGATTGCGGACAGAGTAGGAATTACCCGTTCCGTAATTGTAAATGCACTTCGTAAGTTTGAGAGTGCGGGAGTTATCGAGTCCCGTTCCTCCGGTATGAAGGGTACTTATATCAAGGTTCTGAATGACGTTGTATTCGACGAGTTAAAGAAGCTGTAAGGTTTCGTAATTGAATATGGGATTGACCGGGATGGATTCCGGTTAGACGGTAAAGGGATTTTTGAGTCTGCTCAAAAATCCCTTTTTGCGTGTAGGCAAAACGAGCATAGAAGAGATTCGGAAGATTGCTTCCGGAAATCTCGGATTATGCGAGCGCGCCCACGACCGAGCGACTGTGTCGCGAGGGTCCACAACGTCCGGTGGACGTTGGTTTTGGACAGACCGAAACGAAGTGTAGACGGGAGCAGATGCGTAGCATTGCCTGCACGGAAAATCAGAGATAGACACAACGTCTAGTATTTTTTCACTAAAAATAAGGAATTTTGTAAATATATCTTGTGTTTTTGCAAAACTTCGATATAATAGTATTGAAAGGAAGTGTATCCTATGATAGGTTCTGATGCGTTTAGCTTTGTAAATGTGCTTGATAAGGCGGCGGATGCCTCCTGGAAGCGCAACGAAGTCATTGCCAATAATATCGCAAATGTGGACACGCCGGATTTCAAACGCAGCGATGTCACCTTTGAGACTTATCTGGCAAAGGAGTTGACCGGAAGAGACGCCTTGTCGAAGAAGGTCAAGAATATGGATTTGTCCAAGCTGGGTTCCACTACCTATTTGGACCATGCCACGCTTGATTACCGTAAGGACGGTAATAACGTGGATATTGATACGGAGTCCGCATATTTGGCGGATAACCAGTTAAAGTATTATGCTTTGCTGGATTCCATGACACAGGAGTTTTCCAGAATCCGTTCCGTGTTACAGCGGTAACGGCTTTTCGGCGTGTATAAATCAGATTTGTTACATACGGAGTGCATAAGAGGAATTATGCGGAAAGGAGCGGCCTATGTCTTTGATGGGTTCTTTAAATGTCAGTGCCAGCGGTATGTCGGCACAACGGACACGTATGGATATTATTTCCCAGAATATTGCAAATGTAAATACGACCAGAGATGAGAACGGTGATGTATACCGTCGTCAGACCGTGGTGTTTGCGGAGAAGAACGATTCCAATTTCGAATCGATTTTGACCGCAATGCAGACCGGTATTTCCAGAAAAGGTGACGGCTTGGGCGACGGTGTTAAGATTACCGGCATTGCGGAGGACCACGTAACTCCGATGAAGATGGTATATGACCCGGCTCACCCGGATGCGGATGAGGACGGATACGTAACTATGCCGAATGTAAACACAGTAACGGAGATGACGAACCTTATCGATGCCACCCGTTCCTTTGAAGCAAATGTTACGGCATTTAACGCAACCAAGAATATGGCCTTAAAGGGACTGGAAATCGGCAAGTAACCGGAGGAAAGGATGAGGCGGTATGAGTTTAATTGCACCGATTAGTAAAATCAAGCCGTTGGAGAGCGGATTGCAGGTAAATGCTGTGAAGGATAAGCCGGAGGGGACCGGAGCCTTTGAGGCACTGTATCAATCTGCCATCGGGCTGTTGGAAGAGACGAACCGTTATACCCATGAGGCGGAAGAGGCGCAGATGTCTTATATGCTGGGATTAAACGATAATGTACATGACTTGCTCATTGCCCAGAACAAGGCGAATCTTTCGTTACAGTATACGGTAGCGATTCGGAATAATGTTCTGGATGCTTACAAGGAATTAATGCAGATGCAGTTTTAATTTATAATCCCGTTGGGATGGATAGATTACGTACAAAGGAGCGGCCATTATGCAGGAGAGGTTAAAAGAGCTTCCAAAGCGGTTGTTGGAATTATGGAATAAGTATACAAGTAAGCAGAAGACCATTATTATCAGTGTGTTTTCCGGTGTGGTTTTGGCGCTTGCTATTCTTATTGTGCTTTTAAGCAGGACGAAGTATGTGACGCTGTCTACCTTTGAGACGACGAATATTGCTACCGGCGTGGTACAGCTCTTGGATGAAAACGGAATTAAGAATAAGCTTTTGGATGACAATCTGACGGTAGAAGTGGATCAGAAACGACAGACCGATGCGGTTGTATTGGTGGCGCAAAGTGATTTGCAGGATGACGGGTTCGGTATTGAAGATTTGCTTAATACCAGTATCAGTACTACCAGCGGGGAGCGTTTGACGAGAAATCATTTGTATCTTCAGTCCGATTTAAAGCGGAATATCGAATCCTGGGTGGGAATCGATAAGGCATCCATTAATTACGTGCCGCAGGATTCTTCTACAACGATTTTGACGTCGAAGAAAAATATACCGGCCAGTGTCTTTTTGACTACAAACGATGAGTTTGATGAAACTGTTACACCGGAGGCGGTAGCGGTAGCGGTAGCTCATGCCTTGGGAAATTCTTCCACGGAAGAAATCCGTGTGGTAAACCAGTACGGAGTAATTCTTTACGACGGTCCGAAGCCGGAGGATGAGGAGCCGACGCAGGATGAGATAGCGGCCTTTAAGGATGAGATATCTTTGGCGTATAAAAATCTGGTATATGCGGGATTTGCGGCGTGTCAGTATCAGCTGACGGAGGTGATGCCGTCCATTACCGTAAATATGGACAAGAAAGAAGTATATACCGAGAGGTATTATCCGGATAATCCGGATATGGAGCAGGGATATCAGTTACACTATGAGTCCTATTCCGCAACAGGTGTTACCGATTCCGGTGATATTCCGGGAACGGATTCCAACGACGAAGTGGATTACATGTTGGTAAACAGTTTGGGAGGCAGTTCCTCCATTGACTCCGAGTCCATTGATTTTATCTATAACAAGCAGATTTCCAACGAGATTTACGAAACCGGTGTGGTAGATAAGGAGACTTCCACCATCAGTGTAGTTGCGACTCACGTGGAAGAAGTGACGGAGGCGGAGCTTCGGGAAAAGGAGCTTTTGACCGAGGATATGACCTACGAGCAGTTCCAGCTTTTATACGGAAAGCCGGTAAAGACGGAGCCGTCGGAGGATTTGTACCAAATGGTGGCGAAGGCAACCGGTATTCCGGTTGAAAACATACATATTACGACGTATGATCAGTATAAGTTCGTAGAGGTTTTAGAAGAGCCGGTTAACTGGGAGTTTATCCTTACCATCGTGCTGGCGGTATTGCTTCTTGCATTCCTCGCATACGTGGTATTCCGCGGTATGAAGCCGGTAGAAGTGACGGAGGTAGAGCCGGAGCTCAATTACTCCGAGATTTTGGCGGAGCACGGCAACAATGCTTCCTTAGAGGATGTTGAGTTTGGTGAAAAGTCCGAGACCCGAATGTTGATTGAGAAATTCTTTGATGAGAATCCGGAGTCTGTGGCAATGTTGTTGCGGACCTGGTTGAATGACGAATACTAATTGCGGAAGGAGGAACCGGTATGGCAAGATCCATAGAATTAACCGGAATACAAAAGGCGGCAATTTTGTTTATTATCGTCGGTCCGGAACGAGCATCCAAAGTGTTTAAGTTCTTAAAGGAAGACGAAGTAGAGCAGCTGACCCTTGAGATTGCGAATACAAAGAATATTACTCCGTCCGTAAAGGATGAGGTGCTGGATGAGTTTTATGAAGTATGTCTGGCACAGCAGTATGTTACCGAGGGCGGTATCAGTTATGCAAACGATTTGCTGGAGAAGTCTTTCGGTGCAGAAAAGGCGAGGGAGATTATCGGAAAGCTTACCGATTCTTTGCAGGTGCGTCCGTTCGAGTTTGTACGAAAGACAGATCCGAGCCAGTTGCTCAACTTTATTCAGGACGAGAATTCCCAGACAATCGCACTTATTTTGTCTTACCTTTCCGCGGGACAGGCAGCTACCATTGTCAGTGCGTTGTCTCCGGATAAGCAGGCGGATGTAGCAAAACGTATCGCCCAGATGGATCGTACCTCTCCGGATACTATCCGCGATGTGGAGCATGTATTGGAGCGCAAGCTGGCTTCCTTAGTGAACCAGGATTACACCATTGCCGGTGGCGTAGACGCTATCGTAGAGATTTTGAATACCGTAGACCGAGGTACAGAGAAGCACATTATGGAGACTCTCGAAATCGAAGAGCCGGAGCTTGCAGACGAGATCCGCAGAAAGATGTTTGTATTCGAGGATATTCTTTCTCTGGACGACCGTTCCATTCAGCGTGTGTTGCGTGAGGTGGATAATAACGAGCTGGCTACCGCACTTAAGAGTGCCAACGAAGAGGTACAGACGGTTATCTTCAATAATCTGTCTAAGCGTCTTGTAGCTATGATTAAGGACGATATGGACTTCATGGGTCCGGTTCGTTTGAAGGATGTTGAAGAAGCACAGCAGAAGATTGTTAATATTATTCGTAAGTTAGAGGACTCCGGAGAAATTGTTATTTCCAGAGGCGGAGGTGACGAGATCGTTGTCTAATATGATAAAGGCGTACACGGTGCGCTACAAAGAAGAAATGCGTAAAATCGACGTTTCGGGCCGAGAAGAGGAGATTCATGCCAAGGTGGCGGATGCCATTGTTTCCAATGCCTTTGTGGGAGGGCTCAATGCGGTTTCTTTAACGGAAAGCGGAGAAATACCGGCAATCGCGGATTATGCGGATGTATCGGAGGAGGATGCCGCTTCCGCATTGTTTGCCGACGGGGCGGGGGAAGGTTCCGAAGGCGGCAGCGAGCTTTCCGAAGAGGAATTGTTGGCGCGGGCGGTACGGGCAGTGAGCAAAGAGGCTGCGCTGGAAGCTTGGCGGCAGGAAGAACGTAAAAAAATGAAAGAAGAGATTACCGGTGCGGAACGTCTTGCCATGAAGATTGAAATGGAGAAGGCTATCCGTACGCAGGCGGATATTATTTTAGAGCAATCCAGAGCTCAGGGGGAGCAGGTAAAGGAAAAGGCCAGACAGGTTGCGGAAGCGGAACGTGCAGAGATTTTGGAAGCTGCCAGACAGGCCGGGTATGAAGAAGGCCGCGGGCGCCTGCTGCAGGAGCAACAGGAATTAGAGGCGGCGTTTGCTGAAAAAGAACGTCAGCTTTTAGCGGAATTCGAAAAGAAGCAAAAAGAACTGGAGCCTATGGCAACGGATGTGATTGTAAAGTTGTTGGAGAGCCTGACCGGGGTTTGTCTGGAGTCCAGAAAAGGCATCGTTACTTATCTGGTAACGAAGGCGCTGACGGAGTCAGACCGTAGTGAGTCCTTTTTAATTAAGGTATCCAAGGAAGACCTGGATGAGGTAAAGGAAGCCTCCGACAAGCTTCGTTCTTTGTTTGAACGGGAAGTCACCTTAGAGGTGGTACAGGATGTTTTGTTGAAGAAAGGCGAATGCCTGATAGAAACAGATTCCAATATTATTGATTGCAGTTTAGGTACACAGCTGGAGGGCCTCCTGGAGGATATCCGGCTGATTGGTGTACAGGAAAGGGTGTAGCATGGCGCTTTTGACCGAGGACTTTTTACGACTGCGGGAGCGGTCCTATGTTAAAAAATACGGCAAAGTGGTGAAGATTGTCGGATTGACCATAGAGTCTCTCGGACCGGAGGCAAAGCTTGGCGATGTGTGTACGATTGCTTCTGCGGACAAAGGGAGGCAGATTCGTGCCGAAGTGGTAGGGTTCCGGGATAACAGAGTATTGCTTACGCCCTATGAAGAAGTATCCGGTATCGGTATCGGAGATATGGTGGAACTTTGTTCCGAAGCATTAAAGGTGCCGGTAGGAGAGGGACTTCTCGGAATGGCATTGGACGGTTTGGGCCGACCGTTAAACGGGGAGGCGTTAAACGTCAGTCAGTATTACGAGGTTAATGCCACACCGCCGGATCCGATGGACCGTGTGCTGATTCGTGATGTATTGTCTCTCGGAGTAAAAGCAATCGATGGGTTGCTGACTCTGGGTAAGGGCCAGCGTATCGGTATTTTTGCAGGCTCCGGTGTGGGAAAGAGTACCCTGCTGGGTATGATTGCCCGGAATACGAAGGCGGATATTAATGTTATTGCACTGATCGGAGAGCGTGGACGAGAGGTAAAAGAGTTTATTGAGCATGACTTGGGCGAAGAGGGCATGCGTCGTTCCGTATTGGTCATCGCTACCTCGGATAAGCCGGCGCTCATTCGTAAGAAGGCGGCACAGACCGCTACCGCAATTGCGGAATATTTCAGAGACCAGGGAAAAGACGTGTTGTTGATGCTTGATAATCTGACCCGTTTTTCCATGGCACAAAGAGAAATCGGTTTGGCGGCGGGAGAACCGCCGGTATCCAGAGGCTATCCGCCCAGCGTATATGCGGAGATGCCGAAGCTTTTGGAACGTGCCGGAAACGGTGCGGTGGGCTCCATTACCGGTATTTATACGGTGCTGGTAGACGGTGACGACTTTAATGAGCCGATTTCCGATACCGCCCGCGGTATTTTGGACGGACATGTAATTTTGTCCAGAAAGCTGGGGCATAAAAATCATTATCCGGCCATTGATGTACTCCAGAGCATTTCCCGAGTTATGAGTACGGTGGCGTCGAAGGAGCACAAACAACTGGCAAGCAAGCTTAAGAGTACGCTGGCAACTTATACGGATGCGGAGGATTTGATTAATATCGGCGCCTATAAGGCCGGTTCAAATCCGGAGATTGACTATGCGATTCGGAAAAACGGTGCCATTAACGAGTTTTTATGCCAGGCAACGGATGAGAAGTTTACCTTTGAGGAAACGGTGGAGCAGTTGAAGGCAATTTTCTCGGAGTAAAATGCAAAGGAATGAAGGAGGGGATGTAACGAATGAAAAAGTTTCGATATTCGATGCAGAGCCTTCTTGTCATAAAACAGAAGTTAGAGGACCAGGCAAAGGCTGCTTACGGTGCGGCAAAGCTTCGTCTGACAGAAGAGGAAGAACGTCTGGCGGCATTGCAGAGGCAGAGGGAGTCTTATGTGGAAGAAAAACGCCGGGTTATGGCAACACGACTGGATGTGCCGAAATTAAATCGCCTGCAGTTGGCGGTAGAGGCTATGGATGACCGGATTGTCAGACAGCGTCAGAATGTGAAAAAAGCTGAGACGGCCCTTCGGGCGGCAGAGGAACGTCTGGTGGAGTCCATGACGGAACGTAAGACCCAGGAACGTCTGAGAGAGAATGCATTCGAGGAATACAGGCAGGAAATGAATGCGGAGGAACAAAAGGAAATCGATGAACGTACAAGCTTTCGGTACGGTGTAAGTGAGGCGGAGGAAGCGTAATGGCGAAAAAAGACAGAGAAAACGGAGCAGAGGAAGAAGAAAAGAAAGGCGGATTACTTACCGTCTTTATTGTCATGCTGATTATTATTATCTGGATAGCGATTTTTGCACTGTTAATTCACCTGGATGTAGGCGGAATCGGCACTTCTTTGCGACCGATGTTAAAGGATGTTCCGGTGGTAAATAAGATTCTTCCGAAGGTTTCCGATGATGCGCTTGCCTGGGAGAATGATTTGGCATATAAAGATATCATAGAAGCGAATCAACGTATTAAGGAATTGGAGATTTTGGTCGATAAATTAACTATAGACGGTGAAGATAAAGATGATGAAATTACAGCTCTTACCGCACAGGTGAACCGGTTAAAGGAATTGGAGAAGCAGATGGCCGATTTTGAAGACCGGGTCTATGAATTCGATAAGAAAATCGTGTTCGGTGAGAATGCTCCGTCCATTGATGAATACATAAAGTGGTACGAGACGATTTCGCCGGAGAATGCGGAACGGATTTACGAGATGGCAATCCAGAAGGAAGCGTATAACGCCACCATCAAGGAGAAGGCGAATTATTACGAGAAGATGAAGGCTTCTGCGGCGGCGGATGTATTTGAGAATATGACGGCGGATTTGGAGTATGTATGTAAGCTTTTGTATTGCATGAAAGTGCAGTCTGTTTCCGATATCCTTGCGGCAATGGACCCGTTGTATGCGGCAAAGGTAACGAGAAAGATGAAGGAAATGGACGAAGCCCGGTTTGATGACTGGGTTCTGGAGTATTAATTCGGGAAATCCCCGAGAGGGTTTCTATAAAATCTTTGAGAAAGGAGGAAAAAGATGACAGCACAGGGTATTACAAACGGTGCTGGTTCGGCGATGAATGCCGTGTTTTCCGGGTTTCCTGCGGTAGGCGGTTCCGTGAAAGGAGCGCAGGATGCTTCTTTTGAACAGATTATGGAAACGTCCAAAAGCGGAAATGATGCAGTTTCTGAAACGCCTACGTATAACAAAGGCGTAAAGGAAAATGCCGCAGAACCGAAAAATGTGAAAGACCGTGCAAAGGATTTCTTTACCGGCGATAACAAGGTAAAGGATACCGTAGCGACACAGACAGAGGAGTCGGCAGATGTTTCCGTAGAAGAAGCGGAAGCGGTTTCGGTTTTGATGGTTCGGGTACAGCAGATAATTTGCGAAACACTCGGCATTACGGAAGAGCAGCTTGCCGCATCCATGGAAGAACTCGGATTAGATGTGGCGGATCTGACGGACCGTGACAGTCTGCAACAGTTATTCTTACATGTAAACGAGTCGGAGCCGACGGAGTTTTTAACAAACGAAGAGCTGTTCCTTGAGTTTAACGAACTGGTACAGACAGTGGAACAGAGTGTAGAAACGGCCGGATTTACGACGGAACAGGTACGGGATGTTTTAAAGGCGGCAGAACCGGAAGCGGAGCTTAAAATCGACACAGATAATCCGGAGCTTGTAACGGAGCATCCGAAGGATGTGAAGGAGTTAAAAGCAGAGACGGAAGTTGACGAGTCCGAGCAGACTTTGACGGAAGCGGCAGAGACAAAGGTGACCGACACTTCTTCCGCAACAAAAACCGAAACCGGCAACGATCAAACGGAACGGCATACGGCACAGGCAAAGAAGGACGGTGATACGATTACCGTATCCACAGAGACGGATGCCGATGTCAGACAGGTATTTATCGACGCACTGGCAAATCATGCGGTGAGTCAGACCGGAGAGGCTGACCTTGCAGCGGCGGCGCAGGTAAGAGAAATCGCGAACCAGATTATGGAGCAGATTAAAATTACCATTCGTCCGGAACAGACCAACATGGAGTTGCAGTTGAATCCGGAGCACCTTGGCAGAGTGAATCTTACCATTACCGAAAAGGAAGGTATGATGACCGCACAGTTTACCACACAGACCGAGGTGGCAAAGGAAGCTATCGAGAGCCAGATGACGGCACTCAGAGAGTCCTTACAGAACCAGGGTATCAAAGTAGAAGCCATTGAAGTAACGGTATCCGAATTCGGATTTGAGCGAGACAGACAGTCCGAAGAACACGGTAACGGCGAGCCGGAAAAGAGAAGAAAGTCCGGAAGCTTTACGGTAGAGGATACGGAAGAGGCAACGCCGAAGATGGCAGATTATTTAAACGTAACCGACAGCAGTGTTGACTATTCAGCGTAAGAAAGGAACAAAGTTATGGCATTGATTCAACCGATTAAAGACGGAAAAATCGAGAATACCGCAATCGAAAGTACCAAAAAGGAAACAAAGGGAACTTCCGAGCTCGGAAAAGATGCATTCTTACAGCTTTTGGTGGCACAAATGAAGTATCAGGATCCGTTAAATCCTACGTCGGACACCCAGTACATTGCACAGTTGGCTCAGTTTTCGCAGCTGGAGCAGTTGCAGAATCTTTCCGCAACCAACGAAAATTCTCAGATGCTTTCTCTGGTGGGCAAGGAAGTTTGCGTATCCGTAGAAAACGCAGACGGAACCGAATCTTACAAGAACGGAAAGGTAAGCGGAGTGACCATAAGCGGAGGCAAGGCATATCTGGAAGTGGACGGTGCGATTTACGAGTCGGATAAGCTGGTTCAGGTGTACGAGGACGGTTATTTGTTAGAGCAGAAGATGCCTGATGTGGCGTCCGGATATTTTGCGTTTGACGGTGAGAGCCCGAAAAACTACTCTTTTGAAGTGGATTTCGGACAGGATGAAGCAAAAGCAACGGAAATCGCGCTGATTGTGGACGGAGAACAGATTATCAATCCGGATTATATCCGCAGAAGCGACAATTATTTCACCGTAAATCAGGATGTGTTCCTGCAACTGACACCGGGCAAGCACAGAATTTCCGTTATGTTTAACAATGATCCGTACTACACCACCAAGGATGATGTAATCGAAGTGGATGTAATCAATTCCAACCCGAAGGAAGACACGGATGTATTCGTACAGAAGAATCCGGTAGAATCTCAACCGAACCCGCCGGTGCAGACAGAGACCGAAGAGGGCGAGGACAAGAACAACGAACAAATAGTGTAACTAAATCACGGAGGATTACGCGACAGAGCGTAGGACAAAGGAAGGGAAGCTTATGAACCAGTTACAGAACGGTCGGTTTGTATCGATAGAACAGATGACAAACCAGTATCTGGATACGGCCGGCAAAACAAAACCCGTAAATGTTTCCCAATCCGCAGGTGTCAGTTTTCGTCAGATTTTGGAAGAAAAGCAGGCACAGACAACAGAGCTTCGTTTTTCGAAACATGCAAACGAACGTCTTGCCAGTCGGAACATCCGATTATCGACGGAGCAGAGAGAACGCCTGGAGGGCGGAGTGAATAAGGCTTCGCAGAAGGGAATCAAAGACTCGCTGGTTATGGTGGACAATATGGCCTTTATCGTAAATGTTACGAACCGTACGGTGATAACCGCGGTAGGAGAGGGCGACGATAAAATATTTACCAACATAGACGGCGCAATTATTACTTAACTGCCGGACCTGATGAGGAGGCAGTATTCCCCGGACTGACAGAAGGGGAATCAACAAAGGAGGTCATGTACTATGTTAAGATCACTTTATTCCGGTGTATCCGGTTTGAAAGTTCATCAGACAAGAATGGACGTTATCGGTAACAATATTTCCAACGTAAATACCGTAGGCTTTAAATCCAGCCAGGTTACTTTTTCCGATGTATTGTACCAGACATCTTCCGCAGCATCCGGACCTGATGAGAAGACCGGACGTGCCGGTGTGAATGCAAAGCAGATCGGTCTCGGTGCAAACTTTGCATCCGTTAAGACTACGATGGATTCTACCGGTGGTTCTACCAGAACCGATAACCCGTTTGACTTAATGATTGAGGGAGACGGATTTTTCATTGTAAACAACGGTTCTTCCAATTATTTTACAAAAGCAGGCTCTTTTACACTGGACGCAAACGGTACTCTTTGTACCGCTACCGGTTACAATGTAATGGGCTGGCAGGTAGATTCAAACGACCCGACAAAGATTAAGGCGGATACCGTATCCCCGTTACATATTATGAGTGCGGAGAACATGTATTCCGAGCCGGAGGCAACGACTGCGGTTCATTTCGAGGGTAATATCGATAGTGCGGATACGGATCTTGCGGGAAGCGGACGTGTGACGAATTTTACGTTTTATGACAGTCTCGGACAGAGCTATACGGTACAGATGTTAGTAAAGCAGAATACACAGGCGGATTCCCTGATTAAGAATGAATATGCGGTATCCATTACCGATGTGTTGGATTCCAACGGACAGTCTATTTTCTCTACGCCGGAGGATGACGGAAACGGTAACGTAACCTACGGCGAGAGCAGCATTACGGAAGTGACCCTGGGAGACTATACCTTCGGTGTGACTTCAATCGACGAGCTTACCGGAAAGCCTGTGTTGGACGGTGAGACTCCGATTTTAAGCTTTAACGCATCTACCGGTAAGATGACCAGTATCGGTGATGAAGAGGGCGTAAAGAGCCTGACGTTTTCCATCAACATCGGCGGTGAGCATCCGTTCCGGGATATTAATGTGGATTTTTCCGCATTGACCATGTTTGCAAACAGCGGAAAGACTACTATCGAGGGTAGTAAGGGCGGACTTGATAATCTCGGTAAGGGTCGTACCGCAGGTAACATGTCCGGTGTATCCATTGACACCGCCGGTAAGGTTTACGGTGTATATGACAACGGTGTCAGCAAGCTTTTGGGACAGGTTGTAGTTGCGAAATTTGCAAACAACTCCGGTCTTGAAGCTATCGGTAACAGCTTATTTGCAGAGTCCCAGAATTCCGGCGAATTCGACGGCATCGGTGAGGAAATTACCATGGACGGCGGAAAGTTTAATGTAGGTGTGCTGGAAAGCTCCAACGTAGATTTGGCAAGTGAATTTACCGATATGGTAGTAACCCAGAGAGGTTTCCAGGCAAACTCCCGTATCATTACGGTTTCCGATACGTTGCTTGAGGAATTGATTAACTTGAAGAGATAAGCTTGATATAAGGTCGGCGAAGGAAGCCGTTCAGACTTCCTTCGCCGGCTTATAGGCGTTTTATCGGGGGATTTATGATTGAGATTACGAAATTAAACGATGTAAAGATTTCAATTAACGCAGAATTGATTGAAACTGTGGAGGAAATTCCGGATACTGTAATTACTCTTACCACAGGAAAAAAAATATTTGTAAAAGAAAGTAGACAAAAGATAGAAAATCTAGTAAAATCATATAAAAGGGATATTTTTCGTCAGATTATGAATGTAAATGAGTAAATAGTTGCTACATTTTATGCGATAAACGAAAGAGATTTTTGATGGGAAGGTGAATGGCGTGGATTTATCTACATTAATCGGTGTAATAGCCGGAATTGTGTTATGTGTGTTCGGTATGGTCGTAGGACAGGAAAATGCGATGAAAGCAATTTCGTCGTTCCTTCATCTGCCGTCTGCATTGATTACCTTCGGCGGAGCTTTGTCTGCTACCCTTGTTATGTCGCCGAGTATTAAGGATTTTGTAAACGGCTTGAAATCCTTCGGCGTCGGCTTGAAAAAAGTAGAGTATGACGAAATAGAGAAGATTAAGCAGATTATAGAGTTATCCAATGTTGCCCGTAAGGAAGGTCTTCTGGCCTTGGAAGAAGCAGCTAACAGCAGCATTGATGATGAGTTTATGAAAAAAGGAATTCTTCTGATTGTAGACGGTACAGACCCGGAGTTCGTAAGACGTATTCTGGAGACGGAGCTTGAGTGTGTCGAGAACAGACACAAATCTACCATTACATTCTGGGAGAATTTAGCATCCATGGGTCCTGCATGGGGTATGATCGGTACCCTGGTAGGATTGGTACTTATGCTTGCGGACTTACAGGATATCAGCTCCGTAGGTCCGAATATGGCGGTTGCACTTATTACTACATTCTACGGCTCATTGCTCGCAAACTGGATTTGTCTTCCGATGGCTGCAAAGCTAAAGGAGAAAAACGGTGCGGAGATTATGTTAAAGACTATTGTCGTAGAAGGCTTGTTGTCGATTCAGGCAGGTGAGAATCCGCGTGTCATCGAAGAAAAGTTAAAGTCCTTCATTGATCCGACCGCGAGAGAGTCCCTGACTTCGGGAGGCGGTGAGGCTTAATGGCAAGAAAGAAAAAGGCAGAGGCTCCGGCACCGGGTTCACCGGCGTGGATGGCCACCTTCAGTGACCTTATGAATTTGTTGCTTTGCTTCTTCGTATTATTGTTCTCTATGTCCTCGGTAGATACCGCGAAGTTTAACGAAATGGCCCAGTCTTTTGCAAGTACCTTCAGTATTTTCGAGGCGGGCGGAGCGTTCTTCGGAGACGGTAATCTGGTAGCCAACGGAGCGACTCAGTTAAACAACCTGGATGAGTACAAAAACACCATGGGTGAGACTGCCGATTCCACGGAAGATGGGGAAGACGTCTTTGAGAATAAGGGCGATACGGACAAGCTTTTGGAGTATTATGAGCAAAAGGTAGCGGAATTGGAAGGTACCATAGAAGAACTGGAGCATCTGGAAGAGATTCTGGAGGAACAGAAGCAGGAAGCGACTTCTGCCGTATATGATGAGGTGTATGAGCTGGCACAGCGTTATAACCTCGGGGACAATGTGGAGTTCAGCATGGATAAGTCCTACAATTATGTAAGAATCGATGTAAAGGGCTCGGTATTGTTCGAAGATAATAAGGCAGAAATTAAAGATGATGCAAAACCGGTATTGTTAAAAATCGGCGATATATTAAAGGAATACGATAATTTCGGAATCGAGATTATCGGACATACGGACAATACACCGATTAAGTCCGGTCCGTATAAGGACAACGATTACTTATCTGCGGCCCGTGCCATTGAAACGGCGCAGTATTTGATTGAGAACAAGAATCTGGATGCTTCAAAGGTTTCTTTCTCCGGAATGGGAGAACGGGAGCCGGTGGATACCAATGCCACGGAAGACGGGCGTAAGAGAAACCGTAGAATCGAGTTTCGGATTTATACCCCGACCAATTAAATGGCGGCATAGGGCATTACAGTAAGGGAGTACCAAAGGAGGTAGTGTATATGAAAAGAAATATGCTGGCAGTTGTGATTTTGGCGGCGACGTTAATCAATACAACCTTATTGGCGGTATTGGTGTTTACGGTTGTTCCAAAGGCGAAGCGTACGGATGCCCTGATTGAGAAAATTGTGGCTGCGGTAGAGCTTGAGACGGAGTCCGGCATCGGCAAGGATTACGGTGAAATTTTGCCGGCGGATCAGGATGAATATGTATTCCAGAAGGAATATGTAAATGTAAAGGCAAATGCCGGAGAGCCGAATGTGGCTTTGGCGAATATTACCATTACACTCAACAAGAAGCATGACGATTATGCAACGGTACAGCCGTTAATCGAAGGTAAGAAGTCAAAGATTACCGCAGAGGTAAGTAAAATTACCGGTGACTATATGACAGCCGAGATTCCGCTGTATTACGAGGATATCGAAAAGGATGCGCTGGAGAAAGTGCAGGCGATTTTCCAGTCTGATTGTATCATTGAAGTTACCCTTCAAGTTTATGGTGGAAATTAAAAGTTTTTGATGATTTTTTGCACAATATGTGGTATGATAGTAGTAGATAATCATTCAGTAGCAACGTAGGGAGGTTTCGGTATGGGTGACGTATTATCCCAAAAAGAAATAGATGACCTGCTTGCGGCGTTCAGTAGCGGTGAAATAGACGCGGAGGAAATGAAAGGGACGGCGGAGAAGCAGGTAAAAAACTATGACTTTAATCGTCCGACAAAGTTTTCCAGAGATCACCTCCGTACCCTTGAGATTATTTTCGAGCATTACGGGCGTTTGTTGTCAACCCATTTGCCGGCGTATTTAAGAAAGACGGTAAATGTTGAGGTAATGAACTCCGAGGCGGTTATTTATTCGGAGTTTACCAACGCACTTTCCAATCCGGTCTTGCTCGGTATTGTAGATTTTAAACCGTTGGAGGGCAATATTATTATTGAGTTGTCCGACAATCTCGGTTTTGCGATTGTTGACCGCATGTTGGGAGGTCCGGGACTTCCGTTAGATAAGTCCAGAGAGTTTTCGGAGATAGAGTTGGTAATTATCGAGCGTATATTTACGATAATTACGAATCTGCTTCATGACCCGTGGGAAAACGTGGTGTCTTTAAGACCTCGTTTGACACGTATCGAGACCAACTGTCAGTTTGCGCAGATGATTGCGCCGAATGAGACGGTGTCTATTATTACTTTGAATGTAAAAATCGGAAATACGGAGGGTATGTTAAATATCTGTATTCCGTATAAGGTACTTGAGCCGGTAATCGATAAGCTCAATACGAAGTCCTGGTATTCTTCGGAAAAGCTTAAGGATGATGAGGTTTATAAGGAGTTTATCGAACTGGTCATTGCGAAAGCAAAGGTTCCGATAAAAGCGATTCTCGGAAGAAGTACTATTTCGGTCAACGATTTTGTGAACATGCAAAAAGGTGACATTATTAAGTTAGATACAAAGACGGAAGATGAGTTAAATGTGTTTGTCGGAAATATATGGAAGTTTACGGCGTTGCCGGGTTCGTCCTCGGACACATATGCAATTAAAATATCAAGTATCGTGAGGGAGGAATAAGTGCATGGACGGAATGTTATCACAAGAAGAAATCAATGCATTATTCAGCGGCATGGATATTGAAGAGGAACCGGCGAATACCCCTTCGGGAGCGTCACAAGCCTTACTGACACCGGAGGAGAAGGATGCCATAGGGGAGATTTCCAATATCAGCCTCGGTTCTTCGGCTACCACTTTGTTTGCATTGGTCAATCAAAGAGTAAATATATCAACGCCTACCGTATCTGTTTGCAGATGGGAGGAATTGTCGAACCAGTACGAGAGACCTTGTGTCTTTATCCAGATTTCTTATAAAGAGGGCCTGGACGGTAAGAATGTATTGATTCTTCAGGAAAAGGACGTTAAGATTATTGCCGATTTGATGATGGGCGGCGACGGTGGCAATACAGAAGGCGAATTAAACGATTTGCACTTAAGTGCCATCAGCGAGGCTATGAATCAGATGATGGGAGCTTCGTCAACGTCTCTTTCCCAGATGTTTGATATGAAGATAGATATCAGCCCGCCATCCGCAAGTCTTGTGGATTTGAACGATGTAGTAAGCGGCGGCGATATGGATATGTTCCTTCGGGAGGAGTTTGTAAAGGTATCTTTCCGGATGGAAATCGGCGATTTGATAGACAGCGAATTGATACAGATGTATCCGATTGATTTTGCGAAGAGTCTGTACAAGAAGTTTATCAATGGCGATGAGGCGGCAGCCTCAATACCGGAACCGGCAGCACCGGCTCCGGAAGTAAAAGCAGCACCGCAACCGGCACCGGTTCCGCAACAGGCGGCGGCTCCGATGCAGGATATGAATATGATGGCAATGGGACAGATGCAGGGAATGATGCAGCCGCAGATGATGGCAATGCCGTATGCGATGCCTCCGGTACAGGATGTTAATATTTCTCCGGTACAGTTCCAGGCGTTCCAGCCGGTACAGAGCCCGCTGTTACAGACAGAGAATATCGATCTTTTGTTGGATGTTCCGTTGGAAGTAACCGTGGAGCTTGGCAGAACCAGTAAATCCATCAAGGAGATTCTGGACTTTGCACCGGGAACCATTGTCGAACTGAATCGGTTGGCTGGTGAACCGATTGATGTATTAGTCAACGGAAAGTATGTGGCTAAGGGAGAAGTAGTTGTGATTGAAGAAGCTTTCGGTATCCGAGTTACCGAAGTAATCAAGTAGCAACAAAGTAAGTCGGGCGAATTACATTAAAAGATTGGAGAGGTACTATGGCTAAAAACATTCTGATTTGCGATGACGCCGCTTTTATGCGTATGATGATTAAGGATATTTTAACGAAGAACGGCTATGAGATTGCGGGAGAAGCAGAAAACGGTCAGGTAGCTGTTGATAAATATTCCGAAGTAAAACCGGACTTGGTAATGATGGATATTACGATGCCGGAGAAGGATGGTATTCAGGCGTTAAAGGAAATTAAGGCGAAGGATCCGTCCGCAAACGTTATTATGTGTTCCGCAATGGGACAGCAGGCAATGGTAATCGAGTCCATCCAGGCCGGAGCAAAGGATTTCATCGTAAAACCGTTTGCAGCGGACCGCGTATTGGAAGCTGTTCGTAAGGCTGTCGGCTAAACGATAAAGGAGTTTTTATGGCGAAAGCTTTATGGAATCAAGGCATATTTTTATTGCATGGTTCAAAAACGGAAAGTATTCTTGAATTAGTGATGCTTTTGGGCATATTTGTGTTGGTTCTTGTCGCGTGCGTGTTTACCACCCGGTTTGTGGCGGGACATCAGATGCAGCGCGGCAGGAACAGCAATTTCAAGCCGATTGAGACCTATCAGATTACCCAGAACCGTTACTTGCACCTGGTGCAGATTGGGACCCGGTATTTTGTGGTGTCCGTAACAAAGGAAAATATAAGCTTTATTGCCGAGCTAAAGGAAGAGGAGATTGTTGCAAAGCCTGAAAAAGGCGGAACGCAACGGTCTTTCAAGGAAATTTTATCTGATTTTAAAGTAAAGGTTGATAAGAATGACGACGCACAAAAGTAGAAAAATTTTGAAGATTTCAGCATTAATCGGAATTTTCATTGCGGCGTGCCTGTTAACCTTTATTTGGCATGCAGAAAACACAGCATATGCAACCGATTTAGGTGCAGAGAGCGGAATCGATATTAACGGAAATGTAGGAAATGTCGATTTCAATATCTCTTCCGGACAGGAAGAGGACAGTTCTCTTGCAACCACGTTGCAGATGCTGTTTATTTTAACAATTATTTCTTTGGCACCGTCTATTTTGATTATGGTAACCTCTTTTACCAGAATTTTGGTGGTGCTTCATTTCGTGCGTTCCGCCATGGGAACGCAAACGACGCCTCCGAATCAGATTTTAATCGGTTTGGCGTTGTTTTTAACGTTGTTTATTATGTCCCCGACCTTAACGAGAATT
Organism: Lachnospiraceae bacterium; assembly: GCA_015057365.1. GTDB lineage: Bacteria > Bacillota > Clostridia > Lachnospirales > Lachnospiraceae > SIG307. Next base: position 18,044 of record SVEN01000002.1, on the reverse strand, counting down.
AATGATGAGGCAATCAAGCCGTTGTCAGCCGGCGAGATTACAGGAGAAGAGGCCATTGATGCTGCCATTGATCCGCTCAGAGAGTTTATGTTTGCGGAAACCAGAAATGAGGAGTTGGCACTGTTTGTGGATATCGCCGGGATTGAAGTGGTAGAGACGGCGGACGATATTCCGACCTGGGTATTGGTTCCGGCGTTTATTATCAGCGAGCTGAGAGCGGCGTTTATTATCGGTTTTCTCATCTATATTCCGTTTATTGTCATTGATATGGTAGTTTCGTCTACGCTTATGGCAATGGGTATGATGATGTTACCGCCGACAACCATATCCATGCCGTTTAAGATTTTGTTGTTTATTATGGCAGACGGCTGGACGTTGATTATAGAAAGTGTATTACGTACCTTTAAGACATTCGGCGGATAGTAGGTAAAGGAGGCGAGAGGCTTTGGATGAAGCGGTTTTAATTGACTTATTGGTGTCTGCTGTTGTTACGGTTATCAAAGCAGCCGCACCGCTTTTGCTTGTTTCTCTTGTGGTGGGACTTGTGATAAGTATTTTACAGACAGTGACTTCCATTCAGGAACAAACACTCACATTTGTTCCGAAGCTTTTGGCGGTGTTTCTTGTATTAATTATTGCAGGAAACTGGATTATGGGACTGGCCGTGGAGCTGATGAGAGAACTGTGTTTGAATTTTGAGTATTATATTCACGGATAGCCATGACTGTTTCTTTGGACCATTTGGAGTATTTTCTGTTGATACTTGTGAGAATCAGCGGATTTATGGTGGCGGCACCGATTTTTTCGTTGCGTAATATTCCCATGAGGGTAAAGACCTTACTGGCAATCGCAATTGCAATTGTAATGTTTCATGTAGTCCCGTACAGGGAAGTTGTATATTCTACGACGATAGACTATGCGCTTGTTGTAATTACGGAGATGCTGGCAGGCGTAATCATGGGGTTTATGGCAAATGTGGCCTATTACATTCTTTCCTTTGCGGGACAGATTATCGACCAGGAAATCGGATTTTCCATGGTGAACCAGTATGATCCGATTACCAGTGCACAAGTGACAATTACCGGTAATTTCTATACATATGCGGTCATGCTGATGGTGCTGATTACCAATATGCATCACTATTTAATCCGGGCACTTACGGATTCTTTTCAGGTAATCCCTGTGGGAAGCGTAGCCCTGGATTTCGGTATTTATGAAGTGATGAAGCGTTTTGTGGTGGATTATTTTGTGCTGGGATTTCGTATTGTATTGCCGATTTTTGCCAGCCTTTTGGTGGTAAATACCATTCTTGCGATTCTGGCCAGAGTAGCACCTCAGATGAATATGTTCGTTATCGGTTTACAGTTAAAGGTGTTTGTGGGACTGGCGGTTTTAGTATTGATGTTTATGATGATTACCGGTGTAGCGGACTTGATTTTCCGCGAAATGATTTCCATGATAAAAGACACACTTCCGTACCTCGGTGGAGCCGGAAGTTAGATGCGACAGTTGTAGAATTTAGGCGTAATAGAAAGGAGTGTGATGGAATGATGTGGGATGAGGAGTGTTCTTCCCGTTATTTGATTCCGATTCGCCTCCAGTTCTTTGCGGATGAGGGCGGTGCGGACAAGACTGAAGAAGCAACGCCGAAAAAGTTGCAGGATGCCAGAAAAGAAGGTCAGGTTGCACGTAGCCAGGAGCTTTCCACGGCGGTCATGTTGTTGGCTTTCTTTTTGGTGGTTAAAGTATTTGTAGGATTTATCGGTAATCGATTTTTAGGGAACTTTAAAGAGATTTATCAGGTAATTGATGTATATACGGCGGATGAATTCGGTTCCGGTATGGCCGGTGCCTTTCTGCGGGACAGTCTGGTAGAAGTTTTGATTATTTGCCTTCCGATATTTGTATCGGCGGTATTGGTTGCGTTTGCGGTGACGATTGCCCAGGTAAAATGGCAGATAACCGCAAAACCGTTACAGCCAAAGTTCAGCAAATTTAATCCGATTAACGGTTTTAAGCGTATTTTTTCAAAGGATAAGCTGTTTGAACTGGTGAAGGACGTCGTAAAGATTGCTCTGATATTTTATGTAGCATATTCCGACCTGAAAAAGGGTGCCGAGACTATCGGTTTGTTGTATGACATGTCTCTGACGCAGTCAATCGTTTATGTGGGAGATTTTGTTATTAATCTGGGAATAAAGCTGAGTGCCATATATTTGATTGTAGGTTTTGCGGATTATATTTTCCAGAAGATTAAGTTTAAAAAAGATTTGATGATGTCAAAACAGGAAGTTAAGGACGAGTACAAGCAACAGGAAGGTGACCCGCAGGTTAAGGGTAAAATCAAGTCCAAGATGCGAGAGGTGTCCCAACGCCGTATGATGCAGAAACTTCCGGAGGCGGATGTTGTAATTACCAACCCGACACATTTCGCCTGTGCGATTAAATACGATAAAGAGGTGTCGGAGGCGCCGGTGCTCATTGCAAAGGGCGCGGATTATTTGGCACAGAAGATAAAAGATGCGGCCAAGGAGCATAATGTTCCGATTGTGGAGAATAAGCCTTTGGCACGTATGTTGTACTACAACGTGGATTTGGACAGTGAGATTCCGAGAGAGTTGTACCAGATGACGGCAGAAGTACTGGCGTATGTATATAAGCTAAAAAACGGAGGCGCTTAACAGGTGCTCTTTCGGAAAGAATCAAATAACGCAAGGGTGCGATAAAAAACATCGAAGGGAGGAAGGACAATGAAAAAGACGGATATGTTTTTAGGTATTTATATTCTGGCTGCGATTATGTTTTTGATTATTCCGTTGCCGACCGCTCTTTTGGATGTATTGATGGCGTTGAATATTTCCGTGGCGCTCATTATTTTGTTTAATGCCTTATTCTCCCAGGAAGTACTTAATATGTCCACCTTCCCGATGATTTTGCTGTTTACGACGATTTTCCGTATCAGCCTTAACGTATCCTCTACGAGAAATATTTTAACAAAAGGGTATGCCGGTGAAGTGGTAGAAGCCTTCGGTAGTTTTGTAGGCGGCGGCGACATGGTAGTCGGTATTATCGTCTTTATTATTCTTGTACTGGTACAGTTTATGGTAATCAATAAAGGTTCCGAACGAGTATCCGAAGTACAGGCACGTTTTACCTTGGATGCAATGCCGGGTAAGCAGATGGCAATCGATGCGGACTTAAATACCGGTGCCATTACCGATGCGGAGGCAAAAATCCGCCGTGAAAAGATTCAGGCGGAGTCTGCGTTTTTCGGTTCCATGGACGGTGCTACGAAGTACGTAAAGGGAGACGCTGTGGCAGGCCTGATTATTACCTTGGTAAATATTGTAGGCGGCCTGGTTATGGGGTTGACCAGAGAAGGATTAGACATGACGACCGCATTAAACAAATATGCGATTATCACCATCGGTGACGGTCTGGTAAGCCAGATTCCGTCTCTGCTTATTTCTCTTTCTACCGGTATTATGGTTACGAAGGTGTCCAAGGAAGCCGATGTGGGCGATTTGCTCATGAGAGAGCTTTTTTCCACGCCGAAGGTGCTTTACATGGTGGGTGCCGGACTTACGATACTCGGATTGTTTACAAAATTGCCTACGCTGATTTTCGTGGCGTACGGTGTGGTGTTCATTATGGTGGGCCGGAGCATTCAGGCCAAAATCGAGGTGGCAAAGACCGAAGCGGAGGCCGGTGCGGCGGAGGAAGAAGATTTACCGATCAGGCGGCCGGAAAATGTCCGGGAGATTATTTTACCGGATCAGGTGGAGTTAGAGTTCGGTTACGGTATTATTCCTCTTGCGGATGTGAATCAGGGCGGCGACCTTTTGGACCGTGTGGTACTTATTCGTAGGCAGATAGCACTGGAGTTGGGATGTGTTGTACCGACCATTCGTCTGCGAGATAATATTCAGTTAAATCCGAACCAGTATGTAATCAAAATTAAGGGTATTGCGGTCAGTGAAGGTGAGATATTATTCGACCATTACATGGCCATGAATCCGGGCTATGTAGAAGAGGAGATTACCGGTATTCCGACCTTTGAGCCGTCCTATCATTTGCCGGCCATCTGGATTACGGAGGGCCAGCGTGAGCGTGCGGAATCTTACGGATATACGGTAGTGGATCCGCCGTCCATTATTGCGACCCATTTAACGGAAGTCATTAAGGCACATCTGGATGAGCTTTTAACCCGTCAGGCGGTACAGGAGCTGATCAACAATATCCAGGAGGCCAATCAGGTGCTGGTATCGGAACTGATACCGAAGCTTCTTGGAATCGGCGAGGTGCAAAAGGTATTGCAGAATTTGCTTCGCGAGGGCATTGCCATCCGCGATATGGTAACCATTATGGAAACCCTGGCGGACTATGCACCGACCACCCGTGATACGGATGTGCTGACCGAATATGTCAGACAGGCATTAAAACGTGCGATTTCCAATAAATACTTCCCGGGAGGAGAGACTACAAGTGTAGTAACACTGGATCCGGTGGCGGAGCAGGATATTATGAATTCCGTAAAACAGACGGAGCAGGGAGCGTACATAACCTTAGACCCGGAGAAGACACAACGTTTGATGCAGTCGGTAAAGGTAGAAGCGGAGAAGTTAGAGAATCTCGGAAAGAATCCGATTATTGTAACTTCACCGATTGTGCGTATGTATTTTAAGCGGTTAACAAAGGATTACTACCCGGATTTGATTGTCATTTCTTACAATGAGATCGAATCCAATGTGGAATTACAATCAGTTGGGATGGTGACAGCATAGTATGAACATCAAAACATTCAAAGGAAAAACAGAAGAAGAAGCAATGGAGCTCGCGAAGAAGGAGTTGGGCGAGCATGCGGTAAAGATGGCAGCCCGTAAGGTAGAACCGAAGGGGTTCTTAAGAAAGCTGTTTTCCCAGCCGGTTTGGGAAGTAACAGCGGCGGTGGATGAGCCGGATGTATACGAGCGTACTGTGCCGCGCAAGCCTGCACAGGATAATCCAGGAGTGCATTATACGCCGACCACCAATAAGCCGCAGGAGCTTTTGTTTGAGGAGAATAAGTCCGAGAAGGGGGCCAATGCCATTGAGCAGAAGCTTGACAATCTGAAGAAGTTGTTTGAGGAGCAAATCCGTGAACAGGGTCAGGGAAAAAGTTCCGAGGAGACCAAGGAAAAGACAGAGGCTTCCGCAAACGAGCTTCCGGATAAGAATATTGCTTTTTTGCGCCTGATTTTCCGTCAGCTTCTGGATAATGAGGTAGAGGAGCAGTATGCCAACCAAATTATAACAGAGATTGAAGCATCCTTAAAGAAAGAAACGGATGTCAGCAAGATACTGGCAAATATTTATCAGAAAATTGTATTAAAGCTTGGCCAGACAAAGACTCTCGAGGTAGTAAACGGAAAGACCAAGTATATTTTCTTTATCGGTCCGACGGGCGTGGGCAAGACGACTACAATCGCAAAGCTTGCCTATAGTCTGATGGAGCAGAAGAAGGCAAAAGTAGCTCTTCTGGCTGCGGATACATACCGTATTGCGGCTGTGGACCAGTTGCGTACTTATGCGGAGATTATGAACATTCCGCTGTATGTCATTTACAGCGAAACCGAGCTTGCGGAGTATAAGGAAGAGCTTGAAAAATATGATGTGATTCTTGTAGATACGGCGGGTCGTTCTCATCGGAACAAGGAGCAGAGAGACGATATCGAGCGTCTGATTCATTCCGTGCCGGCTACGGCAAGGGAGACCTATCTTGTACTCAGCGCAACGACGAAGTATCGGGATTTGGTAAAGATTACGGAGGCATATTCCGAAATTGCGGAGTATCGCTTGATTTTTACCAAGTTGGACGAAACAGGAACAATCGGAAATATCTTTAATATTAAAATGTTAACGGGGGCACCGCTGTCTTACGCAACCAACGGTCAGAATGTACCGGATGATATCAGTCGGATGGATCCGCAGAATATCGCAAGACAGCTTTTGGGAGGTGGAAACTGATGGATCAGGCAGAACAGCTCAGAAAACTTGTAAAGAAACAGGAACGTCCGCAGGCTGCCGCACGGGTAATTACGGTTACCAGCGGAAAGGGCGGCGTGGGCAAGACCAGTATTGCGGTAAATCTTGCCATTCAGATGCAGCGTCTCGGAAAGCGAGTGATTATTCTGGATGCGGATTTCGGACTGGCGAATATTGAAGTAATGTTGGGCATCCGGCCGCAGTATAATTTGGCGGATTTGATGTTTCGCGGAAAAAATCTCTCCGAGATTATTACAAAAGGTCCGGAGGGCATCGGTTTTATTTCCGGCGGTTCCGGTATTCAGGAACTGGCACGGATGACCAAGGAACAGGTAATGTATCTGACTCAAAAGCTGGTGGAACTGGATTCCATGGCAGATGTAATTATTGTGGATACGGGTGCAGGAATTGCGGATAATGTGTTGGAATTTGTGACAGCCAGTTCAGAGGTGGTATTGGTGGCTACTTCGGAACCGACTTCTATTACGGATGCCTATGCACTTTTAAAGGCACTGAACCGGAGAGCGGGTTTCTCCAGAGAGCGTACCAGCATTAAAATGATTTCAAACAGGGTAGGAAGCGAAGCGGAAGGAAAGAGCTTATACGAGAAGATGAGCGTTGTGGTGAACAAGTTTTTGAATATTCAGCCGGAATTTCTCGGCATCATCCCGCAGGATGACATGATTTCCAAGGCAGTAATGGTACAGAAGCCGATTACGATGGCGTATCCGAATTCACCGGCTGCCAAGGCAATGCAAATCATCGCGGCCAAGTTATGCGACGGTCCGCAGCAGGAGGTAAAGAAAGGCATTACCGGCTTGTTTTCCGATATGATTCGTACAAGATTCAGGAAAGCGCGCAGTAAGAAAGAGGGAGAACAGTAAGACATGAGTCATCTGATTGAAACGGGAACAAAATTAGAATTAAAGAAAATCAGACATGTTGATACCATGGAAGACATAAGCTACGTCAGCCGTTTTTTGTATCAAAAGTCGGCGGATGAAGCTGTGATTGAAATGCCGGTAAAGGGCGGTTCCCTTGTGGCGTTGGAGCCGGAGGAGCTGTTTCAGGTATGTTTCTATACGAGCAAAGGTTTGTATCAGTGTCAGTGTCAGGTGATTTCCCGTCATTACGAGGATGCTCTTCCCGTTGCCGTAATTAAGTTTCGTTCCGAGTTTGAAAAGTTGCAGCGCAGACAGTATTACCGTATGGAATGTTTACTACAAATGGAGTTTAAGACTCTTACGGAAGAGGAATACGATGAGCTGTTGTTTTTAAAGTCGATTCCGAAACAAGACCGTGAGGAAATGAAATCGGAAGCGGAAAGCAGGGAGGATGGGCAGGAGCGCTTTTACAGCGGAGTTTCCCTGGACATCAGTGGCGGCGGTGTTCGGTTTAATTCCGGTCATGCGGCAGAAGCCGGCGATATTATTGCATTGAGGATTGCATTTGTGTCGGAGGAGGCAAGAAAACTCCAGCTTTTGTTTGCAAAGGTGCTCACGGTAACCCCGGTACAGAACCGCTCGGGAATGTTTGAGCACAGAGTGGAGTTTGTTTCAATTTCTAATATGGAGAGAGAATGTATTATCCGGTATATCTTTTTGGAAGAACGGAAAAGAAGGAAGAGAGAGGCCGGATTGGAATAGAGGTGACGCAGTATGAGTAAGAAAAATATTTTAATTATTGATGACTCTGCACTTATGAGAAGGGTGCTATCTGATATAATTAATTCAGATGAAAGATTCATGGTTTGCGATGTTGCAAGCAATGGTCTGGAAGCATATGACAAGATCACGTTAAATCCGAAATTATACGATGTGGTTCTTTTGGATATTAACATGCCGAAGATGAACGGTATCGAGTTTATGGAGGAGATTAACCGTTTGAAATTAAAGCTTACGGTTATCGTGGTCAGTACAATTGCCGTAGAAGGTGCAGCAGAAACGATTCGTTTGCTGGAACTCGGAGCTTTTGATTTCGTAACGAAACCCAACAGTTTCTCGGAAGCAAAAGAAAACACCTTCCAGGAGAGAGTATTGACTTGTCTTGCATGTGCGACCGGGTATGAACGTACGGAATTCCGACGTAAGCATGTGCCGGAAGCCCCGAAGTTACCGAAGCCTGTCGGAAAAGAAACAACGCCTGTGATTTCCGCAAGGGAGACGGTAAACAGAAGGCCGCATAAAGCGGTGGGGAAAGAGGCACGTAAGCTGATCGCGTTGGCATGTTCCACCGGAGGACCGAAGGCGTTGCAACAGGTAGTACCGCTTCTTCCGGCAAATATGGATGCTCCGATGGTTATCGTACAGCATATGCCGGCAGGTTTTACGGAGACTTTGGCCAATCGTCTGAATGAGCTGAGCCGTGTAACGGTAAAGGAGGCTGCCGACGGTGACGTATTACAGAAGGGTTTTGTTTATGTCGCAAAGGGAGGCTCACAGCTCAGAATTAAGAAAAACGGCAGGGATTATGTGTTGGCTGTTACGAACGAGCCGGCCAGAAATGCGTTAAAACCGTGTGCGGATATTCTCTATGAATCTTTGGTAGAATCTGACTACGATGACATTACCTGTGTGGTACTGACCGGTATGGGCAGGGACGGCACCGTAGGAATTAAGCAACTCAATGACAAGCGCAATATTTATGTAATCGGTCAGGAGGCTTCTACCTGTACGGTATACGGAATGCCGCGGGCACTATGTGAAGCGGGACTTGCGGATGTGATGGTACCTTTGGAGGAAGTGGCTGATACGATTATCAAAAACGTAGGAGTGCGATAATTATGGATGTAAGTCAGTATCTGGAAATATTTATTGATGAAACAAGAGAGCATTTACAGAGCTTAAATGAGCAGATTCTTGTATTGGAACGTGAACCGGAAAATGTAGACACCATTAATGAGATTTTCCGTGCCGCACATTCCTTAAAGGGCATGGCCGGCACCATGGGCTATAAGAGAATGCAGCGTCTCACCCATGACATGGAAAATGTATTCTCCGAAATTCGTAACGGAAAGATGAAAGCGTCCCCGAAGCTGGTAGACGTTTTGTTTAAGGGTCTGGATGCGCTGGAGCAGTATCTGGACGTAATCGTAAATTCCGGTGACGAAGGTACGGAAGATAACGAAGATATTATTAACGCGTTGAATGAAATTCTGCAGGAAGGTATCGGCGGAGGCGCAGCAGAACCGGCACCGTCTGTTGCGGCACCGGCAGCACCGGCGGCAGCAGCAACCGCAACCGTGACGGCGGGAGAAGGCGGTGTAAAGCCATACACCCTTGCGGAGCATGAAAAGAGTGCCATTGCGAAGGCTTTGTCCGAGAACATGAACGCCTATGCAATGACCGTATATATCCAGGAGTCCTGTATTTTAAAGGCAGCCCGTGCATTCCTTGTATTTAAGGCATTGGAAGATCTTGGTACGGTGATTCATTCCGAGCCTTCGGTACAGGATATTGAGGATGAGCGTTTTGAGTTTGATTTTACCGTTGTATTGTTAACGGATAAGGATGCGGAGACTGCCAAGAAGAAGGTAGAGAACGTATCCGAGATTAAGACGGCATGTGTGGAGGCGATTAAGCCGGAGGATGTGGCACAGGCTGTCACAGAGGAAAAGAAGGAAACAAAGGAAGCGGCAACGACGGCACAGAAGGAGGCTCCGGCACAGACCGGTAATGCTGCTGCAGCACCGCAAAAGACGGCAGGAAAGCCGGTAGTAAACCGTTCCGTTCGTGTGGATATTGATAAGCTGGATGACTTAATGAATCTGGTCAGCGAGCTTATTATTGCAAAGAACGGCCTGGTATCCATCAACACGGCAGAGGTAACCGGTCTTCGCGAAAGCGGTTTTAACGAGCAGATTGAGTATCTGGAGCGTATTACCACCAATCTTCATCAGTCGGTAATGAAGACCCGAATGGTACCGATTGAAAACGTAGTAAGCCGTTTCCCACGTATGATTCGCGATATCAGTAAGAAGTTAAACAAGAAGATGGAGCTTTACATGTCCGGTGAGGAGACCGAGCTTGACCGTACCGTAATCGATGAAATCGGCGATCCGCTGATGCATATGTTACGAAATGCGGCTGACCACGGTCTGGAGTCCAATGAAGAGCGTATTAAGGCAGGAAAGCCGGAAGTCGGTTCCATTTTCTTAAATGCATATCAGGACGGTAACAACGTAGTTATCGAGGTAAGAGATGACGGTAAGGGCGTCGACGTGGAAAAGGTAAAGAAAAAGGCTGTTGAAAAGGGTGCCATTACGGCAGAGCAGGCAGCGACCATGTCGGATAAGGAAGCGGTTGACTTATTATTCCGTCCGAGCTTTTCTACCGCAGAGCAGGTTTCCGATCTTTCCGGCAGAGGCGTAGGTCTTGACGTTGTTAAGTCTAAGATTGAAGCTCTCGGCGGTGATGTGGAAGCAAAGACCGTTCTCGGCGAAGGAACGACATTTATTGTTCGTTTACCGCTTACTCTTGCGATTATCCAGGCGCTTATGGTTGAACTGGGACAGGAAAAATACGCGATTCCGTTAGGAAGCATCCAGACCATCGAGGATGTATTGCCGTCGGATATTAAGTATGTACAGACGAAGGAAGTAATCCATCTGCGCGGCAATGTAATTCCGCTTATTCGTTTGCGTAATGTACTGGATATTCCGCAGGATGATTTTGCACCGGAAAGTTTGACCGTGGTTATTGTCGCAAAGGGAGATCGTTTGGCGGGACTTGTTGTAGATAATTTAATCGGTCAGCAGGAAATCGTTATTAAGTCCATTGGTAAATATATCAATAACAACAAGATGATTGGTGGCGCAACAATCCTTGGTGATGGTGAAGTCGCATTGATTCTTGATGCGAATGCAATAGTCTAGGAGGTGCCGATATGACAGAAACAGTTTCAAGTAAAGAGGCAAAGCAATATATTGTAGTGAAGCTTGGAAACGAACAATACGGCATTGATATCCAGTACGTGGATAATATTGTCCGGATGCAGAAAATTACCCGTGTGCCGAAGGCGCAGGATTATTTTAACGGTGTAATTAATCTGCGAGGTGAAATCGTTCCGGTAATGAGTCTTCGCGTGAAGTTCGAATTGGACAAGGATGAGTATACAAACAAAACCCGTATTCTGATTCTTAAGTTCGAGCAGCAGGCTGCCGTCGGTGTTATCGTAGACGAAGTACGAGAGGTTGTTACGCTTGATTCCGAGAATATCGAGAAAGCCGGATACAATCCGAATGACGAAAAATCCTTATATCTTTCCGGAATCGGAAAACACAATGACAACTTGATTTCGTTGCTGAATATCGAGGGTATCATTGTCGAAAAAGAAAAAGAAGCTTAATGCATAGTCCAAGGAAGAAGTCAGTGGGTGGCTTCTTCCTTGGTGTGTTTGAATTGGGAGGAAGGTATGGCAAAACTGGAACTGGATGCAATGGATGTTGTACAATATGATGTATTGAGGGAAATCGGAAACATCGGAGCCGGGAATGCAACCACAGCGCTTGCAACCATGCTTCAGGTGAAGGTAGATATGAAGGTTCCGAAGGTGGCATTGCTGGATTTTCAGGAGCTTCCTGAAATTTTAGGCGGTGCGGAAAACATAATCGCGGGAATTTTACTTACTTTGAGCGGAAGTATTGACGGTATGATGATGTTTGTGTTGGAACGGAATGCCGCTCATTCCATGGTAAATATGCTGATGGGCCAGGATGTACCTTTGGACGGGGAGTTTTCCGAAATGGAATCCTCGGCGTTACAGGAAATCGGTAACATTATTACCGGGGCATATTTGTCTTCCTTGTCGAATCTAACGCAGATGTCGATTAATCCCAGTGTTCCGTACATTGCAATCGATATGGCCGGTGCAATATTAAGTGTTCCGGCAATCGAATTCGGAAAAATAGGTGACAAGGCACTTTTGATACAGACAGAATTCGGAGAAAAGGATACTCAGGTCAACGGATTCTTTATACTGATACCTACGTTAGACTCTTATAACGCAATCTTAACATCGCTTGGCTTATAGGAGGGACTATGGGAAATATGATAAAGGTAGGCATGGCAGATATGAACTATTGTCATGCACCTGATGCAATTACTACATTAGGTCTTGGCTCTTGTGTCGGCGTTGTTTTGTATGACCCGAATGCAAAAATTGCCGGATTAGTACATATTATGCTGCCGGATAGTACGAAAATCAGAAACAATGAAAATTGTGCAAAATTTGCGGATACCGGAATCGATGAAATGCTGCGACGTGTCGTGGCGGCAGGAGCATCGCGAATGAATCTGAAGGCCAAAATTGCCGGAGGAGCGCAGATGTTCGCATTCAGCTCCGAAAACGATTTGTTACGTGTGGGAGCGCGAAACGTCGAAGCGGTAAAGGAGAAGCTGGCCGGTTTACGGATTCCGCTTATGGCAGAGGATACCGGAAATTCTTACGGACGTACCATTGAATTTTATCCGGAAACAAGCGAACTGCTGGTAAAGGCAGTCGGAAAGTCGATTTATAAGATTTAGGAGGCTGCAGGATGGAAGGAAAGAATATTCCGCCGTTTATTACGCTTTCCGCAGCCATGATTTCCTGTGTGATTTGTATTTTGCGGGGAGCATCCTTATACACTACACTGAAAATTGTGCTGTTGGTAATGGTGATTTTTTATATCATCGGCCTGATTGTACAAAAAGTTCTTGTGAAAATCAATAAGGATGCGGAAGAGGCCGCATTGGAAAGACAACGAATCGAGCAGGAGTTAGCTGCAAAGGAACTGGCGGAAGCGGAATTGGAAAAACAAGCCGAACAGGAGAAGGCGGACGGAGAGGGGGCTTCTTCGGAGGGAACGGAGTCTACGGAAGAAGCCGGTGTCGAACGTTCGGAATAAGCAGTAAAAAGGGAAGGAAACCGAAGAAATAGAAGTAAGGACAGGAGAGCCTATGAGTGCAGAGGAAAAATTAAAGTTATGGGAAGAGTACAGTAAGAACAAGACTCCCGAACTGCGCGAAAGAATTATAATTGAATATGCAAGTCTTGTGAAAATCGTAGCAGGAAAGCTTGGCATATATCTGGGCTATAATGTCGAGTATGATGATTTGGTGGGATACGGCACATTCGGTCTGATTGATGCAATCGACAAGTTTGATTTTGACAAGGGTGTTAAGTTTGAGACTTATGCTTCTTTGCGTATTCGCGGCGCGATTCTGGATCAGGTACGCAGAATGGATTGGTTGCCGCGTACCTTAAGACAAAAGCAAAAGCGTATGGATGCCGCTTATCAGAAGTTGGAGACGGAAAGCGGTCGTTTTGCTACGGATGAGGAACTGGCGGCAGAGCTGGAGATTTCCGTGGATGAGCTTTCTCAGTGGCAGGCTCAGACCAAAGCAGCCGGAGTGGTTTCTCTGGATGAGTATTTGGAGCAGGGCAGCGAAAACGGAATTGTGGGAACGGTTGAGAGCGAGGATTTCGCCCAGCCGGAAAAGCAGATGGAACAAAAGACCATGAAGGAGCTTTTGGTGCAGTCTTTAGAATCGCTGACCGAAAAAGAAAAGAAAGTGATATTACTCTATTATTATGAGGAACTGACTTTAAAGGAAATCAGTGAAGTGCTGGAGGTTTCGGAGTCCCGAATTTCCCAGCTACATACAAAAGCAATTCAGAAATTGCGACTGAAACTCGGAAATCAGATCGAGATATTTTTCTAGGAAGGGGTGAATAGAATGACACAGGTAAACGGATATTTCCAAATCAGTATCAGGGATAACGGAACGTGGATCGTTCTATATCCTCCGAAGGAAGGCGGCAAGCCGGTTCGGTTTGATATGGCGGATGCTTATTTAACCAAGTGGCGTATCGGTTATGACAAAAAGTCTTTATCGGATGTGCTCGGAAAAACAAAGGAAAAGACCGAATTGCGTCTGACGACAGAAAAGATTTTTCCGATGGATGAATCGGCTATCGTAGCAATCGATAGCAATCATTTTACTGCGGAGATTACTTTGTTTCCGCCGGCAGAAGGGCGTTCTTTGATGTCCCGTGACGAGATTATCGGAGAATTGGTGCGTGCCGGGGTGAAGTACGGTTTACAGGAGGAATGTTTAAACGAACTCATGACGGAGCGTGTATTCTGTACACCGATTATTCTTGCTAAGGCGACTCCGCCGGTGGAAGGGAAGGATGCAAAGATTACCTATCATTTTAATACGGATTTGACTGCGAAGCCGAAGATGTTAGAGGACGGTTCCGTTGATTTCCATACCCTTGATACCATTTGTCCGGTCAGAGCAGGGGATTTGCTTGCGGAACTGGAGCCTGCGGTACAGGGACGTCCTGGAATTGATGTTTGCGGCAAACCGATTAAGCCGACAAAGGTGAATAATCTGGTTTTGCGACATGCTAACCGTATTCACTTGTCCGAGGACGGACTGAAGATGTATTCCGATGTAAACGGCCATGTCAGTCTGGTGGATGATAAGGTATTTGTATCCGATACTTTTGAGGTGCCGGCGGATGTGGATTCCTCCACGGGAGATGTTGTTTGCGAGGGAAACGTACTGGTAAAGGGTAACGTTCGTACCGGTTTTAAGATTGAAGCAAAGGGCGATGTAATCGTAAACGGTGTAGTGGAAGGAGCGGAAATATATGCGGGCGGTCAGATTATTCTGATGCGCGGTATCCAGGGTATGTCCCGCGGTAAATTGATTGCGGGCGGCAATATTATTTCGAAGTTTATCGAGAGTGCGGAAGTTATATCCCGATACGGATATGTACATTCCGAGGCGATTATGCATAGTCAGGTGTCGGCGAAGACGGATGTTATTGTCGGCGGAAAGAAAGGCTTTATTTCCGGCGGAAGTACCCGTTGCAGTCAGATGATCGAGGCAAAGACCGTAGGTTCCAATATGGGTACCACCACTTTACTTGAGGTGGGTGTGGACCCGACGGTGGCGGAAGAATTCCGCAGATTAGAAAAACAAATGCCGGAGCTTGAGGCTGAGAAGGCTACTTGTATGCAGAACCTGGCGCTTCTGGCCAAAAAGTTAAAGCAGGGAGAACAGCTCCCGGTAGATAAAATTTTACTTCTGAAGCAAACCCAGAAGCGTGTTGCGGAAATCGATAAGGAGATGGAAGAAATCGACGCACGTCTGGATGAATTGCAGGATGATATGGAAATGAAGGAAAACGGTATGATTAAGGTGTCTCAGACAGCTTATTCCGGTTGTAAGATTACCATATCAGGTGCGGTATATTATGTGAAAACCGAAATATCTCATGCGAGATTTATTAAAGATCGCGGAGATGTAAAAGTAGATGTATATTAAAAAGTAGGATTATCTCTTTGGAGTTTCCCAAAAAGAATAAAAGTCCGGGTAATGCCGGACTTTTTGAAAGAAAGGAGGGAGCGGTTTGCCGATTACAAGACTGGATATGATTTCCATGGCACCGAAGACGCAGGAAGCAGGCGCCTATAAAAACCAGGAAATGCGCCATCCTGTCAACCAACAACAGAATATCGTAGGAACGGTACAGCAGCAGGCCAGACAGCAGGAAACGCAGACGGTTCGTTCCAATAAAACGGAGAACGAAGAGCAAAAGTATGATGCAAAGGAACGGGGAAAGGGTGCCTACGGCGGTTCTTCCGGCAATAAGAAGGAGCAGGAGAAAAAGGAAGAGGAACAGCGCATGGTGATGAGGGGAAGCACCTTTGACATTACGGTGTAATTACCCTGTAATATTAGTGATATAGAAGAAAAGGGGAAGTCTATGGAACCGATTACGATAGTTCTGGTGGTTTTAGGCGTTGTCTTATTGATAGGAAGCTGCTTCTTTACGAAAGAGGAAAAGACGGAGCCGGATTATGACGAGCTAATAAAGCGCTTGGCGAAAAGAGAATTGAGTGAAGAGGAAACGGAACGGCTGCGGGAGGCAGTTGACCGGATTGTTTCGGAAAAGACAGAGGAAGTCATTTTAAAGACCGATGATTATCTCAGTCAGGTTGCCAACGAAAAGATTATGTCTGTGGATGAGTTTTCTAAGCAGATTCTGGAACGTCTGGATAAGAATAACTCCGACGTGATGTTTCTTTACAATATGGTAACCGAGACCAAGGAAGAATTAAAAACCGAGATTGCCAACGCAAAGAAAGTGCAGGATGCGTTGGCGCGAACGGCGGAGAAGAAGACCGAGGATGCAAAGGAATCGGGTGTTACTCCGAAAAAGAAAGAAGCAACGGCAAAGCAGACAACGATTTTAAAGCAGGAGTCTTTGAAAAAGCCGACAGCGAAGAAAGAATCCGCGGAGCCGAAACAGGCGGATGATATAGCTGCTTTACTTGCTGCTACTATGACAATGCCGGATACGGTTGCTGAGGCAGATATGGATATGCCGAAGGAAAAGATTTTGGACTTGTATAAGAGCGGAAAGTCTATTCGTGACATATCCAGAGAACTGGGGATGGGCCAGGGGGAAGTAAAGCTTGTCGTTGATTTGTACGGACTGTAAGAGAGCAAAGGACGGAATACAATGAAAAGAAAATACTATATGCGGGGCTTGGGATTAGGTATATTGGTAACCGCTGTTTTATGTGTTGTTGCTTTGCCGAAAAAAACAGAGCCCATGACCGACGAGGAGATAATCGCCAGAGCCGAAGCGCTCGGATATGTGAAAGATGAGAGCGGTGTATCTCCGGAGGATATCGATAAAATTAAAGAGAAAGCTTCAGGAACACCGGGAGTTTCCGATACTCCGGATGCGACCGATGCTCCGGACATGACCGGCGAACCGGAGGGAACGCCGGGACCGACCCAGTCTCCGGTACCTACACCGGATGCACCGGAACCGCCGGATGAACCGGATAAACCTGAGGTACCGACAACACCGTCGCCGAAACCGACCGCAACGTCTGCGCCGAAACCGACCGCAACGTCTGCGCCGAAGGCAACCGCGACACCAAAGCCGACTGCAACAACCGCGCCGACTAAGGTGCCGGATACAACAGATATTCCGGAAACGAGTGCCTATACCGTAACCGTAAAACGCGGCGCTACCGCCAGACGTGTGGCGGAGCAGTTGGAAGAAGCAGGAGCGGTAGAGGATTCGGAAGCGTTTGTCAAATATTTGCAGAGCAGAAAATTGACGGATTTTATTAATATCGGGACCTTTACGATACCGCATGGAGCCTCCCATGCGGAGATTGCACGGATTTTAACCGGAAAGTAGCATTGAAAGCTGTCTTTTAAGGAAGATAGGTAAAAGTTACAGTAGAATGAGATTACATATAAAGAAAGGGAGGAGCGGTATGAGATATTTTTGGTACGCCGTCCTTCAGATACTTTGGGGATTTCCGCAAACCTTGCTTGGGTTTGCGGTATTTCTTCGTTTGAGGAAGATGCCTCATTATCGGTATCATGGGGCAATTGTAACGGAGTGGAAGAAGACGACAGGATTATCCTTGGGACTGTTTGTATATATTCCGGAAGGAAAGCTCGGGCAGGACTTTCTGGTACATGAGTACGGACATACGATTCAGTCACTTGTGCTGGGGCCGCTGTATTTGTTGGTTGTAGGAGTTCCATCGGCAGCGTGGTGTAATTTCCCGTGTTGTATTTCGTTTCGCAAAAAGAAAAAATGCTCTTATCAGGCTTTTTATACCGAGTGCTGGGCGAACCGTTTGGGAGAGAAGACGACCGGGGAAAAGGTAAGCTTGTGAGAAAAGTAGTGTGATACGGAATGTTTTGAAAAGGCAGGCTTTTTCGAAAACTTTGGAAAAAAGTGCTTGCCTTTTTGATTTGTTTATGATAAAATATCAAACGGTGCAGTCGGCGTAGGCCGAAATAAGCATGTGTGTGAACTCACGGCAGGGTGCCGTTTGCTCGCGGTTTGCCGGTAAATGAGACACACAGAAGAATAAAACCAAATGGAGGTAATATCATGAGCGTAATTTCTATGAAGCAGTTATTGGAAGCAGGTGTTCATTTCGGACATCAGACCAGAAGATGGAACCCGAAGATGGCAGAGTACAT
>SVEN01000031.1:23228-34219 GCA_015057365.1 Lachnospiraceae bacterium | reverse complement strand
AATAAGGCCATTGTGGATGCTACCTATGATTTGATTCCGGCAGTAAAGCCGCAGGTGGCAATGTATGAGCAGTTCGGTATTCCGGGCCTCATCGCATTCAAGAAGACCGTGGAGTATTGTAAGGAAAAAGGTCTTGTGGTAATCGGCGATATTAAGCGTGGCGACATCGGTTCCACCTCCGAGGCATATGCGGTAGGACATCTCGGTAAGGTGGCCGTAGGCAGCAAGAGCTACTATCCGTTTGACGAAGATTTTGTTACGGTAAATCCGTATCTCGGTAGCGACGGTGTGAATCCGTTCGTAAAGATTTGTAAGGAAGAGAACAAGGGCTTGTTTATCTTAGTTAAGACCAGTAACCCATCCAGCGGCGAGTTCCAGGATCGTTTAATCGACGGCAGACCGCTGTATGAGTACGTAGGTGAGAAGGTAGCCGAGTGGGGCGCTGACTGCATGGACGGCGACTACAGCAACATCGGTGCGGTGGTAGGTGCCACCTATCCGGAAATGGGTAAGGTGCTTCGTAAGATTATGCCGAAGAGCTTCATTTTGGTGCCGGGCTACGGTGCACAGGGCGGAAAGGCAGCAGACCTGGTTCATTACTTTAACGAAGACGGTCTTGGCGCTATCGTAAACTCTTCCCGCGGTATTATCGCAGCATATAAGCAGGAGGCTTACGCAAAGTTTGGGGAAGAGAACTTCGCAGATGCATCCAGACAGGCTGTGATTGATATGAGAGAAGATATTGCAGGGGCACTGAAAAAGTAAGAAAGGCAACGCTTCCTCTGTTTTTAGGATGATTCGTCCCGGTATTTATAGTTATCTTGGTTTCCTTATGGTCTCGGCCGATAACTATGGATACTGGGACTTTTATTTATCTAAAAAGGGGTGGAAGCGTTTGTTATTTGAAAGTAAGTTTTAGAGAGTGTCTTTTTATGAATTAAGTGATTGTTTGTGTGGATGTGATTATGTTACAATTGAGGTAGAATATAGAGTGAGGTGTTACGGATATGTTGAAATACGGAGACAAAATCGGTATTGTTTGTTGTTCTGACGGACAGAAGCATTATTATGCGGAAAAGCTGAAATGTCTGGAGACTACATTACGAAATATGGGATTGCAGCCTGTGTTCAGCAATTACATATATGAGAAGGAGAATATTTTTAGTGGGACGGCAAAGGAACGTGGGGATGCATTGATGGAGTTCTATAAGGACGATTTGATAAAGAGCATATTCGATATTTCCGGCGGGGATGTGGCAAACGGAATATTGCCTTATCTTGACTATGATATCATATCAGACAGTTCTAAATTGTTTTGGGGTTATAGTGATTTGACAACCGTGTTGAATGCTATTTATAAAAAGACAGGGAAGGCTTCCGTATTATATCAAATCCGGAATCTGATATATGATTGCAAAGAAGTCCAAATTACTGATTTTAGAAATACCGTTTTGCAAAACGAAGCGGATTTGTTTCAATGGGAGTATGAGTTTATTCAACAGAGGGAGATGCATGGAGTTGTGGTAGGGGGAAATATCAGGTGCTTTTTAAAACTGGCCGGAACAGAGTATATGCCGGATTTGAAGGGTAAGATATTGCTTTTGGAAAGCTATAGCGGAACCGTTGCTAAAATGGAAACGTACTTATGCCAGTTACAGCAATTAGGGGCATTTGACAAGGTGGCAGGCATTCTTTTGGGCACATTTACGGAAATGGAAGCAGAGAAGTGTACTCCGGGGATAGAGGAACTGGTAAAGAGGACAGCAGGCGAAAATATGCCGATCGCGGTTACAAAAAAGATCGGACACGGGACGGACTCAAAAGGGATTGTGATCGGTAGGGAGTTAGAGCTTATAAAGTGATATGAGTACAAGTTTTGTAAGATGTCATAAGATTAATTAACTCTAAAGTAGATTACTTATAAGTTAGTTTAAAAAACGAAAGAAGGAATGTTTATGGGAAAAATAACGACAAAGCAGTTTCAGGTGCTTTCGGATGTCAACATGGCGTGGGATTTTATGGTAGAAGCCTATGAGGCGGTGGATGATAAAGGGACGGAAAGTGTGGAGGCACCGTTTTTTGAATATGCGTTAACTTCCATGTGGATGGATAAGAATTATTTGCACTTGTGCCGTTTTTGGCTGGATGAGGATGTGGTGGTTGGATTTGTTTTCTATGAAAATCCGGTAACCAACATTCATTTTGTGTTGCGTCAGGGTTATGAATGGCTGGCGGAGGAAATGATTACCTATGCGGACAAAGCGTTTCCGGCGTATCTTGGAGAAAAGGAGTTTGTCTTTTCGGAATGTCAGACGGCGCTGATGGAGGCTGCCGAAAAGTACGGGTATAAGCTGAGCGATAAAGAACGGGAATATCGGTTGGATATGACAAAATCATCCTTGAATTATGAACTCCCGGAAGGTTTTCATTTTGTGGAACCGGAGGAAATTGATGCGTTAAAACTGGCAAGATGTATGTGGAAAGGCTTTAACGAATGGGAATTGGGACCATTTGAAAACTGGACGGTTTCGAATGAGAGTGCGGACTGGAGTACATACAAGTCCTATCTGGGAGTTTGGGGAAATGTGATGGCACCGCCGCCCCATTCCACTTATGAATACAGCGTTGCCATTGCTGACGAAAACGGAGAATATGCGTGTTTTGCCGGCATGTGGTGGGTAGGGGAGAATAAGCTTGCTTATCTGGAACCGTTATGTACCATACCGGAATACCAACACCGAGGGCTGGCGGCTGCGGCACTGACCAAGCATTACCGGACATTTAAGGAGATGGGCGGCAGATTCCTGACCGGCGGAGGAAATGAGTTTTATAAGAAAATCGGATATGATACAGAAGTGTATTCTTTGATTTATAAAAAATAAGCAGGAGGGCGTTTTATGAGTTACGATGTGTACATGCACGGACAGGTATTGGGAACTCACTCGTTTTTGTTAAAGGGAGATTTTTTGAAACCGGACGAGTACTCGGAGCTTAGCGCGAAGTATTTTCTTCCGGGAGGTGAGACCGGAACGGCGGCTACCGTACTGGCATCTCTTGGGGTAAGCGTAAAGCTTGACGGTACTCATATCGGAACGGAAGTGGCACCGCTTCTTAAAGAATTTTATAAGGACAAGTCGGTGGATTTGTCTTCCCTTTACTTTGACCCAGACTACGAAGGATTGATGGATTATGTGGTAATTGCGGGCTTAGTACGTTCTCCGATGGGCGTGTTTCAGTCTCTCTACGAGCGGGGGGCAAAGAGACGCTGGAGTATGCCGAAAGAAGAGGATGTTATCGGATGTAATGTGGCGGCAATTGACCCGTTCTTTATCGAGGCAACCCAGGCGGTGGCGGAGCTTTGTGTGAAGCACGAAAAGCCGTATGTGACCATTGATTGCAGACATGACAGTTATTTGCATCAGCATTGTGCCATTAATGTGGTGTCGAAGGAATGTACGTCTTCTGAGGTTTACAAAGGGAAAAGTTTGGAAGAGATTTTTGAGATGCTTGTGGAGACCACCGACGGTCTCGTGATTATCACCTCCGGTGAGAAGGATATGCTGTACGGAAGAAAGGGCGTGCCGATGAAGCGCATGAAGCCGTTTTCCGTAGAGGTAAAGAGCACTCTTGGTGCCGGAGATACCTTTAAGGCAGGCTGTGTATACGGGTTGCTTCACGGTATGAAAGATGATGAACTGGTACGCTTTGCAAGTGCCTGCTCCGCCATTGCCATTTCCAGATTCCCGTTGCCTCTTAATCCGCCGACAATGGAGGAAGTGAAGACACTGGTGGAGAGTGTGTAAGGTAGATAAATTTCTTGCGATGATATTAAGGCGGTGGTATAATATAGTTGTGATATTTTGGTGATAACGGAGGTGTATCATGTCTCTTGCAAATAAATTGGGACTTACAAACCCTGCCGACCTTGCCAGAGAGGAAGAGCGTATCAGTAAGAAAAAGGCGCTTGCACTTTTTGAAACGGGTATGCTTGATAAAATGGAAGCGGGAAAGTTTTCGGCACTGAAAAGCATTCATAAATTTTTATTTGAAGATATTTACGATTTTGCCGGAGAAATTCGAACCGTGAATCTTTCCAAGGGAAACTTTCGCTTTGCACCTTTGATGTATTTGGAAGCATCTCTTGCACATATTGATCAAATGCCGCAGTCTACCTTTGACGAGATTGTAGAGAAATACGTGGAAATGAACATTGCTCATCCTTTTCGGGAAGGGAACGGTCGCAGTACCCGTATTTGGCTGGATTTGATTTTTAAAGTGGAATTGGGAAAAGTGGTTGATTGGAGCAAGGTAGATAAAGAAGATTATCTTCTTGCCATGGAACGCAGTCCTATCAGAGATATTGAGATTAAGCATGTGTTGAAAAAAGCGCTTACGGATGAGATTGACAGTCGCGAGATGTACATGAAGGGAATTGACCACAGTTACTACTATGAGGGATATACTACGTTTAAAACGGAAGAATTATAAGAATGTTGAAATTGGAACACACCGTACTTCGATAAAACGAGGCGCGGTGTGTTTTGCGTTTATTCAGGGTGTTTTTTATAAATTATTCGAGGAGTGCAACACACCTGCCTTCCTTTCCGACTATAAGGGTGAAAGGCTCATGAACCTTCAAAAGAAAAGAGGTGAAACAGATGGACGACGAACAATTGATTGCGCTGTATCTAAATCGTGACGAAGGTGCGATTGCGGAGACACAGGAGGCTTTCGGGACAAGACTGAGACAGTTGGCATTCCGGCTGCTGGGTAATTCCGAGGATGTGGAGGAATGCTTAAATGATACCTACTTCAAGGTTTGGAATGCGATTCCGCCCCACAGACCCAACAGTTTGTATGCGTTTTGTGTTACGATATGCAGACGGACTGCCATGGATATGCTGGATAAGCGAACCGCAGGCAAGCGTTCGGCACAAGTGGTGGAGCTTTCGAAGGAAATGGAAGAATGTCTTCCGGCAAAGGCTGAGGAGGATGATGAAGACGCTTTGGCGGAGTTGATGAATGCATTTTTAGAGACGCTTGATAAGGAAAAGCGAGCATTGTTTGTACGGCGTTATTGGTTCGGAGAGACCTCGGCAGAGATTGCGAAAAAGTATGGATACTCCGAGACAAAGGTACGGTCCCTATTGTTTCGCACAAGAAAGAAACTGCAAAAGTATCTCAAAGGAAAGGGCGTGCATTTATGAAAGGATACGATGTTTTTAAGGCAATGAACGGAACAAAGGAAGAGTATATTATCCAGTCAGAGGAGTTTGTAAAGCCGAAGGAGACTTCTTCCAAGGCGTTAAAGGTTGCGTTGGCGGCAGTGCTGATTGCGGTGGTGACCGCGGTACCGGTAGGTGCTGTTGCACGAAACCAGTTGAAGAACAGGGAAAGCGCGGAGCTTTATCTGGGAAATACCGACTTGTTGGAAGAAAGCGGAGCTGTGGAAAATCAGGTGATGGAAAACGAGCATGTAAGGATAACCTTGGATACGGTGTTGTCGGACGGTTATACCGCTTTGGCGATTGTTACACTGGATGCTCTCACTGAGCAAGGTCGCAATTATATCAATTACAAACCGGACTTTATATTGCGCCGTACGGATACGGGAGAGACGATGTTTCATACCGGTGGCGGTGCAATGGATGACTGGGAGGAGCAGATAAAGAATGATACCATAAGGTACTTTCACACCATTGATCTTGCGGGTATGGATGTTTCCTGCGAGTATGAAATGATTTTCTATAGCATGGATTTGTTCACGGAGGAGGAATGGAAAGCCGGTGTGACAAAGCCTTTGGATGAAAATATGATTCCGGAAGGAAATTCCCTTGGGTATGATTTTTTTGCAAAGGTGAGTTTGGCGAAAAATACGGAGTCTGTAAAAATGAAGAGTGCTGATGGGAAAACAATTCGGCTGTCGCAATTCCAAGTAATTGATGAGACGGGAGAAGTGTTGAGAACGGTTCCTGATTCTGTAAGGTTAATTAGGAGCAGCGGAAGTCAGGAAGTACTCAGCCGTTCGGGGAGGTTTTTTAGTGCTTCCGATGATGGAGAGACACATTCCACCCTATTCTTTGGAAAGTTGATTGACCTTAAGGAGTATAAAGGTGTTATAATTGATGGTGTGGAATATTTAAAATAAAAACTTTTTTCCTAACCTTTGCTAAACTCCTGTCACTTATTAAGTGAACAGCTGTGAAAAAGGAATTACGGAGGCAGGACTTGCAAGTGAAAAATCAATTGTTTGAAGAAATTACAAAGGAATACTCGTTGCAGATTTTAAAGTGGGCGTACAAGAAGTGCGGAGACAGTGACCGGGCGGAGGAATTGGCTCAGGAGGTAATGGTGCAGATTTTTTCTGCCGTACAAAAGAGTGTCGCAGAAGGGAAACGAATCGAACAGGTAGAGCATTTTGTCTGGAAGATTGCCCGGTATGTCTGGTGTCACAGTCTGCGGAAGAATACCCGTTATGTTATGTGTCCACTGGAGGAGGATTTGCGTGATGAATCCGACTTTGCGGGAGAACTGGCGGAGCGGGAAGAACGAGAGCAAATGATCGTACAGCTTCGTAAACAGGTCAGCAGATTAAATTATTTGCAACGGGAGATTTTGGTTTCTTTTTACATTGACGGACTGCCTCAGAAAACAATCGCAGAGAGACTCGGTATCAGTGAAAGTGCAGTGAAATGGCATCTTCATGATACGAGGCAGAAACTAAAAAAGGAGATGGCAGAGGATATGAAACAGCAGAAGGATATGAACTATGTATACAGACCGAGAACACTTTTCATGGCAATTAACGGAATGATGCCGCCGAAGGCGGACATAAGGCCGTTGGAAGACAGTAAGGTACGGCAGAATCTTTGTATTGCATGCTATGAGGAGCCGAAGTCCCTGGATGAGCTTACGGAGCTTTTGGGTATTCCGAAGGCGTATTTGGAATTTGACTTAGAATGGCTGGTGGACCGAGAGTTTATGACTTGTGAAAACGGGAAATATGCAACCACCTTTTACATTCGCAGTGAGACCGTAAATCAGGAGTGTTATAGGCTGTACGGCAGACTCAGAGAGCAGGTGGCGGATGTGATTATAAAGGGGCTTTTAGCGGCAGAGGATAAGATTCGTGCCGTGGGATTTCACGGTAGTGAGTTTCCGATGGAGAAGCTTCTGTGGGTACTGATTTATAACTTTTGTGGTTATTATCAGTATGAAGATGAAGACAGGAAGCTGGAATTTCCGATTCGTCCGGACGGTGGAAGGTATTTTCCGTTAGGCTATCTGGATGACAGTGACCTGATTACCGAGTGGGAAGTGGACAACCGTGGCTTTGCTTATAACGGGCCGTTAAGGGATGAAGGGTTTTCCTGGTTCGGACTTTATAATTTCGAATACTCCGATATTATAGACATGATAGACCGGTTTACACCGGAGAATGAGCGGTTGAACCGGCTTCTTGTGGAGCTTGTAAGCAAGGACTTCGACATTTCTTATCTCACAGAAGACCGTAAACATGACCTGGCAAAGCTGGTAGAGCGGGGCTATGTAAAGTTGCAGGAAAACAAGGCACTTCCGCAGTTTGTAGTGATGACCGGTACGCAGCTGAAGCAATTGTACACAGAGGTGTTTGCACCGATTGCGGAGAACTTGCAGCCGGGCTATGCACAGCTTAAGGAAGAGCTTAAGAAGCTGTATAGTGAGAAAATGCCGAAGCACTTAAAGGATATCAGCAGATTACCGTTTGTGCAGTCCTTATACACGATGGAATATGTGACTTCCCTGCTTGCTTTTAGGGATAATCTGCTTTATGTCCCGAAGGACAGTGAAGAAGGACAATTTTTGACCTTGATGTATGTGGATTGGGAAAAGTAACGGAAAGGCACTTGTAAGTTATTCAGGCCTCTTTTTCTTAAACTTTTTATGTAAGACAATGATTAGAACAATACCAATCATCACCGGTATCAAATACTGCTTATACCGGGCATAATACCCGGACACAGCGCCCCAGTTATCTTGTAAAAAGTAGCCGAGAGATAACAGGGCGCTGTTCCATATGGTAATACCCAGAAGGGAATAAGGAAAGTAGACAGAGGGAGATTGCCCTACGGCTCCCGCCACAAAGGCGATGTAGGTACGGCAAAGGGGAATGACTCTGCCGATGCAGACGGCTCCTGCACCGTATTTCGTAAACCTGGCGCGGGAGGCGTTGATTGCTTTTTCTGTTTTCGGAAAACGAGAAACGAGCTTTGTAAGAACCGCATCTCCGCCGATTCGTCCCGCCAGATAGCAAAGACCGGTACCGAGAAGCCCCGCCAGTACCGATAGCGGAAGCAAAAGGAAGAAGGATATATTTTCCGCTCGGGCTACCGCACCGGAAAAAGGGAGGACCAACTCACTGGAAATCGGGAAGCAGGCATATTCCAAAAGGATAATGAGAATCATGGCAAAGATGCCGTAGCGGTCAAACAAAGACAAAATCGTTTCCATAAGAATCCTTTCGGGGAACTATTTTTTCATGAATTTCTTTAACATTTCAAATTTTGCCTTTTCGGCAGGGGACAAATCCGACATTAATGTAGTCATTAAAAACGCACTTTCTTCTTGCGTGAATTGTATGTTTTGTGCCTTCATCCGGGACTGCGCCTTTAACAGAAGAGGGAGCATGGCATCCCCGGAAGAATGGGCGGCGTCCTTTACGATTTCTGCAATTAATGCCTGCTTTGCAGGAGAGAGCTTTTGATATTCAGGTAAGGATTTTAAGGTTTCCGGACTCATAGAAACTCCTTTATACAAATGGTCTGATAAAGCATATGAAACAGGGCTAATCCGTATGCATGAGCTGCTCGTAAATCTTTTGCTGCTCCGGTGTCAAAAAGGAGTATAAGGTATTGTACAAGGTATCGTCGGGGGCAGAATCTTCGGACTGATCATTTGGCGAAGAAGGTTCCGCAGAGACAGTTTCGGTGGGAACCACATTCGACGCCGGAGGAGTCTCGGAGACGGTTTCGACGAGGTCTGTATGCGACGAAAGAGAGGCTTCGGTGTCGGTTGCTGCGGAGTCTGTATCCGGAGCGGTAGATGCCCCGGAGCTACCTTCCATGGGGGAGATATCCGGATTTTGTCCGGAGGAAGCACCGGAAAACAAAGAAGACAGTAAGTCGGGTGATAGTCCGCCCAACAGAGAAAATAAATCCGGGGAAGAATTCCCCACTCCTGTCATTCCGCCTAAGCCGCCAAGACCCGAAAACAGTCCTGCCATACTTCCGAAAGCGGAGGTCGGGTCTTGCGTCGTACCTCCCATGCCGGAGAACAATCCCGGCAGAATATCTTTATAGGCCTGATAAAATTGCATACCTTGAAGAAGGGTAGCGATGGTAGACAGCAACGGCATGCGGAACATTCTTCCGTAGAAGGAGAGGGAGCGCAGCATAATGTCCTTGTCCGTAATGAGCGCTTCGATGCCGGATAAACCGGAGAGCGGTGGAATAGAAGGAATGTTTTTCAGCCTTGTCAGTTCGGTCATATGATAGGCGAAGGAAGCCAGGGGGCGGTAGCTTTCCTGCAGACAGGGAAGGACCGCAAATAAAAGTGCACCCAGTTCCGTAGAAGGAGGCAGCATCGGTGGGAAAGAAGAATCCTGATTCATAACGTCTCCTTTCGAAACGGCGAAGTTTCCGATGATAAACGGAAACGTGTTTGCAACAGTATATGCGGGAAAACAGAAAATGAGAAGGAGAGAGATAAGAAACGGGTTCGTTTTCTTATAAAGAAAAATACTTTTTATATGGATATTTACGAAAGAATATGTTATAATTTTTCCAAGGACGAGGCAGTGTTTTTAGAGAACAATGTTCGAAAGTAAAATTGTTTCAGAATTTGGTTACAAAATAAGAAACAATGGGGGCATTGTCTTGTGGAAAGAGAAGGAGGTAATTTGTATGAGTTTAAAGAAGGCGTATGAGCAATATTTTAAAATCGGAACTTCGGTATCCCGGTTTGACTTGAAGTCCGACAAGGCGAGGGAAGAGCTGAAAAAGCATTACAGCAGTATGACGGCAGAGAATGATATGAAGCCGATGTTCTTTGTGGATAAGGAAGCCAGTCAGGCAGACCCGGAGAAGTATAATTTACAGCCGGTTATGACCTATGACACGGCAAGACCTTATTTGGAGTTTGCAAAGGCAAACGGCATCGCACTTCGCGGACATACCCTTGCGTGGCATAATCAGACGCCGATTTGGTTCTTTAAGGAGAGCTTCCAGGATGATTTCGAGGCACCGTGGGCATCCAAAGAGACCATGATTGCCCGCTTGGAATGGTACATTAAGAATGTTTTGAACTTTGTACAGACGGAGTATCCGGGTGTGATTTATGCATGGGATGTAGTCAACGAGGCGGTTGAGGAGCAGGACGAACTGGGCTGGAGACAGCGTTCCCCGTGGTATAAGACCGTGGGTCCGGAGTTTGTTATGCATGCGTTCCGTTTTGCCAGAAAGTATGCCGCACCGGAGGTAAAGCTGTTCTATAATGATTACAACACGTTCAATCCGTTTAAGAGGGACTTCATCTTAGAAAACATTGTGAAGCCGTTGATGGCGGAAAAGTTAATTGACGGTATCGGTATGCAGACCCACCTGGTGATTAAGGAGTTTGACCATGATTTAGAGCAGTATGCGGTTGCTTTGGAGAAGTACGGTGCAACCGGTCTTGAGGTTCAGTCTACAGAGCTGGATATTCACTGTGCAGATCCGTCCGAAGAGGGCATGCAGAAGCTTGCGGAGGCCTACAAGAAGTTGTTTGAGCTTTATGTAAATGCAAAGAAGACAGGCAAGGCAAATGTGACCTGTGTTACCTTCTGGGGCATGAAGGATGATGTGAGCTGGCTTACCGGTTTCCGTAGGGAGAGAAGTTATCCTCTTCTGTTCGGCGACAATTGGGAAGAGAAGGAAGCATACCGCGCGGTGGTAAAGGTTGCGGAAGAAGCATAA
>SVEN01000031.1:0-23128 GCA_015057365.1 Lachnospiraceae bacterium | reverse complement strand
TCCCTTGACAAATCCCGTTTTCTCTGCATATAATGAGGAGTAGAGAAACGCAGAGAAGAAAAGAGTAGCTGAGAAGGAAAGCAACAGAGAGGGACTGTCACCGGCTGAAAGCAGTTCCGGCAGGATATCTTAGTGAAGTGCATTTCGGAGCGGACGGGTGAGCGCGTTAGCGGGTAGCCTTGTACGGCGGCAGTCGTTATCATGCATAGAGAACGAGAGGCGTTTTATACGGCTCTTGTAAAAGTTGAGTGGAACCGTGTATATCGCACCTCATCCAAGGATGAGGTGCGTTTCTTTTTTCGCTAACGTGCCCGTGACGGAGTGGTGAAGCCACGGAGCTGGGGCAAGTGCGGAGTACGGCTTACGCGTAATGTCAAGGAAGGAGGTCTCTATGGGCTTTATTCAATATGTCAAAGAAGAAATGCAAGTGATAAGGGAGCGGGATGCCGCAATTAAATCCTCCTGGGAGGTGTTTTTATATCCCAGCTTCCGGGCAATTTTAAGGCATCGTCTGGCGCATAAATTATATCAAAAGAAGCACTATTTTCTGGCTCGTTGGTATTCCCAGCGTACGGCGCGAAAGACCGGCATCGAGATTCATCCCGGAGCTACTATCGGCAAGGGACTGTTTATCGATCACGGCCACGGAGTGGTCATCGGTGAGACGGCGATTATCGGTGACAATGTGACACTGTATCAGGGCGTGACGTTAGGCGGTACAGGTAAGGAACAGGGAAAGCGTCATCCTACCATCGGGGATAATGTGATGATCAGTGCGGGAGCAAAGGTTCTTGGGTCCTTTACCGTAGGGGAGAATTCCAAGATCGGTGCAGGTTCCGTGGTGTTAAAGGAAGTGCCGCCGAATTCCACGGTAGTGGGTGTTCCGGG
The DNA here is from genome assembly GCA_015057365.1 of Lachnospiraceae bacterium. Lineage (GTDB taxonomy): Bacteria > Bacillota > Clostridia > Lachnospirales > Lachnospiraceae > SIG307. The sequence goes on along the minus strand of SVEN01000031.1, from coordinate 22,240 downwards.
CATTGTGGTAAAGAGGGACAATGTGCGCATCCCTCGCGAGGATTTGGACCAGGTGCATTTACCGAACCCGGTCATGATGGAAATCGACAGACTACAGCAAGAGAATACCAAACTCAAAGAGCGCGTAGATGCTTTGTCTGCTGCGGTTGAGAAGAAATAGGGAATGCCGGAAAAGTCGGAAAAACGAGAAAAGTTAACAGCCGGTAGAAAGAAGAAATCAAAAAAAGTAACACACAAAATGACAAATACAAACAAATGTCAACAGAGCAGCGAACAATAAATCAAAGGCTAATGAATGCTAAATTTAACAACAAGAAAAGGAGTCAATCATGGAAAACAAGTTTCAGTTATTTAACACCTTAACAAGAAAGGTAGAGCCGTTTATTCCGAATGCGGACGGCAAGGTAAAGATGTACACCTGTGGACCGACGGTGTATCATTTCGCACACATCGGAAACCTGCGCAGCTATATTATGGAGGATGTGCTGGAGAAGTCTCTGCGTTTCGGCGGTTATGATGTAAAGCGTGTTATGAATATTACCGACGTAGGCCATCTTTCCAGTGACGCGGACACCGGTGAGGATAAGATGTTAAAGGGTGCAAAGCGCGAGAATAAGACTGTTATGGAGATTGCAAAGTTCTATACCGATGCCTTTTTCTCCGATTGCAGTAAGTTAAATATTAAGACTCCGGATGTGGTAGAGCCGGCAACCAATTGTATCGGCGAGTTCATCCACATGGTAGAGGTATTGTTAGAAAAAGGCTATGCGTACGAAGCAGGCGGCAACATTTATTTTGATACCGCAAAGCTTGATGACTACTATGTATTCTCCAGCCAGAATGAGAAGGAGCTTCTGGTAGGTGTACGTGATGATGTAGAGCAGGATGAGAATAAAAAGAATAAGAGCGACTTTGTACTGTGGTTCACCAAGTCCAAGTTTGATGATCAGGAATTAAAGTGGGATAGTCCGTGGGGAGTAGGATATCCGGGTTGGCATATAGAATGCTCCGGTATTTCCATTAAGCATTTGGGCGAAGATATGGACATTCACTGCGGTGGTGTGGACAATATTTTCCCGCATCACACCAATGAGATCGCACAGAGTGAGGCGTATCTCGGACACAAGTGGTGTAATTACTGGTTCCACGTACACCATTTGAATGACCGTTCCGGTAAGATGAGTAAGTCCAAGGGCGACTTTTTAACGGTGTCCTTACTTGAGGAAAAGGGCTATAATCCGCTGGTTTACCGTATGTTCTGCCTGCAGTCCCATTATCGTAAGCCGCTTGAGTTTTCCTATGAGGTACTGGACCAGGTGGCAGCGGCTTATCAGAAGCTTGTAAAGCGTATTGCGGGCTTAGACAAGAGCGGTACCGTGGATGAGGCAAAGAAGGCAGAGTATCGTGCAAAGTTCTTAGAAGCATTGGCTAACGATATCAATACCTCCAGTGCTTTGACCGTAGTATACGATGTGTTAAAGGATGACATGAACGGTGCTACAAAGTTTGCTCTCGTGGAAGAAATGGATTATGTGCTTGGTCTTAATCTGACCGCAGGTGCAGCGGCAAACGATTCTTCCGACAATGCCGCAAACGGTGCGGACGATGAGCTGACCGCATTTGTATTGGCAAAGATTGAGGAGCGTAAGGAAGCAAAGAAGGCAAAGGATTTTGCAAAGGCAGACGCTATCCGCGACGAGCTTTTGGCAAAGGGTGTTGCCATTAAGGATACAAGAGAAGGCGTTGTTTGGGAGCTGGTGTAAGTAAGGAGGCGACGTAATGTCGGATACTTTGGAACAGGCAAACAAGACAGGAGAAAGCGCTTCGGATAAAGCGAAACAGGTAAGCGGGGCGGGCACCGAATGTCCTTTGTTTGAGTCGATTTGCAATACGTTCTCTTTAAAGGAACAGGATGCAAGACAGTATTCCCCGCTGACACTGGCGTATATCGGAGATGCGGTATATGAGATGATTGTGCGGACAATTTTGGTGGAACGGGGCAATGCACCGGTAAATGCACTGCACAAGCAGGCCAGTAAGCTGGTAAAGGCGGAGGCTCAGGCGGATGCTTATCACCGTATCAAGGAAGAGCTTACGGAGGAAGAAATGTCGGTATTTCGCAGAGGACGTAATGCGAAGTCCTATACCAGTGCGAAAAACGCCACCATTGGGGATTATCGGGTGGCCACGGGCTTTGAAGCATTGTTCGGCTTCTGGTATCTGACAGGGCAGACGGAGCGGATGCTCACGGTGGCAAAGGCAGGAATGACGGAGGAAGATAAATGCGATACGAAGAATTGACAATCGAGGGAAGAAACGCCGTGATGGAGGCATTTCGTTCCGGAAAAACCATAGACCGTTTGCTGGTACTGGACGGAAGTAAGGAAGGTGCCATGCTGACGGTGTTGAAAGAAGCAAAGAAGCACAATACCGTAGTTTCTTTTGTGAAGAAGGAACGTCTGGACCAGGTCTCTACCACCGGAAAGCATCAGGGTGTCATTGCCTATGCGGCGGCCTATGAGTATGCGGAAGTAGAAGATATCCTTGCCATTGCCAGAGAAAAGGGAGAAGCGCCGTTTTTGGTTCTTTTGGACGGTATTGAGGATCCGCATAATTTAGGTGCGATCATTCGTACCGCAAACCTTGCGGGAGCCCATGGCGTAATTATTCCGAAGCGTCGTGCTGTGGGCTTGACCGCTACGGTAGCAAAGACCAGTGCGGGAGCGCTTAATTATACTCCGGTGGCAAAGGTGACGAATCTTGTACAGACCATGGAAGACCTGAAAAAAGAAGGTCTCTGGTTTGTATGTGCGGATATGGATGGGGAAGTGATGTATCGTCAGAACTTAACCGGTCCGATCGGTCTTGTCATCGGAAATGAGGGCGAGGGTGTCAGCCGTCTGGTAAAAGAAAAGTGTGATTTTGTAACCAGTATTCCGATGGCAGGCGACATTGATTCTCTCAATGCGTCGGTGGCGGCGGGCGTATTAATGTATGAGATTGTGCGTCAGAGACTCGGTAAGTAAGAGGCGGGCTTTCGGCAGGACGGATCGCGGAGAGAAGAAAGAATATAGAATTCCAACGAGCTTGTAACGGTACAAAGAAAGAGGGCGCGGTATGGCAAAACAGACATCGGAACAACTGAATATTCCGGGACGTGAAGATGAACGGGAGCTTCTTATGCGGTGTCAGCGGGGGGACAACGATGCCACGGAGGAGATGTTAAACCGCTATAAAAACATGGTACGGAGCAAAGCAACGGCCTTGTATTTGGTAGGTGCGGATAAGGAGGATTTGATTCAGGAGGGAATGATCGGATTGTTTAAGGCAATCCGCGAGTATGACCCGGAACGGAACGATTCCTTTGCGGCATTTGCGGGACTGTGTATTACCAGACAGATGTACACGGCTATCAAAGCTTCCAATACGAAAAAAAATCAGCCGTTAAATAACTACGTTTCTTTCGATTTGTATGCCTTTGCGGAGGATGGCTCGACGGTAGGGGAAAACACCGGATCCTATGAAGGAATCGGCTACTGGCAAAAGGATCCGGAGGAGTCGGTCATTGATAGAGAGAATGCCATCCGCATCGAGGAAGAGGTGTTTTCGACCTTAAGCGCCATGGAACGTCAGGTGCTTTCCTTCTATGCCTCCGGCATGCCTTATCAGGAGATTGCAAGGGTTATGGAAAAGGAGCCGAAATCCATTGATAATGCGCTTCAGAGGATTCGGAAGAAGCTCAAAACGGTGCTTGCGATAAAGGCGTAATTGTGGTAAAATATTACTTAGATTTCGATGCGTTATTAAGGGTGAATCGTTTCACCCTTTTTTGCGATGTTCGGAGTAAAAGAACGGAGGACGTTTCGGACGGAATCGGTGTGTGTTTATACGAAATCGGGAATTACGGAGAGGAAAGATAGGATGATAAATATAGTATTACTGGAGCCGGAGATTCCGGCAAATACGGGAAATATCGGACGGACCTGTGTGGCTACGGGAAGCCGTTTACATTTGATCGAGCCGTTAGGCTTTGATATTTCGGAAAAAGCGGTACGTCGTGCGGGCATGGATTATTGGAAGGATATTGATTTGCATGTCTATAAAAACTACGAGGAGTTTTTAGAAAAGAACCCGGGAGCACGTCCGTATATGGCGACGACAAAAGGGCAGAGCCTGTATTCGGAGGTAGAATATGAGGATGAGGCATATATTATGTTCGGCAAGGAAAGTGCCGGAATTCCGGAGGAGATTTTAATGACGGATAAGGAGCGGTGTATCCGGATTCCGATGCTGTCGGAGATTCGTTCGTTGAATCTTTCCAATTCGGTAGCGATTGTGACCTATGAGGCGTTGCGCCAGAAGGGCTTTTCCCATATGCAGATGCAGGGGGAGCTTCATCGTCACAGTTGGAGCGAAGTGGAGTCTTAAGATGCCGATGCGGATATCTGCGGAGACGGTCGTCCGAGCTGCAGAGTATGTTTTTTGAGAAAAATAAGAGGTAACAGGAATATGGCGAGTATAAACGAAAAAGCATTGCGTACTTTAGAGTACGGGAAAATAATTGAACGCCTGCAACACTATGCGGGCTCGGAGCCGGGAAGACGGCTCTGTGCGGAGTTAAAGCCGCAGACAGAGATTTCTAAAATTGAAGAATTACAAAGAGAGACGACCGACGCGTTAAAGCGCGTGTTCAAAAAGGGCAGTCTTTCCTTTAACGGGTTGCCGGATATCGGCGGCACCCTAAAGCTTTTGGAGGTAGGTTCTTCTCTTTTGGCGGGAGAACTGTTAAAAATCAGCTCGGTGCTGACTGCTACCCAGAGGGTAAAACAGTACGGAACTACGGGAGAAGAGGAAGTAACGGACTGTCTGACGGAGCGTTTTTCGCTTTTGGAACCGTTAGTGACATTAAACAATGAGATTCAGCGGTGTATTATTTCCGAAGAGGAGATTGCGGACGATGCCAGTGCAGGCTTAAAGCAGGTGCGTCGTCAAATGCGTATCACCAACGATAAAATCAGAGAGCAGTTGGCGTCCATTGTGAATTCCCAGGATAATCAGATGATGTTTCAGGATGCTCTTGTTACTATGCGAAACGGCAGATACTGTCTGCCGGTAAAACAGGAGTATCAGGGAAAGTTTTCCGGAATGATTCATGACCGTTCCTCTAAGGGGTCTACCGTGTTTATGGAGCCGATGGCGGTGGTGAAGTTAAACAATGAGCTGGCGGAGCTGGCAGAAAAAGAGAAGATCGAGATCGAAAAGATTCTGGCGGAATTGTCGGCCTTTGCCGCGGAACACGTGGAGAATCTTGCCTATAACATGAAGACACTGACAGAGCTGGATTTCATTTTTGCGAGAGCGGTCCTTTCAAAAAGTATGAAGGGAACGGAACCGAAGTTTAACGGACGGGGCTATATTAATATCAAAAGGGGGCGTCATCCCCTGATTGACCCACATAAGGTGGTGCCGATTGATATTTATCTGGGCGGAGAGTTTTCCCTTCTTGTCATTACCGGTCCGAACACCGGAGGTAAGACCGTATCCTTAAAGACCGTAGGCCTGTTTACTTTGATGGGACAGGCGGGACTGCACATTCCGGCCTTTGACGGTTCGGAGCTGGCAGTGTTTCAGGATGTGTTTGCGGATATAGGAGACGAGCAGAGTATTGAGCAGAGCTTAAGTACCTTCTCTTCCCATATGACCAATACGGTGTCGATTTTGGAAAAGGCAGATGAGCATTCGTTGGTATTATTTGACGAATTGGGAGCAGGAACGGACCCGACGGAGGGAGCGGCTCTTGCGATGTCTATTCTGACTTATTTGCACCGGAAGGGCATCCGTACTATGGCCACCACCCATTACAGCGAATTAAAGATTTTTGCATTGTCTACCGAGGGTGTGTCCAATGCCTGCTGTGAGTTTTCCGTGGAGACTCTGCGCCCGACCTATCGTCTTTTAATCGGTATTCCGGGAAAGAGTAACGCCTTTGCGATTTCGCAGAAGTTGGGACTTTCCGAAGAGATTATCGAAGAGGCAAAAGGATTTATCGGCGTGAAGGATCAGAGCTTTGAGGATGTCATTGCGGATTTGGAGCAGAAGCGTATTGCCACGGAACGGGATGTGGAGGAAGCCGCAAAGCGTTTGGCGGAGGCAGAGGCCTTAAAGAAAAAGTATCAGGAAAAGAGCGACCGTCTGGATGCTGCAAAGGAGCGTGTTCTGCGGGAGGCAAACGAGAAGGCAAAGGATATTTTACAGGAAGCAAAGGATTATGCCGACAGTACGATAAAGAAGTTTAATAAATGGGAGAAATCCGGTGCGGGCCGTGATATGGAAAACGAACGGAACGCCCTTCGCGAGAAGCTGGGAGAGAAGGAAAATTCTCTTGCTATAAAGAAGAAAAAGCAGAAGAACCGTAAGGTAATGACCGTAGAGGAAATAAAGGTAGGTGATACCGTACAGGTATTGAGCCTGAATCTTGTAGGTACGGTAGCTACGTTACCGAATGCCAAGGGTGAGCTGTATGTACAAATCGGTGCCCTTCGTACCCAGGCAAGTATTAAAGATATTGCACCTGCGGAAGCGGAGAAAGAGCCGGAGAAGAAGGCGCGAACCGAAGTCGGTAAGATTAAGATGAGTAAAAGTATGAGCGTCAGTCCGGAGTGTAACCTCATCGGTAAGCGTGTGGACGAGGCTCTTCCGATACTGGAAAAGTATTTGGATGATGCATACCTGGCACATTTGCCGCAGGTGACCATTATTCACGGAAGAGGTACCGGTGCGCTCAGAGATGCGGTACACCAGTATTTGAAACGGTTGCGCTATGTAAAGAGTTACCGGGTAGGCGGCTTCGGAGAAGGCGACCACGGAGTTACCATTGTAGAGTTTTAAAGGAGGCGGGCGATGGCAGTAAAGCAGAAAATAATGATTGTGGATGATGATTCCAGTATCGCAGAGCTGATTTCTTTGTATTTACGAAAGGAATGCTTCGATACGTTATGCGTAGAGGACGGAGAGGAGGCATTGCGTCAGTTTGCGGAGTATGAGCCGAATCTCATTCTTCTGGATTTGATGCTTCCGGGGATGGACGGTTACGAAGTATGCAGAGAACTTCGTAAGACTTCCAAGGTGCCGATTATTATGTTATCCGCAAAGGGAGAGATTTTTGACAAAGTATTGGGTCTGGAGCTCGGTGCGGACGACTATATGATAAAGCCCTTTGATTCCAAAGAGCTGGTAGCCCGTGTTAAGGCGGTGTTACGTCGCTTTACGCCGGAGGCTGCTAAGCCGGAGGAATTTCCGAACGAGAAGCAGGGTGACTGCGTAATTTATCAGGATTTGTTAATTAATCAGACCAACTATGCCGTGACTTATTTGGGCAAGCAGGTGGAGATGCCGCCGAAGGAGCTGGAGCTTTTATACTTTCTGGCATCTCATCCAAATCAGGTGTTTACAAGAGAACAGCTCTTAGATCATATCTGGGGCTATGAGTACATAGGTGATACAAGAACTGTAGATGTGCATGTAAAACGTGTACGTGAAAAGATTAAAGACCGTGCGAACTGGAGCATTGCGACGGTTTGGGGAATCGGTTACAAATTCGAGGTTAAAAAAGTATGAAGAAAAGTCTGACGAGAAAGCTGGTCGTTTACTATCTGCTGATTGCCTGCGTATTGTTTATTCTTGTGAATACGGTACTGGCCGATATGGCGGAGAAGAAAATATTCCGGCAGAGAGAGCAGGCTATGTATGAGCAAGCGGTAACGGTAATGGACGGGTATGTAAAGAGATATTATGACAGCCGGATTACAATTACCAAGCTTATGGAAAATCTGACTCCGATAGGGGATATGCTGGACGTTCGGATTTTGATTGCGGCATCCTGGGGAAAAGTTGTGGGGGATACGGCGCCGGTGGTTAATAAGCAAATTGATTTTGAAAAGATAGCACCGGGTTTTCTGAACGAAACCTTTCACCGAAATGTATATTATCCGGAAATTACAACAGAACCTATGCTTGCGGTTGTGGTTCCGTTGACTCATCAATATCAGATTAAGGGATATGTATGCATGATGGTTCCTATGGAATCGGTAAATGCGGAAGTAAGCGAGATTGTGTATGAGATGAACTGGTACTATCTGGGAACGATGGCAATCGTGCTGCTTGTGTTTGCCGGGGTGTACTGTTTTCTTGTACTACCGTTACGAAAGACCATTGCGGCAGCAAAGACCTATTCTATGGGGGATTTTGAAAAGAAACCGAATCTGCGATTTTCGGGAGAATTGGGTGCGTTGTCGGATGTCATCGGCTACATGGGAGATACCATGAACCGCTTTAACGAGTATCAGCGAGAGATTATTGCGAATATTTCTCACGATTTTCGTTCTCCGCTTACATCCATAAAAGGCTACGCAGAGGCAATCAAGGACGGCACCATTCCGCCGGAACAGCAGGAAAAGTATCTGGATGTGGTGTTATTTGAGGTGGAGCGTTTGACAAAGCTTACGTCCAATCTGCTGACCTTAAATACCATGGATAAAAAAGGAATGATTTTACAGCCGTCGGAGTTTGATGTCAACGAGGTAATAAAAAATCTTGCAAGAACCTTTGAAGGACAGTGCAAAAAAAAGCGCCTGGTGATACAGCTCATCTTTTCCGCAAAGGAAATATTTGTTTCTGCGGATCGTGATAAAATCGCGCAGGTGTTGTATAATCTGGTGGATAATGCCATTAAGTTCAGTCATATGGACTCTGCCATTGTAATTGAGGTGGAAGAGAAGGGAAGAAAGGCGATGGTGTCCGTAAAGGATACCGGTACCGGTATCCCGAAGGAAGATTTATCGAAGATATGGGACCGTTTTTATAAGTCCGACAGTTCCCGAGGAAAAGATAAGAGAGGAACCGGACTGGGATTATCTATCGTAAAAGAGATTATGACGGCCCATAAGGAAAATATTAACGTAATCAGTACGGAGGGCGTGGGAACGGAGTTTGTTTTTACGTTACCGCTCGTTAAAACGGAAGAAATCTAAACACAAAAAGTTCGGGTTTGGGAGTTGTGTTAGGAGGTTTGTGATATGGATGAAAACAAAGAAAGAGAACATACGGAAGAACAACAGGTAATACAAGAGCAGATTGTGCCGAAAAAGAATAAGAACTGGAAACGTTTCGGAAAGGGACTGGTTCGTGCCGTAATTTACGGAGTAGTGTTCGGTGCGGTTGGTGGTGTTACACTTGTGCTTACCGGTAATCTTTTGATTGAGAAGCTCGGTCTGGACAATTCACTGCGCCAGATGGTGGGAATCGGGACTGCTACGCAGGCTCCGGCACCTACGGGAGTACCCGGGCATACAACGCAACCGATGCCGACAGGAGGGGCTCATACATCCGATACCCCGACACCGCCGGGACTTACGGTAACGCCGTCCAAAACGACGCCGGGGGTTACCGTTACCATTGACGGCAACGATTCTGAGTCGGGAAAGGACACTCCGGTTCGGGATGAGACGGTCCAGGGATTTTTGAATATGTATTCAGGAATTGCACAGTTATCCGAAGAGTTAGAAAAATCTTTAGTACGTATTACGGCCATAACGGAAGGTGTGGACTGGTTTGAAGAAGCTTATGAAACCGTAGGAAACGCAACAGGTCTTTATGTGGGCGATAACGGACGGGATATGCTGTTTTTGGTGAATTTGGACAGCATTGAAGGAGCAACAAAGTTCAATGTAACCTTTGCCAACGGAGAAACGCTACCGTGTTCCATTTTTTCTTACGATACCAATTATCGCTTGGCGGTAGTATCGGTTCGCTTGTCTGCAGTGGCCCATATTGACAAGGAGTTGCTTCCGTGCTCAGCAAAATTTGCTTTAAACGAAGTGGAGGTCGGTGCTCCGGTAATGGTACTGGGAAATCCGAACGGTCATCCCGGTGCAATGGAGCTTGGAATGATTACAGGCACGAGTCAGGTGGTTCAGGTGACGGATGATGAAGTGTCCTATTTTACCACCGGAATTACGGAATATGCCGATGGAGACGGTTTTGTATATAATTTGTCGGGAGAGGTAATCGGTATTGTCAGTCGGTCCTTAAACCGGGGAGAACAGGGTGTTATTACGGCTGCGGCAGTATACGGTATGCATGGTATTATCGAAGCGATGTTGAATAATGTACCGCGCATGTATTGCGGTTTGCGTATGGAGGCGGTGGATTCCGTCATGGGTGGCAAATATAAGTTACCGGAGGGCATCTATGTGACAGAGGTGCTTACGGGAAGCCCGGCTATGTATGCGGGAATAAAGAACGGTGATATTATTACCACGGTGGGGATTGTACCGGTCACCGATGTACGACAGTTTTATGAAGAAATCAGTAAGGTAGGGACACAAAGCGTTCGGATTATTGTAAGCAGAGATGCGAAGGGAGAACGAAAGGAACAGACCCTATATATAACGCCGGAAACGAGATTGCATTAGAGGGATAGAAACGGAGGAAGTAGGATGCATTATTTGAAGGAATTACGGGACGGGGAGATGGTCTCGGAAAATTATTTTTGTAAACAGAAGCAGACGCTGCAAACAAAGGCGGGGAAGAATTATTATTCTCTGATTTTGCAGGATAAAACCGGCACCATGGATGGTAAGGTTTGGGAATTAAATGCGGGAATCGAGCATTTTGAAGCGCTAGATTATATCCGCGTAGAGGGACAGGTAGTGAGTTTCCAGGGAGCACTTCAGTTAAATATTCGCAGGGTGCGTCGCCTGTCCGAGGGAGAGTATGATGTCAGCGAATATATGCCGTGTACCAAGAAGGATACCGCGGAAATGTACAAGGAACTGTTAGGGTATATCGATTCCATAAAGGATGCGCAGTTTAAGCTGTTGGCGGAGAGCTATTACAAGGAAGACCCGAAGTTTAAGGAGATGTTTTTAGCTCATTCCGCGGCAAAGACCATGCACCATAATTTTGTAGGAGGTTTGTTGGAGCATACGGTATCCGTAACAAAGCTATGCGCGTATCTGGCGGATAATTATCCGGTCCTTGACAGAGATTTGCTCCTTACGGCGGCTATGTTCCATGATGTGGGGAAATTGTCGGAGATTTCACCGTTTCCGGAGAATGACTATACGGATGCAGGACAGCTCCTCGGTCATATTTATATCGGTGCGGACTGGTTGTCCAAACGGATGGATAAGCTTGGCGGTTTTACGGTAAAGCGCAAGAATGAGCTGTTACATTGCATTTTGTCCCATCACGGAGAGCTGGAGTTCGGTTCCCCGAAAAAGCCGGAGTTGGCGGAAGCACTGGCTCTTAGTATGGCGGATAATCTGGATGCGAAGCTGGCAGGGGTTACAGCCCTCTTTGACAGCACCGAGGAAACCGGCTGGCTGGGATATCAAAAGATGTTTGAAACGAATATGAGAAAAACTACAAAATAATGACTTGACTTTACCCTTAGGGGAAGGTGTAGAGTGGTTATTGCAAAGAAATTCCGAATGGGAGGATTAAGAAATGACGATTTTAGTTTTAGGCGGAGCCGGATATATAGGTTCCCATATGGTGTATGAGCTGGTAGACAGAGGAATTGATGTAGTGGTAGCGGATAATCTGGAGACCGGTCACAGAGAGGCAGTTCATGAAAAGGCACGCTTTTATGAGGGGGATATCCGTAACCGCGCTTTTGTGGACTCGGTATTCGAGAAAGAGAAGATTGATGCGGTGATTCACTTTGCGGCAAATTCTTTGGTGGCGGAAAGCATGAAGGACCCGTTAAAGTATTATGATAACAATGTTTGCGGTACTAAGGTGTTGCTGGAGTCCATGATTGCCCATGATGTAAAGAAGATTGTGTTTTCTTCCACGGCAGCAACCTACGGCGAGCCGGAGAGTATTCCGATTCTGGAGTCCGATAAGACTTCTCCGATTAATACCTACGGCGAGACAAAGCTTGCTATGGAGAAGATGATGAAGTGGACGGATACCGCCCACGGCTTAAAGTATGTGGCACTTCGCTATTTCAATGCCTGCGGCGCACATCCGAGCGGAGCAATCGGCGAGGCACATTCTCCGGAAAGTCATTTGATTCCGCTTGTATTGCAGGTTCCGCTTAATCAGCGTGACCATATTGATATTTGCGGTACGGACTATCCGACCAAGGACGGTACCTGCATCCGGGATTACGTTCATGTAATGGATTTAGCTCAGGCTCATGTGCTTGCGGTAGAGTATTTGATGCAGGGCAACGAAAGCAATGTATTTAACCTCGGTAGCGGTGAAGGATATAGTGTAAGAGAAATCGTAGAGGGGGCAAGACGTGTCACAGGGCTCCCGATTAAAGCTCAGGATGCACCGCGTCGCGGCGGCGATCCGGCAACCCTGATTGCCTCCAGTGAGAAGGCAAGAACGGTACTGGGCTGGAAGCCGCAGTATACCGATATGGAAGAGATTATCGCTACGGCATGGAAGTGGCACAGCAGCCATCCGAAGGGATATCAGGCGTAATTAGGAGGTCAAAACGGTGTTAGAGATGATATCGTTTTGACCTTAAATTCAGATAAGAACAGAAAGCGGGAAAGTTAGTATGACTCCGAAAAAGAATGAGCTTGTGACAATTGAGATTACGGATATGGGCAGCGGCGGCGAAGGCATCGGCCGTGCGGACGGTTTTACCCTGTTTGTCAAGGGAGCCGTGGTAGGAGATGTTATTGAGGCGAAGGTGCTAAAGGCAAAGAAGACCTACGGTTACGCAAAAATCGAGAAAATTCTTCGTCCGTCGGAGCATCGTGAGGAGCCGGTTTGTCCGGTGGCGGGACGTTGCGGCGGCTGTCAATTGCAGTCCATGAGTTATCCCGCACAGCTTGCTTGGAAGGAACGTAAGGTGAAAGGGTGTCTCACCCGAATCGGAGGCGTGGAGTTTGCAGAGGAAGGTGACGCACAGGGAGTAGGTGAAGTTGAAAACCTTACGGATGCGGCACCGGGGGATGTGGCAAAACAGGACAAGCCACGCTTCCTTCCGATTCTTGGCATGGAGGACTGCTTTGCTTACCGGAATAAAGCTCAGTTTCCGGTAGGAAAGGATAAAAACGGCAAGATTGTCACCGGTTTTTATGCGGGACACAGTCATGCAATCATTCCGAGTACATCCTGTGCCATTCAAGCACCGGTGAATGAAGTAATTTGTAAAATTGTATGCGAGCATATGGAGCAGTATAAGATTGCATCGTATGATGAAGAGACCCATACCGGTCTGGTGCGCCACATTTTAACGAGAGTAGGTGCGGCGACCGGCGAGGTGCTGGTGTGTTTGATTGTGAACGGAAAGAGTCTTCGGTCGGCAGAGATACTGGCGGAGCGGCTGAAAGAAGCAGTAGAGCAGCAGAAGTTGACGTTAAAAGGTGTATGCCTAAATGTAAATCGTGAGAAAACTAACGTGATTCTCGGAACCGAAGTCATCCCGGTGTGGGGCGATACTTATATTACGGATTATATCGGAGATGTGTCCTTCCGGATTTCCCCGTTGTCCTTTTATCAGGTAAATCCGAAGCAGACAAAGGTACTTTATGAAAAGGCATTGGAGTTTGCGGGTCTTACCGGAAACGAAATCGTATGGGACTTATATTGCGGAATCGGTACTATTTCTCTGTTCCTTGCAAAGAAGGCAAAGCAGGTGTACGGTGTGGAAATTGTACCCCAGGCTATTGAAGATGCGAAGCAGAATGCTGTCCGAAATGAGATTACCAATGCGGAGTTTTTCGTGGGCGCCGCAGAGGATGTATTGCCGGCGAAATATAAAGAAAGCGGCGGCAGTATGCGTGCGGACGTGATTGTGGTGGATCCGCCGCGAAAGGGCTGTGACGAGGCACTTTTGCAGAGCGTGGTCAATATGGAACCGAAGCGTGTAGTCTATGTTTCCTGTGACCCGGCGACTCTGGCAAGGGATGTGAAATACCTGGAAGAGAACGGGTACAAGCTTGTAAAGGCACAACCGGTGGATATGTTCCCGTTTACGGAGCATGTGGAGAGTGTCGTCCTTCTGTCTCGGAGTGAAACGACGAAGAGAGAAGGCTAACGACGCCTCTGCGATAGCTGTCCGCGATTGGCGAGCACAAAGTGCGAAGACAGAGCGGAGACAGCGAACCGCGAGACGGTGGCGATGCTTGTTCAAGTTTCATGAAGCAATTAAAGCAGCATAATTGATGTAATGGAGGATGTAACATGGCACGTGTATCTGCAAAAGAGGACAAAAGCATATATCAGGTATGTAGAGAGGAGCTGGGACTTTCCAGAGAAAAGGCCAGTGAGCTTTTGGTGACGATACCACCGGAGAAAATCGAACGTATCGAGAATGAGAAGATTTTTCCCCGGCCGGAGGACATTCTGACCATGGCAGAAGGGTATAAGATGCCCAGCCTGTGCAATTATTATTGTGCCAATGAATGTCCCATCGGGAAACAATATGTGCCGGAGATTAAAGTAAAGGATTTGTCCCAGATTGTGCTGGAAATGCTGGCATCCTTAAATACCATGCAGAGAAAGCAGGAGCGCCTTATTGAGATTACGGCAGACGGGAAGATTGAGGAGAACGAGATTCGGGACTTTATTCACATTCAGGAGGAACTGGAGAGGATTTCGATTACGGTGGAAACGATGCAGCTTTGGGTGGAGAAGATGCTGGCGGAGAATGTGATTAACATGGATGTATACCGTGAATATAAAGATAAAACGAAGCAGTAGTACGGCGGGAGAGTTATTTTGCACATTTTGTAAAAATAGTGACTCTTTTTTTGCGAAAGGAGTCATTTTCTGTTGCAAAAAGATACGGTACAATAAACATATGTTGTAGGAAACAAAACAAATGATTACGGAGGTTTTATAAAATGAAATCAGCAACGTATCGCGTATTTTCCGGAGTTTTTATCTGCATGGGTATCTTTTTTCTTGTGGCAAATATTTTGATAATGGTACCGAGCATGAAATTCAGGAAAACGGCACAGGAGGTTACGGGAAGCATCGCCGAAATAGAAGAGACGTATCTCGGAGGCGGCAGATACATTCGTACAGTGTATGTCGATTTTACTTATGAAGGGAAGAAATATGAAAAGGTACAAATGAACCAGTATAGTAACGGTATGAAGGAGGGAGAGCAACTGGATTTGTTGATAGACCCGAATAATCCGACGGAAGTGAGAACCGTAGACGGAGATCGGAATGGTGGAATTCTTTTGACGATTGTGGGCGTTATTTCCCTTGCAATCGGCATTTTGCCGAGGGTATTAAGACGTAAGAAAAAGGAAACGTAAGAGGAGGCGTCGTCTGACAGTAACGAAAAGGAGAGAGCGTATGTATACTGTAAAAAACGTTTTATTTGAACAATTGAAAACCATTCCGAAAAGAGTAATGGTTTTAGGCATCCTGTATTTCTTTTTCCCGTTTCTGTGCTTATGCGGCATGGGAATTCCGGAAGTCAGAAACGTTTTGCTTAGCGGACCGGAGCTACTGGATAATATCGTGCAGGCACTATTGGTTGGAGGGTTGATTTTATGGGCACCTGCCGGTTTTATTTTCTTAATCGTAACAAGAAAGCGAGGTGTCGGTGCCTATAAATATTATCTGAACTGTCCGGATGACTGTCGTTTTGAAATCGAAACCACCTTTGATTTTGAATCCCAACCGGGAGAGGTATTTTGTATCATTCGGAATCCGGCAAATAACAACGCCCCGTACAAACAACCTGTTAAAGAATTTCAATACGACCACATTACCAAGGTTCTGTTATATGTCTGGAATACGCCGGTTACCCTTGTACCGGGTGGCAAAAACCTTGTACAGCCTTCAGCTAGATTCTTTACAGGAGCGATTATTTCCCCGTATTCCGAAGAGTTAATTGACCTTATACTGAAAAACGACATCAATGACAGTATTTCTATCAAAAAATTAGACACAAAAGCAGCTAACTATATCGAGCAGGCTGTGAAGGAAAAACGTTAAAAACAGGAGAAGGCTCAATAGCGCCTTCTCCTGTTTTTGTTTGCATTGTCATTTAGAGCATCCGGAACAAAGCTTACACTTACATAATTTATAAATAGTTCAAATTAGGGCTTGACATATTATCAAAATGATAGTATCATAATCATGAAAAGATGTTATCAAAATAATACTATCAAAAACAAAAAGGAGAAAACAAATGAAGAAAAAGTATTTAGCAATCATAGCAGTTATGGCAATGACATTATTGTGCATAGGATGTAAAACCACAACCAATGAGAATCCGAAGGGAAATGATGAGAAAGTTGTTGCTTCGGAAGAGGTGTCTAAGGGTGACGCAAAGGATGAAAAAGAGCAAATTTCTCTTGATTTTGCCGAGGATGGAATGCATGTGGGAGACAAAGTGATTCCGCTGCCGGTTGACGGAGCAGAGCTGATTGCGCTGTGGGGAGAGCCGAGAGTCGTGGTACACGAAAACGAGGTGAACCTTGATGCGCCGAAGCGTACGAATTATGTGTGGGACGAGATTGGAATTTTCTGCTATTTATATGAGCAAGACGGGGTACATAGTGATGTGTACAGTATCGGTGTCGTGGTAAATAAGGATAATGATTATGTACATTATCCGGAAAAGATGTTTAAAGGCACTATGACCATCGAAGGCAAGCCGTGGTACAAGGCACTGCCGACCGGTGAGGATTTGGAACTTTTTCGCGTGTATACCGTCGGAGACTATTCTTTGTGGAGTGAGTACACGGACATTTATAATCCGGAGAAAACCGGAACTGCGGCGGATTATGTAGGTATCGAGATGTCAATTGCATCGGAATAGGGAATCGGCAAAGACCACCGGCTTAGTCGGTGGTCTTGCTTATTTCAGACTTTATGGTATACTGCTATACAAGGGAAGAAAATGAACAAATTGCAGAGGAGTACGACAAGAGGATGAACATCATAGAATTGACATGTTCCGGTTGCGGAGCGCAGATTACGCCGGACTTTGAAAAAGGAACCGGCATCTGCGAGTATTGCGGAACACAGATTATGATCGAAAATAAGGATGTCCTTCAGAAGATTCTCGCCGGTATAGGGCAGAGGTCTTCCGGTGGTGACGAGGAGCACAACGGGCTACCGAAGGCCCCGGAACCGAAGTATTTTCCTTGGTGTGACAGCGGTCTAAAAGATCATGCCATGGATTGGAAGGATGGCGCTTTGGAAGCAGCAATGCGTGAAGTGACGGGGATTAAGGACCGCGACATTATGCTTAGCGACGTGTACAAACTGACAAGTCTGCAGTTAAATCAGAAGGGCATCGAAAAAGTTGATGCCCTGAACGAGTTAGTCAATTTGCGGAGCTTGGTGTTGGAAAATAACAGTATTTCCAGTATTGCCGGTTTGACGAAATTGAAAAATCTGACATTTTTGAATCTGTATAAAAACAATGTGGCGGATATCGGCGGGATTGCATATATGCCGCTATTAAATGATGTCAGACTGGATTATAACAGGGTCAGTGATTTGACTCCCCTTGCGAACTTAAAGTATATCGAGAGAGTGTATGTATACATGAACCGGGTGGCGGATGTGTCACCTTTGAAGAACTTGGTCTCTTTAAAGGATCTGCGCATTGATTTTAATCCGATTCGCGATATCAGTACACTTTCCGGACTGAAATATTTGGAAAGTTTAAATATTCAGCAGACGGATATCGAGGATTTGAGTCCGTTACTAAAGCTGAAGAATCTGAAGAATTTGCATCAGTAACCGAACATGTTCTGTGTTTGGATGCGCAAGAGAAGGTATGTATTTTAACAAAATTTGAAATACATATCTTTTTTTGTAACGAATCCGTAGGCGGGAACGTCTGATAAAGTGAAAGGAGGTGAGTCGGTGTGAAGGATGCGGATTTTAGCAGGTTGTACGAAAGTTATGCGGAGCAGGTGTATAAATTCCTGCTGGGGCTTTGCGGAGATGTCTATCAGGCGGAAGACCTGATGCAGGATACCTTTGTAAAGGCAATACAGAGTGTGGATGGCTTTGACAATCGGTGCAAATTTACCACGTGGTTGTACACGATTGCCAAGAATACATATTATGACAGTCTGCGAAAGAAAAAGAGACATCCGGAGGAGTCGTTAACAGAGGATGTGACTTCCGGACAATCGTTGGAAGCGTGTATATTGGACGATGACTCAACGAAGGAAATCCGCAGGATGATACACCGGCTGCCGGAGCCTTATAAGGAGGTCTTTTTGCTGAGGTATTACGGGGAACTGTCGTTTAGGGAAATCGGAGAAACCTTTGAGAAGTCTGAGGTTTGGGGCAGAGTAACCTATCTTCGGGGAAAAGAGCTGTTGCGTACTTATTTAAGCGAAAGGAGTTGATGCTATGAAGTGTGAAGTGGTGAAGGATTTAATGACACTTTATGTGGAAGATATGTGCTCTCCGGAGAGTAAAGAAGCCTTGGAAGAGCACGTGAAGGAGTGTGCGGTGTGTGCCGGACTTTTAGAGAAGGTTAAGAATGAACTGGTAAGGGATGGGGAAGTGCATCAAAAGGATTATGCCAAGGAGAATGAGGCTTCTTTAAAACCGTTGCGAAAGGTGAAAAAAAGCTTGTTCCGGCGTAAACTCACAGCAATTGTATTGGGACTTTTGCTTGTTGCGGTTTTGGCGGGAATCGGGTTGCTAAGCTATGGACAGGTCACCAATCGATGGATGAGCTTCTCTGCCATTGCGGATGCTTTTAAGGTGAAAAGTGTTTGTGAGAAGTTGGTGGAAGGGGATACCCAGGCGCTTTTGGATGTGGTTGCGTTCCGGATTGAAGAATATTACAATGTGAAAAATGACGATTCCTTGACGGAGGGAATGGAGGAGTATAAAAAATATATTCAAAGCTCTATGGATGAGGCATATGCTTACTATTTTGAAGGAAAGGATATTAAGGTTAAAATCGAAGAGATATGGCTGACGCCGTACGATGAAAATCTGGCAGATAATATGGTCTTTACGTCATATCTGGTAGGATTTTACGAAAAGGGGGAGTTGATTTATTCCATTGACTTTGGAAAAATCACTCCGAAAAAATATGTGCTCTATGAAGAAAAAGTAGAAGGAAAACCGAATTTTGCGGCAAATGTCCATTCCTATGATGATGTGATTCTGGACATCGCGCTCCGGTATTCCACAGTCAGAACATATGACAGGCTTGTGGCGGGAGAAACGGTGAACAGTTACGGTTCCGGTTTGAAGATGGGAATCAGAACGTCGACGAATGATGATGACCAACAGAAATTCTCGGATGGCTTGGAGCAACGTCTGAAAGCGCTTTATGAGTCGGGCTGGTATTTTAAGGATGTGATGTTTGCGGTGGATGAGTTTGATAAGGAGATGAACCATTGGATTTATAAGGTATGGTTTTTATGTGAACATCAGGAGGACGGTACCTTGGCAATGTTAGAGCAGCGCTTCGCGTATTACAATTCCCGCCTGTATGTGCTGGAGGAAGAAGAACCGACGGTGCTTGCCCGGAAGGGGGAGGTCCCGGAGGCAATCGAAGAACAGTTAATCAACTTATTCCGGTAGGACTTGAACTAGGTCTGCAACGAAACTCGTTATATTTAGTACTTTGCTTGGCGGCGCTTTTATGGTAGAATAAGATAGAAAATATGTACTTGAAAACAAAATATGCACCAGGCAAACAAAATTCTTTCAATTATGTTAGATTTGTTGCATTTCTATTTGAGATGAGGTATGATGCAAATGTAAGTTAAATGAAACGAATCAATTACTATTAATTGGAGGAAATTAAAATGAAGAAATGGAATGCACCGGAAGTAGCAGAACTTAACATCAACGAGACCGCAGATGGTATTTTTACGTCATTGCAAGAGAACTGTCTTCAAGATTGTATTTGTGGCAATGATGATAATCATAGCTTTTGTGATCACTTTAAGTCCGATAACAGCACTGAACCTACTAGCGGTAAGTAAGAAAGAAAAGCCTTGCCCGGTGTTATACCGAGGCAAGGCTTTTTTTTGTTTTAATAAATTTACGGAGGAAATCATGAGCGGAATTTACGGATATTTCGGAACAAAAGCGAAACAGAGTTGTTTAAAAGAGGATAGAGATAAGTTACGACTTTGGAACAAAGCCTACGGAACCGATACGCAAGAAGTATATATCGAAGACGGGGCTCTTTTGGGATGCTTTTCGGAGCGGCTTTCGGAGGCGTTTGATAAGAGCAGTCCCGTGTTAAGGAAAGGCGGAAGCTATGCAGTCATTGATGCTGTATTATATAACCGTGAGGCTCTTTTGGAGAAGACCGTTTTGTCCGAAGTCTGTTCCGATGAGGAGCTACTGTTTACATATATCCGAAAATTCGGTTTTGAGAGCCTTAAGGAGGTAAACGGTGACTTTAGCGGCGCCATTTATGAGGAAGCAGAGCGGAAGGTGACACTGTTCCGGGATCATATGGGGGTACGTCCGCTGTTCTATTTTACCGATAATGAGTGTGTTGTGTTCTCGACGGATATGCGTGGACTGCTTGCCATGGAGGGAGTCAACGATGCTGTAGACGAGAAGTGGCTGTGGGGGAAGCTTTCTGGAGCCGGCTATATGAGTACGGAGACCACGGAATTTGCCCACATTTTTTGTGTAAAGCCGGCGTCCTATATGACATTCTCATTGAAGGAAACCGGGATGGTAACAGAGAAGAAGGAATACTGGAGCTTGGGAAGTAAGAAGATTCGGTTATCTTCCGAGCAGGCCTATATCGACCGGCTGCGGGAGCTGATTACGGATGCGGTAAAACGCAGACTGGATGCGGTTTCGGGAACGGTGGGGGCAGAGTTGTCCGGTGGACTGGATTCCGGCGTGATCTCTATATTGATTCATCGGTTAGGAAGAGACTGTACCTATTTTTCCTGGTCGGCTTCCCCGGAGGATATTCCTTACGCGGAAAATGATGAACGTAGAAGAATTGATGATATCTGTAAGCAGGAAGGAATTACCTGTAATTACGGTGGTAAGACGGTGGTGTTTAATGAGGGAAGTATTCCGACGCAGAAGATACACCAAATCGGCCTGAATCCTGCACTTAACGAAGGACCGTTCCGCATGTATGTATTTCCTCCGTATGTAAATACGCTTCCTATTTCGGAAACGGGTCAGTTTATGAACCGGAGAGGGGTAAAGGTAGTGTTTACCGGACATGGCGGAGATGAGGGGGTAAGCCATCGGGGAAATCCTTACGAATTATTTTATCATAAGGAGTATGTGGCCTATTGGAAGTATATGTGGTCCATGACGAAGGGCTGGAGAGTACGTCCGTATCAGACGTTGAAGTTGTGTTATAAGAATCTTGCAAAGACGAGAAAGCAACTAACAGGGAGCTACGAAGATGTTTTTCTTGCCAAGGAGATTATTAAGAAAGAATTTGCCGAACGATGTGAAGCATTGGAGCGTCCGCCTTTAACCTTTGCTTATGATACAAAGGCCTTTATTTTAGAAGGGGGAAGTAGGAACCGTTTGGATGTAATGGCTTTATTGGGTGCATATTCGGGCGCAAGATATATAGCACCGTATATGGACTATCGATTGGTTGATTTTGCGGTATCTATTCCACGGCATATGTTTTTAAAAAATAAGACGAATCGTTATATCTTTAGAGAGGCCTTTAAGGATTTGCTGCCGGAGTCTTTGTATACGGTAACGGATAAGGAGTCCGGCAGCTGGACGAATTATCAAAAGGCGCAGCAGTCCGAGGAAGAGTACAAACAGCAAAAGGCTTGGTATGTCAGCCTTTTGGACAGAGAGTACTGGGACTCGTATTTGGACTGGGAGGCTTTGGAGAACTGGGCGGCGCAGGAGCGTAGCGAGGAAAATGTAATGAAGGATAAAGGTACCTTCCGTTGCATTTCCGCCTGTGTTTTGATACAAAATGCGGTGAGCCGTTCCAAAGAGGTGCATGAACCGCAAACGGGAAATTGAATTTAAATATATGAACTTTCCGGCTTTGTATAAATCTATATATTTATAGTGCTTTTTTGCTAAAGATGTGCTATAATGAAGTAAATAGAGCGTGGTTGATAAGATAATTTTGATATAAGTATCGGTTGTTTCCCGAGGAAGGAAAGGCAGGTGTCCTATGGTCAAAATAACATCGACGATGATTGTACATAGACCGGAACGGGTATTGTATTATTTGCCCGAGGTTACAAATGAAGTGAATCAGAGCATTGCAGACGGAGTATGTCCGTCC
>SVEN01000030.1 GCA_015057365.1 Lachnospiraceae bacterium | reverse complement strand
CTTTCTTTTCTTCCTCTCTCTCTGCTTTGCCCTCTCCCGCACAAAATCCGTTTTCGATATAATCCCGGATTCGGAGGCGTACTCTCTTATTTTTTTCTCTCAATCCGGTAACGATATCCAATATAAGCAAGCCTGTTACCGAAATTCCGCCCGCCCAAAGAATCGTCAACACTGTTTTGTACCCACACTCTGTCAAAACACCGGTCAAAGCCACCAGCACACTGCTCATTCCTACCAGAAACAACGAATATAATACCGCATGTTCCAAACTTCCTACCCGCACCCCGCAGACTTTTCCTTCTGCCAGACGATACTCCGTATAAACCGATATATTATTAATTGCCTCTTCCCGTCCGCTTCGTCGCCTTAAATCCTCCCGTATGTAGGTCACCGTTTTGTTTTTCGTCTCCTCAAACTTTGTACAGGCCCTGCCTAACCTTCCGTAATACCCCAACAAAAGCATCCGGCTCAGCACTCCCACCGCCGTCACTCCTCCGATTATCGCAATCCCTACTCCCTGTTCCAATAATTCCCGCATAACTGCTCCTTTCCGCCATAACGCGTTTTTTTCTGAACACAGTATACATTATTTTACATTTTTTGGAAATTGATTTGTAATAAAAAAAGCAGAACACGTCTGCTTTTTTCGACATATTACGCTCTGTTTCTCCGTTTCCTGTAAGCCTCATATACAAACAGCGACGTGGCCACTGCAGCATTTAAGGACTCCGCTTTTCCCTCCATCGGAATCTTTACAAGACAATCTGCCATCTTTGACGCTTCCTCACTCAAACCGTTTGCCTCGTTCCCGATCAAAATCACGGAACGCCCCGCATACTCCGGCTCGTCATAATACTGCGTTCCCGCAAGATGTGCCGCATACAGCGTCGCGCCGCATCGCTTCATGTCCTTCAGTTCTTCCAAAAAGTCTTCCGCATAAAAATGGGGGACTCTGAAAATGGCTCCCATGGTCGAACGTACCACCTTCGGATTATACATATCCACCGAAGCAGCGCTGAGAAGTACACCGGTCACCCCCGCCGCTTCTGCGGTCCGGAGTACGGTTCCCAGATTTCCCGGGTCACGTAAATCCTCTAAAGCAATCCACACCGCATCTTCCTTGGCAAGCAATGCTTTCTTATCGTACCGCGGAATACGTACCGTAGCTAAAATCCCCTGGGGTTCCATCGTCTCCGCCATCGTCTTCATCACATTATCGGATACCGTCTCATAGGATACTCCCGCCAGCATTTTTCTCTGACTGTCCGCCTCCAGATAAGCCTCAGTAACATAGACATCACAAAGGGCTTCCTTTGCATCCCGTAAAATCTCTTCAAACAACTTTTTTCCTTCAATAACAAACAGCCCCTGCTGTCTTCTTTCTTTTCCCTTTTTCTGCAATGAAACAATATTTTTCACGCGGGGATTCGATGTACTGCTAATCATCTTCCTCTATCCTCTCCGATTTTCTATTGATTACTATGGTTAGAAAAAGGGCTACGCTACCGCGACAGCCCTGTCTCCTTCAAATCGACTAATTTTGTCTGTTTTTACGATTACGCTTCTTCACCTCATACATCAGTGTATCCGCTTCTTCAACGTAATCATCCAGCTCCTTCGTTCCCTTTGTATCAGTCAATACATAACCGATGCTGGCCTCAATCTGATACGGAAGATCCGACTTCGCGTTTGCCTCATTCAGTGCCGTTTCCAACGTCAACTTAAACGCATCCGCCTCCGATTCATCTTCCACCTGGCCGATAATCAGGAATTCGTCTCCGCCGTAGCGTACCGCAATCTTATCTTCTCCCGCGCATGCTTTCAGCACACCCGAAAACATAATCAAGGCATTATCACCATGGGAATGACCGTAAATGTCATTAATCTCTTTGAGACGGTCCATATCCATGAACATCACCATTAACGGCTTGCCGTAAACCTTACTCTTTTCAAACATTGCATAACCGTCACGCATATAACCGAAGCGGTTATACATATCCGTCAGCGCATCCTTCACATACACACTGTCCAGACGTTTGTTCATCTTCCGCAAATTCTCGAAGTTTCGTAGGTTACCGTAGGAACTGTTAATAGCGCCCATCATATGCAGTGCCATTTTACGATGCAGGATAAGCGTCGAATCGATTAATACAAAGTATCCGATGCAGGCCCCGTATCTTTGCATCGGCATAATCATATACACATGGGTATCCTTATCGTTCTGTTGCAAATAATCCGGCACCACATCTCTCTTTTTGATAATCATAGCCTCGTTCTGAGAAACACCGTGTTTCATTCCGCTTAAAACATACTGCTCATCGTCATATGCCGTATCTAAGCTAAACTCTATCGCATGTGTTCCGTAATAAACACTCTGATTAATGCACATACAATAGCCGTACATTTCAAAATGTCTCATGATTTCCAGCATATAATAATTATACAAGCCTTCACTATCCGAAATTGCCAGATTCTGACGCATCAAATTCAAAGTCTCATAATAAGCGGACTCCTCTTTTACTCGGTAGTAAATCTGACGTTGCAACTGACGATTATCCCACTCTACCAGCTCCTCCGGAGCATAGCAACCGCAGCTTCCTCGTAACACAAGATTCTGCGCGTAAGAAATCTTTGGTTCTACCGTCTCGCCGTCCATCAAACGAAGTAATGCGTCACACCCGATACGTCCCATGGCGTATGCATCCTTGTCTATAGTAGATATCAACGGAGTAAATGCTCTGGAATTCTCATCATTATCATATCCGATAATCATGAAATCATCCGGCGGATACTTTCCGTCTTCCTCCGCCGCCTGGCAATAGCCGAGTGCCATTGCATCATTCGCACAGACAACCGCATCCGGCATTTCTAAGCCGGACTCCTTAAACTCAGCATAGGCCTGATGACCGTCCGCCTCCATAAAACTGTAATCCCGGATTCTTCTCTCATCTACTTCGATACCGTTTGCCTTCAAGGCATTCGTATAAGCTTTCTTTCTGAGAATATTATCCGGATGCTCCGGGGAGCCTCCGACATAATTAATTCTCCGGCAACCGTGCTCTTTAATCAAATGGTCTACCAGACGATACTCGGCGTCGTAGCCATCCGGTATAATGGTCGGCACACCCTCCATTTCACACTCCAGGGATACCATCGGCTTCCCACACTGTAACAACGGCTGATGATATTTCTTCAGCATATCATATCCCTGTACCACATTGATGGAAAAAATATATCCGTCGTAATCTTCATAATGCGGCAGAGAAAATATATTAAACTGGGAAATATTATCCGGCGAATCTAAACCGAAAGCCGGAAAACACAAAAAGACGTACAAATCCATCCCGCTACCGTCAAGGCGCTCCTTAATTCCGTTAATGGTCGCTGCCAAGGTCTCCCCGTCCCAGGATGCCGCAATCAACGCAATCTTACGCTTCTTCATGTGCCGTACCCCCTTTCAACCACTCTATTTCAATTCACAAACAGTTCTACATTCCTTTCTATTATTGTACTCCTTATTCCACGTTTCGTCAAACACTTTTTTGCCAATCTGTCTTCTTGCACTTTCTATTTTTCTATTGTATAATATCCGATAGATTACATTGAACTATTACAATTTACCATACTAAAGGAGTATAACAATGACAACAGCAGAACAGTCTCTTGCCCTCCACAAAGAATGGAACGGCAAGCTTACCACAGAGGCAAAATGTAATGTAAATTCCAGAGAAGACCTGGCACTAGCCTATACCCCGGGCGTTGCGGAGCCTTGTAAGGTTATCGCAGAGCATCCGGAGGAGGTGTACCGCTACACCATCAAAGCCAATACGGTTGCTGTTGTGTCCGACGGCAGCGCAGTTCTCGGCCTCGGCAATATCGGCGCCGCTGCCGCCATGCCGGTAATGGAAGGAAAATGTGTCCTGTTTAAGGAGTTCGGCGGAGTAAATGCTTTCCCGATTTGTCTGGATACCCAGGACACGGAAGAAATCATCAAAACCGTTGTCAACATTGCTCCGGCCTTCGGAGGAATCAATCTGGAGGATATTTCCGCACCGCGTTGCTTTGAAATCGAATCCCGCTTAAAGGAATTGTTACCGATTCCGGTCTTTCACGATGACCAGCACGGTACCGCCATCGTAGTACTGGCCGGTATTATCAATGCATTGAAAGTTGTAGGTAAGAAAAAAGAAGAATGCCGCGTAGTAGTAAACGGTGCCGGTTCTGCCGGTATCGCTATCTCTAAGCTCCTGTTAAATTACGGTTTTAAGCATCTGACTCTTTGCGATAAAGTAGGTATGCTTTCCAAGAAGACGGAAGGTCTTAACTGGATGCAGAAGGAAATGGTACAAATTACCAATTTGGACGAAAAGGAAGGGTCTCTTGCGGATGCTTTACGCGGCGCAGACATTTTCATCGGCGTTTCCGCTCCGAATATTGTATCCGAGGAGATGGTAGCTTCCATGAACTCCGATGCCATTTTGTTTGCCATGGCGAATCCGGTACCGGAAATCATGCCGGACCTGGCAAAAAAGGCAGGTGCTCGCGTCATCGGTACCGGACGTTCCGATTTTCCGAACCAGGTCAATAACGTGGTAGCCTTCCCGGGTATCTTCCGGGGTGCCCTGGAAGGACGCGCTTCTCAGATTACGGAAGAAATGAAGTTAGCGGCCGCACTTGCTATTGCGGGACTTGTTTCCGACGACGAGCTTTCCGACGACAATATCCTTCCGCAACCGTTTGATCCGCGGGTATGTGATGCGGTCAGCGCAGCGGTAAAAGCTCACATCCGGTAAATTATTATGCTTACCGCAAACGACTATTACCGTGCCCGCTTCGGCGGCAAAGTATACCGCATTTCTCTAAACGGCGGTATGTCCTGCCCCAACCGGGACGGAACACTCGATACACGGGGCTGCATTTTTTGCAGTCGGGGCGGTTCCGGCGATTTTGCCGCTCCTGCCGAATTGTCCGTTACGGAACAGCTGGCAAAGGCAAAACAAAAGGTTGCCGCAAAGCTCCCGAAAAACAAAGATTCCTTTGCCGGGTATCTGGCCTATTTTCAAGCTTTTACCAATACTTATGCACCGGTACCCTACTTAAAGCAGATTTTTGAAGAAGCTCTGGCAGATCCGGAAGTGGTGGGATTGTCCGTTGCCACACGGCCCGATTGCTTATCCCGGAACTGTGTCGACCTTTTGGCATCTTTAAACATGCGCAAGCCTGTTTATGTGGAGTTGGGACTGCAAACCATCCATGAGGAAAGCGCTACGTTTATTCGTCGCGGCTATCCTTTAAAAACGTACGATGATGCCGTCTCCCGTTTGCATGCCGCAAGCATCCCTGTCATCACCCATGTAATTCTGGGATTACCGAAAGAAACAACCGCGGACATGCTTGCCACGGTACGCCACGTAATAAACGGCAACGTACACGGCATAAAACTTCAACTGCTGCATATTTTACATAACACCGATTTGGCGGAGTATTATAACTCCGCAGATTCTTCGGAATTTGCCTGTATGTCCCTTGATGCTTACATGGATGTCCTTTTTGCGGCACTTCCTCTGATTCCGGAGGACACCGTGATTTATCGACTCACCGGAGACGGCCCGAAGAGCTCTCTCATTGCACCTTTATGGAGTGCGGATAAAAAGCAGGTTCTGAATACCCTAAATCAACGTATGAAAAGGAGTTCCTTATGCAATCCGAAATGTTAATGCTCTACAAACTTATGATTCTTTATATTTTGGACCGGATTGATTTTCCGATGACCGATTCCCAGTTAACGGACTTTTTCATCGGAAAAAATTACACGGACTATTTTACCTTACACGAAACCATCAACGACTTAACGGAAGACGGCTTTATCGAAAAAGAAGTGGTCCGCAATAAAACACTGTACCACATCACGGAGGCCGGCGGTGAAGCCCTTTCCTTCTTTTTTAAGGACATCTCTTCCGCTGCCAGAGCGGATATCGACGAATATCTTTCCGCCCAGCGGTATCAGTTAAAAGAGGAACAATCCACTCCGGCAGATTATTACGAAATCAAACATTCCGAATATCTGGCCGAGTGCAAAATATTGGACCGTGACTCTGTCCTGTTGGATGTCCAGATTACCGTTTCCAACGAAGCGGAGGCAGAGCGCCTGTGTAACAACTGGAAGGAGAACAGTACCGATATTTATACCTATATCGTAACCAAGCTCCTCTCCTCCGGCGGAAAGGATAACTCTGAGCCGGAAGGCTAAATATTCGTACAAACAGCAAGGGCCTCGCCGCGAACGGCGAAGCCCTTTTCTTATTCCTTGTTCGATTCTTCCTTCGCTTCTCCCATCGGAAGAAACTCCTCGATTCTCTGCCAGATTTCGTCTCTGCCGGCTTTCGTCTCCGCAGAAAAAGGAATCAAAATACCCTCCTTCGGCATCTTAAGACTTGTCCGTATGAGCTTTGTCTGCTTTGCAATCTGACTACGGTTAATTTTGTCCAGCTTCGTTGCAATGACAATGGGCTGAAATCCGTTATGCACAATCCACTCGTACATATCCTTGTCATTCTCCGACGGCTCGTGGCGGATATCCACCAACAGGAAAATCAGCTTTAACTGCTCGGACTTTTTTAAATAGCGCTCAATCATCTTGCCCCATTTCGCCCGAAGTTCCATGGACACCTTTGCATAGCCGTATCCCGGAAGATCCACAAAATACAACTGCTCGTTAATATTATAAAAATTAATGGTCTGCGTTTTGCCCGGTTGGGAAGACGTTCTCGCATAAGATTTCCGGTTCATCAGACCGTTAATCAAAGAGGATTTTCCCACATTGGATTTCCCTGCGAAGGCAAACTCCGGCAACAAATTTTCCGGCAGCTTACTGGTAATACCGCACACCGTTTCCAAATTCACTTTTGTTACATTCATCAAAGTTCTCCTTCCTCTTACAAGTACTCTCAATCATACCGTAAGAAAACTTTCTACTTTACAAGCGCTTCACGCAACACTTCCTCCATCTCGGATACAAACACAATCGTAAGTCCCTTTGTAACCTCTTCGGTCAGTTCTGCCACATCCGCTTCGTTCTTCGCAGGCACTAACACCTTCTTTACACCGGCCTGCTTCGCCGCAAGAAGCTTCTCCTTCAGCCCTCCGATCGGAAGCACGCGTCCTCGCAAAGTTATTTCTCCGGTCATGGCCACATCCGGCAATACCTTTTTCCCGGTAACCGCGGAATAAACAGCCGTTGCCATGGTAATACCTGCAGACGGACCGTCCTTCGGCACCGCCCCCTCCGGCACATGAATGTGGAGCTGATGCTTTTCAAAATACTCCTCGGACAGCTCGTCCCCGCAATAGGCCCGTACATAAGACAATGCCGTCTGTGCGGACTCCTTCATTACATCACCGAGCTTACCGGTCAGTGTAATACCTCCTTTGCCCGGCATGACATTGACTTCGATTTCAAGAGTATCTCCGCCCACACTGGTCCAGGCAAGTCCGCGTACCAGGCCCACCTGCGGCTTCTTTTCTACCGTATCCTTGCGGTACTTTTGCTTACCGAGATAGGAAAACAGATCCTTTTCACTGATTTTAATCGGGAGCTCCGGTACTTCCTCTGCCGCATCAATGTTCCATACGGTTTTCCGGCAAAGTTCGCCAAGCTTTTGCTCTAATTTACGCACACCGGCTTCCTTAGTGTACCCGGAAATAACACTGCGAAGAGCTCCGTCCGTCAACTTTAATTCCTTTGCGGTGAGACCGTTTTTCTTTAACTGCTTCTTAAGCAAATGTTTCTTCGCGATAAAGAACTTCTCCGCCTCCGTATAGCTTGACAGTTCAATGACTTCCATACGGTCTAAAAGCGGCTTCGGTATGGTCTCTAATGTGTTCGCAGTGGCAATAAAGAGTACCTCTGACAAATCCAAAGGCAAATCCAGATAATGGTCCATAAACCGTGCATTCTGTTCCGGGTCCAACACCTCCAAAAGCGCCGCGCTCGGATCTCCCTTATAGTCACTTGCCACCTTATCGATTTCATCTAACAACATAAGCGGATTCTTTACTCCCGCCTGCTTAATTCCCGTCGCGATACGCCCCGGCATGGCACCGATATAGGTCCGTCTGTGACCGCGAATTTCTGCCTCATCCCGTACACCGCCGAGACAGACTCTGACATACTGCTTACCCAACGACTCCGCTACGGAATGTGCTACGGAGGTCTTACCGGTACCCGGTGGTCCCACCAGACATAGAATCGTTCCGCCGGCCGTTCCGGTGCGCTTTCTTACCGCCAAATACTGTAAAATGCGCTCCTTAACCTTTTCCATTCCGTAATGATCACGCTCTAAAATTTTCTTCGCATCCCCGAGGGAAAAGCTTTCCTTGGTTGCCTTATCCCACGGCATGGACAGTAAAGTCTCGATATAAGTCCGGGCTACCGCTCCCTCGGATGCGGCACCGGAAAGGCGCTTATATCGCTCGATTTCTTTTAAAATTGCTTCCTTTATTTCTACGGAGGCCTCTAGCGCCTCTGTCTTCCTTACAAACTCATCCGCTTCGTTACTTTCTCCCAACTCCTCACGGATCACCTTCATCTGCTCTCTGAGTACATATTCCTTCTGATTCCTGTCAACCTTTGCCTTTACCTTCGTCTGCAAATCCTTGCGAATCCGAAGCTCTTCGATTTCATTGGCAAGAATCTGTGCCAAGAGTTCAAATCGGGAGAAAAACTCAATTTCATCCAAAAGTGCCTGACGCTGTGTCGTCGTAAGCGGAATCATGGCAATGATTTGCTCCATCAAGCGATCCAGCTCTGTCACTCCGGACAACTGCTCTGCGATATCCTTCCCAAGTTTCGTGTTTACGGAGAAATACACATCCAGTAAATCATGCAGTGTTCCTAACATAGCTCGTTGCTCCACTGCAGCAAAGCCGGCGGACTTCTCCTGCTCCGTCACCGTAATCTGGGCAGAAAAATAAGGGGAGACACTTACCAAATAGTCAAGCTCTCCTCGCTCTTCGCCTGTAATCAACACACGGACCAAATTTCCCGGCAACTTAATAATCTGCTTGATACGCGCCACACAACCCACCGGATACAAATCATCCACCGTTGGAAGTTCCACGGACGCATCCTTTTGCATCACCGCAAAAATCTGCTGGTCGGACTTCATAGCCTGTTCAATGGCCTGAATACTGATTTTACGGTTTACATCAAAATGTACCAGCATGCCCGGCAGCACTACGATATTTCGTAGTGCTACAAGCGGCATAACTTTAATTTCATTCTTCATTCTATCACCTTACTTCTATCGCTTATGCACTCTCATCCGTGCTGCGGGCGCCCGCATTCTTGGAATGAGAACGCTTTCTGTGCTCGGCAACCTCCAAGGTCGGTTCTTCGGTTCCTTCTGCTGCCTCCTTGGTCACAATACACTTTAAGATGCTTTCATCGGAAGGTGCACGATACATGGTATCCATCATGATATTTTCCATAATGGAGCGCAAGCCTCTGGCACCGGTCTTCTGCTCCACCGCACGTCTTGCGATAACGCGAAGTGCCTCTTCCTCAAATTCCAGCTCCACGCCGTCCAACTCAAAAATGCGCTGATACTGCTTGGTCAGTGCATTCTTCGGCTCTGCCAAAATGCGAACAAGGGCATCCTCATCCAGAATATCCAATGCAACCGTTACCGGCACACGGCCGATAAACTCCGGAATCAAACCAAATTTTACCAAATCCTGCGGCATCACCTGACGGAACATGTCACCGATACGAAGTTCCATTCCGTCGCCGATTTCCGCATTAAAGCCCATGGACTTATGTCCGGTACGAGCCTCTACAATCTTTTCCAAGCCGTCAAAAGCACCGCCGCAAATAAACAGGATATTTGTCGTATTAATCTGTAACAACTCCTGATGCGGGTGCTTTCTTCCGCCCTGCGGCGGAACGGATGCCACCGTGCCCTCTAAAATCTTTAACAACGCCTGCTGTACACCCTCGCCGGACACATCACGGGTAATGGATACATTCTCGGACTTACGGGTAATCTTATCAATCTCGTCAATATAGATAATACCGTGCTCCGCGCGCTCAATATCAAAATCCGCTGCCTGAATCAGCTTTAACAAAATATTCTCTACGTCTTCACCCACATAGCCGGCCTCCGTAAGCGCCGTTGCATCCGCAATCGCAAACGGTACGTTAAGTAACTTCGCCAACGTCTGGGCAAGATAGGTCTTACCGCTACCGGTAGGACCGATCATTAAGATGTTGGACTTTTGAAGCTCCACATCCATGCTCGGTTGCATCAGAACGCGCTTGTAATGGTTATACACCGATACGGCAAGCACCTTCTTGGCATCCTCCTGACCGATTACATATTCATCCAAAAAGGCCTTGATTTCCATCGGTTTGAGCAAATTGATTTCACTCTCTGCCGCATCTTCAAAATCATCGTCCTTCTCCATCTCATCTACCAGTTCTGCGCACAGCTCGATACACTCATCACAAATATAAACTCCGGACGGGCCAGATATCATCTTTCTTACCTGCTTTTGCGCTTTTCCGCAGAAAGAACAAAAAAAGTTCTGTCTGTCATCTGTCTTATTTGCCACTTTACATTCACCTCAGTTATCTGCTATTAGCGATTCGTGATGACACTGTCGATTAAGCCGTATGCCACAGCCTCTTCCGCCGTCATATAGTTATCACGCTCGGTATCTACCGCAATCACCTCAATCGGCTTACCGGTATTGGCAGCAAGAATCTCGTTCAACTTCTGTCTCGTACGTAAAATATTCTTTGCCGCAATTTCAATCTCGGTTGCCTGACCTCTTGCGCCACCGGACGGCTGATGAATCATAACCTCCGCATTCGGCAGTGCAAAACGCTTGCCCTTGGTACCGCCGGCCAAGAGGAAAGCACCCATGCTGGCAGCCATACCGATACAAATGGTGGATACGTCACACTTAATATACTGCATGGTATCGTAAATTGCCATACCTGCGGTTACGGAACCACCCGGGCTGTTAATATATAAACTGATATCTCTCTTCGGATCCTCGCTCTCTAAGAACAAAAGCTGGGCAACCACAAGGCTTGCGGTTACATCGTTTACCTCTTCTCCGAGAAAAATAATACGATCCTTTAATAATCTGGAATAAATGTCATAGGTACGTTCACCCTTGGCGGTCTGTTCCAACACGTAAGGTACTAAACTCATATGATTAAACTCCTTTCTGGCAACGAAGGGATGCCCATGCGGAACATCCCTTATGTTAATTCTTCTTACTTTTCTTTTGCAGCGTCGCGTACGAAGTCTACAGCCTTCTGTACTGCGATATCCATCTTAATCTGTTCCTTTTCCTTCTCGCCTACAAGCTCAACAAGCTTATCCTTCTCCATGCGGTAGTTCTGAGCCATGGTATCGAATTCCTTGTCTAACTCTTCCTCGGTAACTTCGATGTTCTCAGCCTTTACAACAGCCTCAAGAACAAGTCTGCACTGGATTCTCTTTAATGCCTGCGGCTTTAAGTTCTCCATGAAGCTGTTTGCATTCATACCGGTGAACTTGAAGTACTGCTCAAGGTTCAAGCCCTGCATCTGAAGTCTCTGTGCGTACTCCTCAGCCATCTGACGGGTCTGGGTATCAATCATCGCATCCGGAATCTCCATGGTTGCGTTCTCGATAATCTTATCAACCACCTTATCTTCCTTTGCGAACTTTGCTTCCTTTTCCTTCTTCTCAAGAAGGTTCTTCTTAATGTCTTCCTTGTACTCCGCAAGGGTATCGAACTCGGATACGTCTACCGCGAACTCATCATCCAGCTCCGGAAGCTCCTTTGCGGTGATAGCCTTAATCGTAACCTTGAAGAGTGCCGGCTTACCTGCAAGCTCCTCTGCATGGTACTCGGTCGGGAAAGTAACGTTAACATCTACCTCTTCGCCGATGTTCTTACCGATTAACTGCTCCTCGAAGGTATCGATAAAGGAATGGGAACCGATAACAAGCTTGTAATCCTCACCCTTGCCGCCTGCAAACGGTACACCGTCTACAAAGCCTTCGAAATCGATTACAGTCTCATCGCCGTCAGCAACCGGTCTGTCCTCTACGGTAAGAATTCTTGCATTCTGCTCTCTTACACGGTCAAGCTCTGCTGCCACCTCATCGTCGGATACGTTCACATCGGTCTTCTCAACCTCAACGCCCTTATACTCGCCTAAGGTAACCTCCGGCTTTACTGCTACTTCTGCGGTAAAGATGAACTCCTTACCCTTTTCCACCTGAACCAGGTCGATTTCCGGTCTGGAAACAATATCAAGGCCGCTCTCAACCGCTGCCTTCTCGTAAGCATCCGGAATTAACTCATTTGCCGCATCTTCATAGAAAATGCCTGCACCGTACATCTTCTCGATCATGGCTCTCGGAGCCTTACCCTTACGAAAACCCTGTACGGACAATTTATTTTTATTCTTCTGATATGCCGTCTCCATTGCTTTCTCAAACTCTTCCGCTGCAACCTCGATGGTAAGCTTTACCATGCTCTTGCCTAATTCTTCAACTTTGAAACTCATTTCAAAATGTCCTCCTTAAAATCGTATCGTTTTATTATAACACAAAGCCCCGGTTCTGTAAAGTCTCTACTACCGCGTCAGTGTATTGAATACATAACTCATCCGTTTTTGCTTCCACCATTACACGTACCAAAGGTTCCGTACCGCTTTCTCTTACGAGAATACGTCCTTCGTCCCCCAGAAGCTTAGCGACCTCGGCCACCTTCTTCTGTACCTCCGGGTCTGCCTGGGCTTCCTTCTTATCCGTAACCCTTACATTCACCAAGCGCTGCGGATAGACTGTCATTCCGCTTGCAAGCTCCGCAAGGGACTTCTTTGTCTCCGCCATAACCTCCATTACCTTTAAGGAAGTCAGTACACCGTCTCCGGTGGTAGCGTGCTTCATAAAAATAATATGACCGGAATTTTCTCCGCCGATCACGTGACCGTTTTCCATCATATTCTCATGGACATACTTATCGCCCACCGCCGTTTTCTCATAGCGGATGCCAATCTCATCAAAAGCCTTGTACAATCCCAGGTTTGACATAACCGTAGTAACGACCGTATCGTTTGCAAGCTCTCCGTGCTCCTTCATATACTTTCCGCACAGATACATAATATGGTCGCCTTCCACAAGCTTTCCTTCATGGTCCACCGCAAGACAACGATCCGCGTCACCGTCATAAGCAAAACCCACATCCAGCTTCTTCTCCAAAACCAGCTTCTGCAAACGTTCCATATGGGTGGAACCGCAATCGGTATTGATATTAAGTCCATCCGGCTCCAGGCTGATGACACAGGTGGTTGCACCCAATGCATCAAATACCTGCTTTGCAACAGACGTAGCGGAACCGTTGGCCAAATCCAGACCAACCTTAACTCCCGCAAAGGAACCCTTTACCAGACCGGTCAGATAGTCGATATAGTGCTGTCTTCCCTCGGAGTAATCCACCGTCTTACCGATGTTCTCCCGTCTCGCATAAGGAACTTCTTCAATGATTCCGTCGATATAATCCTCAATCTGCTGTTCAACGTCAGCCTCTAATTTATATCCCTTACCGTTAATGACCTTAATGCCGTTATCATAGAAAGGATTATGGCTGGCAGTAATCATAATGCCGCAGTCAAAACCATCCTGTCTTACTACATATGCAACCCCCGGAGTCGGCACGACATGAAGCTGATACACATCTGCTCCGCTGGCCGTAAGCCCCGCCACAAGCGCATACTCCAACATATCGCCGGAACGTCTCGTATCCTTTCCGATAACTACCTTGGCCTTATGCTCTTTTCCGTAATAATAACCTAAAAAACGCCCTACTCTGAAGGCATGCTCTACCGTCAGGTTTACGCCGGCCTCACCGCGAAACCCGTCCGTACCGAAATACTTACCCATAGTTCCTCCGTTATTTCCGTTCATTTACACATGGTATACTCTAACATAACACGAAATGAAATGCAAGCAAGAAAATAATGAATTTATAGATTTTTTAATGAATGCCGGCTCTGCGCTCCGTTCCTGTCGAAAAATCATCTCCGTAACCCTTTATGCGGTTCCGCCCGGAATTCTTCGCACGGTACAATTCCTTATCCGCACGGCGATATAACCCGCCGAAACTGATCTCTTTGCTACACCGGTCTGTTGCCACTCCGACACTGACCGTTACCACCCGGTACTTTGCCTCCTCGGAGTGAGGCATCCTAAGTGCCTCCACATTCCGGCGGATCTGCTCCGCTAGCTCCCTTGCCGCAGTATTGCTTACGCTGTGTACAAACACCAAAAACTCTTCTCCGCCGATACGAGCCACCAACGCCGGAACCCCCTTTACGGTTCGCTTTACGGTGTCGGCTACACGAGACAAACAGGCGTCCCCAGCCGGATGACCGAATTTGTCATTGTACTTTTTAAAATGATCGATGTCGATTACCATAACCGCCACGTTGCGGTTCGCCTCCTCCAAGGCCGGCCACACCGACATCACTCTGCGCATCATCCCCCGACGATTGTTAATCTTTGTCAAAGGGTCCGTTTCCGCAGTCTTTACCTCTTGTACATATCTTCTGCGATACTCTTCTGCCCTCTTTTGCCCATGATATAATTCCAATGCCACCACCGCACACAACACATGCAGCGCTACCACAACCACCGTTTGCTCCGGAAGCAGCGCCTTTTCCGAATACAGTACAACCGGAAATACCGCTTCGATTACCACACAAAGTCCGTATTCCCATTTACTGTATAATAAGCAACAAGCCCCCAAAAGCACCGTCAGCATATACGGTACAACCGAACCCGTACCTTTCCAAAAGGCATAGGAAATATATGTGAGCATTCCGGTATTCACAATCAGATACAGCATCTGAAACAACCAAAGTTCACTCTTTTTACTTTTTCTTTTTAATAACTGCACCGCAAAACAGGAAAATGCCACCGAGAATACCCCATAAAGAGCCATGGCAACGATCAGTTTGTCCGAAAGCCGGAACAACTCCGCTTTAGACAAGAAAATAATTCCTACCACAGAGAACACCGCCAAAAAAAGGGGAACAAAAACAATACGCTGTACATTCTTTCGTTCCAGCGTAAGCATCTGCCGGTCTGTTCCTTTGTCGGAAAAGACATATCCCATAGCAAACCCTCCGTGCATGTTTCGACTACACTCTGTAGTAATATACGCAAAAAGAAAACACTACATATTGATTATAACATGTCTGTTTTTCAATACGCAACCCCATTTTTGCATTTTTGCCGTATTTTTGCCTTTTCCCCTACATAAAATAAACAAAAAAGGCTTTCCTATGTCTCTCCTCTATGATTATTTATGTGCCGCCAACCGTTTTCTTTGGAACGGCCCTCTCCTCATTCTTCTTTTGGGAACCCATCTTTTTTTTACCCTGCGCCTTCGTTTGGTGCAACGCCACCTCCCGGCCGCACTCCGTTTTTCCGGAAACGGTGAAAAAAAACAAAGTTTCCGTTCCCTGACCACCGCCCTTGCCGCCACTCTGGGAACCGGAAATATTGTGGGCGTCTCCTCTGCTGTAGCCTTAGGTGGCCCCGGTGCCGTTTTCTGGTGTTGGGTCACCGGCATTCTCGGCATGGCAACGGCTTATGCGGAATGCTACCTTTGCATGCTCCACCGGAAAAAAAACAACGACGGTACTCTGCACGGAGGTATGATGTATGTTCTGGAGCATGGCCTGAAAAGAAAAAACGCAGGACGTCTCTTTGCCTTTCTTCTTCTGATTGCTTCTTTTGGCATCGGATGTTCTACTCAGGCCGGAACCGTTTCGGAAACCTTATCGGACATTGCCGGCATTTCCCCTGTTTTCACAGGGATTTTGTTGGTTGTCTTTGTCGGATATGTCATCCTGCACGGCTCCGATGCCATCCGGGGTTTTTGCAGCCGGCTTGTTCCGGCCATGGCCGTTCTTTATCTGGCATCCTGCCTACTTTTACTTATCCTGAATCACGCCTATTTACTGCCTTCCTTGCGCCTTATTCTTTCCTCGGCGTTTACCCCCACGGCTGCTCTGGGCGGTATTGCCGGCGGTTCTTTTTTATTTTCTGCACGTTATGGTATCGCACGGGGACTTTTTACCAACGAAGCGGGCATCGGCACCTCTCCTTTGGCTTTTACGGACAACAAAAAAAGCAGTCCGGAACAGGCTGCTCTTCTTTCTATGTCTGCGGTCTTCTGGGACACCGTCATTCTTTGTGCTCTCACCGGCATTGTCATTGTCAGTTCCTTACTCAGAACTCCCGACCTGGCAACGACCTATACCGCCACCACCTTAACAAGCGCGGCGTTTTCCCTTCTGCCCTGCGGCGAACTCGTCCTTGGCATCTCATTAATCGCCTTTGCCTACGCCACCTTAATCGGCTGGTCCTACTTCGGTGCCCGGGCCGTGATCTATCTGTTCGGTACTTCCGCCTTGCCGACCTATCGTCTCTGCTACCTCGGGATGGTTTTCCTCGGTTCTGTCCTGTCACTTCCCCTAATTTGGGAGATAACCGACTTTATCAACGCCTGTATGGTACTGCCCAATGTTTTTGCGCTGTTTTCCCTCGGGCGTGACATCCGTCCGCCAAAGAACTAATACTGAATCGCCGCCAACAATTCCTCCGACTTTTCCTCACTCACCAGCACGGAAACCAAGGCTGCACCAAAGGCAATGGCAGTGCCCATTCCGCGGCTGGTGATAATGTTGCCGTCCATCACTACCGCATCCGGCAATGCCTTTGCACAAAGAAGCTTCTCTTCAAAGCCCGGATAGCAGGTAGCATGGCGTCCCTCAAGCAATCCGTTCATTCCCAGTACACTCGGAGCCGCACAAATAGCCGCCAGATATTTCTTTGCGGCATGATAGGAAAGCAATACCTGCTTTACTCCCTCATGAGCCATCAAATGATTGGTACCCGGCATACCTCCCGGAAGCACCGCCATCGTACCGTCCTCATAAGAATAATCCGCAAACACACCGTCTGCCTGAATCATAATTCCATGGGCTCCGGTTACCGTTTTCGTGTCATTTACAGACACCATTACCGTCTCTACATTGACACGGCGGAGCATGTCCACCACCGTAAGTCCTTCGATTTCCTCAAATCCGTCCGCAAAAAAAACATATACCTTGTTCATAAATTACTCCTTTTCCTGCCTTTGTAATGTCTCGATATAATTCCCGAGTACTTCCGCCGCCTGTCTGTGTCCCTTCTCCCCCGGATGACTTCTGGCGCCGATACCATCGTTTTCTATTTCCTCCAGCCTGATATAATGTACCTTTGTATCTCCGCTCGCAGTACAAAACTCCCGGATTCCTTCCGTAATCGCAGGCTCCACCAAGGTTCCCATCATACCGTAAGCCCATAGAATATGTGCCTTCGGATTGTTTTTCCTCACAAGGCTTAAAAACTCCGTCACCGCCGTTTGCACCTTGTCCAGGCTTTCTTTCATCGGTTGTCCGTTCTTATCGTATTCCATTTTATTTTTTCTTCCGGTATCCGCATCAATCCATTCCGGATTATGAAACGCTCCGCCGTCATTGGTCCCCAGATTAATTACGATATAATCCGGTTGCCAGGAGGAAAAATCATGGAGTTCTTTTGCTCCCAGCAAACGATTGTGTTCCCCGGTCAGCGTACCGCACACCTGCTCATAATACCGCGGTATCGTACGATCCGGATTGTTATCGTAGGCACAATACACACCGAAACCGCTCTGGGAAAGCACCCGGTACTCCGCACCAAACCTTTCGGCTACCAAATACGGGTAGGTCCGGCTTGCGGAAAACCACATGGAAATCCAGTCCTGTTCAACGGTACTTCCGTAGCTTCCTTCCCCGGAGGTAATGCTGTCTCCGATAAATTCGATTCTGCAATCCGGCTCCGGTAGCGGATAAAACTCACCGTCTCCGCACAAACCGTGAATTACCAGATACGTATCCGGATCCTCGGACATTGCCTGTACTTCTTTTATTACTTTTACGTGGTTCACTTTTCGTGTCGCCATATTACGATACAGGCATACCTTCTGTTTTCCTTTATTCAACATCTGACGCGACAGAAAGGCACCGTTCACATAGACCGCTATCCATTGTTCATAATAGGAATAGTCCGTCTCAAACTCACACCACAGCTCTGTTCCGTCATAGTTGCATTCAAATCCGGAACCGGTCCAAAAAAGAGGAAGCGGATGCTTTTTCGCCGTTCTTCCCAACACGCGAAGTTCTTTTATCTCTTCCGGCAACCATGTCCTTAGTTCTTCCATGTCCTGCTCCCTTCTAATCGTGCTGCCCTCTTGCCCGACGTGCCAAAATCCGTTCCAGCACCATACGGTAAGTCTCGATAATTCTGGCATCCGCATAAGCACAACGGTTGGAAAAAAATTGAACGGTTTTCAATCCGAAACACAGGGTAATCCCCAACACACCCGCCAGCAACAATTCGGTTTTCAGATTCATACTAAGCAATGTGAAGAAGGCCCCCAAATAAACCAAAAAAGCCAAGGAATAGGTTCTGCCTATCTGAAATGCGCTGAACATCACTTCATTCAACCGCATCTGCATACCTACGATTTTATCGGAATCCAAACCGCTGCAATAGGAATATATCTCCTCAAACAACTCTTTATTATCCTTGACCTCCGGACTGTAATATTTATTTACAAAGTTCACAAGACCGTTATATCTTGATTCTCCCAATTCCTTTCGGAGTAGTCTTTTAAAACTATTCATCTTTACTCTCTTTCTCTCCTATTGTTTACATTCTCTGCAATGAAAGTATATGCAAATCCGCATAGGCTTTCTCAAACAATAACTTCCACCTCTTCTATTTTAAATCTTTTTCGACATAATTACAATAGCAGAATTCGTTCAATTAACAGAATGTTCATAAACTATCCACACCTGAAACATATATAACAATTATAATAACAATATAAAGAAAGCAACAATAATTTACATTGTTTACAAGTTTCTACTTTTTCATATAGTTATAGCCCGGCATAAACCCCTCCCTGTTTCGGGCTTCTCCTCTGAATACCTCCGTTCCTCACGGAGGTATGTTTTTTTGTACAAGCAAAGTGAGTATGCAAAGAATCAGCCGGGAAATAAGTTTCACGGCTGATTCTTTGTCATGCGAACGCGCCCTCAACTGAGTGACGTAGTCACGAAGGTGCGGGCAAGTGCGAAGCACGATGCTTGTACATGTGGGCAAACAACCGCAAGAGCTTGCTCTTAGGCGGTTGTGTAGTCATACGAACGCGCCCACGACCGAGCAGCTGTGCTGCGAGGGGCGAGGGCACGCGCGTAGCGCGATGCTTTCACGTCATACGAACGCGCCCACGACCGAGTGACGCAGTCACGAAGGTGCGGGCAAGTGCGAAGCACGATGCTTGTACATAATCTTCTAAAAGTTCTTCCCTTTCTCGACATTATTTGCTATACTGAATACAGTAGGTTTTGTTTGAACCGTTCTCACAAACCGCAATTTTTTTCCCGAAAGGAGCTTTTCTATGTCTATCGTAACTGTTATGGATCACCCGTTAATTCAACACAAAATCGGTATCATGCGCGACAAAAACACCTCTACCAAAGAGTTCCGTGCACTGGTTGCCGAAATCGCCATGCTGATTTATTACGAAGCAAGCCGCAACCTTCCGCTTGCCGACAAAGAAATCGAGACCCCGCTTGTAAAGACCACAGTAAAAGAAATCGCCGGCAAAAAGCTTTGTGTTGTTCCTATTTTACGTGCAGGTCTTCATATGGCGGACGGTATCTTAAACCTGACTCCGAATGCAAAGGTGGGACACATCGGTCTTTATCGTAACGAAGAAACCTTAGAGCCGGTAGAATATTTTTGTAAGCTCCCGTCGGATGCCGCCGACCGCGAAATCTTTGTAGTTGACCCAATGCTTGCCACCGGCGGTTCCGCTATTGCAGCTATCGATCTTTTAAAAAAGCGTGGCATAAAAAAGATTCGCTTTTTGTGCTTAATCGCTGCACCGGAGGGCATTGAAAAGCTTCAGGAAGCGCATCCGGATGTAAACATCTTTGTCGGTGCCAAAGACGAGCGTCTCAACGAAAAGGGATATATTTTACCGGGTCTCGGGGATGCCGGAGACCGTATCTACGGAACGAAATAAGTACGAACGAGGCTGTCGCAGGATATGTGACAGCCTCGTTCTAATTCTACATACACTATAATGTTTGATTTTATATTCTACTACAAAATGTATCTTACTTCTCCACCGTAAATTTATATACCGTCATGGATTCCACTTCTTCATATGCCTTTACTACCGGAGACTTAAAGCTTTCGATGTTCATGGCATTCGGGAAGTACTGGGTCTCGAAGCAAACACCGTGGCGCTTACCGTAGGTGCAGCCGCCCTTTCCCTTTAATCCGTCACGGATAAAATTACCGGAATACAACTGCATGCCCGGAAGGTCGGTAAATACCTCCATAACACGGCCGCTCTTCTTGTCGTAAAGCTCTGCTACATACTCCGCTTCCTCACCGGTGTTGTTTAATGCATAGTTGTGGTCGTATCCGCCGCCCAGACGAATTGCTTCGCAAGTCGTATCGTTAATACCGTCGGCTAACGGTTTTCTTACGCGGAAGTCCATCGGTGTACCGGTAACATCCGCAAGCTCACCGGTCGGGATAAGCTTCGCATCCGTTGCCGTAAATGCATCCGCGTCAATGTATACTTCCTGGTCCGTTACAAGGCCGGAATTATGGCCTGCCAGGTTAAAGTAGGAGTGATTGGTTAAGTTTACAATAGTTGCCTTATCCGACACCGTCAAATACTCGATGGCAAGCTCGTTCTCATCGGTCAGAGTGTAGGTTACCGTGATGTCGAGATTTCCCGGGAACCCCTGCTCCATATCCGGGCTGAGACGAGAAAACTCAATGCTTAAGCCCCCCTCTTCCACGAAGGTTTCAGCTTCATACATATACTTATCGTAGCTTACGGAACCACCGTGTAAGCAGTTGCCGCTGTCGTTATCCTCTACCTTGTACTCCTTACCGTCAATGGTAAACTTTGCTCCGCCGATACGGTTGCCGCATCTGCCGATAAAGGAACCGAAGAAAGTCGGATTTGCCTCATACTCCGCAAGGGTATCAAAACCCAATACCACGTCCTCCAGCTTACCGTTCTTATCCGGCACCCAAAGTTCTACCAGCACCGCACCGAAATCGGAAAATACTGCTTTCATGCCGTTCTTATTTTCTAAAATGTAAAGCTTCGCCTCTTCACCCTTTTTTGTCTTACCGAAACTCTTGGTTGTAATTCCCATACGTTCTCCTTTCCGGGAGCCGGACTGCCGCCGTTCTCCGCATAACCCAATGATACTCCAAGCCGGGAGTAAAGTCAAGATGATTACTTTTTGAACAATCCGAACAAGCCCTTCTTCTCATACGGTTCTCTGG
Source organism: Lachnospiraceae bacterium (assembly GCA_015057365.1). Taxonomy (GTDB): domain Bacteria; phylum Bacillota; class Clostridia; order Lachnospirales; family Lachnospiraceae; genus SIG307. The sequence continues at coordinate 12,882 of SVEN01000030.1, read as the reverse complement.
CAATCCCGGTTAATTCAAAACCGGCACTTACTACCGCCTCCTGCAACTTCTCATCGGCAATATCTTCCTCCGCAAGAATCACCGTCTCATTACTCTCATGAGAAGAGGTTACCTTCTCCACCGAAAGCATCTTTCGCACCGTATCATCCATACGGGCTTCACACTTTACACACTTCATTCCTTCCACACCCAGGGTAATCTTAATCATAGTTCTATCCTCCGTTTACTTTTTTGTTATTTTATCGAAAGGACCTTGTAGTCTTCCTCTTCCACTGTTTTTTTCAAAAGCCGGGCCTCTACCGCTTCTCGAAGCTCCACCGTTACCAGCCCCGTTGTATGGTCTGCTGTAGCACATTCCACCTGCGGCAGTGCTTCTAATGCTTTCTTTACCCGGGCTTCACAATGCTCACACATCATGCCTTTGACTTTTAAGCTACGACGTAACACACCTTCCTCGGCATTTTCCATCCGGTGCTTTCCCCGGCGTTTTTTATCCCGCTTCGTACTGTACAGCTTAAAAAAGTTTAAGCGTAATGCATTGGAAACCACGCAAAAGCTGGATAAGCTCATGGCTGCCGCGCCGAACATCGGATTCAATTTCAGACCGAATAACGGAATAAACACTCCCGCTGCCAGCGGAATGCCGATGGCATTGTAAATAAATGCCCAAAACAGATTTTCGTGAATATTTCGTAAGGTTGCACGACTCAGACGAATTGCCGCCGGCACATCCGACAGTCGGCTTTTCATTAATACAATATCCGCAGCATCTACCGCCACATCCGCACCCGCGCCTATGGCTATGCCGATGTCCGCTCTCGTCAGTGCCGGAGCATCGTTGATGCCGTCCCCCACCATGGCCACCCTACCGGTGTGCTGTAACTCACGGATCACGTTTTCCTTCCCCTCCGGAAGTACTCCCGCAATCACCTCATCCACACCTGCCTGTGCACCGATGGCTTTGGCCGTACGTTCGTTATCTCCGGTCAGCATGACCACCCGGATACCCATCGTTTGCAATTCTTTTACCGCCTGGGGACTATCCTCTTTTATCACATCCGCCACTGCTATTATACCGGCAAATCTGTCCGCCTCGGCAAAAAACAGCGGCGTTTTTCCTTCCGCCCCAAAGGCCTCCGCCTGTTCTTTTACAGTCTCGGGAAGTACACAATACTCCGAAATATAGGTCGCGTTCCCCGCATATACAGGATGACCTCCTCGTAAAGCAAATAGGCCGTTTCCCGGCAATGCCCGGAACTGTGTCACCTCACCGGCTGTCAGTGTTTCATCCTGCGCCTTTGCTAAAACCGCCCGTGCAAGCGGATGCTCACTCTTACACTCCACATCCAGCGCCAACTGTAACAACTCTTTTTCCTCATAACCTTCCGCCGGCAAAATATCCGTCACCCGAGGTTCTCCCGCCGTAATCGTTCCCGTTTTATCCAATACTACGACAGACACCTTTCCGGTTTGCTCTAAGGATTCCGCCGTCTTAAACAATATGCCGTTTTTTGCTCCCACGCCGTTTCCTACCATAATCGCAACCGGTGTGGCCAGTCCCAGCGCACACGGACAACTGATAACAAGCACCGAAATTCCTCTGGCTAATGCAAATCCAAAGGATGCTCCGGTCAAAAGCCAAACAATAATAGTCACTGCCGCAATTCCAATGACCGCCGGAACAAAAACTCCCGACACTTTATCCGCCACCTTCGCAATCGGTGCCTTCGTAGCCGCCGCATCACTGACCATCTTTATAATTTGGGACAAGGTCGTATCCTCACCCACTCTGGTAGCCCTGCACCGGATAAAACCGGAACGGTTTATGGTCGCTGCGGAAACCGCATCTCCCGTCGCTTTGTCCACCGGAATACTTTCTCCGGTAAGTGCAGCTTCGTCCACCGCACAGGAGCCTTCCAAAATCACTCCGTCTACCGGAACACTTTCTCCCGGCCGCACCACAAACATATCACCGTTTTTTAGCTGTTCAATCGGTACCTCAGTTTCTGCTCCGTCCACCCAAAGGGTAGCCGTCTTCGGTGCCAGCTTCATTAAGCCTTTTAACGCATCGGTAGTCTTTCCCTTGGACCGGGCCTCTAACATTTTTCCCACGGTAATCAGCGCCAAAATCATAGCCGCCGACTCAAAATAAAACTCATGAATATAGGCGTGGGCCGACTCAAAATCGCCCTTCGCCTGAGCACTCGTCATGGCAAACAACATCACCGTACTGTAACAAAAGGATGCCCCTGATCCCAACGCCACCAAAGTATCCATATTCGGTGCACGATGCAAAATGCCGTTCACACCGTTTGTAAAAAATTTCTTATTAATCATCATGACAATGGCTGCCAGTATCATTTGTACCAATCCGATTGCCACCGGATTATGGTCAAAAAAGGCCGGCATCGGCCATCCCCACATGCAATGTCCCATGGACACATACATAAGCACCAGTAAAAAGCCTACCGAAGCAATCAATCTTCGTCGCAGCACCGGTGTCTCCCGGTCTCGCAGCACATCATCCTCTTCCGTTCCCCCCTGGCTTTGTACCGGTTCCGCCCCCTTTATCTCGGCATGATATCCGGCCTGTTCCACCGCCTTAATAATCGCCTCTGCGGAAGCAGTGCCCTCCACTCCCATAGAATTGGTCAGAAGACTCACGGAGCAGCTGTTCACACCGGCTACCTTAGACACTGCCTTTTCTACCCGGGCACTACAGGCGGCACAACTCATGCCGGTTACTGTATATTGTTGCATGGTATACCTACCTTTCTCGTTCTGATCACACAAAAAACGCCCATAGTTAGCAACTCCTAACTATGGGTATTATACTCCTGACATAGCATTTTGTCAAATTACCTATTTCCCTTCCACAAACAATACACCCAGTGTTCCCGGTCCGCAATGACTGGAAATCACACCGCCGGCTCTGGTCACATAAATCGCATCAAAATGCCCCAATCCGGCCAAATATGCCTTTACTTCCTCCACAATCTCCTGCTCGATTCCGGAATGGGTAATGAAAACGCGCTTTGTTTCTGCACGTAACAAATCCTCTTCCATATCCTTTACATAGTCCAGCACCGTTTTTTTTCGGTTGCCGCGGTACTTTTTGGATACCCCCATCTTACCGTCCGCCACCGCAATACGAGGCTTTAACTTCAAGGCATTTCCCATCAAGGCCGTTACCGCACTGCAACGTCCGCCTCTTTGTAAATAAGTCAAAGTATCTACCACAAAGCTTGCCCGTACCCTCTCTCTGTACTCCTTTAAGAACTCTTCCAACTCCGCAAGGCTGCAACCGCACGGCGCCGTTTCCGCCGCCGTAAGCACCTGTAGACCGATACCGGTGGAAAGGTTCATGGAATCCACCACGCACACATGCTCCGTATACTCTAACTCCTCCGCCGCCAGACGAAGCACCTGACAAGTAGCACTCATCTGCTCGCTGATTCCCAGATAGCAAACCTCGTCTCCTGCTTCTACTGCCGGGCGCAAAAACTCCACCGCAGCCTCAATGCCCGGTGCCGAAGTCTTCGGCGTAGTACGGTTTGCGTCCGCCCATTCATAAATCTTATCCGGCGTCGTCTCCACACCGTCCAGATATGACGTATCATCCATTACAATATTTAACGGAAGTACAGAAATCCCGTACTTTTCTATCAATTCCTGCGACAAGTCACAGGTACTGTCTGCCATAATCCGAATCTTACTCATTTGTTTTCTCCTTTCGGATAGACTGCTATCCAAAAGACAATTTTACACGAAGAAGGGAAAGAATGCAACGAAAAAACCGTTTCCCGCAAAAATTTTACACATATTTTATTTTTCATCATTTGCTCACAGTTCTTGCACTATACCCACACAAAAACTTCACAGCATAAAATCACCCCGTTTGACAACCACACTGCTTCTGTTGGGAATCTCCGTACTTGTTCTTGCAGGCGGACTCACCTTTGCGATTCTGTACGGAAGAAAACGATAATCACTTCGTAATCCTCTAAAAATGAGATATACGGTGTAACACTCCCCCCTCCGTTACACAAAAATCAGGGCCTGCGTGGTTTCATGCCACGCAGGCCCTGGATCGTATTTATACACCATTTCCTATAAAGTAAAAAACGAGGCATTCCTGCCTCGTTCCTCAATAAATCGAAATTACTTAATTACAGTGAAATCCTCGGTATCCACATTCTCACCATTACCGCTTGCATAAGAAGTGTAGAGATCTCCGGTCTCTTTATCCTTCCACTGGTTATCAGGCGTAGTCAAAGAATCTCCACCCTGAGCGGTTGCTACAATGTTTAATTCTACCACTTCTGCGTTCATCCAAGTCTTCATTTTTTCGTCCTCCCTGAATTGTTTTTTTTTGTTTACGGTGTTATAATAACAGTGTACCGACGGAAAGTCAACAATTCTAACAATGTTGATAGAATTTTACTAAAGGAGAGCATGTATGCATCAGTATTACATTTATGGAATAGGGATTCACTCCGAAATCAAACTATACAATCTTGTGGAGACACCGGTAGCTCCGGATGTAACGATCCATTACGGTCCTCTACCGGAGGATATCATCGCTCGGACCGCACGGGGCATAACCAGCACCATGTCACCGGACCGCATATGGTTTCGGAATCACATCGGACATTTCATCATCCGAAATGGGAACGAAATCCTGGTTCATCCCTTAGAGGGTGCCACCGAAAAGGATTTGGCCTCCTTTCTTTTAGGCTGGAGCATCTCCTTTTTATTTCTTCAGCGTGGATATTCCGCCATTCATTGCAGTGCCATTGAAATTGACCATAACCGGGCTGCTTTGATTGCAGGAGTCAGTGGCGCCGGAAAGTCCACCACTGCACTGTCTCTCATTGATGCCGGTTACCGGTATCTGGCGGATGATATCATTATGGTACAGCCTTCTCCGGATATGATGATACATCCGGGTTTTCCGTTACAAAAGGTATGTCGTAACCTGACAGAACAAATCAATCCTGTGAATTTGTTCTATATTGATGAACGAAAAGATAAATTTGCTTATTATAATACTGCAGATTTCTGTAGTGAACCGCGTAAACTAACCACCATGATTATGCTGGAACAGCATAACGACGATACCATCCGTGTTGAAGAGCTCACCGGCTTTGCAAAGTGGAACTGTGTACTACAAAACCTGTTCCTTTTGGACGCCTATAAACGCTTCGACTATCCTTCGGAGGAAAAGGCCCGCACCTTAGAGTTGGCCGGAAAGCTGAGTATTTATCAAATTTCCCGCCCTGTCGGAAAAGACACCGTAAAAAAAGTCAGAGACATCATCATAAACTTACTGAAAGAAAATCCAAAGGAGGCGTAACATGTCGGCTATCTGGGGCATGATTCACAAAGATACAAACATAGCGGAATCTACCGTTTCTGCTATGCAACACAGTATGAAGGACTTTAAAATCGATTACTATCACAGCATCCTCCGCGATTCGGTGTATGTTGCATGCGGAGTGCAGCATTTTACAAAAATGTCAAAGACAGAACAGCTTCCTTTGTACGACCAATCCAACGACACCTACTTTACGGCGGATTGTGTACTTACCAACCGTGACGATGTAATACAACTACTTAGCACGGCATATCCGGAACACGAGCTGACTACACTGGGGGACAGCGAACTCTCCTATAAGGCCTATCTGCAGTTCGGGGAAACTTTTGTTACACACTTGCGGGGCTCTTTCTCCTTTGCTTTTTACCTTGCAGCAAAAAAAGAATTGCTTCTGTACGCAGACCATTTTGCCCGACGCTATCTGGCCTATTCCCTGTGCGATGATAAGGTTTGCTTTTCCACCGCCTATCAACCGCTGTTGGCAGTCCTTGCTCCTACCGAACGTAAACTGAATCGGCAGTGGATTGCATCCGCTTATACAAACTGTACCGCCGATACGATAAAGCTTCACGGCGCCACGGTTTATGAGAACATTTTTCAGGTGGAGCCGGGACAGTATATAAAAATCCATACCGATACTCATCGCGTAGAAAAATACACCTATTGGAATCCTCTGACCGGTCTTCAAAAACTGAACTTAGCAAGCGACGAGGAATACCGCGCCCGCTTTTTATCCACCTTTCAAAAAGCAGTGACCGACCTGCTCTGTGTAGAAGGAGAAGTGGGAATTATGTTAAGCGGGGGGCTGGACTCCTCCTCCGTAGCCGCCTTTGCCGCATCGGAGCTTCAAAGGAGAAATCGCAAGCTGTACAGCTATACCGCTGTTCCTTGTAAAGATTACAATGCACAAAACACGCGAACCCATATTGAAAACGAAACAAGCTTCATCCTGGCACAACAGCAGATGTATCCGAACCTTTCTCCGCAGTTTATCGGTTCGGACAAGAAGAATGCCTTTACCGCCATGGATGCCCATGCCGCTTGCTATATGGAGCCGGTAAAACCGATTCTTAACATGGTAAACACTCACGGAATGATGGAACAGGCTTCTCATGACGGTTGCCGGCTTATGTTGTCCGGTCAGAACGGAAATGCCACCATCTCCTACGGCAGCATTCGTACCTATATTTATCAAAAGCTGAAACGTTTCCGGTTTCGTGATGCCTATCGGGAGTTCCGGTGCTTTTGCAATATGCACCGTGTATCCAAAAAATATTTCATCAAAGTATTTTTTAAGACCTGGCGTGAGGCTCATCTGGATAAATACAAACTGGGAGAGGACTGCTTCTTAAAACAGGAACATATCCGTACCTACCATGTGGAAGCACAAGAAAGAAAGCTTTTAAAGCAACGTGGAAGCGGTTGGATGGATTCCGAACGGCAACGAAACGGCTTTGGATTTATGCCGCTGGTCTACCAGCATATGGGCTTTTTCGATACGATGGGAAGCCTTCGCTACGGCATTTTGTCCGTAGACCCTACCCTGACAAAGGAAATGGTGGAGCTCTGTCTTTCCCTGCCGATTGATTGTTATGTCAAAAACGGAAAAGAACGCCGGGCCATCCGGGATTATATGAAAGGCTATGTTCCGGATGTTATCCTTGATAACTTCGCGGGACGAGGCGTACAAGCCGCAGATTTTGCTTTCCGGGTAAACAGAGACTGGGATTCCATAAAAGACGAGGTTTTCACTCTTCTTAATAACCCGAAACTGTTGGAGTACTTAGACAAACAAAAGTTGGAGAAACTGATTGACGAACTCAAACAAAAAGAATACCGCCTGGAGAAAACCGATGTGGCCAAAGCCGCCGTTATCGCATCCCTGTCGGCATTCCTAAATCAAGTAGAAAACGGAGAATGATTTCCATCATTCTCCGCTCTTTTTTACAACGTATATCTCTTCCGATATTCCATATACCGTCTTTGGAACGGCGTATTCTCACCCTTTTCCAGGTTATGGATATAATTGTGCATTTCAAAGTCGTGCTCTGCGGTCTGAATGAGACATGCCGCAATGTTGGAACAGTGGTCCGCCACTCGTTCGAAATTATTCGTCAGGTCGGAAAGCACAAATCCAAGCTCAATCGTACACTTTCCTTCCCGTAAACGATTGACATGGCGCTTCTTCAACTCAGCCTTTAAGTCATCTGCTACTTCCTCAAGCGGTTCTACCAAAACCGCCTCCTCCATATCTTCCTTGATAAAGCTCTCAAAGGAAATCCTGATAATCTCGCGTACCGCATCAGCAAAGGTTCCAATCTCTTTTTCTCCGTCTATGGAGAACGTCATATTTTTCTGGTACATTTCCTCCGCAGCCTCAGCAATATTTACCGCATGGTCGGAAATACGCTCCATATCTCCGATACTGTGAAGCAGCATAGAAAGCGTCGCACTATCCTTTACGGAAAGATCTTTGCTGCTTAACTGCACCAGATATTGGCCGAGATGGTCTTCAAACTGATCCGCTTCGGACTCAAGTTCAAATACCTTCTTGACAACTTCTTCATCATAATGCTTCAGCAATTCCAAAGAGCATTCCATTGCTTCCCTAGAAATCTCCGCCATATGGTTTGCCACCGTCTTGCAATGTTCTACCGCCAGCGCCGGAGTATCTAAGAAACGTTCATCCAACAGCTGTAACTGCTGTTCGAACTTCTCCTTCTTCGGATCCTTTACCTCCTTTACCGTCAACGTAGCCAGCTTCTCCAAAAGCTTCGAGAACGGCAATAACACTAACGTGGCAAAGACATTAAAACAAGTATGAACGGTTGCAATACCGGCCGGATTTGCCGCCGCATCCAAAAACGCAAAATCAACAAACAAATTAATTCCGTAGAAGGCAATCATAAATACCACGGTACCGACCAAATTAAAGTATAAATGTACCAATGCCGCGCGTTTTGCGTTGGTTTTGGCACCGATGGCGGAAATAAGTGCCGTTACACAGGTACCGATATTCTGACCCATAATAATCGGAAGGGCCGTAGCAAAGGGAACCTGTCCGGTCATACAAAGTGCCTGCAGGATACCTACCGATGCGGAAGAACTCTGAATAATCGCCGTCAAAATTGCACCGGCAAGCATACCCAGAATCGGATTGGAGAACATCAACAAAATATTGGTAAATTCCGGAACATCCCGCAAGCCTTCCACAGCACCGCTCATGGTATCCATTCCCACCATAAGAATCGCAAAACCCACCAGAATCATACCGAGATTCTTCTTCTTCTCACTCTTAAGGAACATAATAAATATAACGCCGATCAGTGCAAGAATCGTTGTAAAGTTTGTCGGCTTTAACAGTTGCATAAAGACACTGTCACCTTCAATGCTGGTTAAGCTTAAAATCCACGCCGTCATAGTCGTACCGATATTGGCACCCATAATTATGCTGACTGCCTGGGAAAGCTTCATAATGCCGGAGTTTACAAAACCTACCACCATAACCGTGGTAGCGGAAGACGACTGAATCACCGCAGTTACCGCAGCCCCCAGAAGAACTCCCTTAATGGGATTGGATGTAAGCTTCTCCAAAATGCGTTCCATGCGTCCTCCGGACATCTTCTCCAAACCTTCTCCCAGCAAATGCATTCCGTAAAGAAACAGTGCCAAGCCACCGATCATCGACAACACATTAAAAATATCCATTCATTCTCTGAACCGTTATACTTACGGTCTTTCTCCTTTATATTTTTACAATGATATTTTACCAACATACTGCGAATAATCCCAGCTAAATTGCGTTAAGAACCCGTTAAAGTTTTTGCGTGCAGGCTCCGCGCTTCGCGCTCAACCACGCACTTCGCGACCTTTGGTCGCTCAGTCGTGGGCGCGTTCGCATGACTGCGCAACTGCCTGGGAACAATTTCCCGCAGTTTGCTCGCATGCTCACTTTGCCTGCACGCAAAAAGAGCCACAGAAAAATCTCTGTGACTCCTTTAATATATTTTATAAACCTAACTTCTCGATATTCTCAATAGTACGGATGATATGCTCATGAGCAAGCTTTTCCGCCAGTTCCTTGTCTCTGGAACGGATTGCATTTAAAATTGCTGTGTGCTCTGCGGTGGAACGTTTAGCACGCTCTTCCATGGAAAGGGTAATCTTTCTGACGCGTTCCACATAATGATGGAACACAGAAAGCTCATGCTCTAAAATCTTGCTTCCGCAAGCACTGTAAATCAGCTTATGAAACTTACTGTCAAGCTCCACCACCTGCTCAAAGTGCCCCTTGCTTGTATGGAACTCGGAGAGATAAATCACCTCTTCAATGGCATCCAGCTGTTCATCGGTCACATGCTCACAGGCCCAACGGGCACACAGGCCCTCCAAATAAGAACGAATGGTGTAAATGTCGTGAATATCCTTTTCGGAAATACCGGTCACGTAAGCGCCCTTATTCGGAATGATACTGACAAGTCCTTCTAACTCCAACTGACGCAACGCTTCACGAACCGGAGTACGACTGACGCCGAGCTCCGCTCCGATGGTATTTTCCTTTAATTCTTCGTTTTCCTCATATCTGCCCGACAAAATCCCCTCACGGATATGGTTGAATACACGCCCCCGTAAGGAATACTTATCATCCTTGTCATTTTGCAGCTTGGCATCGCTCATATAGCGACCTCCTCTTCTATTACATCTTCTCGATGGTTTCCATGATGTAATCCGCAAACTGCGCACCGGTAGCACCGGTATCGCGGCCGGTCATCACAAGCTTCTTCTCGGTAATCGTACAAATATCAAGTGCCGCATAGAGCTTATCCGCCTTATCGTTGAAACCGATATGTGCAAGAAGCATTGCTGCCGCACGGATTACGCTACACGGATCGGCATAGATATCTCTGCCTTCCTTTACCATACGCGGTGCGGAACCGTGAATTGCCTCGAACATTGCATACTTCTTACCGATATTTGCACTGCCTGCGGTACCTACACCACCCTGGAACTCAGCTGCCTCGTCGGTAATAATATCGCCGTACAGATTCGGAAGTACCACAACCTGGAAATCTCTTCTTCTCTTCTCATCCACAAGCTTTGCGGTCATGATGTCGATGTACCACTCGTCTGCGGTAATGTCCGGGTAATCCTTTGCGATTTCACGGAATGCCTCAAGGAACTTACCGTCGGTAGTCTTAATGATGTTTGCCTTGGTAACGGCGCTGACTCTGGTCTTGCCGTTTGCCTTTGCGAACTCGAATGCCGCACGGATAATTCTGTCACAGCCCTGAGAGGTAACAACGGTAAAGTCTACACCGAGGTCCTCGGTTACGTGAACACCCTTGCTGCCTACTGCGTAAGCACCCTCGGTATTCTCACGATAGAAGGTCCAGTCGATGCCCTGCTCCGGAATACGAACCGGTCTTACGTTTGCAAACAGGTCAAGAGCCTTACGCATAGCTACGTTTGCACTCTCTACGTTCGGCCACGGATCACCCTTCTGCGGAGTGGTGGTCGGTCCCTTCAAAATAACGTCACAAGTCTTTAACTCTTCCAGTACTGCCGGCGGGATAGCTGCATTCTCAGCCACACGACGCTCGATGGTAAGACCTTCGATGTTCTTAATCAGTACCTTGCCGGATGCGATTTCATCCTTTAAGAGATACTCCATAATTCTCTGTGCCTGACCGGTAATTGCCGGGCCGATACCGTCACCGCCGCAAACACCGATGGTAATCTGATCCAGTGCCTTGTAATCTACAAAGTCACCCTGGTTCTTCATTTCCTCTACTCTTGCTAACTGCTCGGTCAAAAGCTTACCGAACGCTTCCTTTGCTGCTTCAATCTTAGCCTGCATTTTTATATCCTCCTTGTGTACTTCTACAAATTCTGTTCAAAATTATAATTCTACGGTAACCTCCGGAAGGTCCACACCGAACTCTCCCTTATACTGGTTAATCATTCCTACCAACTCCGCATCGGTCATAACCGTAATACGGCCATCCTCGTACTCTTTATCTACCAGTTCCTTAATTTTATGAACCAACAGATTGGACTTATCCAGTGCCGCATCGCCCTTTAAACGGTAGAAGGTATTCATCCAGTGCGCAATACCCGCAAGACCGGACGTATTGGACACGGAAACCAACACCGGACGATTTAAAAACTTCTCGGTGTCGAAGATGTTGTAAATTTCCTCATTCTTAAGAAGACCGTCCGCATGAATGCCCGCACGGGTTACATTAAAGTTCTTACCGACAAACGGGGTTCTGTGCGGAATCTTGTAGCCGATTTCCTTCTTATAATACTCCGCAAGTTCGGTAATTACAGTGGTATCCATTCCGTCTAAGGTACCCTTAAGCTGTGCGTACTCAAATACCATTGCCTCAAGCGGCGTATTACCGGTACGCTCGCCGATACCGAACAAGGAACAGTTAATACCGGACGCACCGTACAACCATGCGGTGGTAGAATTGGAAACCGCCTTGTAGAAATCGTTGTGGCCGTGCCATTCCAAAAGCTCGGACGGTACACCCGCATGAGTCATAAGTCCGTAGATAATACCCTGTACGGAACGCGGAATTACCGCACCCGGGAAGTTGACACCGTAGCCCATGGTATCACAGGCACGAATCTTTACCGGAATACCGTACTCAAAGCCCAGCTTCATCAGCTCGAAACAGAACGGAATGACAAAACCGTAAATATCGGAGCGGGTAATATCCTCCAGATGACAACGCGGTGCCACACCGGTTTCCAGACACTCACGAACCACATTTAAGTAATGCTCCATGGCCTGGGATCTGGTCATCTTCATCTTATAGAAAATATGATAATCGGAACAGCTGACAAGGATACCGGTTTCCTTTAAACCAATCTCTTTAACCAGTTCAAAATCCTTCTTGCTGGCACGAATCCAGGAGGTTACCTCCGGGAATTCATATCCTCTCTCCATACACTTATAAACCGCATCTCTATCCTTCTTACTGTAAAGGAAGAACTCACTCTGACGAATAATACCGTTCGGTCCGCCCAGGCGATGCAGGTAATCGAAAATCGTTACAATCTGCTCCGTGGTATACGGTGCTCTGGACTGCTGTCCGTCGCGGAAGGTCGTATCCGTAATCCAGATTTCTTCCGGAAAACAATGCGGTACAATACGATCGTTAAATGCAATCTTCGGAACCTCATCATACGGGAATAAGTTCCGGAAGACATTCGGTGTTTTCACATCTACAAGCTCATACATATGCTCCTCTAAAGAAAGCAAATTGTTATGAGGATTGCGATATACTTTTCTGTTTTCCATATGTATACACGCTCCTTTATCATCCACTATCGAGTAATTGTATACAATTATACGTTTAATGTCAAGAGGGAAAGCACGAAATAACTGCCCGAATGAAAATAATTATCACTCGGGCAGCTTAAGCTCTACTTATTAAACTCTTTCAGTCTCTCCGCAATGGTCTTGTTATAGTTCTCCACCTTGCGCTCGTACTCCT
>SVEN01000029.1 GCA_015057365.1 Lachnospiraceae bacterium | reverse complement strand
AGTTCTTCTACAAAACTACTATGCATGGATTAAATCTTCCCAATTCCACTCATCCAAGGAATCATGCACAATTACACAATGGAATCTCCTCCCTAGCCGTCTTTTTTAAGTGGCTCTCTCACGCTACCGCACCCACTTTTCGGGGCGAGCTACCAACGAAAGAAATCTACTCACTCCGGACGATTTTATGAGGCGGCTCGTCACACCTACCCAACAATGATTATAGTGCTTGTTAAGGGTTCTCTGATACGCACTCTCCATATTTAATTGATACCAAATTCTTTGATTATTCCACCACACGTCATATCATAGGGAATCTTCATCTTCCTTCTTACAAACAATCCATCTAACCAGAAAACATAGCAGATAGAACGCCCAAACAACAACCACAACATTCCATGAAACAATCTCCTTTATAAATCCACCACCATAAGCTAAAATCAATAGAAATAACAAAAGAATGGAACTCTCTTTTGCCACCACTCGTCTAATCGTATCTCTTTTTATTGCTTTTACAAGTCCACAAATACTGAATAGAATTAGTGCTACCCCGCCTGTTATCAAAAACACAATTCTTGCATTTTCTCCAAAAGTATTATTTTCAAATCCCGCAAACTCCGTATACACTCGCATTACAAACACTTCCAATCCATTCACCAGTTCCCATGCATCCTGTATAACTACTTCATTCTCAAATAATTCCATCAAAGTCACTACAACCGCATATAATAATGCACCCGTTGCAATCGTCGCCCATCTTGCTACAAGCCCCATATATTTCTCTTTTTTGCAGTTTTCGCACACAGGCAAGCTTTTTATCACTTCCTTAATTTCCACCCTCTGACGAGCCAATTCAAGGGCTCGTCGGGTGGCAGAAGCGTTAGCTTCTGTTTCTTTTAGTTCTGTCCGGAGATTCTGATTCTCGGATTCGATTTTGTTCCTGACTTCCTCGACTTTCAGAATCCGTTGCTTCAAGTTCTCGTTTTCTTCGTTCAATGTCGTCACCAACAAGGAAAGCTTGTCTACTTCGGACTGCTGCATCGGTACTTCGTAACTGTTCGTCAACAGTTCTTGCGTTTCCCTGATTTCGTCTAATACGCCCATCTATGTACTCCTTTCCATAATCCGTTCCAAGTCTGCGTTCCCCACAAGGCTTGGCGTGACCGGAGATATAATAGTCATATGTAGTCCGTTTCACTCCTCTTACAATACGTTCTCGTTCCTTAACTTCCACTTGATATTTTTCCCTCATAATCTCTTTGAACGCATCAATACTCTTTGCCGCTTTTAACGTTCCTGTAATCTGCGCTTTCAGCTCCAACTTCCACACATCTTCTTTTCTGAGTGCCTTACGAACTTCCCCACCTTTTAAACTGTCTCTCGCCCTTTTCCCGACTTCTTGTATCGAATGTAATAGACCGTGTTCCTTACACAGTTCATTACTAATACGACGCATTTTCCAAAGACTTTTATTATCTGCATGATACTTTTTCCCATTTTCTACACTTACACTATTCAAAATAAAATGATTGTGTATATGCTCCCTATCTTTATGTGTTACAATCAAGACTTCGTATCCCGCAAAATTTTTTTCTGCAAAAATTCTTCCTATCTCATGCGCCTTTTGGTGTGTCAACTCTCTATTATCTTCCGGAGAAAAAGACTGTATTATATGGTAGTATTTTCGATCTGACGATTTCAGATTTTTGTGAAACATAAGATTGGTAAGTTCACATTGTTTTGAAAAGGAATCCGGTTCACAATTCATCCCACTTATCAAATTCCTGTCTGTCTTCTCTTCCTGTTTCAAATAGTTTTCGACTCGTGTCGGTTTTGCCTTACTGGACATTCTCTTTATAACCGCCATCTACCCCACCTCTCGAAGAACTTCCAACATCACATTTGTTATATCATCAAATCTTTCTCTGATATCTCGCAACTCTCTATCCGCATTCTGAAAAAAGCCACCGTTCAGATTCTTGGATATCTGATTAATATTGGCTCCGATTCTTTTTAGGTCTACCATAACATCTCGAAGTCCTTCTACTACCACGATATTCTTTCCTTTTACACAGTTAATAAAAAAATCTGTTTGCGACTGTTTTGATTTCTCTACTTGCTTCGAAAATACTCTATATTCCTCTTCTGACAAATAGACTTTTACCTGAATATTTCGTCTTCGATTTGCCATATGCCACCTCACATTTTCTTCGATTCTTATCAGCGTAATTTCATCAAGATATATTTCACTTGGTAAAGCTGGGGGGAGTTGACGAGGGGGTATCCCCCTCTCACGAGACACCGACTATTGTCGGTGAGCAAATGATACCCCTTTAGTGGGTACTCATTTGCGGTTCTCGCTCTCTAAAACTTCACACGCCTAATCCCTCCCCTTGGATTGCCTACACTCCGAGGATAAAATATTTAAGTCCCCTTATAAGACTTAAATATTTTATCCATAGCACCCCAAAAAACTTGCCCTAAGTTACCTTTGACAACTAAAAAAAGATAAGCAATGCGCTATGCATTGTGAAATCTTTTTTCATTTTTGCTTACGCAAAAACGTATTAATAATCAAGAATCTGCATTATCTTTTATCGCTCTCGACTACTTCTGTTCCATCCCATTCACATCCGTGCTCCCATAAAACAACTTCTGTTTGCAACTGCATTTTGGTTACTGTATCTTGCAATTCCTTTTTTAGTTCAGATTTGATTTCGGCAATTTCTTCTTTGTATTCCTGTTCTAAATGTATGGATGCCCTGTGCTCCGCATATGCCCCCATAAGACCGAACACAATATTGAACAAGCAAATCAACATCACCGTAAACAAAAATGTGGTTATCGTATGATATCTTTTTGTAACAAATCCATCTATCTTTTTTAACATAAAATTTTCTCCTTTCGTTCCATAAACGCTTTTTCTTCCCACCACTTAATCTTGTCTAACTTCTTATAGCCGCTTGGAGCAATCAAGATAAGTTTTCCATTCTCAGCCAAATATCCAAACTCGTTCGGCTCAATAATATATCTTTGCTCTGTCGTTTTCCCCGCTCCGCTTCCTTTACCGATACCGATAATATCAGCACTATAATTACTGGAGTGCTTCTCTTTTTCATATTTTCCCACTAGTTCCGCACACCACTTTTGTGTTTCCGGTTCACTTGCTTTTAGAATTGCTTTATATCCGCAATTATCGGTAATAATGTTCGCATTATCTGCACCGTACACCGCATTTAATTGCGCCTTGCTTTGAATGATTAGTGCCAAATTCACGTTTCGTCCCGCAAGTGTACTCAATCCACCCATAACACTTTCGATTCTTCCTAGCCTTGGGAACTCATCCATTAGAAACAGAATTGGTTTTTCATTATCAAGACTTCTCTGCTCGAAGAATTTAAAAAATTGATTGCACATCATTGTCATCAACGGTCGCCACTGTTCCAATACATGTTCCGGAATGCAACAATAAATATCATATCCATCTTCTAAATCCTGCGGCGTAATACACTCTCCGGAATCATTCAACACACGAATCAAATCATCATCCGTAGCAAATACATCTATGTTTCTTGAAACTTCTGCGAATATCCCGCCGAGAGTTTTTTCATCCATCCCATCAAACTGCGCCATCTTTGCTTTCGCCTTACTATTGTCACTCTCCATAACAAGTGCAACGGTTTCTCTTGCCGGACGGCTTTTTATCTCTATCATTGTTTCTGCAAAATTCATCCCGAACCCCTGAAAGAACAGAATTGAACCGCTCAAAAAATCCTGTGCTGATTCTACCCAAAACTTTTCATTCCCCACATTCGTAGGAGGGATAATAGCAAGCGCAATATTTTTTACTTCCTGACTTGGATTCCTTGCATAACGCAATGAATAAAACGGGTCATAATGACAAGCTTCTCTGTCAAACGGGTCAAACTTTTTCACCATCTCCCTATCGGCAGCAGTCTTTTCAAAAAGCTCTCCCTTAATATCAATCGCAAAAAACTTTCCTCTCCATTTCTTAAGTGTTGGAATTGCAATTCCCGATGTTTTACCACTTCTCGTTCCACCGATAATCAAGGAACAGGCTTTTTCATTTTCGTCCTTTATGTAATATTTCCCGCTTAACTTCCCAAAAACAACCCCATGCACATTTGTCCCCTCGACTGCATTACCACTTGTCACTTTTGCCTGTGTTCCGATTTTATCTTTGCACCCGATTATTTTTCTGTAGATTGTTTTGTAAATGTTGAATGAAGCATCTTTCTTTATCATCCTAAGTATGCTCTGCGCCGTTGTAAGAAACACTAACACAAACGCTATATACCACAAAATATAATTACAAAATACTCCAATCACAGGGTCATCCCATGCGCTCCCACCCGTTATCAATTCGTAGATTACACCAACCACAACCGGAATGCCGAACCAGTATAACCCACAAAAGACCGTTAGCTTACCTAACACTTTTAAAAACGCTTTAAAGAAACCAAACGCAACTTGAAACACTGTCCACATTTATCTTTCCCTCCCTACTTCCTGTTCTTTAGAATGTGCTTTCATTTTCAACTCTACCTTCGCACTTACACTTTTCTCATACTCTTTAAATCGTGCCTTTGCATCTCTTTCCTGTTGCTTATACGGCTGTTCCTTCTTCACTCCTTTCCCTTCTCTGTTGGCCTGTATATCCAACTGACGTCCCTTAATAAAGAGTTCATCTACTTTACCGTCAGTTCCACCGCCTACATGCTTGTCAAGCATCTCCTTGTTCCGTTGCTCTTGTAATTCACGGGCACGCTCTTTTAATTCGTTCTGCCGTCTGCGGCGTAGCTCACTCTCTTTTCGCAATCTTTCTTGCGTAGCCTTGTCTGCCTTTGCCCTTTCTTCTTCCAGACGCTTTACCTCTCTCTGCCGCTCTTCCTCAACTCTCGTACGTTCGTACTTTTCCGAATTCTGCATCTCCTGTCGATGCAACTCCTTTGCATTTTCCTGTTCTCTTTTGCCTGTTTCGTTTTCCATGCCGTACATTGTTACTCTCCTTTCTCTGCCTGTTCATTCAGCCATTGGTCAAGCATTGCCTTATTTGCATACTTTCGAGTTCCTATCCGCACTGTCGGAAAGCCTTCTGTGTTCAGTAATCTATAAGCTACTGATTTCCCACATGATAAATACACTTGTAAATCCTTTGCTGTCAGCAACGCTTTTTCCGTTATCTGCGTTTGTTTCTTCTGCATTTTTCTCCTTTCTTCCATTTGGGACTTAAAAAAAAGAACTATTTGTGGTAAAATAGTTCCTTGGTAACAGTTACATATGCTTAAAATTTGTCACCACCGTTTGAGTACTCATTTGTCACCATCTTTTCGTGACAAATCGTGGCAAATTAAAACATTTTGAGTTATTTTGATTTTAAAGGAAAATCCACATACATTTGCAAGACCGCAGAAATAAAGGCTTTTGCAATGTTTTCAATACAAATAGAAGGGGGCATTTGTTTATGTTTCGTTTATGGTGTAAGCTTTGGAAAAACAATCATTTATTAAAGGATATGGTGGTGGAAAACGACAATCCGGATTTAAATCGCACGAAGAAAATCTTTGCCGCCATCGATACGGTTTGCTATGAATTCGATCTATCCAAACCGATTTGGTTGGATTCTACGGTGGCGGATTTTAAAAAACACGACAAAACCCGGTTCTATCAGGACAATTTTGTGGACAAGATTGAGTTTGACTATTTAGAAATTCATGTAATTGAGGAGGATTAACAAAACTTCTTCGCAGAATCTTTTGAAAAAACCTCACACAAAAAGCCGACATCCTTATCCGGATGCCGGCTTTTTAGCACTTGTGTATCTTATCTTCTTATACTCTTTTTTACTTCAACAGCTTTCCGAGCAGTCCCATCAGTCCGCTTGCATTGCTGTCGGAATCCTTCTTCGCGGCCTTCTTTTTCTTCTTTCCGGTAGAGGTACTTGAAGTTGAAGAAGTGTTGGTAGAGGTGAGGCCGGATAATAAGGAGCCCACATCCACGTTATCCAAAAGATTGCCCAACAATGCGCCTACGCCGGACTCCTTCTCCTCATCCTCATCCGCCTGTTTTCCCAAAAGGCTCATAAGAAGCGGAGCGATTGCGGCCAAAATCTGTCCGATTTTTGCTGCGGATACACCGGTCTTCTTTGACACAGCCTTGGTCAGACTATCCTTATCGGAACCCAGCAAATGTCCCACAATCTTCGCGCCGTCGCCCAGGTCTACATTACCGAGAAATCCCGCTAAATTGCCTGTATCATCCTTTGCATGCTGCGCCAATGCATCGGCAAAGCCCTTTGCGGTACCGGCATCCTTTGCCTGTCCGTTTGCACCGTTAAGAAGCGCCGGAAGTGCCTCGGTCAATACACTGCTGACCTCACCCTTGGACGCACCGGTAACACTGCTCAATCCCTTAATACTGTCCGAACTTAATAATGTACTTGTAAGCTTCTTTAAATCCATATCAAACCTCCGTCATCTCCCCGCAGGGAATCTTTATTCTTATCATTTATTATCGGACAGAATCAAACATAAGTTAAGAAAATCGACAAAATAGTTCTAAAGTCTTGCCCATATCCGTGCCGATATAGTATAATGTATGTAAAGGCAAAACAAACATAACGTAAGAAGTTTGCCGAACAAAAGAAACACAAGAGTATACTAGCGATGGGGCCCAAAATATTACAAAGGAGTGTTATATTATGGCAGAGACAAAGAAGAAAAAAGTCGTTTCCGCATCTACCGGCAAGGAAGTTACCGGTTCCCGCAAGAAAGCAACGGTGAAAAAGCAGGCAGCTCCGGTAGGTAACGCAACCGGACTTCGCGTAGGCGCAGTTATCCTTTGGTTACTGGCAATCGGCTTCGAAGTTGCAGCAGTACTTATGTTATTCGGTAAGATTAATCTCACCTTCATGCCGACCTTATACCAGATTATTATTGCACTGGTTCTTGACCTTGTATGTGTTATCATCGGTTCCCAGCTTTGGAAGAAGGCAAATCACATCAAGCCGGCCAGCGAAAAGAACAAAACATTGTTCTGGCTGTGGAACAACATGGGCGTTATCGTATGTGCCTTTGCATTTATCCCGTTTGTTATTTTAGCTTTGACCAATAAGAACACCGATAAGAAGACCAAGACAATCGCTACCGTAGTCGCTGTTATCGCTTTCTTAATCGGCAGTTTGGCAAGCGTTGACTGGAATCCGGTATCCGAAGAACAGCAGCAGGCGGCAATGCAGACCATCGAAGGAAATGTGGTATGGAGCCCGTTCGGTAAGGTATACCACATCGACGAAGACTGTCATTCCCTCAACCAGACCGAAACTCTGACGGAAGGTACCGTAGAGCAGGCAATCGCAGAAGGACGTACCCGTCTCTGTGCATACTGTGCTAAGAGAAACGACGTAAACGGCGTAGTCACCGACCAGAACGTAGACGAGATTGAGGAAGAAGCTACGGAAGAATAAAACTTTAAAGAATATATGAAAGCGGAAGACTCCTGTGAGACTTCCGCTTTTTTATATTCTGTAAACAGCGGCTGACCCACGAAAGTATATTACCCTTCTCTATGTCTGCCTTGCGATTCGGAACGTAAAAAGGTTGTATGGGCTAAAAGGAAAGTTCTGTTTTGCATTTCCCGAAGGGGCGCGCCTCGCGACAGAGTCGCTCGGTCGCGGGCGCGTTCGCATGACTGAGCACCACACGGTGCTCGCATGCTCACTTTGCCAACGCGGAGCGTTGCGCTCAGCAAAACAAACTATCCTTTTAGCTCTACAACCGCTTAATAACCCAGAAGCGCAAGGCGAATTTTAGAAAGGGCCGCCCCACTTTCGTGGGACAGCCCCTGACATTCTTCAAAGACCGTGCGCCTCGCTTTGAACGCTCGTCACAATCGTTACCTTGACAGTTAACTCGGCTCCGGCAACCTTACGGCACACGGAAGGTTTCGCTTAGTGCTGCTCCATTCCTGACCTGACACGGTTCACGAATTTCCGTTGCGCAAGACCAAAACGTCAACATCACTTATCAAAGCCGGCATCGCAACAAAGCGCCCGAGGCAAAGCATCACCCCTGCTGTAGCGGATTGCAGGTACAGGGCACCGCTAACTCCCCGGCTGCACGGTATTCTCAGTATACTTACTTTTTGCCGTGATGTCAAGGGAGTAATTTGGAAATTTCCGAATGCCGCTCTGCAGTCCCCCATTTCCTCTGTCATTCCTTCGACTCCGTTTCCCCCGGGAAAATCGCGTTCATCCCGGAATAATCACAGCCTTCCAGATATTCCTTGGGAATCGCCGCCATATGAAAGAATCCTCCCATTACCTGAGGTTGCGCATCGCCCCGTGCCGAATGGCTTTTCTTGTCGTTTTTTAATAAAACCGAATCCGGTTTTATTATTACCCTGTCCACATGGTAATAATAGCCTCCCGAAGAGACCTCGTCATATCGCAATACAAAGGTATAGTCGTCTATGGAATGCTGCTCTATCATTTCTTTGCACTTACCCGAAATTTCACATATACCATAGTTTTGTATCGCATACTCCAATTGCTCCCCCGTTTCAATCACGATATGATACGATTTTGGAATCTCATAACCGTACAAATAACCGCATTCATAGCTATGAATATATACTTCATCCTCTGTATATACCGTTCCGTCTTCTGCTTGTTTACAACCTACCATACTTACGATGCAAAATGCAAGTAAACATAGATACCATCTCATTCGTTTCATATAATACCTCCTCATAGCAATACCTTCCGCATATGTAACCTATATTACCATCACCCGCGCATCCCCCGTCAGCGGACTTCTTTTTTCATAATCAAAGAGTACAAATAACGGTTCCTCTGCTGCCTTAACCTTTCCGCGTATTCCCATATCCCATACCGGATAGGTAAAAGGCTCCAGATGCGTCATCCGCGCCAGCTGTTTGGAATCGTAAGCTTCATACTCCGGAAGATAGGTTCGTGTCTCTTCTTCTCTGCGATAGAACTCCCGCATCGCCTCCTTATAAGGCGTAAGGTCTGCCGCAAAGTCCGGTCGACTCTTTACGTTTTCCCGCAGGTACAAATCATAGGTCAAAAGTTCCCGGTACACCACCTCATGCGACCGGTCCTTTTCACAAGCAAAAGCAAGCAACACCTGATACCGGTAGCTTCTGGCCGGACTGTTTACAAAATAACCCTTTTCCTCGTAAAACTCCGCCAACGCCTCATACATTCGGAACGGTGACAGAAACGCCTGCTCTAAGAATCGCAAGGTATGTACAAACTGGTTGCTGTTGTAGTAAAGCTCCACCATCTCTTCGATACGCTTTAATCGAAGCACATCCGGAAAAGTCAACCACTTTGTATACAACACCTCGTAAGGCGGCTTATCTGTATAACAAATACCGAATTCCTCTGCTCGTGCATGCATCTCAGAACCTGTAAGCACCTTTAAAAATCCCAATTGCAATTGCTCCGGCCCCATGGCATATACCCGGTCAAAGGACCGCCCAAAGCTTTCATAATCTTCATACGGCAGTCCCGCAATCAAATCCAGATGCTGATGCACATTATTGCCACTGTTAATCCGCGCCACAATCTGCTCCAGCCTGTCCACGTTCATCTTTCGGTGAATCGCCGCCAGCGTCTCCGAATTTACCGACTGCACCCCGATTTCAAGCTGCACCAGCCCCGGCCGCATCCGGGAAAGCAGCGCAAGCTCCTCCTCGTTCAACAAATCCGCGGAAATCTCAAAGTGAAAATTCGTCACGCCGTTATCGTGATCTAAAATATACTTCCAAATCTCCGTGGCATGGGCATGGTTACAGTTAAAGGTCCGATCCACAAATTTTACCTGTTTTACCCGATAGTCCATGAAAAACTGTAGCTCCTTTTTCACTGTATCCAAGTCCCGAAGCCGCACTGTTTTATCAATGGAACTGAGACAATAACTGCACCGGAACGGGCAACCTCTGCTGGATTCATAGTAGATAATCCGGTTCTCAAAAGCGGATAAATCTTCGTACAAAAACGGCAGGGTATTCATATCCGTCAGCTCTCGGGGCGTTGTGTAACCTGACCGAAGACAAAGTCCTTTTATTCTTAAAAGGACTTCGGCATCGGTTCCGAAGCTCCCTTCTGCAAGACTTCCCTCCCTCTCCACATAATAAGTAAGCAACTCCCGGAACGTCTCCTCTCCTTCTCCTACCATGATACCGGTCACTTCCGGGTGCGCACAAAGAACCTTCGGTGCATCATAAGACACCTCCGGACCTCCCAGCCAAACCGGCACCTCAGGCATCAGCTTATGAAGCTCCTTTGTCAGTTCCCGGACCATCCCGATATTCCAGATATAGCAGGAAAACCCGATGACATCCGGCTGTCTCTTATAAATATCCGCCAACACATCCGTAAAGGCATGATTGATGGTGTACTCCGCCAGTTCCACATGCTCACGGAGCTCCTCCCCCGCATAGGCTCGCAGACTGTACACTGCCGGGTTGGAGTGAATATATTTTGAATTAATCGCAACTAAAAGAAACTTCATCCCGGAACTCCTCCTTTTCAATCTAACAAGTGTGCTCCTTGTAGCCATGTACTGTCATTGGCTGCAGCCCAAGTTTTACTGATAATTCCTATGGCGGAAACGGGGCTTTCGCATATCACATGTCGCCTCCCCGCTTTTACGCTTAGAAAACTATCAGCCGTTGTGGCAACAATTTTATATCCGCTTTTTGCTTTTCCCGAAGGGGCGCGATTTTAGCGCAGTCGAAATCACCTCCTAGAAAAGACTGGGCGCGAGGTCACTCCCGAGCGTCCTAGTCGTTCTTGGAGGAAGTTTGACGGAGCGTTGCGACTTGCAAAAAGGGATAAAAATTGTCGCCACAACGCCCCCATACCCTTAAGCGTAAAAGCAGGGGCCACGCATAATAAAGCGAAAGCCCCTTCTCCCTATTTCGACAGCGTCTTTATCATCTCCGTAATGGTCTCAATGGCGCTGTTTAATTTACTCTCATTCATTGCCGCCACATACTTATCGCGATTTGCATACACCTCGTTCACCGCTGCCAGCAAGGTCTCATTGGTCACGTCTTCTTCCTTTAACACATAGGAAAAGCCCTGGCGCTCAAAGGATTCCGCATTTAAAATCTGATCTCCTCTGCTGGCTGCCGCAGAAAGGGGAATGAGAATATTCGGCTTTTTCAGTGCCAAAAGCTCGCAGATGGCATTTGCTCCCGCACGAGACACAATGATATCCGCTGCCGCAAACAAATCCTTTAATTCTTTATCAATATATTCAAACTGCACGTAGCCCTCACGGCCGTTAAATTTCTCGTCGGTCTTTCCTTTTCCGCAAAGGTGAATGATCTGGAACTGTTGCAAAAGCGTCGGCAATAAATCACGGATGGCATTGTTTACCGCTGCCGCCCCGGTACTTCCTCCGATCACCAAAAGCACCGGTTTATTGGCCGTAAAACCACAAAAATCCAGTCCCTTAATTTTATTACCCGTAAACAATTCTTTACGAATCGGAGAACCGGTCAGTACCGCCTTCTCCTTTGGCAAATAGTTTAAGGTCTCCGGAAAATTGGAGCACACCTTCGTAGCAGACGGAATCGCCAGCTTATTGGCCAGCCCCGGCGTAATATCGGACTCATGGATAATGCACGGTATCTTGCACTTTTTTGCTGCCATCACCACCGGCACGGATACAAAGCCGCCCTTGGAAAATACAATATTCGGATTCAGATTCTTTAACAGTTTCTTTGCCTGAAAATATCCCTTTACCACATGAAACGGGTCCGTAAAATTCTTCCAGGAAAAGTAACGGCGGAACTTACCGGAATCAATCCCGTAATAGGTCACTCCCTGTCCGGTAATCAGTTCTTTTTCAATGCCCTCATAGGAGCCGATGTAAGAAATCTCATAGCCTGCTTCCTTTACCGCCGGAAACAACGCTATATTCGGGGTTACGTGTCCGGCGGTACCGCCACCGGTAAATACAATATGTTTCATAAGGCGCTATGCCCTCCATTCCTTTAATGCCTTGGCAAGCTGATCCGGACAGGATGTCGGCTTAAACCCACACTTAATCCCTTCCAGTCTGGAAATCACTTCCTCCACCGGCATTCCTTTTACCAATGCCGCAACGCCCTGGGTATTGCCGTTGCAGCCGCCGATAAACTTCACTTCTTTTACAATTCCGTCCTCTACCTCAAAATCGATGGCGGAAGAACAGGTCCCTGATGTCTTATATCTCATATAGTATATGCTCCTTTTCCGTTCCGTGTGCACCTTTTTCTATCACAAAGTCCACCGAAACAACATAAAATTCCTACTAAATCTGCCCCTATTATACGAAATGCCATCAAGAAAATCAAGTCAAATCACAGAAAGTTCATTGTGCTTTTCCGCGATTTATGCTACACTTAAAAGCGTATATCGGGTATCGGCTTGTCCGATTTTTCCTTTTCACGAAAAACAGACAAAATACGCCCGGAACCGAAAGGAAGATTCTTATGAAAAAACTCGGAATTATCGGTGCAATGGAAGAAGAAGTTGCACGTATGAAAGAAGCTATGACAGAGGTACAAATCACCGAACGTGCCTCTCTGACCTTTTACGAAGGTAAATTACAGGGCTTACCGGTGGTTGTGGTGCGCTCCGGCATCGGCAAGGTAAATGCCGCCATCTGCACCCAGCAGTTAATCGATTTATTCGGCACCGACGCTATTATTAATACCGGTATCGCCGGCTCTTTGGATGCTGCCATCGATATCGGCGATATCGTACTTTCCACAGACGCCCTACAGCACGATATGGATGCGGTGGCTTTCGGCTACGACGTAGGCGTAATCCCGCGCATGGACACCTCTGTTTTCGTAGCGGACGAAACACTCCGCACCCTTGCAGGAGAGGTTTGTCGGGATGTAAATCCGGAAATTACCGTTCATGAGGGACGCATCGTCACCGGCGACCAGTTTATCGCCGACAAGGCAAAGAAAGACTGGCTCACCGCCACCTTCCACGGCATGTGTACCGAAATGGAGGGCGCTGCCATTGCTCAGACCGCACACAACAACCAAATCCCGTTCTTAATCATCCGCGCCATTTCCGACAAAGCGGACGATTCCGCAAGCGAAGATTACCCGACCTTTGAGGCAAAGGCCATTACCCATACGGTAAATCTGGTATGCGAGCTGGCGAGAAGACTGGCATAACGCTATATCTTTTGCTTTATTCACGGTGCTGCCGCAAAATTTGTGGCAGCACTTTTTACGTTTGTCTTTTTTTGTAAAAAGTATGCAACCGTACGGAAAATTTCGGTAGTTATATAGGTGAAAGAGCTCTTATCAAACCAAGGGAGGGGAACCATGGAAGACAAAGAAATTATAGATTTGTACCTGAACAGAGACGAAGCTGCCATTTCCGCCACCGCAAAAAAGTACGGAAATTACTGCTACTCTGTGGCCTACAATATCTTATACGACAAAGAGGATGCGGAGGAAAGTGTAAACGACACCTATTTAGGCGCATGGAACAGCATTCCTCCCCATAAACCGGAGGTACTCTCTTCGTATCTGGGAAAAATCACCCGGCACGTCAGTTTGAAACGCCGTCGCGACAAGCAGGCGCAAAAGCGAGGCAAAGGTGAGATTGCCCTTACATACGAGGAACTGGCGGACTGTATTCCCGCAAAACACGATATCGACGCTGAACTGGAGGCAAAAGAGATTGCTCTTCACATCAACGCTTTTCTTTCCGCGCTTCCGGCCACGGAACGGCACATTTTCATTTGCCGCTACTGGTACTTTGACAGCATCGGCTCCATCTCCCGTCAATTCGGGTTCCGGGAAACAAAAGTAAAATCCATGTTATTCCGCACCCGTACAAAACTTCGAGACAAACTAAAAAAGGAAGGTGTTCTGCTTGAATATTGACAAACTCACTGAAGCCATCGGTATGATTGATGACAACATGATAAAAGAAGCAAAAGAAACAAAGAAAAAAGCCATCGGCTTTCCGGTCCGGAAGCTGGCCGTTGCCGCTGCCATCGCTCTTGTCTGCTTCGGCTCGGTTCCGGCACTTGCAGCCGCCGATGTGGAGCCGGCATACCACTTACTATACAGTATATCTCCATCCCTTGCCCAAAAATTTAAGCCGGTCAACCTTTCCTGTGTTGACCAAGGGATTCAGGTAGAGGTAGACTCTGCCTATATTCACGGCGATACCGCAGAGGCAATTATTTGTATCAAAGACTTAACCGGCGACCGGATTGACGAAACCGTGGATTTATTTGACAGTTACAATATTCGTAACATAAAGGACAGCTCCGCTACTTGTAATTTGCTGGATTACAATGAGGACACAGGGGTTGCTGCTTTTGCGGTTCTGATGGAGCAGATGGACGGCTCCTCTCTCTCCGGAAGTAAAGTTACCGTTTCCCTCTCCAAGCTATTATGCAAAAAGGGGCAGTTTAACGGAGTCTTAGAGGATATCTCTCTATCTTCCGTCACCGACACCCCCATTCTTATGGATAATGTCAGAATCCTGGGCGGCGGAGGCGCTCCTTATCCGGCTGACACCGTGATTATACAGCCTGCATCCTCTCCTTTTTCTACTCCGCTTTCGGGTATCTCCGTCACCGGTCTCGGTTACGAAAACGGGAAATTGCATGTCCAGATTTGTTATGGGGATATCGGAACCACGGATAATCACGGCTGGATATGGTTACAGGACGAAAACGAAGAAAAGTTGGATTGTTCCTATTGTGTCGACTTTCGGGATGCCTCTCTGATTGACAGTTACGATGAATACATTTTCGAACTGCCCTACGAGGAACTGGAAAACTACAAGATATACGGGGAATTTGTAAACAGCGGTCTTCTGATTGAAGGAGACTGGGAAATCACATTTCCTATGGAGCAGGTAAAGTAAAAAGTGGCTGTCGCATTCATCATGCGACAGCCACTTGTAATCTTTCCTTCTGTCTTATCAACCCACACGCAGCTTAAACTTCTGAATCGCCTTGGCGTCCTCGGAATCTACCTTCTCGATGGCCGCACCCAGCTCACACATCTTATGTACAAACTTCTCATAGCCGCGCTCTACATACTCGATATGCTCCACGGTGGTATAACCGTCTGCCATAAGGCCCGCTACCACAAGCGCTGCGCCGCAACGCAGGTCAAGAGCACGCACAATGGCTCCGGTCAACTTATCAACGCCTTCAATCACGGCGCTGTTACCCTCTACCACACGCATGCTGGCACCCATACGGGTCAACTCATCCACATACATAAAACGGTTCTCGTAAATGGTCTCGGTAACAATACTGGTACCCTCTGCCGCACACAACACGGTAGCCATTACCTGTTGCATATCCGTCGGGAAGCCCGGATACGGCAACGTCTTAATATTGGTATGTACCAAACGCTTCGACGCTACCACACGAACCGCATCGTCAAACTCCTCTACCTCGGCGCCGATTTCCACGAGCTTTGCGGACACCGCCTCCAAGTGCTTCGGAATTACATTCTTAATCAAAACATCACC
This sequence comes from Lachnospiraceae bacterium, assembly GCA_015057365.1. Lineage (GTDB taxonomy): Bacteria > Bacillota > Clostridia > Lachnospirales > Lachnospiraceae > SIG307. Next base: position 19,666 of record SVEN01000029.1, on the reverse strand, counting down.
TCTGGTGGCTGCTGCCGCCAGCATAAACGTACCCGCCTCAATCTGGTCCGGAATAATGGAATAGGTGCTTCCATGCAAGGAAGATACACCGGAAATACGAATGACATCGGTACCTGCACCCTTAATATTGGCACCTAAGCTGTTTAAGAAGTTCGCTACTTCTACCACGTGCGGCTCCTTTGCCGCATTCTCCAATACCGTCTGGCCCTCTGCCATACTTGCCGCCAGCATTACGTTGATGGTGGCTCCTACACTGCTACAGTCGAAATAAATATGGGCACCCTCTAACTTCTCCGCCTCGGCAATAATCATGCCGTGTTGGATTACAACCTTAGCACCCAGAGCCTCAAAGCCCTTGATATGCTGGTCAATCGGACGACTTCCGATATTGCACCCGCCCGGAAGCGGAACCTCTGCTCTTTTATACTTACCAAGCAAAGCACCGCATAAATAGTACCCTGCCCGAATCTTTCTCAAATCATCATATCCTGCAATACAAGTAGTGATACTTCCGCCCATAATACGTGCCTCGTGCACACTCGGACGTTCCACTACCGCGCCTAATTCTTCGATAGCCTTTAACAAAATGTCTACGTCACTGATGTCCGGAAGATTGTGTAAACGTACCGGTTCATCCGTCATAATTGCAGCCGCAAGTACGCCTAATGCCGCATTTTTTGCTCCTCCGATGATAACCTCGCCAACTAACGGCTTACCACCTTTGATCATATATTGTTCCATAATTCACCTCGAACTTGGATTTATTCTGATTATTGATGTAGCGTTTGCCTGTCGCAACACTATTTCTCAGGATTTTGTGCAATTTGCACATAATTCAAGCCCCATTTTTGTGCAAATCTACTATCCCTACTTTGATTATACCACAAACTCTTATTTTGTAAAGCACTTTCTTATATTTCATTCTAAAACAGTAGACTAATTCTTCTATTGTAGAATACAACAGAAGAAGTTATCGTCCGATTTCCCTTAATTTCTGCACCAATTCTGCCAAAACCTCTCCGATATCGTGTTTTGTCACATCCACCGTCACCTGCGCATAGCGCTCATAGTATACACGGCGTTCCTCATATAAGGAGTTCAAATCCTGTCCTTCCTTTAATACCACACCGCGACGCTTCAAATCTCCCAAACGCTTCCTAAGTTCCGTCACCGGTACATGAAGATAAACTACGGTACCGATTTTCGAAAAATGCTTCATGGCATGTTCGGAATAAATCGCACTGCCGCCCGGCGCGATTACCGTCCGCTCCACTTGAATTCCCGCATTTACCTCCCCCTCGATTTCGATAAAACGCTCTAAGCCTTCTTCCTCAATAATCTCACGCAAAAGCCGCCCTTCTCTTTCCTGAATCAAAAGGTCCGTATCCATAAAACGATAATTCATTGCTCTTGCCAGAAGTACTCCCAATGTACTCTTTCCCGCCCCCGGCATGCCGATTAAAATTATATTATTGTTCTCCACTATATATTCCTCTTTTCTTTCTTTTTTCATTCCGCCTTTACAAACTCCGGCAACCCTCTTGTAAACTTTCCGAAAATATACTATACTAAACATAAGCTATCATGTCAAACCGAAAGGAGTACGCATATGAATTTATTGGAAATCGAGAACCTTTCCGATGATACCGGCCACAGAGTAAAACAAAACCTCAAATTCAAAACCGGAAAGTTCATCTGGCGCGTGCGGTTTACCGCTCCGTTAAACCCGGCCACGGTAAACAACGTAAATATGTTTGTTACCGCAGAAGAAAGCGGCTCCATTTTACGCACCGCCATTCGTTATAATTCACAAACGAATGAGGTGGAAATCGAGCCGCTGGATCCTTATGTCAAAAACACCGCATATATTTTAAATGTCACAAAAAATGTACGTTCCAAAGGCGGCCAAAACTTAAAGGACGAAATCAAAATCAGATTTACCGTATAACTCCGAAATCCTCTGCCGTAAGCTCCAATGCCTCTGCGGCAAGGAAATTCGCTGCACTTGCCATGGCAAGAATCGTCCCTTCGTTCCGGCGGTCCGCATTCTTTAGCGCCTCTTTGACCATTTCCATGGTCGCCGCCAATCTACCCTCTTTTTGCTCTACTCTGGTTACATAATCAATTCTGTCCGTCAGAATTTTCATCGCCTCCGGATCAATTTCATAATCCTGCTCTCTGATGTATCCCAATGCAAATATTAAAAGATCTCCGCTGTCGTATTTCGGAAGGTGAACCCTGTTATTAAACTCCCTATTGCATTCTGCCTGATTCCGGAGCAGATTACTGATAGCTGTTGCATTATCCTCCAAAATCACCGTACCCAGTACATTGGTATGATGAATAAAACGCAGCAGTGCCTCAGCCGTTGCTTCGGTCATCATGCCCGCATTTTCCACAATCAGACACACATCCTTTAATTGTTCTTTCTTCTCGTTTAAATCAATCCGGTTCAAACGTTCCGCACTGATTTTTGCCACACGAGGCGTTTTCACATAAGAAAGCTCATACAAAAGCTTTGCAAGATAGGTCCCCAGACAGGTTTTTCCGCTGTTATCTTCTCCTGTGATAATCAGACAATGACACTTCTTTCGTACCGTTACCACAACCTCCAACATACGTACCAACTGCTTACGTACCCGTTCGATGTAAGCAAACTCATGTAGCAAGTCCTCAAACACCAAACCCTTTTCCGACAATCTGGCAGACAGCTCCTTGCCAAGCGCCGTTAACACTGCCGGCTCCTCACGCACCGTACTTTCCTGGGCTGCAAACAAAGACATCTGCTCGTAGTCAGCCGCTTCTTCCTGTTCGCCTACCGGTTCCGCAGAAACATCCTCTGCCGGCATATCTACCTCTTCCGTGATTCCCGACGCGTCTGCTTCCCACATCGGTTCTTCCGTTGCAGCCGCCTCCTCAAAGAAATCTTCCCCTGCAAACTCCTCAGCCGTTACCTCGGAAACATCCTCTGCTCCTAACGCAATCTCTTTGTCATCCTCCGGCTCCGTCGGTACATGTTCTTCCGTAAATTCTTCTACGGAAAGGTCGCCCGTTTCCTCCGCTTCGAAACGCTCCTCCGCCACCGCACGGTACACCTCCGTCAATGCCAGATGTTCCTCTTCCTCGATACGCTGTGCCTCTTCCTCCGCCTGTTGCTGTTCCTCGATAATTCGGCGCTGCTCTTCCTCGAAAGCTCTACGTTCCTCTTCTTCTCTTGCTCTTCGCTCTTCCGCCTCGCGCACACGGCGGTCCGCTTCCTGACGAATATCATCCGCCGAAAGCTCCCCGCGGTAATATGCCTGCAATACCTTTGCACGCTCCACGTAGGTCCCTTCGCCGAACCAGAGAATTAAATCCGAACACTCCGCCATACACTCCTGCTCCCGACCCAGCTTATGATACAGCTTTGCCAGCTCGTAAGCATACTTCTCCGTATATTCCTCCGCCTTCAGCGTCTGTAATACCGGCAATAACTCTTCGTCCGGGCGATGCAGCTGACGACCAATACGATACTCGAAAATGTAACCTCTCGGATCTCCTCCCGAAAGCTTTCCGTACTGCTTTAGATAGCTCTGCGCCTCCTCCGGATTCTTTTCCGCAAGGCATACCTCCATCAATTCCTCCAGCACACGCCAAGTTACCTTTTTCTCATAAATACGCAGTAAAATCTCCTTGGCGATAGCAAGCTCTCCACACTTTCTGTATACCTCCGCCAATAAAAACAAATCCGCGCTGTCTTTTAACTTCTCCTTACGGATACTATCCGCAATTTCCTTCGCGGCCTCATAGTCTCCCGCTTCCGAAAGCGTCCGGATTTCTTCCAGCCGCACAATCGCCCGATAACGTTCAAATCCCATACTACACCTCCGTAATATTAAGGCTGGTCTGTTCAAACTGCAGCGGAATGTATTCCACCGAGTCTGCCTCCACACGACTGCAATAATCCACAACGACGGTCTGTTGTCTGCCGTCAATCAGCTTCTGTCCCAGTACATAATTTACATCAAACCGTCCCGTAATGGCCGGCGTAGTGCCGCGGGCCGGAACAATGAGCTGTACGTGGTTGGCACGAAGCAATTCAAAAATCGGTTCCCAAATATATACATCCTTTGCGGCACCGAACGGATTATCAATAAAGATTACCTTTCGCAGCCCCGCCGCATCTCCCTTCGGAGAATAGATGCTGGAAATATAATTGATAACCGCAATTAAGAACTGAATATAAATACCCTGCGACTGACCGGTACTGCCAACCGCTTCCTCATAGCGCAAATGTCTGCTCTGCTCTTTAATACGTTCCCGCTTATACAACAATAACTTAATTCCGTTCATATCCGAAACGATAACGGAAAACAGCTTCTTATAGGACAACGCCATACGGATATACTTCATGCGCTCCGCCGGGTTTGCGATCCCGTCCACCGCCTGTATTACTTCATCGATATAGGCCGTCATCCGTTCTTTAAAGAACTCTTCCTTTACATACGGAATCTGCAAAGAAATCATCGGAATCTGCTCGCCGTCAAGCATGATTCTGGACAGCTTCGGAAGACGCTCCAAATCCGCCTTAATATTCAGGCAACGCTGCAGACACTGACTCTCGAAGTTTTCCTTAATGGTCTCCAAATCACCCAGTCCTGCCTCGATTCTGGTACGTTCAAGCTGCAAGCACTCCGTCACTTCCTTTAATCCGCGGATCACCTCTTCTGTCTCTCTTCCGCTTCTCGGCATCATCACACTGCTGCCGATTTCCTCGGAAAGCGCCTGGGCTCCCAGTACCTGTAACGTCTCCATGGTCTTCTGACGATTCCGGTAAAACTCCTCCTGGCGCTTTAAAAGCTCTCTTCCGCAAGCCGCATAACGCTCTCTTGCTTCTTTATAGCATTCTGCCAGACGTACGTTATTCTCCAGTCTTCCGCACTCCTCCGTCAGACTTTCCGTACCCTCAAACATCCGGGCAATCTCATTCCGGATCACGGTATACGCAGAAAGTTCCTCCGTAAGCTCCGCCTGGGAACGTCTCAACTCTCCGATATCCTTCTGCTTTTGCTCGATTTGCTGTCTTCGCTTCGAAATAAAGGCAGAGAGCGCCTCGCCCGTCAGTTCCACCGGATGATATTCTCCGTATTTTTCTATAATAGTCGCCTCCGCCTGACTGTTCTTTCCCTCCAGACGGTAAAGTTTTTCCTGCATCTGCTTAATCTGACGTTCCAACTGCTCCGTTTCTTCCGCCAAAGAAGCAATCTCTTCTCCGCGTCTGGTTAACTCTGCCTCAGACGTCTCATACACTTCATTCTTCTCATACAACTCCGACAATTCCGCTACACTGAAATCCCTGCTACGGATATTACGAAGCAAGCGATTCATTGCCGCCACATAGGAGTCAAGCAAACGTTGCTTATCCTCCAAAGAGGATGCTTCCGTATGTAACGCCGCAATCTTTCCGTCAATCTGCACCGACAGTTCACTGATATCATAATCTACTTTAGCCGCCGGTCCATCCGTATCATAAATGGAATAGCTGCTCCAGGTACGGTCAAGTTCCTCTACACGGGCACGGAGACTATCAACCTCTGCCCGCTTTGCCTCACACTCCGCCTCCAAGGTCTCCGCCGTCGTTTCCGCATCCTTCTTCCACTGGGCCAGACGCTCTTTCTTCTTCTGATAGTCCCGTATCGCCTTTTCCTTTTCCTCCGCCTGCTCGTGTAACGCAACAATGGCATGATAGGAAAGGACTTCCTTCTCTGTGGCTCCGATCGTATCGCGGCATGCTTCCGCCTCTTCGGATACCTCTTTTAAACGGCTTGTAAGGGTGGTCAGACGTTCCGTCTCCTCCCGTAACTTCTCCTGCAGGCTGTCTTCAGTCCGATCTGTGCCGTACTCCGTCTTCTTGGCATACATGGTATCATAGTATTGCTTTACAAAGCCGGTTAAGAACTCCTCATCCTCTTCGTAAGCCTCTAACAGCGTATCCAGACGGCGAATGCCGTACTCGGCCTCCTCCTCGATTCTGGACAAGCGTACAATTTCCTTCTGTCTCGCCTTTTCTTCAAACAATGCCGCACTGTCCCGCACGCAAAGAAGCATCTGCTCTCTGTGGAACAAATCCTTTCCGGCACGCAAGGATTCCATGCGTAAAAGCGGTACCATAGCCCCCTCCGGCACACATTCCGCCAAAAGATGGTCATCAAATACCGTCTCAAAGCCCTCCGTAATAACCGCATAGGCCAGTCCCGCATACTTCTTTAACAGCTCCTCCTGCTCCTCCGAAGATTTGGTCTGCAAATATTCCGCACCGGTCATCGCTTTCTTTTTATGTCTCGTACAAATATATTCCTTTACCGTCTCTGCTGCCTCGGTGGAAGAAAACAATTCTCCCGCCTCCACTGCCTGACGTCTTATCTTCGCCGCCTGCATCTGCTCGGACAACCGGGTCTGCTCCGCATATGCCTCTCTGCAACGGGTGCGAACCGCCATACGAAGAGCACGATAATCCTTCTCGCCGTATGCCTCGGAAAGCTTATCCGCACGAAGCTTCGCCTCCGCAAGCTTCTCCTTTTCCGCTTCTACCGCCTGCTGCTCTTCCCGATACCTTTGCAGCTCCGCCCGGGCCTGATGCACGGCATACACCGCGTCCTCCCGCTCCTTTGTTAGCTTCTCGGTTTCCTCTTTTAAGGTATTATATTTCAAGGACGCCGCCACGCTGCGCTCTCTACACTCCTTCTCCAAGGAAACGGCATCTTCTGCCAATAACAGACCTACCGCATCCTTCTGCTCCTTTATTTTACCGTGCAGCACGGACAGTTCCTTCTTTGTTTGTTCCGCAAGTACATCGGACACCGCGATTTCTCGCTCCACATCCTTCCGGGAATTTTCCGCCGTCTTGTACTTTAACAGAGCTCCCGTAGCAGCGCTCTCCGCCTTGGAAACCGCCTCGGCAAGCTCTGCCCCGTAGCTTTCTTTCTTTTCCTTATAGGCTCGTACCAACGCAGAAATCTCCTCCTGAAGACCGTTTCCTTCTGTCATGGCCTGGAGCGTTACCGCCGTCTCGTCTCTCTTTTTCTTCTCCTCTAAGTACTCCAAATAGTCATTGGCACATTCCTTCCTCTTAAGGAGTGCTGCCAACGACTCTCTTTTCTCACGCTTCTGCTCTTTTTCGCCCATCAGACGCTCTACCTGGGTACTATACTCCTTCGCCAACTCCGCGTCCTCCGAAATTGCCGCGGACAAAAGCTCTGCCTCATAGCCGCGCAACTCTTCCGCCGCCTCTGCCTCTGCCGTCTTTAACCGCTCTACCGCATCCTCACGACCATCCAGATAATGTACCGCCGCATTATAAATACGGTTTAACTGCGTTTTCGCTTCCTGCTGCTCTCCGTATACAGAGCCCAAAAGCTCCACACGGGAGGAAAACTCGGATAATACTTCCTCCTGACGGTCAAAGCTACGCATAGCATCCTTCTGCTTTGCCAAATCCACCAGCTTATCCTTCATATCCAGAAGGGTCTGGGACATGGTATCCTCCGCATCTTCCTTTCCTGCTTTTCTGCGGAAGGAGGTGCCGAGAATCTCCTCAATTAACAAATCCTCCACTACCTTACGGGTCGTCTTGTAATTACTCTCGAAATAGGTACGCACATGACCCTCGGTCTTATTGATTCCTCGAATAATCTCCCATTCACTTTCGTAAATGCCGTAATCCGCAATAAAACTCTGGTACTCGCCTTTCCGGTCAAAAATACGCACCATTAAGGAGTTGTCCCTCTCCAGCTCCTTCAAATAACGTCGAAGACCGCTGTAGGTAATCCGCTCCTTATCCTTTACCAAAGGAAGATTGCGGATATCGTTTCCGTTATACTCCCGGTAAAAAATACAATAGTTAAAGTACTCGATGGACGCGGTGTCCTTCGTCTCTCCCTCGGCTTCCGCTGCCTTTCTGGCGCAAAAACCCGTAGTCATATATTGAAAACCGTTCTCTATGTTCTCGTCATCCAGTTTCCACTCAATAAGGGAGTGGATGGTCTTACTGCCCTCTCCGGTACGAAACAATTTCTCAATCGGCTGCTTTTCATCTAAGGTACAATTCGGAATCACATTCTGCAACAAAAGCAGCATAAGTACGCTTTTTCCTCCACCGTTTGCAAGGTCGTACAACGTATTTCCGCAAAACGGCTTCATCAAAAAGTCATCATATGCCTGGGTTCCGAAATTATATTTAACGTTATTTACACGAATACGGTTAATATGCGGCACCGTCTTCTCCTCCTTTGCTGCTTCGCAGCTGTAGCTCGTACAGTCTGCCCTTTTCCTCTTCGAAATACCGGCGAATCAGCGCATGCATCCGGTTTGTCGGATAATAACGCTCGCCCACCTCGGTAAATAAGCCCTGGGCTACCATAAAATTAAACACCAGTTTTACAAAGCCGCTCTTGGAGCCGCGACCGGCACGTACGCCCTGGGTATCCTCGTTAGCAATCACCGGAAGCTCGTCCCAGGAGATGGCCAGTGCCTTAAAACTGGTCTCCTCCGGCGTCTCACTGGAAAACCGGTGAAGCTCCGATACCATACCGGACAATCCGTGATTCACCGCCTCAAGAAGGTCCTCCAGCTTAATATATTCTCTGTAATTGTAGGTGGCAGAGTCCTGATAAAAAAGGGCCGCCGCCTGATAAATCAAATAATAGCAAAGATATAACTCTTTATTTAAACGTAATCCCATGATACGCTTTAAGTCATCGTTGGAATACCCGAATACACGATTCTTTTCTCCCACGGCTACATACAATCCGTAATTGTACTCATACACCCGCAGATTGAGCTTTTTTAACATCAGCTCCAACGCATCACTGACTTCACCGGACTCGTGATACGCCTCATAAAGTGCCGTATTCTTTCCGTTCTTTGCCTCTACCGGATCTCCCACCAGGAGAGCCGCCAAAAGCTCCGTTGCCTTTTCCAAGCTCTTTTGTTCCATCTCTATTCCGCCTTTTCTTCCGTCATCCGTTCAAATACAATTTCCGTAGTTACAAAGCTGGCATCCCGTTCCAATCCGACAATCTTATGCACCAGTTCCTCCGCCTCCGGCTTCATTACCAGCCGGAACCTGAGCCCCGCATATTTCTTCATGCCGGGCTCCGCAAGCAGCTCTGCCAGGATTCCTTCAAAAAACGTATCCTGTTTTGTCCGGACACGGTCCAAATCGTACTCCTTCTTCTGGCAAATATGCACCAGAAAAGAATAGTAATCACTGTTTTTAAATATCCCGTCAAAAAACTTCAGCTCCAGCTTCCGGTTCAACACAGAAAGCGGTACCCTCTCCGAAGCCAGAAGCTCATCAAATAAAGTCTTCACAATTGCGGCATAGTTACCGGAAATACGCTCCTCTTCGATTTCATCGTCAAATCGGTACATTTCCTCCTTGGCCTCCTCCACCACCTCGGCGGTCTCTCCCGCTTCAGCAGGCAAGGACAGCAGCTCATCCGTCTGCATAAGCGTGAACTGTTTTTGCAGCTTCGGTGCAAAAAGCGGCTCTACTAAGTGGGCCAGAAGCGTCACATCCTGCGCCTCCTCTGCAGCCGCCACAAATCCGCGGAAATCAAAAGCCCCCCGCAGACGGCTGTATTTGTATTTATGAATCATCTCATCGGCACGCACCTGCAAATCCATACAATCGGAAAGCAGCTCGCCGTGATTCGCCATTGCCTTTTTAAGCTCCGTCTCCAGCTGGTAAATCCCCCGCAGAGACTCCATATCCTTTACACCGTCCACAGCCTCTTCCGCCTTGGCACGGGCCCTCTCCATCAGCTCCATGTTATGGGAAAACAGCTTCTGTTCCTCGGAAAACCAGCGCATTCCGGTCTGATTAAACTCCTCCAGCGCCTTCACTCCGTCAAACACGTTGCTGCCAAGGAGCGCCAGTACCTCTCTCTTTTGCAAGCGCAGGCGGTTTACCTCACTGTTAATCCGGCGAATGACATCGATTCCGCCCTTAAAATTCTTTGTATGAATCATCTTCTCCAACAAAATTTGCTGGATATTAATCTTACTCTCGTCACGAATTTCCTTTGTGTCCAGATAAAACTCAATGGCATCCGCCGTCACGGAATACAGTACGGTACTTCCCGACAAGGTGGCATCAATCAGCTTCATACGCACCGACGCATTTGTCTTTTTTACCGGATCGAAATACTCCATCACAAAGGGCTTACCGTCGTTTTTTAATTTATCGAAAATATAGTCCGTCAGTTCCTTTTCTTCCTCGGTTGGCAACATAAGCTCGAAGTCTCTTGTGAGCACACCGGAAATAAACGCCGTAATCTCCGGATAAGCAAGAGACCGGTCGTTAAACTGATTCTCCTCAATAAAAAAACGAAGCACCGCCAGTGTAATATAACCCATATCAAGAAAGGCATACTTTCCTTCCTTGAACAAATGAAATGCGGTATTTTGAAGACAGAAAAACGGATAATACCGTCTCAGATTCCGCATACGGTCACTATGAAAATCTATGATATCATGCAGCATCTGATACGTGCCGTCCATGGTGTTCCTCCTCCCGATAAAAGACTCCCGGTTTAATGATTTTTGTAATATGCCATGGTATCGACTAATTCCTGCGGAAGTTCGATACCGTTCTTTGTAATGGCAAAATGACGAAGCTCGATTTCACGAAGCTTCTTCATGCTTTCTCTTCTGTATCTCGCCATGGCATCCTCAAAGGCCGGCTGCTGCATCAGCTGGGCCCGGATATTCTTCTCAAACGGGCAATAAGTCGCCATAATCTCTCTGGCCACCTTATTTAACTTCATGGCTCCGTTTACCTCGTTCTTCATCCACATCTCGTAATCCATGGCAAAGACTTCGCGGTAATTATTCTTGCCCTTCTGAAGCTGGGCCTTTACGCGCTCCTTCCGTTCCTCGGAAATATCCCGGTTCTTCTTGTAATACATCAAATAGTCCGTATACTCCGATGTCAGAGACTTAATCTGGATATTGTTCCAGGCCGCGCCCTGTACCGTACGGCATAGCTCCCAACGATACCGTCCGCAAACACGAATCAATAAATCTTCAACGGACACCTCCGCAAACAACGGAAGCAGGAAACGCCCCGGCGTATCTCTCCTGCGGCAGCTTATGTCCTGCCACACAATACTCTTGCTTCCCATGGTCGGAAACAGAATAATATCCGGCAACACCTCTGCCATCTTATACTCTTTTTCAATGCCGAGGTCTTTATTCATGTATAAGAATTCCCGGTAGAACAGGGAAAAATCAACGCTCCGCAGTTTATCCACCGCAGTCTGTACTCTGGTCTTGGACAAGAAGGACCGCTCCGGGTCTCCTCCTAAAAGCTCCTCGTACAAGAACGGTACGAAAATACTGAGCTGGCCGTTTACCAGACGATGATTGTAGCGGAACAGATTCTGAATCTCATAATGCAACCGCTCGTCGTAATCCTTAAACTTATCCTTTTCCTCTTCCTCGGTAATCTGACCGCTCTTTTTCAATTCGCGGAGCATCTCGGAATATTCCTGATCAAATTCGTTCTTGGAGGGCTCTCTCTTGCCCTCGTATACCCAGGAAAGCCATTCTCTCACCGTAAAGATATGGCATCCGTCCGCTTCGGTATTGACCGGCTCCGATACCAGCTTTTCCAGCTCTAACAGCTGGGCACGGGAAATCAGGGTCTCATCTATAAAACCGAACTCCAAAAACAGGCGAACCGGAAGCGCAATATCCGTATCGTCCATTCTGTAAGTCTTTCGGAAAATAATCTCATAAACCTGATAAAAATAATCGGAAAGCTTTCTTCTGAGCCGGCGCACCTCGTCCTCGGTGGATGTCTTATCCTCCAAAGTTGCAAAGTCCTTTAAAAGAGCGGTAAACTCCGCTCCCGTCTCTGCGGAAACTCCGGCAAAGGATAGAATCTGCTCCAACGCATGCTCGCACGGCTCCTCGCCCTCTGCCAAATGTCCTGCTCCCTGCTTTCTGGCGTCTCTCTTCTTCTGATACGTCTCAAACGGCTCTCCGCCGCATTTTTCAAACAAAGCTGCCAACTCCGCCAGCTTCTTCTCTGCCACTTCCCGTAATAATGCAGCCGCTTTTCGGGTCTCTTCCGTACCTGCCTTTTCTTCCAGAGCGCAGAAATAGAAAAACAGATTGTCCGCACCTCCGTTTATTAACACAGAGCCCTGACGTCGTAAAAAGGCCCCAAACTTCTCACATTCCTCAAACAACCACCGGAGAATCACAACCTGCTCCTTAATATGACGGTACGCCACTTTCGCCCCGCAGGTAAAATAATTCTTCTGCGCCTCTCCCGGAATCTTCGCAGCCTCCAAATAATACTCCAGCCACTCCGGGCTTTCGGACGGTTCAATTCCGCCTTTACCCGCACTCGGAAAATCCGCCGCACGCAACTCTTCCGTTTTACAGCGGGCACAATACTGACGATACAATTCTTCTACGGCATTGGGCAATACTTTTGCCTCCTGGAGGTAACAGCCCAATTTGGTATACAGCTCCGTAATCAAGCGTCCGAAGGTTGCGGTTACTCTTCCGCTGTATTCCTTATTGCCGTCCAAAAACGTCAAAAGTTCGGCGTCGGAGGTGGCGGAAAATGCAAATACCGTCATTTCCTCCGTTGCGATACAGTCGGTATTATATGTACCTGCAGACATATCCCAGATTCCTAAAAAATCACCGCTTACCACCGGCAAACAGACACTGGAATTTACTAATTTTCCTCTGCCTTTGAGCACAACAAAAACACCGCTCGATTCCGTTCCGGCCTCGAACAGCTTCTCTCCTACCGGTACCTGATTCATCGCATTCATCTTCATCGTAATCGCCATTTTTCACCCCGCAGTAAAAATAATGATTCCAAAGAATAGTATACTCCTTTTTCGCCGTAAAGAAAAGCTATTTTTCAATCTTCTTGCTGTTTCGACGCAATTCCTGAAAGAAATTCTGCAATAATTCCGTACATTCTTCTTCCAATACACCTTTTTCGAACTTTACCCTATGATTTAACCCCGGTGTATTGAGAATATTCAACACCGAACCCGCACACCCCGCCTTAGGATTCATGCAACCGGCCACCACCCGCGGAATCCTGGCCTGCACAATGGCCCCGGCACACATCGGACACGGCTCCAGTGTCACATACAACGTACAATCCTCTAAGCGCCAGTCGGCAAACAGTTTACTGGCCTTTTTTATTACTGCCATCTCCGCGTGGGCAAGGGTAGTTTTATCGGTATTCCGCCGATTATATCCCCTGGCTACGATTTTTCCGTCCTTTACCAGCACACAACCGATAGGCACCTCGGAAAGCTTCGCCGCTTTTTTCGCCTGCCGGAGTGCTTCTTTCATAAAACGAACGTCGCCCGCTTCCTTGGCTCTCTGCTGTTCCAGACGTACCGCCGCTTCCTTCTCTTCTTTCTCCCGCTTTACCTTTATACGACGCAAATACGCCCGTTCCTTGGCCTCTTTATCCGTCATTCTGTTTTTCGTCTTCTTCTCTTCCTCACTGCAGTCCATCTGACACCTCTGTCTTATAATACTCTCGTTCTTCCTCCGTCACAAAGCCCAGTTTCCGGTACAACCGCTCCGCCGGCTCGTTTTTTGACGATACTTGCAACCGCATAACAGCACCGTCCCGTACCTCGTATTCCTTTGCAATTTCCGCAAGCAGCCGGGTAGCCATACCTTTTCTGCGGAACTCCTCTTTTGTTTTCAATCCGAATAAATAGCACTGCATTCCTTCCGCCGCAGGAAGAATGCGACATTCCGCCGCCTCCTGTCCGTTTCGTAACAGCACATACCGAAGGGTACCGTCGTCTTCCGGCGCTTCCTCTTTTGTAACTTCCGTCTCGGTATATACTCCGTCTTCCGACGTCTCTGAAGCTCCCGATTCCGCCAGCTCTTTCATTCCGATACAAAGCATGTATTCCGACCATTCGTAAGAAAACCCGATTCCGTCCACACTCTCCAAATCAAAGCCGTGCACCGGATTCCGCACCGTATGAACCGCTTCCGCACCGACCCGTTTACACTCCCCCAATGCGGTCCGATACAACGCGGGGAGGCCCTTTTCCTCCGGTATAAACTCCGCTACGGTAATCTCCGCGTGCTCCTCATCCGGAAAGAATACCGTCAACAAGCTCTTCGGGCAAAATCGGTTTCCGTAGAAAAAGAAACAATCCGCATCCGACAATGCATTCATTTCACCTTCCAAAAAAAGCGAAGCGGATACCCTTCCGCACGTTTTGGCCGCTTCCGTTTTCTTTCGCAATCGCTTCTGTTCCCAACCAAACAGCCGATTTGCCATCCTTACCATGCCTCGTTCACCCCCTTGTCCGCAAGAACTCCTTCTTAAAATCATAGCATAGAAAGAGGAAAAAACCAATAATAAAACGAAAGATTTTGTGAATCTTTTTCACTGTTCTTGCAGTTCCCGCACTTTTGTGCTATTCTATACAAAATCCATGTTGATTTGTTTTGGGAGGGATTATGAATACGTTAAAAATAAAAGAGATTATAAAAAAAATACTTTATCAGCTTCGCCTGTTCGCTGCGGAATGTCTTATTCCGGCAGTCCTGTTAAATTTGTGCATCGAAGGCTTTTCCAGAGAATCGGTTATCCGGCCTTTTTTCTATTTACTGCAATCTCCCCTTGTGTTTCTTTACAACACATTGCTCATCTGCCTGACACTGACTGTCTCTTTCTTTTTTAAGCGACGGAAGTTTGCTCGTTTCCTGATTTGTATTCTCTGGCTGGCTATCGGTATCACCGACTTTGTTTTACTGCAGTTTCGTACTACGCCGTTTACCGCCGTGGACCTGCTTTTGCTTGACTCGGCGTTTTCCATCATGGGGCATTATCTGTCGGTCTTCCAGATTATTCTGGTAGCCCTTGCAATTATTTTGGCCATCGGTCTGGGGGTTTTTTTATTCTTACGTACCGAAAAAGAAACCATAGGTACTTCACGTATTTACGCAGGCCTGGTATTCGGATTATTTCTCCTTGTAAGTACGTGCTTTACAAACCTGTTTATGTCCTGCGGTGTACTGGAGCGTAATTTCGGCAATTTGGCACAAAGCTTCCACATCAACGGTCTTCCGTATTGCTTTTTTTCCAGCATATTAAATACGGGCATTTCCAAACCGGCATCCTATTCGGAGGAGGAAATCGACCGTATCGTATCTTCGATTACCGCGTCACCGGCTCCGACCGCCACCCCGGTTCCGGATGCCGACGCAACTCCTATGCCGACGGATTCTCCGGATGCCACAAAGGCTCCTACCCCGGAAAATCCCGATACACAAATAACCACAGACCATCCGAATTTTATTTTTCTGCAATTGGAATCCTTCTTTGATCCAACCTATATCAACGGAGCCGAGTTTTCCGTTGATCCGGTACCGAATTTTCGTCGAATGAAAGAAAACTTCTCATCCGGTTTCCTGACCGTGCCTTCCATCGGTGCCGGAACCGCCAACACAGAGTTTGAAATTTTAACCGGCATTAATCTCGACTTTTTCGGTCCGGGCGAATACCCGTATAAGACCGTATTAAAGGATACGGTATGCGAAAGCATTGCCTTTAATCTCTCTTCTCTGGGATTAACCGCTCATGCCATCCACAACAATGACGGCACCTTTTACGGCCGCCATACCGTGTTTTCCCAGCTCGGCTTTGATACCTTCACCCCGATTGAATATATGGGGTCCTATCCGACAACGCCTCTCGGCTGGGCAAAAGACAACATCCTGACCGAGCAGATTGTAAAGGCACTAAATTCCACCGAAGGGCAGGATTTTGTATACACCATCTCTGTCCAGGGGCACGGCGCTTATCCGGAGGAACCGATTTTAGATAACCCTGTGGTCTCCGTAGAAGCCCTCCCGACGGAACTGGAAGACTCCTATTACGAACTGCTCTATTTTGTGAACCAGCTATATGAAATGGACCGCTTTCTGGCCCATTTAACCGCAACATTGGAACAATACGAAGAAGAAACCGTGCTTGTGCTTTACGGCGACCACCTGCCTACCTTCCCGTTTACGGATGACATGATGAAAAACGGTTCTGTTTATGAAACGGAATATGTAATCTGGACCAACCGTCCGTCCGACTCATCGATACAAAAAGATGTAGAGGCCTACGGTCTTTCCGCACATGTATTGAACCTTTATGACATCCACGAAGGGTTGTTTACACGATTCCATCAGACCAATGCAGGCTCCGAAACCTATTTGGAAGATATGAAACTTTTGGCATACGATGTGCTTTACGGCTCCTATGAAAGCTACAATGGGGTTGTTCCTTATACCCCAACCGCACTACGCTTCGGCCTGGATTCCATTCGAATTCGTGATGCACATTTCCATGCGGAACTGGAAGACTATTTCTGTCTGTTTATTAACGGCGATAACTTTACTCCTTACAGTACGGCATATATTAACGAAGAAAAGTGTAAGACCACCTATATAAATCCGCAACTGCTGTCTGTGGTAGGTTTTGAACCGGATGAAGAGCTGAATATCCGGGTAGCGCAAGTAGGTGCCGATTCCTACCCGCTTTCTTTCACGGAACCGATTACCGTCACCGTTGACCCGGCTTTATATGAAAATAACTAATGTTTCCACACTTTATGAGAAGCCAATCGCAATAATTGATTGGCTTTTTTCATTGAAATATGCTACAATCAAGCCGTGAACCTATTGCTGTCCACACCACATATTAAAGGAGGCTTTTTCATGAAAAAGAAACTTCACGTATTGCTTTCCGTTGTTGCCGCTTCTGTATTTCTTGCGGCATGTAATACGACTCCGGAACAGACAAATACCGATATTACCCCTACCGTTGCGGTAGAAAAACCGACAGAAACCAATCCGGCCGAGACACCTGATGCCACGGAAACCCCGGCACCGACCGAAACCCCGACCGCAGAACCGTTACCGACTGCCACTCCGGCTCCGACCGCTACTCCGCGTCCGGATATTTCGGGTGTCAGCTTAAAAGAAATCTACAAAGATGACTTTATGATCGGTACCATTTACAACACATACATCGATTCCGGCAAGGATAACGAGCTGGTAAAACAGCACTTTAACGTAATCACCCCGGAAAACTTAATGAAACCGGAATACATGCAGCGCCCGCAAGGCACCTTTAACTTCCGTGACTCCGATCACATGATGAGTATTGCGGAGCGGGACGGCCTTACTGTTATCGGACATACCCTTGCATGGCACAGTCAGTCCGGTGATTTCCTCGGTATCAAAAACAAGGAAGGAAACCCGGTTACCAAAGACGAGGCCATCCAGCAGTTAAAGGATCATATCTACGGTGTTGCCGGTCAGTACAAGGGAAAGATTTATTCCTGGGACGTTTTAAACGAAGCCATTGCCGATGGTGCAAGACTTCCGGAAGACGGCGACTGGACCAAGTGCCTTCGCGATACCCAGTGGACCCGTTCCATCGGACCGGAGTTTGTTGCCATGGCCTTCCAGTTCGCTCACGAAGCAGCTCCGGATGCCCTTTTATACTACAACGACTACAACTTAAATGAATCCGAAAAGGCAAAGATTGCCGCTGCCATGGTGGCGGATTTACGTTCCCAGGGCGTTCCGATTCACGGCATCGGTATGCAAGGACACTACAGCATCAATACCGGTCTCGGTTCCGTACGCAACAGCCTGAAGTTATTCTCCCAGATTGAAGGAATAAAGATTTCCGTTACCGAGCTTGACGTAGGCGTTCCGAATTCCAACGGAAAGCTCTCCGCTCAAAACGAAAAGAAGCAGGCACTGTTTTACGCAAAACTGTTCTGCATCTACAAGGAATATGCGGATGTTATCGAACGTGTTACCTTCTGGGGATATCGTGACGATACCAGCTGGAGAAGCGAAAACTGTCCGCTCCTTTTTAACAAGGATCTTTCTCCGAAGGAAGCATTCTTTGCGTTAACGGATCCGGAAGCTTATATTGCAGCCGCGGACGCGGAAGAAAAGGTAGTTGCCCGGGTAGCGAACGCAAGCTACGGTACTCCGGAAATCGACGGAAAGAAGGACGGTGTCTGGTTACAGGAGACCATGCCGTATAAGATTAATACTCCGCTTTTTGCTTATCAGGGTGCTTCCGGTACGGTTCGCATTCTTTGGGATGAGCACTATGTTTACACGTTGTTTGAAATCACAGATAAAGACCTAAATGCCGATTCCTTCAATATGCATGAGCAGGATTCCGTTGAATTGTTCCTGGATCCGGAAAACATGAAGGAAGATTATTTCACAGATTACGCCGGCCAGTACCGCGTGAACTATAAGGGTGAGCTTTCCTTCGGTACGGTTCCGACCACCGAAGGGGTGAAGGCCGCTGCTACGCAGACCGCAAACGGATATCTGATAGAGCTGGCTGTTCCGGTTGAGAACACACTCGCTGCCGGCATGACGCTGGGCTTTGAAGCACAAATCAACGACAGTAACGATATGGGTATGCGTCAGAGTGTTATGAAGTTTAACGACTCCACCGACAATTCCTATATGTCCACCGCTCTTTGGGGTGAAGTATTGTTAAAGTAATCCTATAATTTCATATAGCTTTTTTCCTCGTTTCCTTGTATACTGGAAACGGAACGAAAGGGGGAACTCCGATTGAAGCATATTTTTGTTTTAAATCCCAATGCAGGTCACGGCACCGCTCAAAAAGAGTTGGAGGATAAGCTTTCCTGTACCTCCTTTGACTGGAAAATTTATACCACCGTCGCCGCCGGCGACTCGGTACGGTTTATCCGGGAATGGTGCGAAACCCACCCGGAACCGGTACGGTTTTATGCCTGCGGCGGCGACGGTACGATTCATGAGGTAGCCAATGCAATTTACGGCTATCCGCAGGCTTCCATATCCTGCTATCCGGTCGGAAGCGGCAACGACTTCGTGAAATACTACGGAGGAAAAGAGCGCTTTTCAGATCCTGTGGCATTATGCTCTGCGCCGGAAGAGTCCATCGACTTAATCCGCGTCAACGACTACTACGCCATTAACGCGTGCCATTTCGGCCTGGATTCCTGCGTCGCTTCTATGATGGATAGACTCCGTCATAAAAAGATTCTGGGAGGCAAACGTGCTTACCCGATTAGTGTTTTGTACGCTTTTTTCAAAGGGATGCGTCATAAGGCAACCATCACGGCTGACGACGAACTCCTTTGTAACAGCGATTTTCTGCTCTGTACCGCAGCCAACGGAACGTACGTGGGCGGTTCCTACCGCTGCGCTCCACGTTCGTCCAATACGGACGGATATATGGAGCTTTGTCTGGTACGGCGGATTTCTCGCTTGCGCTTTTTGTCGGTCATAAACAAATACAAGGCAGGCTCACATTTAGATGATCCTTCCTTGGAAAAATTTATTATCTACCGGCGATGCAAAACCATGAAGGTGACCGCTCCGAAGGGATTCTTTATTTCTCTTGACGGCGAAGTAAAACAAATCTCCGAATTTACCGCGGAGATTGTCCCTTCCGCGATCCGTTTTGCGGTACCGGAAAAGAAGTAGAATTTTAACCAAATATTTTGTAACTTTTTCTTTACAAACCGCATAGAGTGTTGTATGCTTAATGATGCGGGCGAAGTGAACGCTCACTTTGCCCGCACTATTT
>SVEN01000028.1 GCA_015057365.1 Lachnospiraceae bacterium | reverse complement strand
CTTCCATCTCTGCCAAATAGTCTTTTAATACCGTGCGCCCATCCTCTGCCATAAAGGTCATTACATCTCCACCGTTGATACCAACCATAGCGTGACATTCCACCATATCAAAGGCAGGCAACAACTTATCGCTTTTTAACGTAGTTGCCGATGCAGACAATGTTAACGTAACACATAAACACAGAGTAAAGGTCAAAGTCACAATACCGTATCGTTTCGGACTGCTGACAATATCATTCATTGCCAAAAAGCCTGTCGTTCCCAGTCTTGATTTCGCCAAACTCATCAGACCCTTTTTCCGGAACCGTTCCCCCGTCTGTCCGTTCCGTATGGCATCTACCGGGGTAAAGCCGGTTACTTTCCGAGTACATCCGTAAGAAAACAGCAAAATCACTGCTACCACCGCCACACTGCAAAGTATGTTCACCCCATAAGCATTTTCTCCCGTTAGTATCACCGACTTGGAAGATACCTTCATAAGCATCGTACCGAACGGGTAACTGAACACCAGCCCGAGGGCAGCACCGATTACCGCCAAAAGTGCATACTTTACAAGATACAACCCCCGAATCTTTCGATTTTTGATTCCGATGGCTTTCATTACACCGATTTCTCTGAACTCTTCTGCCAGGGTAAAGGTAATGGTAAACCGAAGTACCACAAAGGAAATCACAATAAACAGCACGCTGACTGCCAACAAAATACCGGTAACAATCATATCAAAGATATAGCAAAACCTCATATACGCCCGGTCCATGGAAAACATAAAGCTTCCCCCGGTCTCTCCCAGTTCCGTAAGCATGGTATCAATATCCGCTGTTTCGATATAGCAAATTTTACCACCGTACATAGAGGAGATTTTTTCTTCATCAAAAAAGAATCCATAGTCTTCTTCATCCACAATATAACGGGTTATGGACATTGCGTTTGATCCCATCACCGCATCATTGACAGTGCCGGCAATCCGAAACTCTTTGCTCACGCCTTCTATCGTTATCGTCACCCGGTCACCCACGGACAGCTTTTGCTTTTCCATCATATGACCGGTCATATACACCTCTCCCGACGCCACATCTTTCAAGGCACTGTTATCCGAAAGAAAATAATTTAATGCCAAATCGGCATCTCCCTGTAGCAACATGGTACCTCCGAGGATTTCTGCCTCTTCGTTATCACTGGACACCATCGTATTTGCCATAAAAATAACCTGCTCCGTCCGATAACCATCTACCGAATCCGCACCGTCAAGTAATGTCTCTATTTCTCCGGTCTCTGCCTTATTCATGGTGGCTCCCAGATAATCCGGCGCATCCGCCATCTCAAAATAATCATCCAGTGCCGTTGTCACACTCATAATGTTGTTCACACTACTGGCCACAAACATGGATGCCAGTGTGATAAACAACAGCAAAATCACATTCATGGTACGCTTCCGCTTTAAATCTCTCTTTAGAATTCGTAAGTACATCTTACTACCCCTTTCCTCGTTCTGAACCCTATCATAACAGAACAATTATTAAAGAATCCTTAAATCCGAAATAAATTTAAAATGTTATCGCGCGTCCGATATACACTTATATTTCACAATCAAAAAGGCCGTACGCACTTTTTTTTGCGCCGGCCCTTGCCGTTTCTATTCTCTTTCCGGAAAAATCTGTTTCATCATTTCGCTGTACACCGACTCGTCATTCAGCGGTTTTAACAAATAACCGTTCATCCCTGCCTTAAATATGGCAACCCGGTCATCCTCAAAGGCACTGGCGGTTGCCGCCACAATCGGTATGGTTGCCGCATCCGGACGCTCCAGCTTACGAATCACTTCCGTTGCCTCAAGACCATCCATTTCCGGCATCATGACATCCATAAGAATCGCCGCGTATTCCCCTTCCTTGGAACGTTTAAATGCCTCCACCGCCTCGATTCCATTTAAAGCCGTATCTACGGTAAAGCCCATATTTTCCAGCAAGAACACCGTAATCTTTAAGTTAATCGGTACGTCCTCCACCGCAAGAATCTTCTTCCCTTTAAATGCCTTCGTGACGGTAATTCCTTCCTCTTCTTTTTCCGGAAGTGCCTCCGCTATGGCAAACGGAATCCGCACAATAAACCGGCTGCCTTTTCCCGGCTCGCTCTCTACCTGTATGGTGCCGCCCATGGCATCTATGTACTGCTTCGCTATGGTCATACCGAGACCGGTACCGTGGTAACGCTTTCCCTCATCTTCGTCTGCCTTTGCATACGGCTGGTATATACGTTTTAAAAACTCCGAATCCATACCGATACCGGTATCCTGTACGGTAAAACAGAACTCTACCCTGCCATCTGCTAACTTCTGCTCCGTTACCAGGAACGACACCTGCCCTCCGGCCGGCGTATATTTCATCGCATTACCGAGAATATTCATTAAAATCTGCTGTACATGCAAACGGTCACCCAACACCGCCGAATGCGCAAACGGTGGAAATTTTTTATAAAACCAGATCTTGTTTTCCTTTATCTGCCCCTCCAGCATCTCCACACATTCTTTCAAAAGCTCTTCCACCGAAAACGGAGCCTCTACCAGCTTAAACTCACCGCTTTCGATTTTCGAAAGATCCAGTACCTTATTTACAAGAGAAAGCAAATACGAAGACGATTCATCGATTTTATCCAGACAATCCTCCACCTTCTCCTTATCCTCGATACTTCTGCGGGCAATGTTAGTCATACCCATAACACCGCCGATCGGCGTACGAATATCATGGGAAATATGCGCCATCAGCTCCGTCTTGGCACGGTTTGCGCGGTTTGCCTCCTTTGCCGCCAGCTCTAACAATTTTGCACTTTCCTTTTGCTGCTTGGACAGTCGTTCTCTACTCTTTAAGTATACAAATAAAATAACGGTAACGGATATAAAACCGACTAAAATCAGCACCAGAACCCAGAAAAACATCGACTTATAGTCATCTGCCCCGGCTCCGGAACCGACCACCACATCACTGTCTACCACCACCATCAAATTCCAGTTCGGCATATTGGCCACCGGACAGGTTGCCAGATAGTAATCGATTCCCTCGTAGGAAATCTCCATCGAATAGATTCCTTTATCGCTGGAAACTACCTTCTTCAGCTTTTCCCAATCACCGTTCAGAACTTCCACGTTCCGTTCCAGTTCCTGCAAATAATCGGCTTCCAACGGAATATCAAAAATCTTACTTTGCCGGTACAGACGTGTACCGTCGTTTCCGAGAATATACACACTGCTCTTTTCCGCATAGGAATTGGACACCAACGCATATTCCAAATGAGAGGAATCAATGACTACGGTATAATACTCCAGCTTCTTATTTTCTTCTTTCAAAACAATCGGATTTTCCAGCTCGATCCAGCAAAACAGATGTTTCTTTTCTTCTCCCGGCACATAACGAATCCACAAACGTTCTTCCGCAATATTCTCAATCAGATAATCCTTGTTCTCCCAAACACCGGTAGTACCGTCGGATTTATAATAGATACCGTCTTCGTCTACCGCATACACGTCACTTTCTTCCATATCAAACAAGCGGTTTTGCTCGTCCAAGGCTTTCAAAAGAGCCTTTGCATTTTCAAACTCGCTGCCGTCAATATGCGCACCCATAAGCTGAATCATTTCTCTTCTGGAGGATGCATACAATTCTGCCAGCTCCGCCAAAGTCTCGGTCAGCTCCGTCACATGCTTGCCGCGCTCCTCCCGGATATTTCCGCTGAAAAAAGAATAAAGTCCGTATCCCGCGCAACAAAAAACAAGCAGAAGAATGATATACACCACGACTGCTACCTTTCTGAAACGACCTAATACCGACTTTTTGTTCTGTTCCTTTTCCATAGTTCCTCCCGGAGCTTTTGTAGACTGATTTTTTACAAAAAATACCTTTTTATTTTACCACATCTCCGTGAAAAAGCAAGCAAAATTTTACGAATTATAAACTATTTTTTATGCAGGGAAAAGTTTCTGACTTATTGACGTATTACCCAAATTTAGACATGGAAACTTCTCTGTTTCTATGGTATACTATTTCTAATCTGTATGGAACAATCTCATACGTTGCTCATACAAAAACAATTTCAGGAGGAACATACTATGGCATGGTACGATGAGGCCGTATTTTATCATATTTATCCGTTGGGACTCACCGGTGCACCGAAGGAGAATTCCTACTCTGCACCGGAGCATCGTTTAAACACGCTGCTTCCTTGGATTTCCCACATCAAAGAACTGGGCTGTAACGCCGTCTACATCGGCCCGCTGTTCGAGTCTGTGGGACACGGTTACGAGACCACCGATTACAAGAAGCTGGACAGCCGGCTCGGCACCAACGAGGACCTGACAAACTTTGTAAAGGAATGCCATGCGCAGGACATCCGGGTTATTTTAGACGGCGTATTTAACCACACCGGCAGAGATTTCTTCGCATTTCAGGATATCAAGAAGAACCGCGAGAACTCGCCTTACAAGGATTGGTACTGCAACGTAAACTTCTGGGGAAACAATGAATACAACGACGGATTTTCCTACGAAAACTGGGGCGGTTACAATTTGCTGGCAAAACTGAATCAGCAAAATCCCGCAGTAAAGGACTATATTTGTGATGTTATCCGGTTCTGGGTGTCCGAATTTGATATTGACGGCATCCGTCTGGACGCTGCAGATGTGCTGAATTTTGAATACATGCAGGCGCTCCGCCGGGTAGCCAACGAAGTAAAGCCTGATTTCTGGCTCATGGGCGAA
Organism: Lachnospiraceae bacterium; assembly: GCA_015057365.1. Taxonomy (GTDB): domain Bacteria; phylum Bacillota; class Clostridia; order Lachnospirales; family Lachnospiraceae; genus SIG307. Next base: position 30,799 of record SVEN01000028.1, on the reverse strand, counting down.
GTAATCCACGGCGACTATAACCGTTGGGTCAACGAAGGCACCCTCCATTCCGTGACCAACTATCATTTGCACAAGGCTCTCTATTCCGGTCACAATGACCACAATTATTTCGAAATTGCACATACCGTAAAGCGTCTCTACGAAATGGGCGGTAACCGTCCGGAAGGCCTAAAGCTTTATAATTTCGTAGACAACCACGATGTGGAGCGTATTTACACAAAGCTTTCTAACAAAGCTCACTATACTCCGGTACATATTTTGCTGTATACTTTGCCGGGTGTACCATCGATTTATTACGGTTCCGAATTCGGTATCGAAGGAAAAAAAGAGAGCTTTTCCGACGCCTCCCTGCGTCCGGCACTGTTTCTTTCCGATTTCGAAAACGCAATTACAAACAACCCGTGCACCCGTTTACTCGCAACATTGGGGCAGATTCGCCAGACTACGCCCGCCCTTTCATACGGCGATTACAAGGAGCTGCTTTTAACAAATCGTCAGTATGCCTTTTCCAGAAGCCATAACGGGGCCACCGTTCTTGTCACAGTCAACAACGACGACAGCGACTATACGATAACGCTTCCCTGCGATTCCGCTTCCCATTACAAGGGCTTACTGTCCGGTGAAACCGTAATCGTATCAGGCGGGTACATTACAGTAAACGTCAAATCTAACGCGGGAGACATCTGGACACCGGTGACAGAAAAGGTAAGCGAGCCTATCGTAATCGAAGACAAGTTACAGGAAGAGGATGACTGGTTTTTTGACTCCGCATTTATTACCAATCCGGAGCCGGAACCGACACCGGCCTCCGAATCCTCCACATCACCGCATGGTGATGCAAACGCCACTACGACAGAATCCTCCGCATCTGACAATGATGCCTTTGAACAGGGCAAAATTGCCGGTCTTCAAGAGGCCATACTTTCCATCATGGAGAAAAAAGGACCGGTGACGGAACAGATGCGTAATGATGTAATCAACAATACTCACCATGACTCCTTGGTAAACTGGGTGAAGAGTTTTTATTAATTCTCTCCCGAAATACACGCATAAAAAAAGGCGAAGATAGTTTCCTTTCTCAGGAAACATCTTCGCCTTAAACATCGTCTTTTTACAAATACACTCCCATGCTACATCTCCTCCAAAAAACGACTTGCATAGTTCCCGTAGATTTCGTTGTACAGCGAAAAATAGTCGTCAAAACTCACCTCGCAAGCATACCCCAGCAGTTCAAACTCTACACCGAATAATCTAGCATATACCCCCAACTCCGACATTCCGTTGTTTAAGTAAAACTGCTTTCTTCTGCGTCGTTCTTCTATATTGTCTGCCGGAACAGTCAGACTCTCCACTTCCAAAAAGAAACGCTTCTCTCGATACATCTCAAACAAAGCCTTCAGACTCTCCCCACCAAGGCCGTTACCGCGTTTCTCTTTGCAGATGGCAAAATAATCTAACAACACCAAATCACCACTGTTCATGGTAATGGCAAGTCCCGAAAACACTTCATTATCTTCAACCACCCAGACATCTGTCTGCTTCACCCTGTGCTTTTCCCGTATCATCGAAAAAGGTTTCCGTTCATTTTCCGGAAATGCCTCTGTATAAAGCTTTTCCAACAGCCCCCATTCCGTGTCGGATGCTACCATTCTGAGTTTCATCTTATTTCGTCCCTTTCCTCACCTTGTTCAATTCATCTGGCACTGCTTCACTGCTTTAAAAACGGAGCCGTGCTAACGCACCGCCCCGTTCTTCTTTTTCTACTTCAACCTTTACATTTCTTCTTCCATAATCTTATGGTGCTTGTCCTTCATACGATACATGGACTCGTCTGCCAACTGTAAGTATTTCTCAATGTCAAACTCATCCTCCGGACGAATCGGTACGCCGCCGACACTTACCGTCAGGTGAAAATTAATTCCTCTCTTTTCTACTTCCTTTGCCAGACGATCCTGGATTGCCTGACAAATTCCTTCGATATCGATTTCCCCGTCTACCACACGACCACCTACCAGGAATTCATCTCCGCCGAATCGGGACACCACCCAGTCTCTCGGCATTTCCGTACGTAATACGGACGCCACGGTACGCAATGCCAAATCGCCGTTTGCATGTCCGCTTTGGTCATTGATATTTTTCATTTTATCGATATCCACCAGGAAAATAACCCCGAGTCCTCCCTTATCCTTCCATTCCTGCAGCATCGGATAAGCAATCCGCTCACAACCGGCACGGTTATATACACCGGTGAGAGTATCCATAACCGACAAATTCGTCAAACGTTCGGTCAAATCCGCAATCATAATGTTACGTCTTACCTGCTCCAGATACTGGTTCATATGTCTGGTCCAAATATAAAGACGATTATTATGTATAATCTCCAAATCTCCTGTCAGAACCGCATAGCCGTATGTTTTCGAATCGCTGTACATAGGGACATACATATAAAGTCCCGATGTTTCCTTCCCTTTCGCCAGGTAAAAAACCGTATCCTCTGTCTTCATCATTTTGTGGGGCTGTTTCTGACCATCCTTAAGTGCTCCCACCACAGCCAATTCCTCGCTGTAGCCTCTGGTCCTCAGATTCGCATCTCCCTCTTCGATGTGGAAGAATTCCGAATCCAGACAAAGCATAAAATTCTCACCTTCGATATCATGCTCCCGTTCAAACAATGTAGCAAGGCTATCGGATAACTGTTCTTTTGTTTCATTCTTACGAATATAAAGGTAAATACTTCTGAAATGAGAGTCCAGTACAATACTGTCCCGCAACTTAAAGAAATTTTCACCCTGATGCGGATTCTCCTTCTCCTCGCAACAACCGCAGCTTTCATTCGGAATAAACCTTGTATTCAATAAAACGCTCTGCAATTTCTTTCCTTGCATACCGTCCAATAGCATACGAATTGCCTTACCGCCCATACTTCCCCATTCGTGGCTCACGGAAGCAAGAATCGGATGAAACTCTCTGGTTTGTGTCAAACAATCATATCCGGTGATAATAACATCCTCCGGTACATGATACCCCATTTCAGCCAGACTGTTTGCCACACCGAATGCCATCACGTCGTTTGCGCATACGATAGCCTCCGGCAACTTGCCGTACTCCTTCAGCCAGGCCGACACATGCTCCATAGCACTGGCCATTCCCCAGTCGCCGTATTTAATATTTTCTTCCGGCACGCAAAATCCGTTCTCCTGTGCAACTTCTTTGACAGCACGTAGCCGCTCTGCACTTTCCACGTGTTCTTCCGGTCCCCCGATAAACAAAATCTCCCGAACGCCGTGTTCCGTCACGATATGCTCCACCAATTCTCTCATTCCGGCATAATTGTCGGTAAAGATAGACGGAACATTTTCAAACTCATATTCCACACTGACCACCGGACATTTCACAGTTTTCAGTTTTTCCTTAAAATACTCCGTTTCCATCTCCAAATTCATAGAATTACCAAGTATAATAATTCCGTCAAAATCATTCAAATCCGGTAACGTAAATATATTGAATTCAGCCTCGCACTGTGCCTGGCTATCCCAGCGCAGCGAATAATTCACAAAGGCAAATACATCGATATTCTCTTCCTTTGCCACTTTTTCGATTCCGCTCAGAACCTCTTTTACATATTCAAAACTCCATCCGCCGGCAAACACCGCAACCTTTTTTTTCATAGTATCCCCTCCAAGCGAAAAGTCTGACATTTCAGTAAAATCGCACCCTTTTCTCATATTATATCAAATTTCGCAAGTAAACGCAAGTAAAATATGTGTGATTCCAAACATTATTCCTTGCATTCTCTCTCCCTTTTTTCCTACATCATTATTTCTTTTTCTTCTGCACGGAATAACCAAACTTTCCGAGTTTTTCCCCTAAGAGAAAATATTCTCCGTGAGAATAACTGACCAACCCGGTACTGTTCAATTCAAACTTCCCGGTTTCGTTTAAATAGGTATCTTCCACCGTCACATTTACCACTTCCCCTACAAACATGGTATGACTGCCCAATGCCAGTTCCTGTACCACCTTACATTCGATATTTACCGGGCTTTCCGCAATTCCCGGCGCATCGATTTTCTGCGAAACAAGAGGTGTCAATCCCATTTCTTTATACTTGTCCACATCTCTGCCGGATTTTACGCCGCAATAATCCGTGGCAAATACCAAATCCTTCGTCACAAGATTCACTACAAACTCTCCTGTTTCTTTGATAATATCATAAGAATACCGCTCCGGACGCACCGATATAGACAACATGGCAGGGTCGGAGCACACAGTGCCCGCCCATGCCACGGTAATAATGTTCGGTCTTTGATTTTCGCGTCCGCAGCTTACCATGACTGCCGGTACCGGATATAACATATTTCCCGGCCTCCAATGCTGCTTTGCCATAATTACTCCTTTTGGGCGCCCCACGCCCTCGAAAAAACTTACAGTTCTACGCCGTTTAACTTCAATAACTCTCTTGCACTTTCTACGGAATCCACACCGGTTGCGTTTTTAATCGGCGCAAACTCCTTCTCACGAACCACCTCGAATACGAGACAGCTGTCTAACATATGAATCATATCCAATACAAGACTTTCATACTTATATCCGTTTACCGCCTCCGGCTTCACAGTCTCTCCGTCTTCGTTCATATACGGAATCTTCTTTTCCACAATATGAAGCGGCATTTCCTTGCTGACAATCTCTTCCAAGTCATTCACACGGAATAAATAGTTTAAAATAACGCCGTAATTATATGCCGGCTCTCCGGTAGCATCCTTTGCTTCCATCATCTCGGTGGTCAGCTCGTAATATTCTACGATTGACGGTCTGCCGTCTTCCAAACACATTACGCCTACCTTCTCATCCGGTGCTGCCTTTTTAATTACCTTTGCACCTACGGCACAATTATTGAGTGCGGTTGCACCCACAAAGCACGGATCCGCAATACGCTGTAATACGTTATCTACCGCAAAAATATTCAACCACTCAATCCCGGCCTTATGTACAATATCCAACACTCCTGCACGTTTCATGGAAGAGAACCATCCGCCGTTTCCGTTCGGAGATGCGGACATCAGTCCCTTTTCCTCCATATACACCTTTCCGTTATAATCGGAAGCCGGTGCCATATCCTGCATAAAGAAAGTTACATATTCCTCTTTATAGCCGAAGAAATTCATCTCCTGTAAGAAGGAAACCGTCTTCTCATGATTCTTCTCACTGGTCATGACAAACAAATGAATATAGCTTCCTGCTTGCTCCACCACATCCAATAAATTGCGAATCAGACGCTCGAAGATATAAACCTCCTTGGTCAGCCCGATGTTATACATTCCCTTCGGGTTGTCGGAACCGAGACGGGTTCCCATACCGCCTGCCAAAAGAACCGCGCCCACCTTGCCTGCGCGAATCATCTCCAGACCTTTCTCGTTATATTCTACTTTCTTCTCTTCAATTTCGGAAAGCTTCATGGCCGGAATCGGTGTAATCACACCTCTTGCCTGCTCCTTGTCCGCCTGCGCCGCCTGCGACAGCACGGAAAAATCGGTCTGTTCAATCTGTGCCAAAAGAGTTGTCTTTCCCTCTTCGGACAGTTCCTCGAAATACTGCAATACATGCTCCTGTCCGTACTCGCTTACCTTCTTAAACGCCTCACTATAATTCATTTGTTTCATCCTCCTGATTTTGATTCTCTTTCTCTATATCATGATACGACCGTTCCAGTTCGATTATCGTTGCCGGATGTCCGCCTCTGGCATCCTCTGCCGGCGGCACCATGTAATCCGAACCGTATAACGCCGTAAGATATGCTGCATTGTCTACCGGACCGAAAAAGCGGTGACCTTCAAACTCATACTCGCTGCTTCTTCCCTCCGGCTGTGCCTCGATTTTCTCTCCCCTTCTGAAATCAAATGCAAAATACTTTCGTTGTCTGATTTCCCCGTCAAATACTCTGCGGGGTATAGACTCCCTTTTTCCCCAATGTCCCAGATAATTGGAATAACGAGCGTCTCCCCACTGGGGAAGCTTCTCACGTCGCTCTCCGTAGGCCCTCACCAATGTATCCAATTCACGTACCAGTACATCGCTGTCGGTATGCTTGGCAATCATCTTCATAATCAGACGCTTGACCGGATTCTTCACCGCTTCCTTTTCCGCAATATGTGCATACAAAAGCTTCTTTTTAAACTTTACACGCAATTCCTTCCATATACGAAGCGGCACAACATTTACATCCCCGTCCAACGGAAAAATGTCAACATACACACCACCCACATAACCGGTACCGCTTCTGCGGGCTTCCACACAGGTGGTTTGTTCATCCTCCAACCGGATAAACGCATAAGGCACACCAGTTTCCTTGGAAAAATGTCGAAGCTTATACCCCTCCGGAAAACATTCCTCAGGTAGCTGCAGCAGTTGCTCGTATTCCCTTCGGGACAACCCGAAATCCGCGTCATCATCCCACGGAATAAAGCCCTTATGTCTAACCGCACCCAACATCGTCCCGCCTAACATATAATAATGCAAATTATGGCTCCGGCAGACCGAATCAAAGGCCTTCATGATTTCCAAAATCTTTTTCTGTAATTCCGTCATGGAATCGTTCCTTTCTATCATCTCCGGCACAACACCGGCATTGTCTTCTATTCTTCCGGCGCAATCTGCTTAATGCAAGGCTTATAATGCACCTTCCGATTCTCCTTTGGCGGAAGCTTATGATAATCACCGAACATGTGGGTCAGGTACTCCTCACAGTGTTTCGGACCTCTCAGCAGCATTCCTTCAAACTCCCATAAGGTATACTCATCATAGGTATCTCCGAAATAGCTTCTCGGAACAATCTCCTTTAGCTTATAGGCACCGGTTAAAGTTCCCACATATTCCGCATGTTCCGCATCCTGCTTTCCAAACAGCCGGTCCATGCTTCGATATACCTTGCGCACATCAATCAGCCGATATAACCGCAATGCTCTTACCGCCCGCAATACCGTCTGCTCCCACTTGGAACGACTGGTACGAATACCGGTATTTACATTGGCGGTTCCGCAAAGGAACCGAAGTCCCATGGCCTTTGCATAGTATATCTTCCGGGCAAACTCCTCATCCGGTGTACCATCAAGCGGAATAATGTCAATCAAGTATCCCTTCCGGACCGTAGTATCCTCTAACAGTTGCTCCTCTATGGCTACCTTGGTAGAACAAACCTTGGCAAAATAACTTTTAAACTCTTTATCCGTCTGCCAGCTTTCAATGCGGTAATCCTCGCCCAAAAGCGCCTCCGCTTCCCCGGATATTACCAGCTCGATTAACCGGTCGTAATCCTTCCGCGGCATGGCTACATCCACATCATCGTCCCACGGGATAAATCCCTTGTGACGGACCGCTCCGAGAAGCGTCCCCCCGATGGCATAATACCGAAGCCCATGGGTATTACAAAGTTTTACAAAGGCCTTTAATGCTCCCAGTTCAATCTCATGAAGCTCTCCCAACATATCCTCGTAGCTTTCCTCGGGTAATTGTTCGTCTATTTTTGTTTGAACAGAAGATTCTGCTATTTCCGTTTTTTCGGAAAGTTTCCTTTTCTCCCAATATGTCGGCTGAAGTGTACAATTAAGAACTACCTTCTCCGGCAGACTCTTGTAATGCTTTCCGAGGAAAAATCCCACATAACGAGCTGCGGACTCCATTAAAAATACAAACAACTCTCCGTACCGATGCTGGGACATACAGTACTCTGCCGCATTCTTTACGAAACGTATTCCCTCCTTTTCGGAACTAACCCCGCCAAACACTTCCGGGTAATCCTTCTGAGATACCGCCATATCAAAGCTACGCTTAAATTGTGCTGTAAGTCCGTAATTGTGCGTATGATATACTCCGGCTTTCGCACAATAACAAATGGCACCTCCCGCCTCAATCAAAGCCGCACCGTAAATCATATCCTCATTAAAAATCGTATCTGTGACAAAGCCTCCCAATTCGTCATACCGGCTTCTGCGATACATGGCACAGACATTGGAAATCATATATGTCTTGATTCCGAGGCGTTCTTTATCCGCTTTCGTCTTCTTACAAGACTCCCCCGGATAATTGTGCAGACGTAAAAAACTCTCGGTAAAGTCGGCATGCTCCGCTGCCAGCTGTCTGGCATAAGCGGCTCCCACCTCCTCGTCCTGAAAACACTGCATCAGCTTTTCAATCAAAAACACGTCCGCCGGCACCGCATCCTGTGTCATACATAAGAAAAAATCCGCATAGGAATACTTTTCCACCGCCAGATTTCTGGTGCCGCCGTGGTCGTAATCCTTCTTCTCCACACGAACAAGCTTTATTTCTACGGAAGACAACACCTTGTTATCGTTTTTCGCGGCAACCTTTGCTACACGGACCTTCAAATCCGCAATCGTGTGTCCCTCCGCATCCGTATTCATCAAAATAATCTTTGCCGGACGTACCGTCTGCTGCAATAACATCGCAAGCAACCGCTCCAGCTTTTTATCGGCTTTATATACCGGAATAATCACATCTGGTCTTCTCATAAAGCACCTCCTATTTACTCAATTCTATCATACCGCAACCGTTTCCGAATTACAAGTATAAAGCCCTCACCTTTAAAAATATTTAAGAATAAATTTCCTTCTCTTTGCAGAAACACGGTCAAGCAAAGATGCATACGATATGTTGTAATCAAAATTCTGGAGGAAATCTTCATGGGAAATTTATCTAATTGCGGTATCGGTGGCGGTAACAACGGCGGTTGCAGCTGGATTATCATCCTCATTCTTCTTTTCTGCTGCGGCGGTTGCGGCAACAACAACGGCGTAGGCGGCGGCAACAGCGGCTGTGGTTGCGATTGTGACTGCGGTTGCGACTGCGGTTGCGGCAACAACAACGGTGTAGCGGGCGGCAACAGCGGTAGCAGCTGCTGGATTATCATCCTCATCCTTCTCTTCTGCTGCGGCGGTTGCGGTAACAGCTTCTGCTAATCCCTTGTAGCGTGCAGGACTCGCGCTTACGCGCTTCCCCACGCACTTCGCGGCACAGCCGCTCAGTCGTGGGCTCGCTCGCATCCTCAGAGATTTTCGGAAGCAAGCTTCCAAAATCTCTTCGATGCTCACTTTGCCTGCACGCAAAAAGGTATCCCAAAAGTCATTGACCTTTGGGATACCTTTCTTTGTTTTTATTCGAATTTTACTGCTCGGAATACTTTGCGGAAAGCTCGTTGATCGTGCCGTCATTCTTCATTTTAGTTAAGATTTCATTAATCTGCTCTAACAACTCGGTATTCTCCTTATTTACCGCAATACCGTACTCCTCGGAGGAAAATGCCTCTGCATCCTCCACAATCTTTAATCCCTCGTTGTCGCCAACGTACTTCTGTGCGGTTGCGGAGTCGATTACCACAACATCGCACTTGCCGTTTACAAGCTCCATGATAGCCTCGGAGCCCTTCTTAAATGCTTCATAAGAATAGCCCATATCCTTTACGCAGGACTCACCGGTATATCCCTGGATAACCACAATCTTCTTGTCAGCCATGTCGGTTGCCTTTGCAATGTCAGAGCCTTCCTTCACAATCATAACCTGCTTTGCGGTATAGTACGGAACAGAGAAATTTACCTCTTCCGCTCTCTCCGGGTCAATGGTCATACCTGCGATAACCGCATCTACCTGACCGTTCTGAAGAGCAAGAAGCAGGGAGTCGAACTCCATGTTCTCAATCTGCGCGGTCTTGCCGATTTCATCGCCGATCTGCTTTGCGATTGCCATATCGATACCGTCATACTCACCGATTACTCCGTTTGCAGCTACAAACTCGAACGGCGGGAACTCCGCATTGGTACCGAAGGTAATGATATCGGTTGCCTCTTCCTTACCGCCGCATGCGGCAAACATTGCTACCGTAGTTACACAAGCTACTGCCAGTGCAAGCTTTTTCATCATCTTTTTCATTTTTCTTTCTCCTTATTTCCTTTTTTACTCGTCTATTTTAAAGCACTTTGCTTAAAAACAGCTTGGTTCTCGGGTTCTGCGGATGATCAAAAATCTCCTCCGGCGTACCGCTTTCCAACACCACACCGCCGTCCATAAAGATTACACGGGTTGCCACTTCTCTTGCAAATCCCATTTCATGGGTTACCACCACCATGGTCATACCGCTCTTTGCAAGGTTCTTCATAACATCCAGTACCTCTCCTACCATCTCCGGATCCAGCGCACTGGTAGGCTCGTCAAAGAGCATAATCTCCGGCTCCATGGCAAGGGACCGGGCAATGGCAATACGCTGCTTCTGCCCACCGGATAACTGTACCGGATACGCTCTTGCCTTATCGGACAAACCGACTATATTTAAGAGTTCTCTGCCCTTTGCAAGCGCCTCTTCTTTCGGCATTTTCTTAAGCTTCATAGGCGCCAGGATAATATTTCGCATTACTGTCAGATGAGGAAATAAATTAAAGTGCTGGAACACCATTCCCATCTTCTGACGCACCTTATTGACATCCACCTTCGGTGCATTAATCAGCTCATCGTCTACATAAATTTCACCCTTATCCGGCTTTTCTAAAAGATTCAGGCAACGAAGGAAGGTACTCTTACCGGAACCGGACGGACCGATTACTACCACCACTTCCCCCGGCTTGATATGCTCGTCGATTCCGTTTAATACGTTTAAGTTACCAAAGCTTTTATGTAAGTTATTTACCTTAATCATATGCTCCCCCTCCTACCGAATATCGGACTTTCTTAATATCTTTTCCATAAGTCCGAAAAAGGTGGTCAGTATTTTTATCATTACAAAGTAGATAATTGCGGTAGCGATTAACGGCATAAATGCCAGATAGGTAGCACTCTTAATGAAGTCACCCGCCTTCTGGATATCCATCAGGCCTACATAACCTACAATTGCAGTCTCTTTGATGAGGGTAATAAACTCATTGCACATAGCCGGAAAAATATTCTTCACCGCTTGTGGAATCACAATATAAAACATGGTCTGGATACCGTTCAGACCGAGAGAACGTCCAGCCTCCGTTTGCCCCTTGTCGATAGAAAGGATACCCGCACGAATAATCTCTGCAACATAGGCTCCGGAATTAATGGAAAAGGCAATGGCCGCAATAATCCATTTATCTAAGTCCACCGTTGCAAATATTACAAAATAAATAATCATAAGCTGGGTTACGGACGGTGTACCGCGAATCACATCCGTATATACCTTACCTAAAAAGCGCAGAAACTTATTCTTTGACAAGCTGCAACTCGCAATTAAAAAACCGATTATCAGGCCCAACAATGCTGCCAAAAGGGAAATCTTAATAGTTACACCGATACCTTCTAGCAACAACTTGTATCTGTCTTCTCTGATAAAACACTTTTCAAAGGTTCTTGCAAACTCCGCAAACCAGCCGGACTCTCCTCCGGATGCAAGACACATCGCATACAGATTCATCTGGGTTCTCCTTCCGTACCTTCGTACAAATCAATTGACAATAAATTATATCACAGAAACGCAAAAGAATCAAGCATTCCGACAGTTTTCATCGAAATGCCTGATTCAGAAAATACATTTTAATTATGCCTTCATCTTTTACTCTAACTCTGTAATTTCTACGGTTGCTCCATGGTCCGTAAAGGTTGCCGCAATCAGTTCCGCATCCTTCTTATTCGTCACCTCGATTACGGTACACGGTACAGATTTCACTGCATGTATCGCCTCACTAAGTTTACAGCCGGAAGCTCTACGATATGTATCAATTACAGTTGTCTTATACGGACCCACTTCAAGCAGCGTTATCACGTAGTTCATAGGATCATCCTGTATCTCCTCAAGCTCAATCATGCCGATTTCCACCGTTATCGTCGAACCGGTTGCTTCAAAATCAGCTCTCACCTTTTCTGCCGCTACCTGATGTATTGTTTCGTACAATACACACGGCGGGTTATATATGGCATCCTTCGCCCACCGCAAATCAGCCTTATCATTCAACTCCCAAAGAAGTCTGGTTGCCGTTACCTTTTCCGGTCCTAATTCCGTAAGAATCACCTTATAGGTTGCCGTGATAGGAACAAACGGTACCTCTGTCTCTTCCGGTGCTTCGGTTACCCCCGGTGTCGCCGTCGGTTCCGGCGTTGCAGTTGCTTCCGGCACCGGTGTTGCCGTTACTTCTTTGGTCGGTTCCGGGGCATTGCCGGTATCCTTCTCTCCGTCTCCGCAAGCTGCAAAACAAAGCAACACTGCCAATAACAGAATTCCAAATCTTTTGTTCATTATTTACTCCTCCTATCAACCTTGTAATTCCTATCCTTCTATTTCACTGATTAAATTATACACGCCGTCCTCCGACAATACGCCGCGCTTCAAATCTCGCGGCAGTTCGCCACGCTCATCGCATTCGTAATCCTTTAACCATTGACCTCCTTCATAATATGCAAGAAGCTCCTGCCACTTTTTCTGTAAAGCATCATCCTTATGCACTGCTTTAGTATCTTTCTCCGTTGCTTCCCTGATTTCGTCGAAGTACTGCTCCATCCTTGTAATTCGCGCGATAATATCTTCTCGGCTTTCATTTACCCGGCACCGGAACATTCCCGTAGACTTATGAATATAAAAAGCACCGTCCCGTTCAATGATTTCCTCAACCTTCCGCAGAAACTCTTCCTTCCGGTCACGAATCAATTCTGCCGCATTCCCCGGAAACGAATATACATACTCATACACCGGCTCCGCCGCGTCTACCAAAAGATCCGAATTACAAATTGCACATTCAATGTGGTCAAACACCGTTTGAAGCTGTTCTCTGCCATTCTCCAAATGAAATCCGCAGGACACCCGGTGAAACGGCACTTCTATTTTTGCATCAAACCTTTCCACAAACTCATGTAACTCCTGCATATGGGTATCACCTATCGTTGTGGCGCAAAACATTCCGTCCGGCTTTAATAATTGTTTCACCTTCCGGAACAACTCCTGCCGCTTTTCCACATGATACAACATATGGTTGGCCGTAATCCGGTCATAGCTTCCAAGCAACGCCAGACAATTGGCATCCGCCACCTGATATGAGATTTTAATATCCTTTTCTTCAAAAACATCCTGCTTTGTCGCCAAATTTTCCTTCGCTTTCTCCAGCATCCCCTCGGAATAGTCCGTCAATAAAAAGGTGAGATTCCGTGGTAAGTTATCCGCTATCGCCACCAGATTTGCCGCATTTCCGCATCCGAGACAAAGAATGTCCATGCCTTCGGAAAGCTCCAGATTCTCTAATACCCAATCCGCCCACGGTATCTTTCCTGTGCTGTAATTGTGCAGACTGATACGACGATTTAAGTTATCATCGCTACGGTACTGCTTAATAATCATATCCGAAACCTCCAGAATCCGAATCGCCTCCACCAGGTTTTCCCAAGTCTGTCCTTCCTCTGCATTTTGAACCTTATCCACCGCATCAATGACCCGGTCCAGGTGACGCTTCTTTTCATTCAAAAGCTTCTTCTGTTCCTGCAGGGACTCCTCCAAACTCAGCGTACTGTTGCAAACCGTCTCCTTAATCTGCTCCAGAGACATGCCTAAATACCGCAACAACAAAATCCTCTGCAATGTCACAAAGGAAGACTCGTCATAATACCTATAGCCGGCCTCGGAATAGCCTATCGGCTTAAGCAGGCCCTTTTCGTCATAAAATCGTATCGTCTTTGCCGACACTCCGGAAATCCTTCCGAATTCACCGATGGTGTATTTCTTGTTCTCCATAAAAACCTCCGTTTTCCATACTGTATTCTGTTGTCAACGGATGTCCGGACCATCCTCACACCCTTAGTGTAAACCTTCCCGCTGGTGGAAGGTCAAGCACTTTTTTCGATAACTTCCTTCACCAGCTGCCAGGCGATACTTCCCTCTCGGATTTTGCCGAGAGCCTCCGCAAACGGTACCCATTCCGCATCGTCCACTTCTTTGGAAAGCACCAGGTCCGCCTTCTTTACCTTGGCATGAAAGCCTAACATCAGCATTTCCTTCTTTTCATACGGATAGCTTCTCACAAAGGTCAGTTTCTCTACCTTCTGACCGATTTCTTCTTCAATCTCACGGACTGCCGACTCCTCTGCCGACTCCCCTATTTTCATAAAACCGGACACGCACACATATCTGGTATTCGAGATATCTCCCTGCTTTAATAAAGCCACCTCGCCGCATTCGTTGGTTACCGCACAAATCACGCAGGTAGAAAACATATCAAAAAGCGGCATCTTACACGATTCGCAAAACGGTACCAAACCCTCGTCTCCGATTTCTTTTTTCATCAATTTACTTCCGCAATGGGGACAATAACTAAAACGCATCTTAATAACTCCTTACTTTAAATTCTCCCAGTCAATCCGCTCGTTCTTATAGAAAAACTCACGATCACGCTCTCCGATTTCACGAAGCACACGACATGGATTTCCAACCGCTACTACATTGGCCGGAATGTCCTTTGTTACAATACTTCCCGCACCAATGACCGAATTATCGCCGATGGTTACTCCCGGTAAAATTACTGCGCCGCTGCCGATCCAGACGTTTTTTCCGATATGCACCGTTTTCACGTATTGCATCCTACGCTCTCGAAGCTCCGGATTAATGGTGTGATTTGTGGTTGTAATCACCACATTCGGTGCAAACATAGTATCGTCTCCTACATAAATTGCAGCATCATCCACACAGGTCAGATTAAAGTTTGCATATACATGATTTCCGAAGTGTATGTTCTTTCCTCCCCAATTTGCACGAAGGGGCGGTTCGATATAACAGCCTTCTCCCACACTTCCCAACATCTCTTTTAACAGTTCCTGTCTTCGCTTTCCTTCCGTCGGCCGCGTCATATTATACTCATATAAAACATTCAGACGGCGTGTCTGCTCTGCCTGCAATTCTTCATCCCACGGGTCATATACCAGTCCTGCTTCCATTCGTTCTCTATGTGTCATACTGTTCTCCTTTCACTGTTTCTTTCACTATTCATCAATCGAAAACCATACCGTATATCCCTTCGGGACCCATTGTCCGTCGCCGAATTGAATCGTATGCAAATACCCTTTTCCATGCATCCCACAGGAAAACGAATCGCATTCATACGCAAAACCGGCTTCCGTCAGGGCGTTTATTATATCCTCCTTCGACATGCCATGCTGTATCCTCGGCACCTGCGCCATTTCCTCTTTTAAATTATCCTTTATCACATACACATCTTCGTTATCCCAAAAGGCAAGCGTATTTATTTCAAAATGCAACGAGCTGACATATTTGATATTACGAGCCAGGGAAAGGCCTTCCGCTTCCAACCTTTCTTTGACGACCTCGATATCATTTCCCACACCAGCTTTCATGATTTCCCAATATCTTTCGGAACGTTTCTGTGCCTCCAGGATTCTCTCCATTTCCTGTTCCGCACGCAGTGCCTCCTGCTCGGCCTGTATTTCTTCCTGCCGCCTCCGTTCCGCTTCCAAATTTACCAACTCTTCCACCAGTGCTTTCCCGTCATTTTTATCAATTCCGTTAATTGTTTTTAAAATACCGGAATGTACATAGTATTCCATTTGTATCGTCTCCCGGTGCTCCCGCATCCAAACCACATAATTCCAAATCTCCGGAGACTCATAGGAAGCAAACAATCTGCCGGCTTCCGTCTCCAACCTTACATAATAAGAAGTGTGATATCTGCCGCTACTGTTTCTTCCGCCACTTACATAATATTCCGACCGAAACGGCGTAACCTTCTCCACCGGCAGATTCTCTACCTTCGTTTCACCGGAGAGGGCATCCTTTAATATACTCGCCTTATACGCGAATTTGGACGGTGTTTCTCCGTCAATCAGAACAGCCTTATAATCATCCTTCACCGGAAACAAATTCGACACCACAATCCACACACCGGCTATCAAAAAGAAAATCTTAAGTATTCCCTTTGATTCTTCTCTCCCGCCTTCTTTCCGAAGGGAAAACAACACCCCCGCCAGTACCAGAAACAACAGAACGGCAATTCTTAACGAATCATCATATAACACCGACAGAAAATAAAAAAAGGGATGTCCGATTTCCGGAAATACATTCATAAAAACATATCCGATACACAACCACACGATAATCGCCAAAATTGCGATTGCCCATTCCTTAAGTTTTTTCTTTTTTTCTTTCTTTTCTTTTTTCTCCCGCATCCTTTGTTCCCCTCTTTCGTTATACTCTCTTTTATTATAGCAAAAACGCCGCAAAGTTCAATGAGAACTTTACGACGCTTTGCATGGAGAACATCAGACCTTCTATCCGGTCATTGAATTTATCAAACTTTCTTACAAACTACTCCGTTTTACCGCGGCGTACATCCAATTCTTCCTGCATCTTCGCCATGGTCTTCTTATCCAGGTTGTAAATCACCGCAAGTCCGATAAACTGCATAATCGCACTGAACATATAGAGCGCTGCCACAAGCCAGCACATATTGTATGCAGTGGATGCGGACTGTGCACCGACACCCAGCTTGGAATTATAACCTAATGCACCCATTAACAGAAGTACCACGGACGGTCCCACACCCTGTGCCAGCTTACGGAAGAAGGAGTGCAGGGAATATACCGTACCCTCTTCTCTCTTTCCGGTCTTCCACTCGTTGTAGTCAATGGCATCTGCCATCAATGCCCAGGATACACAGGTGTAAATACCCATGCCGAGACCAAACACACTGAGTGCTACCATATAAATCACAAGTGCAATCATTTTGTTCGGAATCATCGGGAATACAAACATCAGCACACCGCCGAAGAGAGATACTACGGTACCGGCAACGGAAGCTTCTTTTTTACCCCACTTTCCGACAATCTTTTTAATAAACGGCATGAAGATTAACATCGGCAAGAATCCGATTAACTGTACCACACCGGACAGTTTTGCCATACCGAAGTAAATTGCAAACATGATAGATGTGGCAGTCATTGCGGACTGCATACCGAGAAACATTCCCATTGCGGCAAGCGTTGCACCTACAGCCGGACGATTCTTCATAAAATTACCAAAGGCAGCAATCACGTTAAACTTTTCGGTCTCATTTGTCTTTACGGTATTCTCATCCACACGAATCGTAATTTTCTTAATCATAAACAGGAATGCGATAAAACCGAGCACACCCATCAAAAGTGCCGCAACAAATACTCTTTCACCGATTAATTTCTGTACCTGTTCTCCGGTTTCTTCATTAAGCACCGGATTTCCGTTTTCATCCACTACCTTTTCCCAGATAATCATCGGAAGGATGATATTCGGAAGCAGGTTACCGAACATGGAACCGATACTGCGCCAGGTCGATAACTGCGCTCTTTCACCCGGGTCCTCGGTTACCAGAGAAAGCATGGAGCCGTAAGGAACGTTTGCGATGGTATAACATGCATCCCATACGATATACCCCAAAACAAATACAATTGCCTTAATCACAGTCGACGCATTCGGCACCGGAATAAATACCAGCGCTCCCGCTACTAAAAGACCGATGGCACCGATTAAGATATAGGTCTTAAACTTACCCAGCTTATACTTTCTTCTGTCCGCATCAATCATGGAACCGATTAACGGGTCATTGATTGCATCCCAAATCTGTACGGCCAAAAGCAGTGCCGAAAGCAGTCCGGTTTCCATCATCATGAATACCAGCCAGAAGGTCTGAACTGTTCCTTTCAAGGAAAAGCTCATGTTACAACCGAAATCACCGGCAGCATATGCTACCTTGTCTCTCATACCGAATTTTCTCTTCGTATCCATAGTATTGCCTCCCTCTTGTATGTTGGCGGGGCGGGAATGCCCCCTGGTCTCTTGGTTGCATCTTTCCTATATCTTACTTTTTCTTTATCTTATTTAACTTCTTGTTAAACTTAAGCATCTCATCCTTACTGAGCGGCTTCGCACCCATAGCTCCCATCATGGAAAGGAGACGTTTTACGGTAAATCCACCGAGGAATCCCATTAAATCCTTGCTCTGCATCATGGAACCGGCGTCCACCATGGTCTTCTTACCCTTCATAGCCTTCTTCATAAGACCGATAAATAAGAGTTTGCCTTTTGTTGTCGCAAGAACATCCGATGCCTTATCGTTAATGGAATAATACCCTTCCGGAGCGGTAATCTCAAACCAATTGAGTACATCCCCACTCTCCACCATGCGGTATGCATCGTTAAACTTATCTACCTTTACAATCTTAGAAGTATCTTCACAATCTCCTGCCTTTGCCACAAGCTCCGTCTCGCCTACATTCGGTACGTCGAAGTAGAAGAAATGAACATCACTTGTCTGCTTTCCTAAGCTTTTGCCGTTTGCAAAAAGTTCAACCTCAGGAAGGTTTGAATATACCGTTACCTTCGTCACATCCTCTACACGGTCCACATAACGCTTTCCGCAAAGGTGTACGAACGGCTCGTCGGAAAGCCATGCCTTGTAAGCGTAGAAAGAATCCTTTTTATAGGTTCTGTCAAAGTTCATGAGACCTTTGTGGTTCATGCCGTCTTCGCCGCCCTCCGCTCTGCTGTCGGCCGCAAAGTCAAACATATTCCAAACATGCGTCGCCCAAATATACTTTCTTGTAAATAACTGCTTAATGAGTTCCTCGTGGTAGTACGCCTGATACTCTTCAGAGTAGTCTCCCTGCTCAGGATTGGAATTGTGCCAATCAAGCGCCTCACAGCCGTACTCACTCATGCCCACCGGAATCTCCGGATATGCGGCATGGAACTTATCCATCCACGGACCGTTCATGGAAGTATCTCCACCGTACCAACCGAAGTAATGGTTCCAGGACACGGTATCCGGAATCCTTACATATTCACTGTCCATCGGACACATGGAAACAATAGCCATGGTAGTCAGTCTGGTCTTATCCCAGTCATGACACAGATCGTTCAAAATGCGATGATTCTCTATTAAATCCGGGTCATCCGCACCCTTCATGGAAATCTCATTGGAAAGTCCCCATACAAAAATGGACGGATGATTATAATTCTGTGCAATCAGCTCTTTCATCTGGGAAACGGTATTCTCCCTGCCGTTCGGCATATGGTTTGAAATATACGGAATCTCTGCCCAAAGAACAAAGCCCATCTCATCACATAAATCATAAAAATACTGTGCATGCTGGTAATGTGCCAAACGAATCGTGGTTGCACCCACCTCGTAAATCAGCTCCGCATCCTCCTTGTGATGCTTCGGCAAAAGCGCATTACCGATATCCTTTCTGTCCTGATGACGGGATACTCCGCGAAGCGGATACTCTTCCCCGTTTAAAATAAAACCTCTCTCCGGATCAATGGAGAAACTACGACAACCGAAACGCACGGTTCTGGCATCCAGTTTCATTCCTCCGTCAACAAGAGTCGCTTCCAGGGTATAGAGGAACGGGTCCTTACGACCGTTCCAAAGGTGTACATTCTCAATCGTAAAATCGGCTTTACCGTCCTTTGCGGAAACTTCCTTCTCACAAACAATCGTCTCTTTTTCTTTGATTACATATTTTACGGTCTCGCTTCCGGAAAGCCCGGTGAAATAGCCGATGACAGATACGTTTGCATTCGTTCCGTCCACCACGGGAGTTACCTGAACACCCGGACCTCCGAAAAAGTCTAAATCAAAGTGCGCCTTCGGTACACAAATAATATTTACATCCCGGTAAATACCGCCATAGAACGTAAAGTCCGCCATCTGCGGATACACTCTGTCATTCGGTGCATTATCTACCGCAACTACAATCTCGTTTTCCTCCTTCAGAAGGTCGGTAATATTGGCACGAAAGGTGGAATATCCGCCATCATGATGCACTGCAAGCGTACCGTTCACATACACATCCGCGGAAGAATTCGCACCCTCGAATTCAATGTATACCCGGTCCGCATCTTTACACTCCGTAAGTGCCAACTTCTTTGTGTAATAACAGGTGCCGCGGTAATAATCGCTGCCGCCGTCCTGTCCGTCTTTTGCATTCCAAGTATGCGGCAAATCCACCGTTTCCCATGCGGAAGCATTCAACGCACCGTAGGTACCGGAAATATTTTTCGCATCCTTGGTAAACAGCCAGCCATCGTTCCACTTAAATTTCATAAATCGCGTCCTCCTTATTGTAATTTACAAAATTCCTTCTTACTGATTTTATTTTACCGTAACCTATCTCTTTAAACTTGTATTTTCTTTGTTTTAGTTGTATAATATTTGTATAAAATCATTTTTCTCCGCTGTTTTATTACTACAATGGAAGAAAGGAACATCATGGAAAATATCACTTTGAAACTTACAAAATGTCACGAATTGTTGCAAAACATACTGCAATCCGCCTTTCAAATCCCGGTCATCCTGTTTACACCGCCCTATGCGGACATCAAAAAGATTGATCTCGGCCTTCGTGCCATGGTCTGGAACGATTACGGCAACGAACAACAAAACATTTCCTTTGGGGAGGGCTTTGGACCATATCGTATTATTATCGTAAAAAGTAATCTGGGCTTCTATAACATCCTTGCCCTGATAGAACAACAGGAACAACCGGACTTTCTTGCCATCGGTCCCTTCCGTGACGAAGAACTTTCCGCCAATTATTTTACCCGGATTTTGAGGGATTCCCGCATTTCAGCCACCGAAATCCAGTCCTTAAAACATATTTACGAGAAAATGCCTTATGCACACCCGGACTCGGTCACCGCAGTAGTCAAGCATGTGCTTTCCGTCCATTATCCCTCATTTTCCGACGTGACACCGGAGCTGATACAGTATGCGGATAAAAAGCGGGACATCGATATTAATAAAGAGCTTTTGGATGCCTACACTGTTGAACACGCAGAAGAATACCGTAACTCCCTGTTCGACTTTCTGAGCCTGATAAAAACCGGCGACAGTCCCCGTGCCCAACAAGCGCTGCATGCATTTTTACAAAATGCCCGCTTTGTTCACGACAGCTCCATGCGCGAATTCCGCTGGTTGTTACACAGTCTGAATAACTATTGCCATACGGAGTTGCTTACCACCGATATTCACCCATATCATATCATTAAGCAAATGATTTCCACCCGTACCAAAATCGACTCTCTGACTACCATGACAAGACTGGAACAGATGCCGGGTGAAATATGCCACAAGTACTGTCTGCTGGTAAAGAATTACGCCAATCCGAATTATTCCAAACAAACAAAAGACATTATCGATTATATCCGGCTTCACCTGGAAGAAGAGCTTTCCCTAAACTATTTGGCAAAGCATTTTCAAAAAAATGCAACTACTCTGTCCCATTCCTTCAGCAAGGAAACCGGCATCAGCCTAACCAAATATATACAGCAGGAAAGAATCCGTGAATCCCTCCGGTTATTTAACACCACCGACTTCTCTGTTTCCGATGTTGCCGTTATGGTAGGCTATCAGGATTTTTCTTACTTTTCGAAAGTATTTTCCGGACAAATCGGTATGAGTCCCAGGGAATACAAGAAACGGGGAAAAGCCTGCTCTGTCACTTAATTCCTGTGCCGAAAGCTCGGTCTTTAAGTTATCTTCAATGTAATCAATACTTTCCTGTATGATTTCTCTGTACACTCTAACACCTCTTTCTGTGTCATTTTGTAGCTACATCCTTATTATAGCAGATTGATGAAAGAAAACCTTTACGTTTTTGTCATAGTTACTTTCCCTCGGCGAAACATCAGAACTATAAGCCTTACAGGTACCGCCCCAACCTTGACAAGACGTATTTTTCATGATAATCTGAATATACGAAAAAATGTTTTATATTAAGGAGAATAGAACATGAATAACTCTATCCTAAAGATAGGAAAACAGGCTTGTCTAACCGCGTTTGCAGCAATCACTGTTTTTTTTTGCTCCTGTAACAAAAGTATTCCTACATATATCGCAACTTCTGCAACCGTAGAAGCCGGAAACACCTTCTCTGCAGGCGACTTCATTTTAGAAGAAGGACATACTGCCGAGTTTACAACCGAATTTGCCTCCCGATTTGTCCGGGACGGCATTGCCGAAATAAATCAAATCGGAGAACATTCCGTCGGCCTAATCGTTGACGGCAAAGACTATACGATAACCTTAACCGTACAGGATACCGTACCGCCGAAAGCTTCGGCGCGTAAGATTCTGCTTTGTCAGGGTGATTCACTGAACGCAGAGCAATGTATCACGGATATCAAAGATCAGACGAAGGTTTCCTGCACGTTTCAGACAGAACCGGACCTGACGCAGACAGGTGTAGTCAATGAAACCGTTATTTTAGCCGATGAAGCCGGAAATCGTACGGAGATTCCTGTTACAATTACAGTCCTTAAAACAAACGATTTTCTAATAGACCAATCTACAATCGAGGCCGGCGGAAGCATTCCCTCTGTTGAAGACCTGATTGTTTTTCACAGGACCGGAAACTATGTCACAGATATTTCCGTCATTAATACTTCCTTAGTCGGCAACTACACACTGGAAGTAGATATCGACGGTACCGTTTACACAACCGAACTTATAATAGAGGATACCACTGCGCCCACCGCAACAATTACTCCGATTACCGCATATTACGGTGCCGCATTTCCTTCGGCTGACAGCTTTGTTTCCGAGATTGTAGACGAAGGTCCCGTAACCGTTTCGTATGAATCCGATCCGGGTGCTCTTGTAAGCGACCAAACCGCAGTACGCATTGTTTTAACGGATCAGGGCGGAAACCGCACCGTATATGACGGCAGTTGCAGTATTGCCTATGATAACGAAGCACCCAGCTTCGTCACCTTCCCTAAGGAACTGGAAGCAGATGTGGATACCGCGATTCTCTGGAGAGCGCTGGTCAGTGCCGAGGACAATTCCGGAATCGTTGATTTATCACTGGATACCACCGGTATTGATTTGATGAAACCCGGAACATATACCGCATTTTTTGTTGCAAAGGACTCTGTCGGGAATGAAACAAGACAGGAAGTAAAACTAATCCTTCACGATAATTCCGTAACCAAAGAAATGATGGATCAGTTGTGTACAGAAGTTATCGGTAAAATCATCACAGAAGATATGACCACGCAGGAACAGCTTTATGCAGTTTATAAATATGTAAGCACCAGGGTCAGCTATACCAATGCAGGTGTTCATGACGACATTCGCAGAGAAGCATATCTTGGTTTGACCACACGCCGGAGCGGCGACTGCTTTACCTTCTGTGCGGCATCTCAGGAGCTTCTTTCCTATTTGGGATATGAATCACAAATCGTACGAAGAAGACTTGATCTCGTAAAGGAGAGAGGAAATCATTTCTGGCTTCTTGTGAATTGCGGTACAAAAGAAGAGCCTTTGTGGTATCATTATGACGCAACACCAAAGCCGTATCCGTTTACCCGGGATACTTATATGATGACGGATGCCCAGCTGAAAGCATACACAAATTACCGTGCCGACAGCACACCGAGAAAAACTCACTATTTTACCTATGACAGTTCACTTCACCCGGCTTGTGCAACTGAAATGGTAACCGATTTGAATCTCGATGCAAAATATTACGAATAATCAGAGACAAAACGAAACGAGGTACTCTCCATGAAACAAAAATTACAGAGTTCAAAACGGCATATTGTCGAGGTACTTTGTTATATTATCCTGACACTTGTTTTGTGTTTTCTATTCCAGGAGCTTACCAGACCGAAATATATGTCACATCCGTATGAAGGTGCCATGATGGCAGAATATTATGAAGCCGAGACAGAGCATGATGTGATTTTTCTGGGCGACTGTGAATTTTATGAAACCATCTCCCCCGTTACCTTATGGGAGGACTACGGTGTTTCCTCCTATGTCAGAGGATCGCCGCAGCAGCTCATCTGGCAATCCTATTATATCCTTCAGGATACCCTGGAACATGAAACACCGAAAGTCGTTGTTTTTAATGCAATGGAAATGAAGATCGGTGAGGTACAAAGCGAAGCATATACGCGTCTTAGCTTGGACGGACTGCAAAATATGAATTATCGTTTGAAAGCAGCCGAGCTATCCTTAAAAGAGGAAAACGAATCCCTTTTAAGCTATGTATTTCCGTTATTACGCTATCACAGTCGTATTACCGATTTGAACAAGGATGATTTCAACTATTTCTTTCAGCGAGACTTGATTTCTCACCACGGCTACCTGATGCAGACTTCCATAGATCCTCAAACAGAGGAGCCGTTTCAAATGCCACTGTTTGATTACAGTTTTCCTGATGTTTGCTGGGAATACCTTGACAAAATCGCAGATTTATGCGAAGAGAATGATATAGAGCTGATTTTGTTCAAAGCCCCGACCGTAAGCTGGCAATATCCTTGGTATGAGGAATGGGATGAACAATTGGCTTCCTATGCCGAAGAAAGAGGTCTTCTTTATATTAACGGCATCGCTTACGCCGATGATATGGGACTGGATATGACGAAAGACACCTATGATAAGGGGGTTCATCTTAACGTATACGGCGCCGAAAAATGTTCCGCTTTCCTCGGTACTATTTTAAGAAACGACTATTCCGTTCCCGACGGCAGGCTTGATTCCTCTCAGGTTTCTGCCTGGGCACCGGTCTGCGAGCGTTATCATGCCGCGCGTGGAGACAAGTAAGAAAGTCAGAAACCGTCGGAATACCTCAGTAAAAGCTATAAACAGGAAGGAGTTTGCACGTTCTCGTGCAGAAAGAATCAACCTATGATAAAGAAGAATTTGAAATTACGTTTTTTTGCAACAGCAATCGTACTGGCCGTTTGTATAACAACGTCCGGATGCGCAAAGGAGCAGGAAAGAACTGTCACCATCGGAGAAAGCAATTCGCCTTCGGACTCCGATTCCGATAGCGAAGCCTCGGACAAAACTCTTGCTTTTGTCCACAACAATGTAAAAATCACTCCGAATGATCTGGTAGACCCGCTCATTACGGCTCTCGGCTCCGATTACACTTACTACGAAAGCCCGAGCTGTGCTTACATCGGATTAGACAAATGCTATGTATATAAAGGTTTCTCCATCTATACCTACCCGGATGACAATGCAGTGGACCATGTCCTCCAGATTGTGTTAACGGATGACACTCTGAGCACTCCGGAAGGATTGATTGTCGGTGATACTGTAGAAAAGGTAATTGAATTGTATGGCAACGATTATACAGAATCCGACGGTTCTTATGCTTATACCCACGGAAAAACCACACTGATGATTATCATGAAAAACGACCGTGTAATTTCCATTCAGTACTGTTATGCCGACTCAAATCAGTAAAAAAAACGGAACGGCTCCTTTTATGGGCTCGTTCCGTTTTACTTTATTCCGTTAATTTAATTCTGTATAACCGCCGGTATTGATATAAAGCACATCTCCCTTCCCCGGAGTTTGCTGTAACTTTTTCATCATACCGTAAAAAGCGTTAATGTTGTAGGTTGGGTCCAATGGGATTCCTTCCTTCTCTAAAATTCTTTTCCTCAGAGCAAGCAATTCTTCATCCGGATGACCGTAATCATTCTTCCCACAGTCTTCTACCGAAACCTTATCTGTTGTAAATCCATCCGGAAGATACTCCGATGCGGAATGAATCAAACGATTGATTCCTTTTTCTGCCCTTATCGGAGTGTTGGCCACCGCAAAAGAAATGACCGGCGGAAGCTTACGTTTTGCCGCGCCGCATAGAACCCCCGCCTGGGTGGTTCCGCTGGCACACGGAAGATAAATTGCTGTCGGATAAATCTTCCTGCCTTCCAATTCCTCCAAGGTCTCATCAATCACCTTTGCGTACGCTCTCACTGCTCCCGGCGCATGTCCTCCGTTCGGAACCGTAAAGACTTTCTTCCCGCTTGCTTCCAATATTTTTACCTGTTCATCAATTTTTAAAAGCGCCGCAAAATGTCCCACACAATGGAATTCGGCTCCGTAGCTCTTTGCTAAGGCAGTATTCCCGAATAAAGTATCCGGAAGTTCTTCTTCTGTCAAAAACAATTTGCATGGAATGTTAAGATGTGCAGCCACTTGTGCAGTCACACGGATATGGTTGGAATACATAGACCCGGAGGTAACCAATACATCCGGCTTCTCTTTCAAAATATCCGGAATCAGATATTCAAAAAAACGCACCTTATTTCCACCGAAGCCAAAGTCTTCAGGATCATCCCGATACATAAAAATACGATGCCCGTTGACCGTTTCCGACAATGGAAGCAACTGCGTTTTTTTTGTCAATAGCCGATAGCGCTCTTTTGACATACACATTTCCTCCGTTTTCCTACCGATTGTTATTTATCCACTCTTGTAACAAGCCTGCGCGGTCCAGCTTACCGTTGCGGTTATGCGGCAACTCCGGAAAACAGACATATTCATGAGGTAACATATATTTCGGAAGCTTAGCGGAAAGGTCTTTTCTAATGCGCTTCCTGTTCTCTTCCGCACATGCACAAAAAAGAACAATCTTTTCTGCTTCCCCCGCATAAAGACAACAACATTCCTCCACATAGTTCAACGCAGAGACACAGACTTCAATATCCCCCAGCTCAATGCGATGTCCCATATGTTTTATTTGTGCATCCTTTCTCGCAACGCAGATATACTCCCCATGCTCATTGATTCTTCCATAATCGCCGCTGCGATAAATTCTTCCGCGAAACGACTCAAAACAAACAGACTGAAACGCTGCCTCTGTTTTTTCTTTATCCTCATAGTACCCGAGCGCAAGACCGTCTCCCGCAACACAAATCTCCCCTTCCAGGGCCGGGATATCATTCTCGTCTAAAAGAAAAATCTGTGCCGTATCAAAAGCTTGACCGATCGGAAGTATTTCATCTTCGTCAAATTCTCTGTTAATTACGTAATAACAAGAATTGCCTGCCACTTCTGTTGACCCGTAAAGATTAACAAAACGAGTATGAGGCAATGCCTCCCTCCAATAATTCAGATAACGCACCGGCATACGCTCCCCAACAAAAAGAACGTTATTCAGTGTGGTCGGTGCTACAGCGGAAAATACATCGAAACGTGCAGCAATCGACAATACGGAAGGAACACAGACAAAGGTCGTTATCCTTTCCTCATTTAACATTTGAACCAAGTGTAACGGAAAGGAAAATACCTGTTGCGGAAAAACTACGGCTGTAGCCCCCAGATATACGGTAGCAAAAATATCCTTTGTAGACGCATCGAAATAAAACGGAATCTGATTGGCAAATACTTCCTCCGATGTCAACTCAAAGGTGCTGCAATAAGTTTCTATAAACTTTCGTATTCCACGGCCATCCTTTACCACCAATTTCGGAATTCCCGTAGAACCGGAAGTAAAGATTCCGAACATCGGAAGCGCTTCATCCCTTGTCGGAAACTCGTTCATACTACATTCTTCTGCAGTATCTATAAAAAGTTTCGGCACAGCACTCTCCGGAAACGGATCCTTTTCTGTTGCGTAGAGCAACATTGCCGGAGAACATACCGACAACAGAAGCTGTGCCCGGTCTGCCGGGAGCACACTGTCCATAGGTACGTACCAGCCGCCTGCTGCGCAAACACCGAACAAAAGCACCAACGACTGTACATCTCTGTCTACAGCCACAGCAATCGGTTCTTCCGGCATTTTTCCTTGGAACACTTGTAAAAGACTGTTTACCACACTGCAAACCCGCCGATAAAATTGTCGATAGGTCAGACCATCTTTGCCGTTTTCTTTAAAAACCAATTTATCCGGCTGAACCTCTTCCCAGTGTTTCAAACAGCTCAACCAGCAATCATTTTCATATTCCATATAACTCACCTGAATTTAATAATTACTATAGATAAAGTTTGATGCCACATAACCGATTCCATAAGCACCGAAAAGAATGATTGCTACTGTCCCAAGCGAAGTAATCGCCACCCGGACAAACATCGGCTTTTTATTAATCAAGTCACGTACGCTATTTCCCTTTTCTTCAAGTAACGATACTACAAAGAGAAGTATGCATCCAATCAAAGCCGGCAAATACCGCTTTAAATCCCCTGCTTGTACCATCTGACCGGTAAAGGTAAAGAATGATGCCCCGGAGGAACGCATTCCAAACATCGTAAGAAGCATACTCCCTGCCGTTGCAATGTTTGAAGGAAGAGAAATCACTCTGGCAATCGTAATAATAAGAAATGTACGTACACTCCGGAATATGCGGAAGAAGAATAATTCATCCATATGTAATGCCTTACGAATTTTAACATACAGCGGTTCGCACAGTGTAGATATAAGCACAACAACACCGTTGAACACACCAAAAAGTACTTCTCCCCAGTTTGCTCCGTGCCATATTCCGATAATTGTAAACAGTATCAAAGAAAGAATTCCTACAGGAACCGTCTTTGCAATAAACTTTCCGAATTTTTTCTTTACAGACTTATTTACCTTTGCATATCCCTTCGACAACGCAACCGGATAAAAGAAATAATCTTTCAGCCAATTACCGAGAGAAATATGCCATCGATTCCAATAATCCGTTAGGTTAACGGCAAAATACGGACGTTTAAAATTAATATCCAACGTAATACCAAACATCTGGGATACGCCTCTCGATACATCAATACCGCCGGAAAAGTCCGTGTACAACTGAATTCCCCAAACAAACATTCCCAGCCAAAGCTCAAGTCCCGAAAGCGTTGCTGTATTTTTAAGCATTGCACCGACAATTGCCGCAACACTGTCCGCAATTACCATCTTCTTAAAAAGTCCCCAGAGAACTAACTGGTAACCGTTACGCAAAGTATTATACTCCGCTTTATGTTCTGAAAAAAGTTGTGGCGCAAGCTGATCAAACCTCGGGATAGGCCCCTGAATGATTTGCGGAAAATAAGTAAGATAAAGGAAAAATTTTGCAAAATTTCTTTCCGGTTCGTATTTCCCACGGTTCACATCTACCACATAACCAACCGCAGAGAAAGTATAAAAGGAAAGACCCAGAGGAAGCACAAAAGAAAAAAGCGGGAGTGCGGATTCTTCCGGCAAAAAAGCGTTAATATTAGATAATACAAAATCCAAGTATTTCAAAGTAATCAGAATACCCAGATCCACTGCCACCGCACAAAGCATGAATGCCCTGGATTTCCGCTCATTCTTTTTTATGGCAACACGCACATCCTCTGCCGATAACGTTTGCTTCAATTCAGCCAATTTTCCGGCAAATTCTTTCTTGTTTTTATATGCTAATATTGCTGTAATATACGTTGTAAATGCCGTAATAGCAACATAAAGTATATATTTTACTCCCGAAAAAAGATAGAAAGCAATACTTCCGATAAGCAATACAATCCATTGGAATTTTTTCGGAACCACATAATAAACAAGAAGCAAAATTAGACAAAACAAAGCAAACATAATTGAAGTATATGTCATGATTTTCCCCTTAGTTACCGTTTGACAGACGCTCAACCAGAGCTGTCATGGCAGAAACAGAATTAAAGTTATCCGGTACAAGATCCACTACCGTGATATTGATATCAAAGCAGCTGTTTAATTCACTTACCAGAGAAACAATATCAAAAGAGTCAAGGATTCCATCATCAATCAATGCAGTCTCCGTTTCATAATCAATATCCGAATTAATATCATCTAGTATTTCAAGGATTTTTTCTTTCATGGTAAACGTCTTCTTTCTTTAATTTTTGTATGTCTAAAGCACGAGACACCAAGCTTATTATAGCATATCGGTACTCAATTGAAAAGAACCTTTAGCAAAAAATGCAGCTTATCACCCTAACACTTTTACCAAAATCATTCCGGCAATACTGACAATCGTAAAAAATACACCTACCGTCAGTTCCATACCGTTTAACCGAATCTCCTCTCCTTCTTCTCTAAAGCAATGCGGATGTTCCGGATTAATATACAGCTCGTAAACCGCACCCTCCTGTGCCTCACAATAACGTGTATAGGTATTGTGACTGACTTCATACTTTCTTCCTCTATAGTAAAAACGGAATACCGGGCACGAAAGATACCTCACAGGTTTTCCCATATTATCAAAATCTGATGTCTGTGAACGTCTCGTCTTAACAGAGATGCAGGTTGCTTTGACCACCTGTGTACAATTCTGATTTCTGCGGTTTCTGACAAGCGCATTGAAAAAAGAAAGAACTCCTACAACCAAAAAAATGCTTAATCCAATATACGGAATCAATTCCGTAAACTTTTTCTGCAACGCTTCATTACCGTACTGCATAATCAGTCCACCGCACAAAGTTGCTGCACCCGCATAAAGAAAAATAAGGAAAACCGGTTTAAAATCCCTATTCTTCAGACCGTTTACCAACGCAACAAGACCAAACACAAAAAAGTACTGACCGATTATCGCCAATGCCAACCAGCCACTGGTTTTTGCACATAACATAAACGCAACAATCGAAGCAAAAAACCATATTGCAAAAACAGTTCCCAATATAATTTCACCTGTCGTGTATTCTCTTTTGTCCATAACATCCCCCTTATATAAAAAATGTGATGTAGTTATTATAGCACATTCTTCCGATATACACTATAAAATTATTGATGTAAAAAGGCTCCCAGGAAAAATCCTGGAAGCCTTGAATTTACTGGATTTGTAGAACTATCACCAAGAATTACTCAATGATAGTAGCAACTCTACCGGAACCTACGGTTCTACCACCCTCACGGATAGCGAAGGTAAGACCCTGCTCCATAGCGATCGGATGAATGAGCTCGATGGTCATCTCGATGTTATCGCCCGGCATACACATCTCAACGCCGTCCGGAAGATTTACAACACCGGTAACGTCGGTGGTTCTGAAG
Organism: Lachnospiraceae bacterium; assembly: GCA_015057365.1. Taxonomy (GTDB): domain Bacteria; phylum Bacillota; class Clostridia; order Lachnospirales; family Lachnospiraceae; genus SIG307. The sequence continues at coordinate 28 of SVEN01000028.1, read as the reverse complement.
TAGAACTGCGGTCTGTAGTTACCGAAGA
>SVEN01000001.1:2554-141614 GCA_015057365.1 Lachnospiraceae bacterium | reverse complement strand
TGGAAGATGACTGCTCCGAATCTTGTTAAGTGCAGCAAGTGTGGCGCGCTTATGATGCCGCACAGAGTATGTAAGGCTTGCGGTTCTTACAACAAGAAGGAAATCATCGCAGCTGAGTAATTCACTTAAAAGCGCATAAATCCAAGGGTTTTAGAGATAAGGCCCTTGGATTTTTTGTACCTCAAAATCGAAAATTCTTGCATTTTATATGCTGTTATGATAAACTTAGGATGAAAAAAGACGTTGTAGCGTTCTTGTTTTCAATACAATTCTGTAAAAAATCCCATGTTAAATTGTAAATTAAAAATGTAAAGCATGATAGAGCGTAGTAAAGAATGTGATGTGATATCTGTTATCACAAGGAGGTTATATGGAGAAATATCTTGAAATGACAATTACACAGTTAAAGGAGGAGGCGAAGAATCGCGGCCTTAAGGGCACTTCTGCTATGAAAAAGCAGGAGCTTGTCGAGCTTCTTTCTAACGTAGACAAGATGTTGGCGAAGAAGCAGGAAAAGAAGGCAGAAGCACCGGCCCGTCCGCAGAGCGGTCAGGAACGTTCGATGCCGTCCCGCCCGCAAGGAAGTACAGAGCGTCCGGCGATGCAGCGCCCGCAGGGAGCAGGGGGGCGTCCGGTAGTGCAGCGCCCGCAGGGAGCAGGTGAGCGTCCGGCAATGAGCAGACCGCAGGGTACGCAGGACCGTCCGATGCAGGCCCGTCCGCAGGGAATGCAGGAGCGTCCGCAAGGAGTGGGAGAACGTCCGGCTCTGCGTCCGCAACCGGAGCAACCGCGTATAACAGAGGCCCCGAAGCCTATGCCGGAAGGTACGGCAGAGAGCGCACCGCAGCAGGGCCATCGTTTTGACCCGGAAAAGGCCAGCCCGGAGGATATTAAGCGTCTGGATAGCGGAGAGACCCGAAAGGGCATTTTAGAGGTTATGCCGGATAATTTCGGTTTTATCCGTTGCGATAACTTTTTGCCGGGTGATAATGATGTGTATGTGTCTCCGTCCCAGATTCGCAAGTACGGTCTGAAGACCGGTGATATTGTTTGCGGTAATACGAAGATTCGTATGCAGAACGAGAAGTTTTGCGCACTTTTATATATTAAGGATGTTAACGGTTTGCCGGCGGAGGTCATCGCAAAGCGGAAGCGCTTTGAGGATTTGACACCGATTTTCCCGAATGAGCGTATCCATTTGGAAACACCGGGCTGCAGTCTTTCCATGCGCATGGTGGATTTGATTTCCCCAATCGGTAAGGGACAGCGCGGCATGATTGTTTCCCAGCCGAAGACCGGTAAAACGACGTTGTTGAAGCAGATTGCAAAAGCAATCACTAAGAATCATCCGGATATGAATATGATTATCCTTTTGATTGATGAGCGTCCGGAGGAAGTAACGGATATTAAGGAGTCTATAGAGGGCGATAAGGTTGAGGTCATCTATTCTACCTTTGACGAGCTTCCGGAGAATCATAAGCGTGTGTCCGAGATGGTAATCGAGCGTGCAAAGCGTTTAGTTGAGCAAAAGCAGGATGTGGTAATTTTACTTGACAGTATTACCCGTCTGGCCCGTGCGTACAACCTGACTGTAGCACCGAGCGGACGTACCTTGTCCGGTGGTCTTGACCCTGCGGCTCTTCATATGCCGAAGAAGTTTTTCGGTGCCGCAAGAAACATGCGTGAGGGTGGAAGTTTGACTATTCTTGCAACCGCTCTTGTGGATACCGGCAGCCGTATGGATGACGTGGTATTCGAGGAGTTTAAGGGCACCGGTAACATGGAGCTTCAGCTGGATCGTAATCTTTCCGAGCGCAGAGTATTCCCTGCTATCGATTTGCCGCGTTCCAGTACCCGTCGTGATGACTTACTCCTGAGCCCGGAGGAGTTGGAGGCAACGTCTCTCATGCGTCGTTTATTTAACGGTGCCAAGGCAGAGGAGTCCATTGAGAATATTATGCGCACCTTCCAGAGCACGAAGAACAATGCGGAGTTTGTGCAGATGATTAAAAAGTTCCGCTAGGAGGAGTTTATGGCTGCAATTGATAACGATTGGTTGCCGGCAGTAAATGCCGAGTTTAAGAAGCCGTATTATGCGGAGTTATACAAGTTTGTAAAGGAAGAGTATTCCAAGGTGGCGGTATTTCCACCGTCGGATGAGATTTTTTCGGCGCTTCACTTAACGCCGCTTTCCAAGGTAAAGGTGGTTATCATCGGACAGGACCCGTATCACAATGTGGGACAGGCCCATGGGCTTTGCTTTTCTGTGCGTCCGGAGGTGGAGATTCCGCCGTCTTTGGTGAATATCTACAAGGAACTGCAGAGTGATTTAGGATGTAAGATTCCGAACAACGGGTATCTGGTAAAGTGGGCTGAGCAGGGCGTTCTGCTTCTGAATACGGTGCTGACCGTCCGTGCCCATCAGGCGAACTCCCATCAGGGAAAGGGCTGGGAGCAGTTTACCGACGCCATTATCCGGGCTGTAAACGCCGAGGACCGGCCCATTGCGTACCTTCTTTGGGGACGTCCGGCCCAGAGCAAGATGAGTATGTTAGATAATCCGAAGCATAAGGTATTTACCGCACCGCACCCGAGTCCGCTATCTGCCCACAGAGGCTTCTTTGGGTGTAAGCACTTTTCTCAAGCCAATGCGTTTTTGGAGGAGAACGGATTGGCTCCGATCGATTGGCAAATTGAGGATGTGTAAGGTGTAAAAACGAAGTATATTAGGAGATGCGGAGGTGTGTTATGAGTAAGTTTACAAGTCGGATTGCGTGGCCGTTATTAGGCTTGTGGATGTTTGGGTTTGCCGTGGACTATTGCAGAGTGAAACTTCAGGGAGAGCCGGTGTTTTGTAGCGTACAGGAGGAGGGGACTTATGTGTGCTCCGGTTACTCTTATCGGGTTTATAAGCATCCTGTTACGGGCAGAAATGAGTATACACTGGAACTGTTCGGCGAAGAGGTAGTGTGTACACTTACCAATTAGCTTTGGCTGATTTTTTGGAGCAGTGCCTCCTGTAACACCTGAGAGAAGTTAATTCCAAGAGCCAGGGCTTCTTCGTTTAACCACTCAGGGATGCTTAAGGTTTTCTTTACCGCTTTGGTGTTGTGCTTGCGGCGGTAGGCCGCTAAGTCAAGGGAGACAAGGGCAAGGGTAGCCCCTTCCGGTACAGTGATATCGGTCGGGAGTGAAGCCTTTGGGAGGTCTTTAGAGGTGTATTCTGAAACGCAAAGGCCTAAGGCATCTACTGCCATGGCATAGGTTTCTTCTAAAGTTTCTCCTTGGGTGAAGCATTCCGGAAAATCCGGGAAGGATACCCAGAAGCCGCCTTCCGGGGCTGTATGAAATAACGCAAAGTAGAAGAGTGTGTTCATGTGTACCTCCTTGAGTAGTGAGTTTTTTTAATCCTGCTTGGCGTAAAATAGCATGTTCTAAACCTTTTTTCAAGTCTTTGCAATGGAGAGGAACAATAACTTGAACGCCTGTTTCGGGGTTGTTCAGTTTTACATGAGAACCGTTTTGGCTAACAATGACAAAATGATTTTTCTGCAAGAGAGAAATCATTTTCTTTGGTGTAAGCGGCATAGAATACGGTTCTCCTTTCTTTGTTCTATTATTATATTAATACGTATTAATACGTATGTCAAGAGCGGAGAATATAGAAACAATAATTGATTGGGAGGAAACAAAATGACAAATTACTTATTTCACGGTTCTTTTGCCTCCGGCATCGAGACATTACATGCAACATCAAAGCTACATGGAACCGAAGACACAAAGGTGGTGTATTTGACGGCTAATCCGGCATACGCCCTTTTTTATATTTGGGATGCGATACATAATAAGAGAACCGGAAAGTATGTGACTTGTTTTATAAAGAATGGGAAGGTGTATTATGAGGAGCAGTTCCAAGGGCAGTTAAAGGCCTTTTATCAGGGCGTATCCGGATATTTGTATTGCATTCATCATACGGATGACTTTGTAAAGGTAGATGGCTGGGAGGATATGTGGTATAGCCCGAAAGACGCCGGGATTGCAGAGGTGCGTTTTATACCGGATGTGTACGAGGAACTGATGAAGTACGAACAGGAAGGAAAACTGGAAGTGATTTCCTATGAGAAGGTGGCGCCGGAACGGATTCGGGATTTGTATGAATATATAGCCCGGAAACTGGTGGATAACGGTATCGTTAAACAGCCGGACAGCGAGGAAGCGGTGTTCTATCAGACCTATTTTGCACCGGTGTGGAGGATGGCAAAGGAGAGCGCAGAACAGGTTGGCGGAGGCGAATAGGAAAAAAAGCAAAAGGTTCGTTTACAACCTACGGTTGAAGAAAACACAATCCATTTGTTCGCTTCTGATTCCGGAAAAGGAATGCTACACTGAATTCATCAAAAGCAGAAAGGAGTCATACCCATGACAATGAATGAAAACATTAAAACGCTTCGGTTGCAGAAGCGTTTATCTCAGGAAGCACTTGGTGAATTGTTGGGTGTATCGGCACAGGCGGTATCAAAGTGGGAGCAGGGAATCACTTCCCCTGATATTTCCTTGTTGCCGGCATTGGCGGAGTGCTTCGGGGTGACCATTGACAGTTTGTTTCAGGGCGTACCGAAAAGAAAGTATCCGGGCTACGGAACAGAAAGAATGGAGTTGTATGCCATTTATGAAGACGAAAACGGAACGGATGAGGACTTCCGGCGTGCGGAGGAAGCTTATCGTGAAGTGATTATGACAGGAAAAGCGAACATACAAGATTATCTGGATTATGCCGCACTTCACAGAATACGGATGTATAAAGACAGAGAGCTTGCGATGCGCTATTACAGACGGGCGTTGGAAGAAGGAAAAGAACAGCGTGGGGACTCCTGGTTTGCCGCTCATCGTGACCTTGTGCAATATTTGATTGCTCTTGGACGTACGGAGGATGCCATTGCTGAGAGTAGAAAGTGGTGTGAAGAGGAGCCGAATGCCCGTTGGACCCACGTATACCATGCGCAGGCGCTGGAAGGAGCCGGTCGGTTAGAGGAAGCATGGAAGGAGATAGAGATTGCACTTACGGTTCCGGATGAAGAGCTTGGAGTGGAATGGGTATCTACAGATGCAGGGGACTTATGTGCCATGCTGGGACGTTATGAGGAAGCCATTTCCTATTGGGATAAGGTTCCAAAGGATTCTACCAGTATTTCTCATTTATTCTCCAAAGCGGAGATGTATGCTACTATGGGAGAGAAGGAAAAGGCCATTAAGCAATTCGAAGAAATCCTTGTATGGCTGGAGGAACACGGCTACAATATGGAACTGGAGAGCGTATATCCTCTTCAGAGAATCGAACAAATCAAGAATTCGTAGAAAAGAAATGGCGTAGACTGTGAGCTTAAATGATTACAGTCTACGCTACTTTTTATTCCAGTATCATTTCAATTCCGCGCTTTATCGTCTCAGCATCCAGTGCACTGCTGCCTTGGGCAATCAGATGTCCTTCGGCGTTGATAAAGTAGGTCACCGGGATGCCGTATACCTGATAGGTGTAGGCGGCGTCGGTATCTTTATCATAATACACAGGGAAGGTATAGCCGCTGCCATCTAAAAAGGTGGTAGCGGTTTTCATGGTTTCCTGAGCTCCGTCGGTTAAGTTTACCATGACAAAGTGAATATCCTCTTTATATTCGTTGTAGACTTCTTCAAAGTCCGGCATCTCCCTTTTACATGGACCGCACCAGCTGGCCCAGAAGTTTAATACCACAGGCTTTCCGCGAAAATCCGACAAACGGACGGTGTTGCCATCACGGTCGTAAACGGTAAAGTCCGGTGCCATGAACGGGGCATTCTCATCGGTGGTTGTGTCGCCAGAGTTGTTTCCGGTGCCGGTTCCGCTGCCGTCGGAAGAAGAATTGTTGCTTTCGGAGGAAGTTCCCGGAGCGGTGGTTGATTCATTGGAGTTGTTCTCGGTATCGTTTGTAGAAACTTCCGGTGTAGCGGTAGCGTTATCGGATGTGTTGTTGGCGCCGTTCTGTATCAGCAAATTATCCGGCTTCTTGTTATCTCCCAACTTTGCGTATAAGAAAGATGCGCCACCGATAAGAACGACTAACAGAACGGATACGATAATCAAAGTCTTTTTATTTTCCATAGTGCCTCCTTAAAAAAGAATGCGTCCGAGGGTTCCGGTTGCCATGAGAATACCCACAACAATGAGCAGACATCCGCTGACAAAGTTAATGATTTTGTAGTGTTTCTTAATGAACGTAAACGCCCCTTTCAGGCTGTCAATCAGCACTGCGCTTAAGATAAAAGGAATCCCAAGGCCGAGAGAGTAGCACAGGAGCATCAGGATGCCCTGTAATGCTTGTCCTTCACGGGAAGCCATCATCAGCGCGGAGCCGAGGAATGCGCCCACGCACGGTGTCCAGCCCAGAGAGAATACAATACCGAACAGCACCGCTGAAAAGAAGTTCATGTTGTCGGTGTTGACGGACTTTTGCATGCCCTTGAACAGATTGAGTTTAAACACGCCCATAAAGTTCAGACCGAAGAAAATTACAATCAGTCCGCAAACGATATTTACGATGTTCTGATGCTTGGTAAACAGGCTGCCGATGCTGCCGGCCAGAGCTCCCATGGTGACAAAGACCATGGTAAAGCCGGAGACAAAGCCCAGAGCGCCGGTGACGGTTTTCTTTGTGGTACGTTCCCCGCTGCCCGCAAAGTAGGTTAGGTAAATCGGTATCATGGGTAGAAGACAGGGCGAGATAAACGTGATAATGCCTTCTAAAAAGGATATAATATACTGCATTTGGTTCCTCCTTGTTCGAACCTGATAACTGTATTTTTCATACACAGAACGTTGTTCATACAAATCCGTATGGAAAGAAATGCCTCCTACTTTGTACGGGAAATTCGATGGGGTTTCGGTGCAAAATCAGGAGGCAATACTTATCTTTTGGGTTATTTTAGTGCCGAATCTTCGGCGACATACTTGCGTATAATTACTTCATCTGCTTTACCGCAGTTGCGAGCATGAGCTTGATACGGTTCAGCTGGTTTACTTCGGAAGCACCCGGGTCGTAGTCTACGGCCACGATGTTACTCTCCGGATGACGGCGACGAAGCTCCTTAATAACACCCTTACCTACTACGTGGTTCGGCAGGCAGGCAAACGGCTGGGTGCAGACGATGTTCGGTACGCCGGTATGGATGAGCTCGATCATCTCTGCGGTAAGGAACCAACCCTCACCGGTCTGGTTACCGGTGGATACGATATCCTCCGCATATTTAGCCAAGGTATCGATACGAGGCGGGGCTACAAAGTGTTTACTTGCTTCCAGTTCCTTTCTGGCAGTGCCACGGAATTTTTCAAGGAAGGAGTAAATCAGGTTGTTTATCTTTTTACTCTTTTTGGACTTGCCGAGATAGTCTGCCTTAAAGTTGGTATTGTACATGGTGTAGTGCAAAAAGTCTAACAAATCCGGAACTACCGCTTCGGCGCCTTCCGCTTCCAGAAGCTCTACTAAGTAATTATTTGCAGCCGGAAGGAATTTAACCAAAATCTCACCTACAACACCGACACGCGGCTTCTTTAAGGTCTCGTCAATTGGGAGAGCATCAAAGTCGCGGATAATGCCACGGATGTTTTTCTTAAACTCGGACATCTTCGGATTCTTTACCGCTTCGCAACAAATCGCATTCCACTTTTCATACAAGGCGTTTGCGGAGCCTTTCTCCAACTCGTACGGACGCATGCGGTACAGCACGCGCATGAATACGTCTCCGTAAATCACTGCCTGTAAAATGCCCATCAGCATCTTCGGGGTGTAGGTCAGTCCCGGGTTTTTCTCGATACCGGAGGTACTGATGGAAACTACCGGAATATGTCCCATGCCGGCCTTTTGAAGAGCACGGCGGATAAAGCCGATGTAGTTGGTAGCACGACAACCGCCGCCGGTCTGGGTAATCATAACCGCTACCTTGTTTAAATCGTATTTGCCGGAAAGTAATGCGTCCATAATCTGGCCCACTACCATGAGGGACGGATAGCAGGCGTCGTTGTTTACGTATTTGAGACCTACGTCTACTGCCTGTCTGCCGTCGTTGTTAAGGACATCTACCTTATAGCCGTGAGCACGGAGCGCCGGCTCAAGCATACGGAAATGAATCGGAGACATCTGCGGTGCCAGAAGAGTATACTCCTCCTTCATCTTCTCGGTGAAAACAACACGATGATGTGCAGCGTCCGCTTCATGCGGTACAATGCCCTTGCGCTTACGGTCCGCAACAGCGGAAAGTAAGGAACGGATACGGATACGTGCCGCACCTAAGTTATTTACCTCGTCAATCTTAAGGACGGTGTAAATCTTACCGGAGGCGGTCAAAATATCGCTGACCTGGTCGGTGGTTACGGCGTCCAGACCGCAACCGAAGGAATTTAACTGAATAATCTCCAAATCCGTACGGGTGCGGACATATGATGCCGCTGCGTACAGTCTGGAATGGTACATCCACTGGTCCACAACGAGGGTCGGACGATCTACTTTGCCCAAATGGGAAACGGAGTCCTCGGTCAATACCGCTACGTCGTAGGAGGTGATAAGCTCCGGAATACCGTGATTGATTTCCGGATCGATATGATACGGTCTGCCGGCAAGTACAATACCCAGCTTTCCGTTTTTCTTAATATAGTCAAGGGCAGCCTCGCCGGCCTTTTGCATGTCACGTCTTGCTGCGGACAGCTCCTCCCATGCCTTGTCTGCGGCAAGGGTGACTTCGCCTGCCGGGATGCCGTACTCTGCCATAATCTGTACCAGTCGCTTAGAAGCGATTTCCTTCGTCTCTAAGGACAGGAACGGATTGGCAAAGGTAATATCATCGGAACGAAGTTCTTCCACGTTATTTTTAATATTCTCGCCGTAGGAGGTAACAATCGGGCAGTTATAGTGGTTACCTGCCTCCGGGAACTCCTTACGCTCGTACGGAATACACGGATAGAAAATAAACTTGCACCCCTCCTTAATGAGCCAGGAAATGTGACCGTGGGCAAGCTTTGCCGGGTAACATTCGGACTCACTCGGAATGGATTCGATGCCCATTTCGTAAATCTTACGGCTGGATAACGGGGAGAGTACCACGCGGTAACCTAACTCTGTAAAGAAGGTGTGCCAGAACGGGTAGTTCTCATACAGGTTTAATACACGCGGGATGCCGACGGTACCGCGCTTTGCCTGGGTTTCGGACAGCGGCGCGTAGTCGAAATAACGCTTTAATTTATAGGCAAATAAGTTCGGAATGTCTGCGTTGCTCTTTTCCTTACCCAGGCCCTTTTCACAGCGGTTACCGGAAATGAAACGACGGTCGCCGGAGAAACGGTTGATGGTAAGGAGACAGCTGTTGGTACAGCCTTTACAACGGGTCATGGTAGTTTCGAATTTCAGCTCGTTTAAAGCTGCCGGGGTGAGGAGGGTAGTCTCCTGACCGGTGTAGTGCTCGCGGGCTAAGAGTGCGGCACCGAAGGCACCCATGATACCTGCGATATCCGGGCGTACTGCTTCACAGCCGGAGATTTTCTCAAAACTGCGAAGTACGGCGTTGTTATAGAAGGTACCGCCCTGTACCACGACCTTCTTACCAAGGTCCTTCGGGTCGGAAATCTTGATTACCTTGTAAAGGGCATTCTTAATAACGGAGTAGGCAAGACCTGCGGAAATGTCCGCAACGGTAGCGCCTTCCTTCTGGGCCTGCTTTACTTTGGAATTCATAAATACGGTACAGCGGGTACCGAGGTCAATCGGGTTTTCCGCAAACAATGCAATCTTAGCAAAGTCCGCAACCTCGTAGTTTAAGGACTTTGCGAAGGTTTCGATAAAGGAACCGCAACCGGAGGAGCAGGCTTCGTTTAACTGCACGCTGTCTACGGAAGAGTTCTTAATCTTGATACACTTCATGTCCTGACCGCCGATGTCGAGGATACAGTCCACATCCGGCGCAAAGAAAGCTGCCGCATGGTAGTGGGCAACGGTTTCTACCTCACCTTCATCTAACATCAGAGCCGCCTTAATCAGAGCCTCACCGTAACCGGTGGAGCAGGAGCGGACAATCTTTGCACCTTCCGGAAGTAAGGAATAAATCTCCTTCACTGCCTTAATGGTGGTCTTTAACGGACTGCCGTTATTGTTGCTGTAGAAGGAATATAATAAGGTTCCGTCTTCGCCGACCACAGCCGCTTTGGTGGTGGTGGAGCCTGCATCAATACCGAGGAAGCATTTTCCGCGGTAGGAAGCAAGGTCTGCCTTTTTCACCGTGTGGGCATCGTGGCGGGTCAGGAACTTCTGATAGCTTTCTTCGTTGTCAAACAGAGGCTCCATACGGGTCACCTCAAATTCCATCTTAATACCGGTACGCAGTCTGGCTGTCATGTCGGAAAGAGACACGGAAGCGTCTTCCTTTGCGTTCATGGCGGAACCGATGGCTGCAAACAGGTGAGAATGCTCCGGAGCGATAACCTGTGCCGGAGTTAAATTAAGTGTGCGGATAAAGGCCGCCTTCAGCTCCGTAAGGAAGTGAAGCGGACCGCCGAGGAATGCAACATTACCGCGAATCGGCTTACCGCAGGCAAGGCCGCTGATGGTCTGGTTGACCACGGCCTGGAAAATGGAAGCTGCCAGATCCTGCTTGGTTGCACCTTCGTTGATAAGCGGTTGGATATCGGACTTTGCGAATACGCCGCAACGGGCCGCAATCGGGTAAAGGGCCTGATAATCCTTTGCATACTCGTTAAGACCGGAAGCGTCCGTTTTAAGGAGAGAAGCCATCTGGTCGATAAAGGAACCGGTACCGCCTGCGCAAATACCGTTCATACGCTGCTCTACGCCGCCGGTAAAGTAAATAATCTTCGCATCCTCACCGCCAAGCTCAATGGCAACATCCGTCTGCGGGGCATAGTCGCCCAGGGAAGTAGCAACTGCTACCACTTCCTGCACAAACGGAACATCCAAATGCTTTGCGATGGTGAGACCGCCGGAACCGGTAATGACCGGATGCAGGGTCAGCTCACCTAACTGCTCCTTTGCTTTTTCCAAAAGGTTTGCCAAAGTGCCCTGAATGTCGGCAAAGTGTCTTGTATAATCAGAGAATACAACAAGACCGGACGGGTCTAAAATTGCAATCTTTACGGTTGTAGAACCGATATCAATACCAAGAGAATAAAAATTCTTTTTTTCAGCCATAGTAAAAAATCCTTTCTAAACATACCTATTTATTATACGACACCTTTCGGCATGATGCAAGAAAAAAAGTAAAATGAAATTGTTAAAAATTCATAATAAAACAGAACCGGTCATGTATAGTTTGCATAATTTGTAGGTGAAAAGAGCTTCGGGAGAGCATCATGGCAACCTTTGATACTTGTAACGGCATTATTTATACAATCAAAAAAGGAGATACCCTGTATTCCATCAGCGGACGGTTTAAGGTGCCGCTTGCGCGGATTTTACGAGCAAATCCGTATATCGACATCTATAATCTGCAAATCGGGGAGCAGATCTGTATTCCGAAATGCCCGACCTGTAATCCTTTTTATCTTATGTCTTATATCATCAAAGCAGACGAAACTTTGCTGGATATTTTGAACCGGTTCGGCATTGAGCTGGAGGATTTGCTCAAATACAACAACCTGAACGGAATGATGCTGCAGGCCGGTTCCCGACTTCAGATTCCGGTGAGAAAAGAGGATGAGACGGAAGAAAACGAAGATTAAACAATAAGGTGCGGAAGCGGATGTGCCGGGAGGGCGGTAGTTAAGGGCACATCCGTATTCGGAATGAGGCCGGCGGGTTGTTACAGAAAAATGAAATGTGGGATTGAAGCAAGTGTCGGAATATGGTACACTAAAGAAAGACAGACACCGGAAAGAAAAGGATGTGAGGCGGATGCGGAAAAATGCGAAAAGGTTAAGCTGTAGAGCGAGACAGAGCGTATGTAAACTGCTTCTGTGTGTATTTGCGATGCTTCTTTTTGCGGGAGTGTTTCCGCAGACGGCATCCTCGATGGCGGGCGTGAGTACCGTGCAGGACATCCGGGTAGGGTTGAAAAGTAAATTTGCGGGGAAGCAAAGTATTACGATTTATAATACTAACGTAGAATTGGGCTATTGTGACGGACGGAAGTACAGCCGGGAGACTGTGCTTTCTTCCGAAACCGGAGTCATCGTTACGCCGGAAAAGAGTGCGTTTTATACAATAGACGGAGAGTATACGTTAGCCAAGGCGGAAGTTTTGGCGGACGAGCTGACCGATGAGGGAGCAAAGGCATATGCGGTAATGCTTGCACCGGGGAAAGCCGGGATATATGTACCGGTAACGGAAAACGGTGGTACCGGGGCAAAGGCATTACAGGTGTTGGAGACGGCAGCAAAGAAATGTAAGGTAACACCGGTGCGGACGGAACAGACCAGTGCATATCTGATTCGTTTGACAGCCGGAGAACGGGTGTTGTTTGCGGACGGAACGGAAGGGTACTATCCGCAATTTGGTGCAACACAGAGAGACGAGGATGGAATCTATGCGGTGGACTTAGGGCCTTGTAGTTATCGCGGACGGATGGAAATCGGCAGATACGGCGGAAAATCCACCCTCACCGCGGTGAATGTGGTGCCGTTAGAAGAGTATTTATACGGTGTAGTGCCTTGTGAAATGCCGGCTTCCTGGCATACGGAGGCGTTAAAGGCCCAGGCGGTGTGCGCCAGAAGCTATGCTCTTATTAAGGCCGGGTATCATGCGGAGACGGACGTGAAGAGGGGATTTCGGATGGTGGATACGGTGCAGAGTCAGGTATACGGCGGAACTACCTATGAGCATGCAAGAAGCAATGCGGCGGTGGATGCCACCAAGGGAGAGACCTTATGCTATGAAAATCGCACCGTAACCGGATATTATTGTTCGGGAAGCGGCGGACATACGGAAAATGTAGAGGATGTATGGGGATTTGCCGTGCCCTATTTACAGGGTGTGCCGGACATTTACGAGACCAATCCTTCCAAGAAGCCATGGAGTGTGAAGCTGTCGAAGGATGAGCTGACAAGACTGCTTCGTTCTGAAGGAAAGGATGTAGGGACCGTAAAGAAGGTGATGCAGGAGGTGGTGACCTCCTCGGGCAGGGTGACCAGTCTGCGTATCGTCGGTAGCCTCGGCAGTGTGAGGCTTGCCACGGATGCCTTGCGGAATGTACTGGAGTTGGCAAGTACGAAGTTTCGTGTATATGATTCCGACAGTGTACCGGACCGGGTGACCATACAGGGAGCTTCCGGAACGAGAGAGGCGGCGATTCATGACTGTTACGTCATTAGCGGTGACGGAACGGTGCAAAGTGCCGACGGTCTGACAAAGCAGTATGTGGTACTTTCTGCGGACAATATGGAGAGCTTTCCGCGGTATGCACCGGAGGCGGGAGAGTATCTGTTTGCCGGTATGGGACATGGCCACGGCGTCGGGATGAGTCAGTCGGGTGCCTACGGAATGGCGGAGGCCGGATTTGATTATAAGGAGATATTGGAACATTATTTTACCGGGATTTCGGTGCGGTAGGAAGGATACAGAGATGGAAGCATTATTAAAGAGTGACTATTATTTTGATTTGCCGGAGGAGCTGATTGCTCAGGACCCTTTAGAGGACCGCTCTTCCTCGAGACTTCTCGCGGTGGACAAGCGTACCGGTGCATTTGAACACCGGATTTTTAGAGATATCAAGGACTATCTGCGTCCGGGAGATTGTCTGGTGCTAAATAATACCAGAGTCATTCCGGCCCGGTTAATCGGCGAGCGTATTATCGACTATTCCAATATCAAGCCGGGCTTTGCACCGGGAGCGGAGGGCGCACAGATAGAGGTGCTCCTTTTAAAACGCAAGGAAAACGATACATGGGAAACTCTCGTAAAGCCGGGAAAGAAGGCAAAGACCGGTACGAAGATTTCCTTCGGAGATGGCAAGTTAATCGGTACGGTAGTGGATGTACTTCCGGACGGCAATCGCCTGGTACAGTTTTCCTATGAGGGTATCTTTGAGGAAATACTGGATGCTTTGGGACAGATGCCGCTTCCGCCGTACATTACCCATAAGCTGCAGGACAAGAACCGCTACCAGACGGTGTACGCAAAGTATGACGGTTCCGCAGCGGCACCGACGGCGGGACTTCACTTTACGCCGGAGCTTTTAGCGGAAATTGAGGCGATGGGCGTAACCATTGCAAATGTGACATTGCATGTAGGTCTCGGCACCTTCCGTCCGGTAAAAGAAGAAAATATATTGGAGCATCACATGCACACGGAGGCCTATCAGGTGCTCCCGGAGGAAGCGGAGAAGATAAATCGCACGAAGCGTGAGGGCGGCAGAGTTATCTGCGTCGGCACCACCAGCTGCCGTACCGTGGAATCCGCCACGGACAAGAACGGTATTTTGCAGGCGGGCAGCGGTGATACCAGTATCTTTATCTATCCGGGGTACAAGTTTAAAATGCTGGATTGCCTCATTACTAATTTCCATTTGCCGGAGTCTACCCTTTTGATGCTTGTTTCCGCACTGGCTGGAAGAGAAAATGTGCTGAAGGTGTATGAGGAGGCCGTGAAGGAGAGATACAGATTTTTCTCCTTTGGGGATGCGTGCTTCTTTGGGGAGCTTCAGTAGGGAGATTAACAAACTTGGTTCTGATTGTATGAGGTGATATGCGTTGAGAAGAAAAGCATTAAAAACAATATTGATAGTACTGTTGTTATGGCTTAGTATATTTTTTGTTGATTGGTTTACGGTTTCCTGTTTCGATCATGCGCCGATTTTTTGTGTCAAGGATGATGAATGGAATCACTATACCGGAGTGGGGTATTCCTATGATGCCTATCATCACCCGATAAACGGAAGATTTGAATATTGCTTATATGTATTTGGTATTGATATCAAATCAACCTTTACAAATTGAATAAGACCAATGATTAACAGTAATACAAATCAAGGAGAAGACCACATGAAACCAAGAACAGAACTGAGTATGCAACTCTATCATATGCTGGTGGAACGCGGGTATCATGAAGAACTGTGCGAATTGATTACAAAGAATTTGAATACGGATTTTACGGCGGCGCGAATGATCGGTTATCTGTGCCAGTACTCCTATCTGAAGGAGGGGGAAGTGGTGGATGAGATGCTTTCCATATTGAGTGACCGTAATGCCATTATCAGGAAAAAGGAAACGGAAGCAGCCCAGGCTACAATCAATGAGATGTATGAGTTTGGTCTGGAAAATGAGGATGACGGATCACTGTAGTATTTGAGCTTGATGCAGAAGGGAAGGACGATGAAGCTAAGAAATATTTTGATTGTTGTGAAAGACATTGAAAAATCAAAACAGTTTTATCATGACCTGTTCGGTATGGATATGATATTGGACAATGACGGCAATATAATTTTAACGGAAGGACTGGTGCTTCAGGACGAAAAAATCTGGAGCGGATTTTTAGGTAAGGATATTGTTCAAAAAAGCAATTCCTGTGAGTTGTATTTTGAGGAACCGGATATCGAGGGATTTGTAGAAAAGCTGGAACGGTTGTATCCGTCGGTGGAATACGTCAATCGGCTTATGACCCATGCCTGGGGGCAAAAGGTAGTCCGTTTTTATGATTTGGACGGCAATCTGATTGAAGTGGGAACGCCGATGTAATGGGGCGAGTTGGAGGGGGTTAACTGTTCGATAAATCTGAATTTGTTGAAGAGATAGAAAAGAAAGGCGTATACAAATGAAAAGACTTACCTCAAAGCAGCTAAGAATCATTCGAATTTTGATAGTAGTTATTGGAATTCTTATCAGTTTTTGTATTTGGTTATTTTGGTCAGATGTAATAAATAACAATGCTCTTTATCATGTGGGAAATGGAAAATATGGCTCAAAGATAGGAGCGTTATTAATAGTATTGATACCACTGTTTGGTTTAATTCCTTGCCGTACGGATGAAGAAATCCATTCTGAAGACTCAATGGAACGGGCTGAATTGCAGGAAAAGATTGACAAGAGGGCAGAAGAAATTCAGCTTTATGTTGCATTGTTTTGTAGTATGGTGGCATGCCTTGTTATGCTTGGTGGGCTTTTTCTTTGCTAGTATATTAAGTAGTGGCAGTGCAATGTTTGTTGAATAAAATGATATGTCATTACAAATACGAATCCCAATTTGTCGAACACATAAAACTTTCAGACTTTATGGAGAAACAACGTTTTTGAAATGTAAAATAGAGTTATATTATACAGGAGGATTTACCATGACCAAAGACCAATGGACAGAAATGACAGAATACATGAAGGAGGAGCCAACCGTGGTAACGGATTATCTTGAAACCGTGTACGATGATATGCCGGAAAGTGATATTTTCGGCTTTTACGAGGCGGTGTTCGGGGACAAGCCGGCAGAGGATGACAGGGAAGCGGTGTTTGAGGAGCTTCTTTCCGAGCTGTATGAGCTGACGGAGGAGCGTCCGAAAGAGTTCTTCGGGGTAATGCAGAGAGTAAAGAAGGCTATCGTAAGATAGGAGGATAAACTATGAAATGGATGGTGGCGTCGGACATTCACGGGTCCGCGTATTATTGTGAAAAAATGCTTGCCGCGTACCGGGAGTCGGGGGCGGAGAAGCTTGTGATTTTAGGCGATATTTTGTATCACGGACCGCGTAACGATTTGCCGAAGGACTATGCGCCGAAAAAGGTCATTGCCATGCTTAATGAGGTGGCGGACGAGCTTTTGTGCGTGAGGGGCAACTGCGAGGCGGAAGTGGACCAGATGGTGCTGGAGTTTCCGGTGATGGCGGAGTATGCGGTATTTTACATCGGAAATACCATGTATTTTGCGACTCACGGACATAAGTTCAACAAGGACAATCCGCCATGCTTAAAGGAAGGTGATGTGCTGTTACACGGACATACTCATGTGGTAGCAGACGAACTGTGTAAGGCAAAAGGACCGAAGGGAGAGTACACCTATCGGTACATTAATCCGGGTTCAGTATCAATTCCGAAGGAAAATACCGGACACGGGTATGTGATTCTGACGGAGGACGGCGTGGAATTCAGAGTGTTGGAGTAATTTTTATGTAATTTACTGGAAATAATATCGAAAATGTGATAAAATAGAGAAAATAACTGTAAGGAGGAGTGTGCATATGGCAGGAGCAGTAGCAACGGGAAAGTACCGCAATGTGTTTGCGGAGTGCGGTATTCCGCAGGAAGAGATTGATAAGAGAGTGGAAGAGACGTTTCAGACGATGTTTCACGGTAGTGAAGAGGAGCGTATTTTCCATGAAGTAGGCGATGACATGGGCTACATGGAGGATACGGGCAACCACGATGCACGTACCGAGGGTATGTCATACGGTATGATGATGTGCGTGCAGCTGGATAAGAAGGATGAATTTGACCGCCTTTGGAAGTGGTCCAAGACCTATATGTATATGGAGGAGGGCTGGAATTCAGGCTATTTTGCGTGGTCCTGTAAGACGGACGGTACGAAGAATGCTTACGGTCCGGCTCCGGACGGAGAAGAGTTTTATGCTATGGCGTTGTTCTTTGCGTCCAAACGCTGGGGTGACGGCGAAGGCATCTTTAATTATTCCAAGGAAGCAAGAGAACTTCTTCACACCTGTGTACATAAGGGAGAGAACGGAGAAGAAGGAGGACCGATGTGGGATCCGGCCAATAAGCTGATTCAGTTTGTGGTAAAGTGCGGCTATTCCGATCCGTCCTATCATTTGCCTCATTTCTATGAGTTGTTTGCGGAGTATGCAAACGAGGAGGACAGAGAGTTTTGGAAGGAAGCGGCGAAGGCTTCCAGAGAGTATCTTAAGAAGGCGTGTCATCCGGTGACGGGCCTTAATGCGGAGTATGCGGAGTACGACGGTTCTCCGAAGAGAATGACGGAAGAAGAATGGAAGCGTTTCGGACACAGACACGACTGGTTCTACAGTGATGCTTATCGCACCATTGCAAATATTGCATTGGATTATGAATGGTACGGCGCAGACGAAGAACTTCGTGCGGTAGCGGACAAGCAGCAGAAGTTCTTTGCGGAGACTGTAAAGGACCAGCCGGATATGACCTACGAAATCGACGGTACGGTACTTGATCGTCCGGCGCTGCATCCGGTAGGTCTTTTGGCAACCAATGCCCAGGCATCTTTAGCGGCCAAGGGACCGTATGCCAAGGATTTTGTCATGAAATTCTGGAATACACCGCTTCGTACCGGTGACAGACGTTACTATGACAACTGCCTGTATTTGTTTGCAATGCTGGCGCTGTCAGGAAAGTATAGAGCGTGGTAAAGAAAGAGGGGCTGTCGTGCGCGACAGCCCTGTGCTTTATAATACAACCTTTTTGCGAAAAGAGCCGGGGGTCATACCGGTGCTTTTTTTGAATTGGCGGATGAAGTGATAGACTTCGTTATAGCCCACTTCCGTGGCTACGGCGCTGACCGGTAACTCTGTGGAGGTCAAGAGAAGCTTTGCCTGCTCCAACTTTGCATTGATGACTTCGGTCATACAGGTGAGGCCGAAGGCTTTTTTGTAAACCACCTGGAAATAGGAAGGGGAAAGGTGGGCCAGCTCTGCAAGTTCCTCCACCCTCCAAGGACGCTCCGGGGAGGAGAGGATGGCATCCCGTACCTGTAATAAATCGTAATAATGAGGTACGGAGGTGTTGATTTGCTGGCTTTGCATCCAGACCTCCGAAACCTTTACAAACAGGTACCGTATCAACAGGTCGATGGACCGGGCAGCCAGGCGGTTTTTCTCGATATGCTCCGTCTGAATCCGGCGTAAAATCTCGGAAATTGCACTATCGTCTGCATGATAAATCGGAGTGTTCAAAGGAAACATCAATTCACTCAGAAATTGCTGCCGGTTTTCGGCGGAAAAATGTAAATAATCGTCGGTGTAATTGTTGCTGTTGGAAAAATATTTGTACGGTGTATAAGAGTCGATAAGGAACATGCACGGTTTGGTGATGGTATAGGTTTTATCTCCTAACATCAGGGTTGTGTTGGAATGAAAACGCAAAAAAAGGAAGTCGATGATGCCATGCTTGCGCTCCTGGATGAAGTTGGGTTCCTGGGGGGAATCAAGGGCAACGAAATGAATGTACATAAAATCACCTCCGTAGTAAAACAATAAATCAATTATTTGCAATTATACACCATTGTAAAGGATTTTACAAGATGGTAAACTGAGTGTATAAGGTGAAGTGGCGGTTGTACCGGGAACAGAAGGCATAACAGGCGACTGCACGGAATGCCGGAGGTAGGGGACGGCAGGAAAGGAAGACAGTATGGGGCAGATAACAGGGACCAACCCGATTCTTTACACGGATTATCCGGATCCGGATGTGATTCGCGTAGATGATACCTACTATATGGTCAGTACCACCATGCATTTCATGCCGGGCGGCGTGATTTTGCGTTCCTATGATTTGGTTCATTGGGAACATGCCTCCTACGTGTACGATGTGTTGGAGGATACGCCGGGCCAGCGTCTGGCGAATGAGAAGGGTGTTTACGGAAAAGGCATGTGGGCCGCTACCATTCGATATCATAAGGGTACGTTTTATGTGTGTTTTGTAGCGAACGATACGGGAAAGACCTATTTGTACACGGCAAAGGAGATTACGGGACCGTGGAAAAAAAGCTGCGTCGAGGGATTTTATCACGACAGTTCGTTGCTGTTCGATGATGACGGCAGAGTATATATTTCCTACGGCAACCGGGAGATTTACATAACGGAATTAAACGAAGAACTGTCCGCACCGAAAAAGGGCGGGCTGCACCGGATGGCGGTGAAGGATACGGGAGACGTAATCCTTGGTTATGAAGGGGCACATTTTTATAAGATAAACGGAAAGTATTATCTTTTTTTTATTCATTGGCCGAGAAACGGGTTGCGGACGGAGGCGTGCTTCTGTGCGGATTCTCTTCTGGGTGAGTTTGCGGGAGGAGATGTATTGTCCTCGGATTTGGACGGACGGCGCAGCGGTGTGGCCCAGGGCGGTATCGTGGATACTCCGGAGGGTGACTGGTATTCGATTATGTTCCAGGACCATGGGGCTGTAGGACGGATTCCGGTTGTTGTTCCGGTAACCTGGGAAAACGATTTTCCGGTATTCGGAGAAGGAGGCGTTGCTCCGAAGGAGGTGGCTGTTACTTCGACGCGACCGGAGTATGTTTACGAGCCTCTTTGGTGTGACGATGATTTTATCTATACGCCGGATGCGGAAGGGAATGTGACACTGAAGGCACCGTGGCAATGGAATCATATGCCGGAGAACGGACTGTGGTCTGTGACGGAGAAGCCGGGGACGCTTCGAATCCGTTCCGGAAAGCTCAGTAAGAATCTCGTACATGCGACGAATACTTTGACGCAGCGCACCATTGGACCGATGTGCGGGGCGGAGGTAACGCTATGTGGCAGGGCACTTAAGGACGGAGACTATGCTGGTTTGTGTACCTTGCAGGGCGACTACGGATTTATCGCCCTGACCAAGGAAGCGGGGCAGACGTATCTGATGATGGCGGAAAAAGGCACAACGGAACGGTCGGCGGGCATAGGAACTGTGGATACGGAGCCTGCGAAAATTGTAGCTAAGGTGCCGGTGCAGAACGATACGGTAACCCTTCGGGCGGACTGTGATTTTTCACTTGGGAAGGACACGGCGGAGTTTTATTTCAGAGAGGAAACCGCCGGAGAGAATACCGAATTTACAAAGCTCGGACATACCCATAAGCTGTTCTTTAAGCTGGATCATTTTGTGGGATGCCGTTTCGGTCTGTTTCTGTTTTCTACGAAGGAGACGGAAGGTGTGGCGGAGTTTTCGGAGTTCCGATACCGGACGGAGATGAAATCACGGGAAATGTGTAATACGAGTGAGACCGGGTAAAAATCACCCCGGCAGTAAAACAAATTAACAGAAAAGTATTGATGTAAAAATAAAAAGAAAACGGAGGAACGAATATGACCAATTTAGAACTGAAAGCAAAATGGGAAGAGAAATTTAAAGGGCTGAAGCTTGCGAGTACGTTAAAAGAAATCGGACTTGACACGCCGGTTATGACCCAGCGTCTGGGTGCGGACCCGTATGCCATTGTGTACGAGGGCAGAGTATATTTGTATATGACCGGTGATTTGTATGAGTATGATGAGGAAGGTAAGCTTAAGCCGAACAGCTATCAGCTCATTAACAAGTTAAACGTCATCTCTTCCGATGACCTTGTAAACTGGACCGACCACGGTACGATTTTTGCGGCTTCCGCCACCGGAGCGGCAAAGTGGGGCAACAATTCCTGGGCTCCGGCAGTGGCATACAAGGAAATCGACGGAAAGATGAAGTTCTTTGTATACTTTGCAAACAGCGGAAACGGTATCGGTGTGGTGACTTCCGACAGTCCGGTGGGACCGTTCGTTGACCCGCTTAACGCGCCGCTGATTTCCCGTGAGACTCCGAATTGTGCTACTGTATCCTGGCTTTTTGACCCGGCGGTATTGGTGGATGAGGACGGCAACGGTTATATTTACTTTGGCGGAGGCCCGGGCAAGTCCTTTGCGGAGCCGGGAACCGGTCGCTGTGCAAAGCTTGGCGCGGATATGATCAGCATTGAGGGCGAGGCAGTGACCATGGATATCCCGTATTTGTTCGAGGATTCCGGTATCAATAAAATCGGTGATACCTATTACTATTCTTATTGTGTCAACTGGAATGTGGACGAAGAAGGAACAAAGAAATTCGGCTTTAACAATGCGGACATCGCTTACATGACCTCTAAGAATCCGTTGGGACCGTTCACGTATCAGGGCGTGGTATTGCGTAATCCGGGCTACTATTACGGTTGCTACGGCAACAATCATCACTGCATGTTCCGGTTTAACGGAGAGTGGTACATTGCATACCACACGCAGATTCTGGAAAAGATGATGGGCATTTCCGGAGGATACCGCAGTACCGCAATTTCAAAGGTTACGGTGGCAGAAGACGGCAGTCTTCCGACGATTCCGTGTGTAGACCGTCATTCCCTGGTACAGCAGAAGTACTTAAATCCGTATGAGAGAGTTGAAGCGGAAACCATGGCTACCATGGGAGGGCTGAACACTACACAGGCAGATGAAGTAAGTAAGAAGTGCGGTTCCGGTAATATGGAGCTTTGTGATATTCATGACGGTTCCTGGCTGGCACTGTACGGTGTGGATTTCGGTACCGAAGGTGCGACTAAGTTTACCGCAGCGGTAAAGGCAGCAGGCGGCGAAGGTGCGATGCAGATTCGTCTGGACAGCCCTTACGGTGAAGTGGTAGGTTATCTGGAAGTCGGCGCTGAAGCAAAGGGAACGGAGTATAAGGAGGTTACCGTAGAACTGTTAAAGAAGGTAACCGGTGTACATCGTCTGATATTCATATTCTGCGGAGAGGATTATACCGTAGATTACTGGAAGTTTCGGTAAAGTATAGAACAGGGGGCCGGACATTTGCCGGGGCCTTGAAATAAGAGTATACGGAGAAAGAAAATGAAAAGAAAAAGTAAATTGTTTGTAGCAACTCTGACCTTGATTTCCGTACTATTGGCGTCATGCGGAACAAATCCGGAGGAAGTGGTTCCTACCGGGACGCCGGAAGTAACGGAGACCCCTGAAGCGACCGAAGAACCGGAAGCAACGGCGACGGTGGCACCGACGGCCACTCCGGAGCCGACTCCGACCCCGGCGCCCCAGACTGTGGAAGAGATGTTGGCCGGGATGAAGTTGTCTTCTACCTTAAAGAAGTTCGGGTATGATACTCCGGCGATGACACAGCGTTACGGCGCGGACCCGTGTGCCATGGTGTATGACGGCAGAGTATATATTTATATGACCGGTGATGTGGTGGAATACAGAGGCGGCAAGGCCATTGAGAACACCTACAGTAAGATTAATACCATCAATGTGATTTCTTCCGACGATTTGGTAAACTGGACCGACCACGGTACCATATATGCGGCAGGAAAAGACGGTGCGGCCAGATGGGGCGGCAATTCCTGGGCTCCGACGGCAGCTTATAAGGAAATCGACGGGCAGATGAAGTTCTTCTTATATTTTGCAAACAACGGAAACGGTATCGGTGTTTTGACGGCAGACAGTCCGGTAGGACCGTTTACCGATCCGATCGGTAAGGCATTAATCAGCCGAGGAACGCCGAATTGTGCAAATGTAGACTGGCTCTTTGACCCGGCGGTGCTGGTAGAAGAGGACGGTAGTGCTTATATTTATTTCGGCGGCGGTGTGCCGGCAGGAAAGGCGGCGAATCCGGGTACGGGCCGTGTGGCAAAGCTGGGGGACGATATGATCAGTCTGGACGGTGATCCGATAGCCTTTGATATTCCGTATTTGTTCGAGGATTCCGCGATCAATAAAATCGGTGATACCTATTACTATTCTTACTGTACCAACTGGCAGGTGGATCCGGAGGGACAGAAAAAATACGGATTCTCCAATGCACAGATCGCGTATATGACCGCAAAAGACCCGATGGGACCGTTTGAGTATCAGGGCGTGGTATTCAAAAATCAGAACGATTATTTCTCCGGAAACGGCGGAAACAATCACCACAGTATTTTCGAATTTGACGGAAAGTATTATATTACCTATCACACCCGTGTGGTAAGTAATCAGTTGGGCTTACAAGGTCTGAATTATCGTTCTACCCATGTGACACAGATTAATTTGCTGGAGGACGGTTCTTTTGAAAAGCTTCCGAGCACCAATTACACTTCTATGAAGCAGATAAAGAATTTTAATCCGTACGCAAAGGTAGAGGCGGAGACCATGGCTACTATGGGCGGTCTGAATACGACCCAGGAGGGTATGATCAGTAAGACCTACGGTTCCGGTAACATGGTACTGACCGACATAGAGACCGGTGATTGGCTGGCATTATATGATGTGGACTTCGGGGAGACCGGAGCAACAAAGTTTACCGCAGCAGTGAAGGCAGACAAAGAAGCGGTAGGAGCGGTTCAGATTCGTCTGGATGCGTTAGACGGTGAAGTGGTAGGTTTGCTTGAGTTCGGAGGCGGTGACGGTAAGAATTATGAAGAGCTTACCGCAGAGCTTACAAAGACCGTAACCGGCGTACATGATTTGGTACTGGTATTTGTAGGAGAGGATTACACAGTGGATTACTGGCAGTTTCAGTAAGGAAAGGACGGTAGCATGAGAAAATTACGGTATATGTTCGTTGTACTGACATTGGGAACGGTGTTATTTGCAGCTTGCGGAGAGAAGCCGGGCAATGCGCCGGTGCCGACGGAAGCACCTCAGGAGACAGAAGCTCCGGAAGAAACTCCGGAACCGACCGCAAAACCGACGGCTACGCCGAAGCCGACCCCGACGCCGATGGGAAGTAATTTGCCGAAAGGAATTAACCTGAAAAATACCTACGGCGAGACCTTCGGACATATCGGTACCTGTATTAACGGCCGCCAGTTTTCGGATCCGGCAGCACTTGCCCTGATTAAGGAGAACTACAACAGTATCACCATGGAAAACGAGATGAAGCCGGATGCGATTTTGGGCAACTCCGCTACACTGATTTCCGTGGATGAGGCAAAGGCACTGGGCTATGTGATTCCGGAAAATTATAAAGAAAGTACGGTGCCGCAGCTTAACTTTTACTACACGGACCGTGCAATACAGTTTTGCGTAGATAATAATATGGGCCTCCGCGGTCATACCCTGGTATGGCACAGCCAGACCCCGTCCTGGTTTTTTAGGGAAGGCTATAAGAGAGACGGAGCTTTTGTTGCTCCTGAAGTAATGGATGCCCGCTTGGAATTTTTTATTCGTTCCGTGATGGGGCATGTATACGACAATGAGAACGGAAGCGTACTGTATTCCTGGGATGTGGTAAACGAATATGTACATGCCAACAATGCCGGGTGGAAGGAAGTATACGGAGAGGAAGGCTTGTCTGCGGGCTTTGTTAAGAAGGCATTCGTGATTGCGGATGATGTACTTCGTCAGTACGGAAACAGAGAAGAGGTATCCTTGCTATATAACGATTTCAATACCTATTCGGAGACCTTACAGATTTTGAATTTATTAGAGTTTGTAAATGCCGATGGCAAGGTGTGTGACGGCGTGGGAATGCAGTCTCATCTGACGGTGGATAACCCGCATGTTATCAAATTTACGACGGCTATGAAGAAGTTTTTGGAGGCCGGTCACGAAGTACATATTACCGAGCTTGATGTGGGAAATACCAATGATCTTTATCAGGCAAAGTATTGCTATGATTTGATGACAAAGATATTGGAGTTAAAGAAAGAAGGTGCCGCCATCAACGGTATTACCTGGTGGGGCCTGGCCGATACAAATTCCTGGAGACCGGGAGAAAAGGCGTTAATGTATAAGACCTTAAAGACACCGAAGCTTTCTTACTACAGAGTTATGGAGGCTTATGTGGACGCCGGACTTTACATGGAAGAGCAGTAAATTCGGGAATAAAACACTGTAATGTGTTAAAAAGTTAAATTAGTGCTTTACAAAGCACGTACGGTGTGCTAGAATTGGTACGTCAAAAATCAAAAGAGAAGCAGAGTAGGAATTTGTGCGTTAAGTGTCTGTCGGACGGGGAGTTGCCGATGGAACGAAAAGAGTAATCTTGCGGTGCAGATTCCGCATCCCGCTGCTACAAATAGGAATCCCCTATTGTTGTAGCTGTTGCAGGACGACCGTGTCGTAAGACGAGGACGGTGTTCTTTTCTGTGATTGCGACGAATACAACGAAAGGGGATTTTTTTATGCGTATAAAAGAATCGGCAAAAGAATTCGGCAAAACAAAATCATTGGTTGCCATGGCAATGTTACTGGCTCTCAGACTGGCCCTTGGATATGTGACCAACATCCAGCTTACGGAGAGTATTAAAATCGGTTTTACCATTTTCCCGACCACCATTGCTTGTATGATGTTCGGATCGGTACCGGGACTTGTAATGGGAGGTGCCGCGGATTTGATCGGCTTTTTCTTAAAGCCGACGGGACCGTTTTTTCCTGGATATACCTTAGACAGTATGGTAGCCGGATTTATTTACGGATGTTTCTTTTACCGGAGAGAAAAGCTTACGCTCTGGAGAGTGATGGCAGCATTGGCTACCGTAACGGTAGTGGTAAATCTTTGTATGACCACCAGTTGGATTTCCATTCAGTACGGGGTAAAGGATTTCGGAATGTTCTTCAGGGACGGTGCGGTTGCATGGGAAAGCTTCCGGTTAAAGTTTTCGTTGATTTTCTGGGACCGATTTATTAAAAATGCGATTATGTATCCGATTAATGTAATCGGTGTATATTTCTTCTTAACGGCGGTACGCGAGGTTCCGATCTTACGACCGATGATTAATGACGGAAAAATCATTCGTCCGAGCTTGCCTTGGAAAAAGAAAACGAAAAAAACAGAAGCGCATACCGTAAAATATAACGGTGTAAACGAAGAGGAGTAACGGTAAGACAGAAAGGCAAGTATCATGACCTACAAGGATGCAATAGATTATATCCACAGCCTGTACTGGCGTGGAAAAAAGAGTGGGTTGGAAAAAACAAAAGAATTATTGGACTTGTGCGGACATCCGGAGCGGGAGCTTCGTTGCATACATATTGCAGGGACTAACGGTAAGGGAAGTACGGCGGCAATGTTAGACTCTATTTGCCGGTGTGCCGGTATGAAAACGGGCTTGTATACGTCGCCATACATTGTTCGGTATAATGAGCGTGTACAGGCGGACGGACAGCAAATTCCGGATGAGACGCTGGCAAGGCTTACGGAGTATCTGGCCGGATGCGTAGAACAGATGGAGGTACCGCCCAGTGAATTTGAATTCGGCACGGTATTAGCGCTTTTGTATTTCAAAGAGCAGCAGTGCGAGTTGGTGATTCTGGAAACGGGCCTTGGCGGAACCTTTGATTCCACCAATGTGGTGGAACAGCCCCTCTTATGTATTATTACGGCTCTGGGACTGGACCATACGGCACAGTTGGGATCCACAATGAAGGAGATTGCGGAGGCAAAGGCCGGGATTATAAAGCCGGGAGTGCCGGTGGTATTTTACGGAGAAAACAGTGACGGCGAGACGGTTGTTCAGGAACGTTGTAAAGAATGTAACGCATCTCTTGCCATGCCTGATTTTTCGAGGCTTGTTTCGGAACGTGTGGGAACTGTGTTTGAATGTCAGACGTTATCCTATAAAGGCTGGCATCATATAGAACTTGCCCTTTCGGGATTGTATCAGCAGAAAAATGCGGCAGTGGTATTGGAAGCAGTGGAACAGTTACGGATGCAGGGAATGATAATTCCGGAAGAGGCGGTACGGTACGGACTTCGTACCGTGCACTGGCAGGCACGTCTGGAAGTATTACGGGAAGAGCCGCTTTTGTTGGTGGATGGGTCTCATAATCCCCAGGGCATGCAGGCAACGGTAGAGAGTCTCAGACAGTATTTCCCTGATAAAAAGCTTATTTTTATCTTCGGCGCAATGGCGGATAAGGAGCTGGATGTGATGATACCGATGTTTTTGCCGCTTGCTAAGAAGGTGTACATTACCGCACCGTCTATGCCGCGAGCAATGAAGCCGGAGGAGTTGCTTTCGGTTTGCAAGGAGTATTGCGGTGAGAATGATGCCCCGGAGTTTGTGGTGTGTTCGCAGGTGACGGAGGCCGTCTCTTTTGCGGGACAGGAACCAAAAGATGAAGTGATAGTAGCAATAGGTTCCCTTTATTTAGTGGGTGAAATAAAACAGGTGTCGGTATAAACCGGCACCTGTAATTTTTTATGAAATTAAGCCGCTGTTTCTTAAAGCTTTATTCCGCTGTTGGCATAAACTGGGACAGACTGCTGTTTGAGATATCGTAGCAGTAGCAGGTGGCTTCCTCAAAATCGGTAAAGAATAAGTAATCGGAAACCGTATTCAGATTGCTGAAATTACCGCGTAACAGTTCTGTCTCCTGGCCTGTGGTAATATCATACCGGCAGAGTCTGTTATTGTCACCGCCGTCGATTTGATAAAACAAGGTACGGCCGTCCTTAGAGATGTTGTAGGAGGATACCCGTTCATTGGTAATCGAGGTGGCCGTATCGCTGTTGTGCGGCAGATAAAACAGAGCATACTCATACTTTAGGGAAAGAAAGAAGATACCGCTGTCTGTGATAATCGGCCGGAAGCAATCTACATCCGCAAAACGGGAGGAGGAGCCGGTATCCGGATTCATGGAATATAAGCCCAGGTCCTCCGTAACGCCGGAGTAATAAAGAAGTCCGTTTTGATAGTTTGCGGGTAAAATATAGTCGTTGGTAATTAAGCGTGCTTTAGCGTCGTTTTCGTTTACGGTAAGGGAATAGAAATCATAATTACCGTCACTGCCGTGGGTCTGATAATAGAGATTGTTTCCGCCCAATAAGACCATTCCGCAAGTCTCCGTATACAAACGGGAAAGTCCCTCGTTCTTTAAGTTGAATCGGTAAATGCCGGAGTCCAAAAGGTCGAATACGGTATTACCGTTAGTATTTTGACGATAGTTGATACGGGAGTAATACAGGTAGGTGGAGGAAGCATCCGGATTGATGTATTCCACAGAATCTTTATTTAGGCGTACCGTATCCGTTAAATCATGGGTGGTGCGGTAAAGGCGGTAACTGTCCGCGATGTTTGCAAAATAGATATAATTGTCATCTTCCGCAAACAGTCCCCGGTTATAAAGATTGCCTGCGGTGTTGCCTGTGTAGTCCGTCGGATTTTCCGGTACCCGGGATGTAATCTTTACGAGTAAAACCGCAATGACAATTACGGATGCGATGATCAGAAAGATAAAAACATGTTTCAGTTTTTTATTCATTGGAAAACCTCCGTTCAGAGATGTAACATGCAAAAATGTCCTATATTTATTTTATCATTCTGTGACAGAATGTCAAGAAATCCATTGCTTTTTTAAAAGCAACAAAGTATAATCATTGGTGGTATAAAATGTAAGGGGATATGGGATAAAGGAGAATTGTTATGAAAGATTTGGCACAATGCAGAAAAGAGATTGACGAGATTGACGCACAGATGACCGCGCTGTTTCAGGAAAGAATGCAGATTGCGGCAGATGTGGCGGAATATAAAAGGGTTTCCGGGAAAAAGGTGTTTGATAAGCAGAGAGAGGACGAGAAGCTGAATAAGGTGGAGCAGATGGCGACGAATGCGTACTTCGGTAGAGGCTTGCGGGAAATGTTTTCCCAGATTATGTCCTTAAGCCGCAAATATCAGTATACTATGTTGGCGGATAAGGGGCAGAGCGGTTTTGCGGAGGTAGAGGCCCTTTCCTGCGAAAACAGCGATGCGGTGGCATTTTTCGGAGAACCGGGTTCTTATACCGAGCAGGCTTTGATGCGTGCGTTGGGTGAAAATTGTGAGAGAATGTCCTGTCGTACCTTTTTGGCGGTAGTGGAAGCGGTAGAGGCCGGTACGGTAAAGTACGGCGTGATGCCGATTGAAAATACGACTACGGGAGACATTTCCGATTTATATGATTTGATGGCGGAACACGCGGTGTATCCGGTGGCGGAGCAGGTGATTAAGATTGAGCATGTACTGGCGGCGCCGGCGGGAGCTACGGAAGAAGGAATTAAGGAAGTGTATTCCCATCCGCAGGCATTGTTACAATGCAGCGGTTATTTTGCAAAGCGTCCGGAACTTTTGCAGAGAGCCTGCTCCAGTACTTCCGGTTGTGCGCTTGAAGTGGCGCAGAGTAAGGATGTGACAAAAGCAGCCATTGCGTCGGAAATTGCGGCAGAACGCTACGGACTTACGGTACTTCGCAGGGGACTTAATAACGAAAACGTGAATTCCACCCGTTTTCTTGTACTGTCTAAGGAACCTGTGTTTACAAAAGAAGCGGATAAAGTAAGTATTTGCTTTGAGATTGCCCATGAATCCGGTTCTCTTTACCGTATTCTCAGCCATCTGATTTACAATAATTTAAATATGACAAAAATTGAGTCCAGACCGATTCCGGGCAAGCAGTTCGAATATCGTTTCTTTGTGGATTTCGACGGAAGACTTTCCCAGCCGGCGGTACAAAATGCTTTGACCGGCATCCGGGAAGAAGCCTCTCGTCTGAAAGTGCTTGGATGTTATAAATCATTTGTATAAAACATGTTTTTTTAAAGGAGTCATCACAAATTAGACAAACTTTACGGATACAATAAGAGTATAACGTTGAAAGGGAATGAATCGGCAGGAGGTTTGTCATGGCGAAAGAGAAGAAGCATAGATTCGGGAAAAAGTTGGTCATCACACTGCTTTGCGGTGTGTTGTTCGGAGGTGCTCTGGCGGCGGTACCGGTAGGGTATTCTTATTATAAGGCGCAAAAGGAGCAGGCTTTAGAGGAAGCAAAAAAACAGGAAGCTGAGAAACTTGCCCAGACAGGAAATCAGGAGCTTGCCGGTCAGCAGACGGCGCTTAAGGAGGACCGGATTTCTTCGGTATATGACGTTTCCGTGGTTTGGGACAATGTGAGTCCGGCTATGGTAGAGATTCAGACAAAGTACATTTCGTCCTATCGTTTTTTCGGACGAACCTACGAGCAGGAGAGTGAGGGTAGCGGTACCGGCATTATTATTGCACAGGGAGATGAACTGTTTGTTGTGACCAATCATCATGTGGTGGACGGAGCGGCAGCGGTGCAGATTACCTTTGTGGACGGGACCACGGCAACGGCCCAGGTAAAGGGTTCTGATGCGGCAGAAGATATTGCGGTGCTTTCCGTAAGTTTTTCCGATTTGTCCGAGGAGACTCTTGGGAAGATTCGTGTGGCTACGGTAGGTAATTCGGATGCATTACAGGGTGGAGAACTGGTCATTGCTATCGGAAATGCGGCCGGTCACGGCCAATCTCTTACGGTAGGCCATGTCAGTGCTGTTGACCGGGAGGTTACTATTGAAGGTGTGACCATGAAGTTGATTCAGACCGATGCGGCCATCAATCCGGGGAACAGCGGCGGAGCACTGTTAAATGCGGCGGGAGAGCTGATCGGAATAAATAATGCGAAATTGGTGGCAAACGATGTGGAGGGCGTTGGCTATTCCATTCCGGTGTCCAGTGTGGTTTCCCTGATTAACAGGATGGTAAATCGGGAAGAAATCAAATATAAAGATTCCGCATTACTCGGAATCGAAGGTCAGGATGTGACGGAGAATCTGTCCACCGCACTAAATATCCCGAGAGGTGTGTATATTGTCAGGATAGAGGAGGACTCTGCGGCAGAGAAGGCAGGACTACCGTTATATGGTGTCATTACGGAAGTAAACGGTATGGAAGTAAAATCCATGGAGCAGTTAAAGGAAGTGCTAAGTTATATCAGGGGCGGTTCGGTAGGCACGATTACTGTACAGGAACGTGTGGAAGGGAACTATGTGCCGAAGGAATATTCCGTTACCTTTGATGTACGCGGACACCGGTAATCATTGAAACAGAGTTTATACAGGGCGTGCGGTGAATCTGCGCTGCCCTGTTTATTTTTTGTCAAAAGGACTGGATTTTTTAGATAGACGGGTGTATAATGGGGGCAAATACATATTTAGATTACGGAGGATAATACTATGGCTCAGATTTTAGTGGAGACATCCGCTCGTCATATCCATGTGACGAAGGAACACTTGGAGATTTTATTCGGTGCAGGTGCAACCCTTACCAAGAAGAAGGACCTTTCCCAGCCGGGACAGTATGCATGTGAAGAAAGAGTTACTATTGTAGGACCGAAGAAGTCTCTTGCAAACGTTTCCATTCTCGGACCGGAAAGACCGGCTACCCAGGTAGAGCTTTCCGCTACCGACGCTCGTTCCATCGGTGTTCCGGTTGTTGTAAGAGAGAGCGGTGATATCGCAGGTACCCCGGGATGTAAGATTGTGGGACCGTGCGGTGAAGTTGAGATTTCCGAGGGTGTTATCGTAGCAAAGCGTCACATCCATATGATTCCGGAGACCGCTGAGAAGCTCGGTTTAAAGAATAAGGATGTGGTTTGGGTAAAGATGGATACCGACGGCAGACAGGCAGTGCTTGGTGATGTTGTGGTTCGTGTCAGCGAGACCTTTGCAGATGCAATGCACATCGATACCGATGAGTCCAATGCAATCGGAGCTACCCCGAATATGATGGGTGAAATCCTGAAGACTCTGTAAGAATGTGAATACGTGGGGCTGTCGCATGATGGAATGCGCAGCCCCACTCTTTTATTTTTATCATTTGACAGGCCCGTTCACGTGTAGTAATGACTGCATGAAAACGCTTGCCTTTACGACGATTTTATTATATAATAATTGGTAAGACAAACGAATCAAATCTGACGTTTTGTCAGTAAAAAATAGTAGGAGGTTTTTGTATTATGGATTACATGAAAGTGTATGAAGAATGGTGTAACAACGAGTACTTTGATGAGGCAACCAGAGCTGAGTTGAAGGCAATTGCTTCGGATGAGGCTGAAATCAAGGATCGTTTTTATCGTGAGCTGGAGTTCGGTACCGCGGGTCTCCGTGGTGTCATCGGTGCCGGCACCAACCGTATGAATTTTTATACCGTAAGTAAGGCAACCCAGGGACTTGCAAACTTTATTCTTAAGGAAGGCGGTCAGGACAAGGGTGTTGCCATTGCCTACGATTCCAGAAATATGTCTCCGGAGTTTGCGGAGGCTGCAGCACTTTGTCTTTGTGCAAACGGTATTAAGAGCTACCTGTTCGATTCTTTACGTCCGACTCCGGAGCTTTCCTTTGCGGTTCGTGAGCTCGGTTGTATTTCCGGTATCGTAATTACCGCCAGCCATAACCCGGCAGAGTATAACGGCTACAAGGTATACTGGGAGGACGGTGCACAGATTACCGCTCCGAAGGACGTGCAGATTATTGCGGAAGTAAATGCGGTAGAAGGCTATGAAACCGTAAAGACCATGTCCCGTGCCGATGCGGAAGCAAAGGGATTATTAACCATTATCGGTAAGGATATCGATGATAAGTATGTGGCTGCGTTAAAGACGCAGATTATTTACCCGGATATGATTCGTGAGCAGGGTAAGGAGCTGAAGATTGTGTACACCCCGCTTCACGGTACCGGTAATCTTCCTGTACAGCGCGTACTGAAGGAATTGGGCTTTGAGAATGTATATGTGGTTCCGGAGCAGGAGCAGCCGGATGGCAATTTCTCTACCGTAAGCTATCCGAATCCGGAGGATGAGAAGGCATTTGCTCTGGCACTTGCTCTTGCTAAGAAGGTAGATGCGGATGTGATTATGGCAACGGACCCGGATGCAGACCGTCTCGGTGTGTATGCAAAGGATTCCGTCACCGGTGAGTATATGTCCTTTACCGGTAATATGTCCGGTCTCTTGATTTGTGAGTACCTCATGAGCCAGCGTAAGGTGCTTGGCAGAATTCATGAGGACGGTGCGATTATTAAGACCATCGTTTCCACCAACATGACGGACAAGGTGGCAGAAGAGTACAACGTGAAATTAATCGAAGTATTGACCGGTTTCAAGTACATCGGTGAGCAGATTAAGTGGTTCGAGGAGAAGGGTGTAGGTCACTATGAGTTCGGCTTTGAGGAGAGCTACGGATGTCTCGTTGGTACTCATGCAAGAGATAAGGATGCAATCGTAGCGGTTATGATGCTTTGTGAGGCTGCCGCATACTACAGAACCAAGGGTCTGACTCTTTGGGATCAGATGCAGAACATCTATAAGAAGTACGGTTACTTCAAGGAAGGTATCCAGACCATGACCTTAAAGGGTGCCGACGGTGTAGCACAGATTCAGGCAATTATGGACGGTTTCCGTGCAAACCCGCCGAAAAAGCTGGGTGCTTACGAAGTGGTATCTTTCCGCGATTACAAGAAGGACACGGTACTTGATCTGGCTACCGGTAAGGTAACCCCGACCGGTCTTCCGAATTCCAATGTACTGTACTTCGATCTGACCGACGATGCATGGGTATGTGTTCGTCCGTCCGGTACCGAGCCGAAGATTAAGTTCTATATCGGCGTAAAGGGGACGGATAATGCGGATGCGAATGCAAAGCTCGCGGCTTTGACGGATGCACTCATGGCTTTGGCATAAGTAAGAATAGTATATAATAGATGCCGGCCGTTTTTTGCGGTCGGCATCGTGTTGTTTTAAGACAGAAAATATATTGGG
Source organism: Lachnospiraceae bacterium (assembly GCA_015057365.1). Lineage (GTDB taxonomy): Bacteria > Bacillota > Clostridia > Lachnospirales > Lachnospiraceae > SIG307. The sequence goes on along the minus strand of SVEN01000001.1, from coordinate 107,375 downwards.
GGATAAAACTATGCAGACAAATCAAAATCAGGCACTTACCATGTACCCGTTGTTTTTTGATCCGATTTACAAGAAGGTACATTTTGAAAAAACAGAAGGTATGCCGAAACTGACCTACAAGGATGATGAGTGGGGCGTACAGGTCCAAGAGAACGGCGATGTGACGTTTAAAATGTTTGCGCCGGAGGCAGAGAAGGTAGAAGTAGCAGGTTTCGGTGGATGCTTCAGCCGGGATAAGATTGCCCTTACCAAGGACGAGAACGGATTGTTTTCTACTACGGTTAGCGGGCTGGCGCCGTGTTTTCATTATCACGAGTGGTTTGTGGACGGAGCAAAGGTAGTACATCCAAACGCACCGCTTGCCTACGGATGTTTCGGTGCGACGAACTTTTTTGAGATTCCGGGCGAGCAGGATGACTTCTGGTATTTAAAGGATGTGCCGCATGGAGATGTACAGATTCACAGCTATACCTCTCATATCAACGGCCATATGAAGAAATGCTACATTTACACACCGGCTTCCTACGGCAAGGTGCCGGGAAAGAAGTATCCGGTCATGTATATCCAGCACGGTGTCGGTGAGGATGAGACCGGCTGGATTTGGAACGGAAAGTTAAATCTGATTTTAGACAATCTCATTGCGGAAGGCAAGTGTGAAGAAATGATTGCCGTGGTTTGTTGCGGATATGCATTTCAGAAAGGGAAAGAAGAAGTGTTCTTTCCGGGAGATTTCGGTAGCGAGCTGACCAAGGATTGTATTCCGTATGTGGAGAGTAAGTTTGCGGTAAAGAAGGGTAGAAAGAACCGTGCGATGGCGGGTCTTTCCCTGGGTTCCGCCCAGGCGATTCAGATTGTATCCCGTTTCCCGGAGCTGTTTGCACATCTCGGTGTATTTTCCGGTATGCGGGATATTGAAGCAGATGTCCTCTTAGCCGTACAGGATAAGTACCCGATGGATACGGTGCTGATGACGGCAGGTACCGGCGAAGAAAGACTGCATGAGGCGCAGAAGGAGTATACGGATAAGTTTTTGGCCCTCGGCGTAAAGGGCGGACAGCGCACTTATCCGGGCTTCCATGACTGGCACGTATGGAGAGAAAGTGTTCGTGATTTTGTACAGTTGATTTTTAAGGAAGCAGGTTCCGAAGAGGAGGAGACATTTACCTATACGGAGACGAAGCTTTCCACAGAGCAGCTGGATGCCCAGACCTTTGCGGAGCATATGCTTATGTTTGACCCGATTTATAAGGGCCTGATTTTTGACTTTGACGAAAAGGGCAGACCGGCAGGTCGTTATAAAGATGAACACAGCGGCAATGAGATTGTGGATGCGAAGACCGGAACGGCAAGATTCTGGTATCGTACCTCCGAGGCAAAGACGGTGGTGGTAGATATCTGGGGCATGGGCCGGTTCCCGATGGAGCTTGACGCCGAAGGCTGGTGGACCTGTGAGGTATCCGGTATCGAGAAGGGCTTCCACTATTACGGATTGATTGTAAACGGTGCAGAGGTAGTAGACACCAATGCACAGGTGGGCTACGGCGGCTTCCGTACTATAAACTATCTGGAAATGCCGGAGGAGGACTTTGAGGAGTACCGCATTCGTCAGGTACCTCACGGAACCGTTCATATGAATTATTTCGATTCCTCCGTAACAGGACGTAAGAAGCTTTGCTATGTGTATACCCCGGCCTCCTACGAGAAGGAGTCGGAAAAGCGCTATCCGGTGCTCTACCTCCAGCACGGTGGAGGAGAGAACGAGGTGGGCTGGATTTGGCAGGGAAAGATTGCCAACCTGGCGGATAACCTGATTGCGGCCGGCAAGATGAAAGAAATGATTATTGTTATGAATACGGGCTACGGTTTCCCGGCAGATATGAACTGTCATCCGTCCATGAGCGGCTTCCTTACGGAGCTTCCGAAGGATGCGGTGCCGTTTATTGATGCGACCTATCGTACTATTGCCGATAGAGAGAACAGAGCCATGGCGGGCCTTTCTATGGGTGGCATGCAGACCCAGAAGATTGTATTTGCAAATCCGGAGTTGTTTGCGAATGCAGGTATTTTCTCCGGCGGTCTGGTGATTCGGAACGAGGAGGACGATTACAGCGACATTCTTTTGAATCCGGAGGAGTTTGCAAAGCGGTTTAAGCTGTTCTTTGTATCCTGCGGAACCAAGGAAGGAATGGTAGATGCGGTAAAGATGAGTGCAGAGCAGATTAAAGATGCAGGAGTTCCGATTGAGTTGTACATTGATTACGGCTACCATGACTGGACCTTCTGGCGTCATAGTGCAAATGAGTTCTTAAGAAAGTTATTTGTATGAGATTTATGTGAGAAAGTTTTACAGTGATGGGAATTGCGTGATTTCCTAACGCATAAGAAAAGGCGGTTTTGCTCCCAAGGAGCAGAACCGCCTTTGTTGTGGTGCGCCCGGCGGCGCACGTTTCTAGCACGTTTATTCTAAATCAATAACCTTGGTATCGGATACTTCTTTGCCGGTGGCTCTTAACAGGCCGAATACGCCAAGTCCCGCAAAGATGAGACCAAGTACGATGTTGCCGATGGTGGAACGCACATAATCATCATTTTGGAACAAGAGAGCGAACAGCTCCGAAAGGTCGTCGAAGCGAACACTCGGTTTCATCAACAGTGTGACTGCATCGGAGAAGAAAATACCGAATACCACACCGAAAATAACGGCAAGGATTAAGATGATAACCTTTCCGATGCCTCTTTTACCCTTTAATAAGGTATAGCCTCTTTCTGCCAGAAAACCGATTAAAAGACCTACAACGGAGGCTACATAACCGATTAACAGAACGAGCCCCCAAGCGATTCCGCCCAAAGCTGCACCCAGCATGGCGCCGATAAAACCGGTCACATAATTGCCGGTATCGCTGTCTTTTTTTGCCTGGTCGGCATTGTTGATGTCGCGGTTTACTCTGGAACCGCACTCGGTATGTAGGTGATATGCGATGCCGTTAATCAACTTCCAGCAGCCAGCGGTAATGTCGCCGCCGCACTCCGGACAAGTATGAACGCCGGTGGCGTGGTGTTCGTCAAGCAACGGACAGAAGAAGTTCAGGAAGGCTTCCGCCCGCGTGAGATGCTTCTTTAATGTGTATCCGATTGAAATGCGAATGTTTTTCGGAAAGAAATCCAGGGACAATACGCCGTATTCCTTGGAAAGATTTGCCTGACGTAAGGTTTCCTCCACGGCACGCTGGTCGTTGGCATCCGGGAAGGACGTAGACAGAATAATCTGTACAAAGCCCTGACCTACCGATACTGTCGCAGCATATCCCCGAAGATTACCGTAGGCGATGTTTTTTGCAATCTTCAGTCCGTTTGCTTCCGCAAAGTTCTTTACATTTTTATCCATAGTATGATTCTCCTTTGAAAAGATAATACGCCTTATAGTTTACCGTATTTTGCAGAAAGAAGACCATAGGACAAAGGTCCTAGCATTGGTGCATTGACATTAAGTTGCATTTGTATTATAATAACTAATACAAACATGACAAAAATGAAATTGATATAGAATCAATCAGGAACGGTAAAATCGGTTGGAACAGTTTACCGGGAGCACAAAGGAACGGAAAGGAGCAGCGCGCATGATTATCAGACTGGATATGGCAAGTGAAGTGCCGATTTATGTACAACTCAGAAACGCAGTGGTAGTCGGAATCGGCAAAGGAGAACTTACGCCGGGAGAAGGTCTTCCGACGGTGCGTCAGATGGCGGAGGACTTGGGTGTCAATACCATGACGGTGAATAAAGCCTATGGGATACTAAAGAACGAAGGCTTTATCGAGATTGACCGCAGACACGGTGCCAGGGTAAATCCGCAAAAGGATAAGTTCGGCGTGTTCCGGGAAAAGGCCGAAGAGGAGCTCTTGGTTTTGATTGCGGAGGCGACGGCGCGAGGTTTGGAAAAGAGCGAGTTTATGGAGCTGTGCGAGAAGGTGTATGGGAGTATGCAGATGCAGAAATTACAGACGGTATAGGAGGTGGCAGGTATGAATTGGAATCTTACGATGGCGCTCAGTATTGCGGGAACGGCCTGGTTTGTGCAGCTGTGTATGCTTTGGGTTGCATTTGTTCTGATCGGTAAGAAATCGGACTATGTGCTTTGTATGAGTATCCGGGGAGAACAAAGACAGGACGGAGATGTAGTGCGACTTGTCGGAGAGTATAAAAAGGAATTATGGAAGTGGATGGGACTTCTTTTTCTGGCAACAGGAGGACATTTTCTTTTAACGCTTCTGCCCTTTGGTGTGGATGCGCTTCAGTTTTTATATATGACCCTGTGGTGTACTGCTTTGATTTATGTGGATTATAGAATAATCAAGAAGTATACGAACCGGATGTATGAGTTAAAGCTGCAAAAGGGTTGGGGAAAGCCGGCGAAAGAAAAATCAATGGAGATTGATACCATAGTCAGCCGGATGAAAAAGACCATGCCGGTGTCGGAACTTTGGTTGGGTATTCCGTTATGGATTTGTATCGGCAGTTTTTTGTGGTGGAGCCAATGTGCTACAGAATATCCTTGGCTGCTTGTTTCGTTAGGGTTTAATGTGCTGGCATTTGTTTTTCTGTGTTATATGTTTCATCGTATGGCTCGCGGAAAGCTTAAGGTGTACAGTGAGGATTCGGAAATCAATTATGTATTGAACAAAGCAGCCAAAAGGGCATGGACCGGTTTGGTGGCCTGGTTGGCGTCACTGTTGTGCGGATATCAGTTTATTGTTACGGTTTTTGTGCACTACTATTTGGAAAAAGTGTCCGAAGGTCGAGGCACGGAGGCGTTAAACAGCTTTCTGTTTCTGTTTATTCCGTTATCGCTGGCGGTAACGGGGCTGATTGTATTCAGTTTTATGAAGGCATCCGGTAGGGTGAAGCAGGCAAAGAAGGAACTGGCACTTGCGGCAAATTTTACCTATGCAGAGGATGAGGACGCCTACTGGAAAAACGGATATTATTACAATCCGTACGATACCAATACTTTTGTGGAAAGCAGAGGCTTGGGAATCACAACGAATATGGCGACGAAATGGGGGCCGATTACGAAATGGATACTAATCGGGACATTTGTCATGTGCGTGGGAATTTCGGTAGCATTGCTTCCGATGGACATCGGAACGGTTAAGGCTACGGTGGAAAAGGACCGGATTGAGGTGAAAGGTTGTCTGTATTATAGGGAGAGTCTGTATTTTAATGAGGTTGAAGAAGTACATCTTTTGACAGAGCTACCGGAAAGTGCCAGAGTCTGGGGGTCGGGAACTGACCGGGTAGCCCTTGGAAATTATCATTTGAAAGAGTACGGTAGTGTGAAACTGATTTTATTAAAAGAAGTGCCGTTGTATCTTATGGTAAAGAACACGGACGGGAAATGGTTCGGATTCAGTACGGAAGATAAAGAGGAGATGTTATCTATGTACGAGAAATTGAAGTTATATGAGAAAACGGAGGAGCAAACTTTAAAATAGCATCCGGTTTTACAAGCAGTGTATGGAATGTAAATGATGATTAGGAGGATAAAACTATGGTAAGTACAGGAGCATTAATAGGAATTATTGTAACACTTATTGTTACACTGATAGGCCCGATCGTTGCGGCGATTGTGTACAGTGTAAAGAATAAGGGCAAGGGTGTGTGGAAGGCTTGGTTGCTTGGTGCGGCAGGGTTCTTTGTTCTGCAGGTACTGATTCGAATTCCGGTGTTGAGTATTTTGGGAACATTTCCTTGGTTTCAACAGTTTGCGGAGAAGCAATACCTTGTGTATTGTCTGATTCTGGCCATGACGGCGGCATTGTTTGAGGTGGTGGCACGGTTTGCGGTAGCAAAGCTTTTGCAAAAGAACATGAACTATCAGCAGGGCGTGGCTGCAGGCCTGGGACACGGTGGAATCGAGGCGATTATTTTAATCGGAATGACCTATGTCAATAATCTGCTGTATGCGGTTATGATAAATAGTGGGGCCTTTGATGCGCTGTATGATCCGACGGTGATATCGTTGGGTGCCGAGGGGGCATTGAATGAACAGCTGTATCAGATAAAGGCGGCGTTGGTAGAAACCCCTGCCTATGCATTTTATCTGGCAGGCTATGAGAGAATTCTTTGCGTACTATTCCATACTGCCATGAGTTTGCTGGTTTGTTATATGGTCTATAAGAAAAAAGCACTTTTGGGCATAGGAATCGCCTTTGCTGCACATTTTGCGGTGGATTTTGTATCTCCGGTGATAAACGGTCTGGCAACACCGTATCTTGGTAATGTGATTTCACAGGGAACGGCGTATGTACTTATATACGGTATTTTGACAGCAGTGGCTGCAGCTTCGGTTGTGATAATCGGTAAGATTCGTAAATTATATGCAAACCCTTGACAAATTCCAAATTTTTGATATAGTAAAGTGTATATGGAATTGGCAAGGATGAGGACCAGTACATATAGTCAGGCTTTCAGAGAGTCGTCGGGCGGTGCGAGACGATAGGTGACTTTATGGAACTCCCCTCGGAGCTTTGTTGCAGAAGGAGCGACAGTTGGTTTGCTTTGTGTAGGTGACAACGTTTCATCCCCGTTAACGGATGAGAAAGTGCAAAGGCGAATGCCTTTGAATGAGAGTGGTACCGCGGAAGATTTAGGCTTTCGTCTCTTTTGGGAGGCGAAAGCCTTTCGTTATTTATATCACCCGAAAGGAGTTTTTGATTGTCATGGAAAAAACGTACAATCCTAGTGTCATTGAAAAGAAATGGCAGGCGTACTGGGAAGAGAATCAGACCTTTAAAACCGATGTTTGGGATTTTAGTAAGCCGAAGTATTATGCTTTGGATATGTTCCCGTATCCGTCCGGTGTAGGCCTTCATGCAGGTCATCCGGAGGGCTATACCGCTACGGACATTATGTCCCGTATGAAGCGTATGCAGGGCTACAATGTATTGCATCCGATGGGCTACGATTCCTTCGGTCTCCCGGCAGAGCAGTATGCGGTTAGCACCGGTAATCATCCGAACGGGTTTACCGAGCAGAATATCGAGACTTTCTCCAAGCAGTTAAAGGAGCTTGGTTTTGACTATGACTGGACCAAGATGTTAGCTACCAGTGATCCGAAGTTCTATAAGTGGACCCAGTGGATTTTCAAACAGTTATATTTGGACGGCTACGCAAAGTACATCGACATGCCGGTTAACTGGTGTGAGGAGCTTGGTACCGTTCTTTCCAATGATGAGGTTATTGACGGTAAGTCCGAGCGCGGCGGTTACCCGGTGGTACGTAAGAACATGAAGCAGTGGGTTATCGACCAGGTTGCCTTTGCGGATAAGTTATTGGAGGGATTAAACGAGATTGACTGGCCGGAGTCTACGAAGGAAATGCAGCGCCACTGGATCGGACGTTCCGAAGGTGTTGAGGTGGATTTTCAGATTGTAGGCGGCGGAAGCTTCTCTATTTATACTACTTGTATCGAAACGATTTACGGTATTACCTTTATGGTACTTGCTCCGGACGGACAGATTGTAAAGGATTTGATGCCGCGTATCGAGAATAAGGAAGAGGTAGAGGCGTATATCGCAGAGACCTTAAAGAAGAATGATATGGACAGAACCGAGCTGAATAAGACCAAGTCCGGTTGTCCGTTAAAGGGCATTTATGCTATCAACCCGGTAAACGGCAAGGAAGTGCCGCTTTTCATCGGTGACTTCGTACTTGCAAACTACGGTACCGGTGCGGTTATGGCGGTTCCGTCCCACGACCAGCGTGACTTCGAGTACGCTATCGTTCACAATATCCCGATGATTCAGGTTATTGACGGCGGTGACGTATCCGAGAAGGCATTTGAAAAGTATGATTACCTCGGCAAGGGATTCAAGCTCATGAATTCCGAGGAGTTCACGGGATTTGTGGTTGAGGATGCAAAGGAAGCCATTACGAAGAAGTTAGAGGCAATGGGCGTTGCACGCAGAAAGGTAAATTACCATTTCCGTGAGTGGATTTTCGCAAGACAGCGTTACTGGGGCGAGCCGGTTCCGGTTGTTTATACCGAAGACGGAAATATCCATGTATTGGACGATGCGGAGCTTCCGTTAATTTTACCGGAGCTTACCGATTACAAGGGAAAGAACGGCAAGGCACCGCTTGAGAACGCAACCGAGTGGAAGCAGTATGACGCAAACGGTGTAAAGGGTACCCGTGAGACTTCTACCATGCCGGGTAGTGCAGGTTCCAGCTGGTATTTCCTTCGTTACATCGATCCGGACAACGATAAGGAATTTGCAAATTATGAATTATTAAAGCACTGGATGCCGGTTGACTTATACATCGGCGGACCGGAGCATACGGTAGGACATCTTATGTATTCCCGTATCTGGAACCGTTACCTGTACGACAAGGGCTTATCCCCGGTAAAGGAGCCGTTCAAGAAGCTGGTTCACCAGGGTATGATCTTAGGTTCCAACGGTATTAAGATGGGTAAGAGATTCCCGGAATTCGTTGTAAATCCGAGCGATATCGTAAGAGATTACGGTGCAGATACCCTTCGTCTGTACGAAATGTTCATGGGACCGCTGGAGGTTTCCAAGCCGTGGAGTCAGCAGGGTGTTGAGGGCGCAAGAAGATTCATCGTTCGTGTATGGAACTTCTTCACCGATGCAGCGAACCTGACCGATGACAACGACGGAACCTTAACCAAGGTATATCACCAGACCGTAAAGAAGGTAACCTCCGACTTTGAGGTACTGGGCTTTAACACCGCCATCAGCCAGATGATGATTTTCATGAATGCTGCATATAAGGCAGGCAAGTGCCCGAAGGAATACGCAGAAGGCTTCGTTAAGATGTTCTCCTGTATCTGCCCGCATGTGGGTGAGGAACTTTGGAGCATCTTAGGACATGACAACACCATCGCTTATGAAGGCTGGCCGACCTATGACGAAGCAGCCATCAAGGAAGATGAAATCGAAATCGCTGTACAGATGAACGGTAAGGTAAAAGCAAAGCTCATGGTAGCTGCAGAAGCAGACGAGGCGACTGTAAAGGCACAGGTACACGCCGACGAGACCATCGCAGCACTCCTTGAAGGAAAGAACATTGTAAAAGAGCTCTACGTAAAGGGCAGATTGTATAACATCGTAGTAAAGTAAATCTAAGTTACGTATAGATGATAGACGTCAAATAACAACCGGCTTCTATGAACTCTTTTGATTAATTTGTAGTTGCCGGGACACAATAATGAGCAATTTGTAGTGAACAGCGCTTTCTAATGGAACGTTATTTCTGCGGAGGTGGGACTGAAACATTCTTAAGGAAACCATAAGCCGACGTCGGCACTTGGCGAGGTATTATCGAGCCTAGTACCGCTACGTCGGTGCATGAGCGAGAGCGGGTTTCCGTAGAATGTTTTCATTCCCCGACGCAGTTAAAAAGCCCCAAAGGAAGCGCGTCAAAGAAAGAGGCGACAAGATGGGAAAAGAGTTCAGAAAGCCGGAAGGACGTCCGGTATTTCCGAAAAAGGCAGTGATTACCTCCGGTATGCCGTACGGCAACAAGGAACTGCATTTCGGTCATGTGGGTGGCTTATTTGTACACGCAGATACCTTTGCGCGTTTTATGCGTGACCGTATCGGCGCAGAAAATGTTATTTTTGTATCCGGTACCGACTGCTACGGTTCTCCGATTTTGGAGGGCTTCCGTAAGCAGCAGGAAAGCGGTGTGATTCCGGCGAACATGACCATTCATGATTACGTGGAAAAGAATCACAAGATTCAGAAGGATACCTTACATGCTTATGAGATTAAGCCGGATTACTACGGTGCTTCCGCATTATATCGCGGTGCCGAGCATCATGTGGAGTCCTCCAAGGAGCTGTTTGAGGCTCTGTACGAGAGAGGACAGCTTAAGATGATGTCTACGCCGCAGTTCTACGATCCGGAGTTTAAGGTACTCTTAAACGGCAGACAGGTGGTCGGTAAGTGTCCGATTGAGGGCTGTTGTTCCGAAAAGGGCTATGCGGACGAGTGTGATCTCGGTCACCAGTATATGCCGTCGGAGTTAATCGAGCCGAAGAGTATGTTATCCGGTAAGACTCCGGAGATTATTGAGGTAAAGAACTGGTACTTCTCCTTGGAGAACTTTACCGACGAGATGCAGGAGTATATTAACGAGGTACGTGCAAACACCAATACCCGTAAGTATATTTTAAATACCATTGAAGAGTTCTTAAAGAAGCCGGTTATCTACGTGCAGAAGAAGCTTATCGCGGTAAATCCGAAGACCTATACGGGCGAGGGTGCACCGGATAAGGATGCGTTTGATGCAGCGTACGAGGCAGGTCTTGCGGAACTGACCGCAGCGTTCCCGGCACATGAAATCATTGCCGAGGAAAAGAAGCCGTCCGTAACCTTTGTATTTGCATCCTTGGACGACCGTGACAAGGCAAGAGCAGCTTTGGCGGAGCGTAACATCAACTGCCGTACCGGTAAGACCCTGGTACCGTTCCGTTTGTCCGGTAACATCGAATGGGGTGTGCCGGTGCCGGAGTGCGAAGGCAACAAGGATCTGACCTTCTGGGTATGGCCGGAGTCCTTATGGGCACCGATTTCCTTTACGAAGGCATGTCTGGAAGAGCGCGGCAAAGACCCGTCCGAATGGAAGGACTGGTGGATGGGCGGCGATGCACAGGTGTACCAGTTTATCGGTGAAGACAACATTTATTTCTACGGCATTGCCGAAATGGCTATGTTTGCGGCAGCAGACGCAGAAGCAGGCAAGCCGGTGAAAATTGACTATAAGAAGCTTCCGCAGATTATCGCAAACCGCCATATTTTGTTTATGGAAAAGAAGGCAAGCTCCAGCTCCGAAATCAAGCCGCCGATGGCTAAGGATTTGTTGGCGTTCTATACGCCGGAGCAGCTTCGTATGCATTTCTTAAGCCTCGGTCTTTCCACCAAGAGCTCCAGCTTCAAGCCGCAGATTTATCTGCCGGAGAATGAGCGTGAGGGTGTGGATCCGGTATTAAAGGAAGGTAATCTTCTGACCAACGTATTCAACCGTATTGTGCGTTCCTGCCTGTATACGGTGCAGAAGTACAACGATTCCGTGATCCCGATGGGCGTAGTGGACGAAAAGATTAAGGCTGCTTCCGAGGAAGCTATTCTTGAGTACGAGCGTCATATGTACAACCACGATTTCCACCGCATTACCTATGTGCTGGATGACTATATCCGTTTGCTGAACAAGCATTACGCAAACAACATTAAGAAGGCAGAGGAAGAAGGCGGCGAGGCCCTTCGCGATCAGCTTCTCACCGATTGCTTCTACGGTATCAAAACCGCATTGTTACTCCTTCATCCGATTGCACCGACGGGCTGTGAGACGGTACGGGAGTATGTAGGCTTGTCTGAGAAGGTATACGATTGGAACTATGCTTTTGCTGATATGAAGGATGTATTGGCAAACCCGAACGGCGAGACCAAGTTCTTACCGCCGCGGTTTGACTTCTTCCTTCGTCATGAGAGTCAGTTGGCGGAGATGCAGGAGAAGTAAGAGAATAAGAGTTAACTTAGGCCGCTTCCGGGAAACCGGGGGCGGTTTTTACAATTTTCTTGTAAGGTATTACATCCATTTCCTGTCTTATAGAGCGAAGGGACCTTTAGAACGGAAAAAGGAGGGATTGCATGGAGGATGCTCAGATTATAGAGCTTTATTTTCAACGGAAGGAAGAGGCAATTAAAGAAACCGACAGCAAGTACGGTTCTTATTGCTTTGCCATAGCGGAGAATATTTTACATAATACAGAGGATTCGGAGGAATGCGTAAGCGACACCTGGCTTGCTGCATGGAATGCAATGCCGCCGCAACGACCTACGGTGCTTCGTATGTTTCTTGCGAAAATTACCCGGAATCTTTCCTTTAACCGCTTCCATGCAGGGAATGCTAAGAAGCGCGGAGGAGGAGAACTGAGCCTTGTTTTGGATGAACTGGCGGAATGTATTGCAAATGAATCGGATACGGAAAATGAATACATGGCCAAGGAACTGGAACGGTGCATTCGGCTTTTTGTTCGGAACTTGCCGGAACGGGAGGGAAATGTATTTGTACGCCGGTATTTCTTCACGGAACCGGTGGCGGTGATTGCAAAACGGTATCACATGACGGACAATCATGTGATGGTTGTTTTAAGCAGAACCCGCAAGAAGCTGAAAGCACATCTTGAGAAGGAGGGATATTTCAGTGAATAGAGAAGATTTATATCAGAGCATTAATAAGATTGACGATGATATACTGGAGCGAAGTGAAACGAGTGTGAAAAAGAAGAGTACCGCCTGGAGAAAGTGGGGGGCAATGGCAGCCTGTTTGTGTCTGGTGATAGGAGGCATCGTCTGGGGAACGAAAACGTTATCACATAAAGAAGAACCGTCCGGATATGTGGTTTCGGAAAAAGGGATTTCGATTCCTGCATTGGAGGTGTCCCTGGCAAAGGAAACAGCGGCCATGTCGGATATGATAGGGTTCTTTATTTATGAAGGGCGTTGTTATGTGTATTATGAGAATTTCTCCGAAGCGGAAGATGTTGTAGGAGAGTATTTGGGAACCGTAACCGGAATGATTGACGAGTGGACTCCGGAGGAAGGATATGTGGACTTTGCGGGCAGCATACGGGGCGATTTTTATTCCGTGAAGGGGTATGACCCAAAGTTTATGCTTTGTACAAAGGAGGCAAACGGGATTGTTACCATGTATATTTGCAACAACGGCATTACACTGAAATACGGGAAAGAACTGTATGAAGACCGGCTGCATTTGTCGGGAAACATTACCGGCGTGCAATACGAAAGCCGAGAGTCCTGGTTTTATAGTAAGGGTGAGTTGTATGAACTGGATAAGGAGGAAGCATACATCCGGGAATTTATCGAGAAGCTGGATGCGGAAGAGTTTCTTCTATGTCAGGATATAGCGGAGCAGGAAGGTTTGCAGCATATGGTAGATTCTGAAGTTTATCACTTGTATTTTTACAAGAAGGACGGAACTAAGATACATCTCAGACTTCATGAGAATGGTTATGTCAGATTCCAGGGCTTTTGGGATGTGTGCGTAAAAATACCGGAGGAGTGTTATGATAAGTTGATCGACGCTTTTATGCAAAACGGAGGGGCTTTCGAGTAAGATTTCTTTTGCGAGGAGTTCCTTTGACAAAAAACAGTGGAAGAATAAACGGTTTCATGGTAAACTATGTTAGGAGTTACCATGAAACCGTTTTTTGATAGGGAGGACAGGAGTGAAGAAAAAAAGAAGAATCTTGCTCGGAGCTATGGCAGTCTTCTTGTCAGTCCTTGTTATTTGGACTGTCTGGGGTAATACGGCACTGGAGTTAAACCGCTATACGGTCGCAAGCGACCGTTTGCCGGAAGGCTTCGACGGATATCGGATTGCCCATGTATCCGATTTGCATAACACGGAGATGGGCAAGGAGAACGAAAAGCTGCTGACTGTGTTGCGGGAGGCGGAGCCGGATATAATTGCGATTACCGGAGACCTGATTGATTGTCGTAGGACGGATATTGAGGTTGCCCTGCAGTTTACGGCGGCTGCGATGGAGATTGCTCCCTGCTATTTTGTGGCAGGGAATCATGAAGCTCGAATATCCGGGTATGACGAGTTAAAAGAGAGACTGACGGAGCAGGGCGTAATTATTTTGGAGGATGCGCGTGTCAATTTGGAGCAGTCCGGAGAAACAATCGTGCTGCTGGGTGTGAATGATCCGGGCTTTCCAACGGATTCTTTGGGGGACGATTCGGGAACCGTGATGACGCGGAAACTGCAAGCACTTTCGCAGGACAAGGATGGTTTTACAATTCTATTGTCTCATAGACCGGAGTTGTTTGAAAGCTACGTGGACGGAAACATAGATTTGGTTCTCAGTGGTCACGCACACGGCGGGCAGTTTCGGATTCCGTTTGTAGGCGGAGTGTTAGTACCCAATCAGGGATGGTTTCCGGAATACGATGCAGGATTGTTTGAGGAAAAAGCGACAACGATGATAGTGAGCAGAGGCATCGGAAACAGTGTCTTTCCGTTTCGTTTTAACAATCGGCCGGAAGTGATTTTGATAGAGTTGGAAAGCGAAGAAAGTAAATGAAGAAGATTGCAATTTGGCTGTCCGCACTGTGGAAAGCAGAAAGCATTCCTTGGTAAATATTGTCCGCGTTGTGGTAAGGAGATAAAATTAGGAGAGGGAGGTAACTATGGGTGACTTAGAAAAAGATTGGGAGAATGATGAGAAGGATATAGAAACTGTAGTAGGGAAGATGTTAGAAAAACTATCGACCGTGCAATTAAGTGAACTGGAGGTAAGTGAGGAACCTGCCTGCGAGACAGGAGTATACCCGATTTATTTTGACAGAACCGAAAAGGATAATTCAAAATGGCTGGCGTTGCTTAAGGAAGCATTAAAGACCGCGAAAACCTTTGAGATTCACTGCTGGAACGGAGAGGACGAATGGATTGATGTGGCATTGCGATACGGAACGTTAAAGGAAAGCGATTGGACCTACGGAAAGATTGTCACCGGGGAGGTAACACCGGAATTCGCTGCTATGCTCCTGACGATGCCAAAACCGCAGGATATCGAACTGGAGAACAAGATGACACCGTTCTTTAATGTTTTCTTAGATTCCGGATTTCAGAGCAGTCATTACGGAGCAGAACTATATGTAGAGGAGAAAAGATAATGAGCGTTTGTACATTTATAGCAGCGGATATACCGTTACAGGAAGTGGCACCGTCAAAAGAGTATCCGATACATATCGATATTGATAACGGCATCATCGATGACGGCGGCGCCGATGATAATTTCTATTTGCGCCGATTCCCGGATGTGCAGGATTATAGCGATAAGAAGTATGGTGTATCTTTGGAATGGAATTATACGGACGGTCGGGCGGAGCAGATACTGGATTATATGAGGGATGCCATTGAAAAGGCAGAGTCCATAGAATTTTGGCATGTTTGGCTGATGGATTATTACGAATATGAGGAAAGCCCGGTGTTTAAGAAGCGGACGACTTCTATCGGCGAGCTGACGATTCGTGATATTTATGAATTGGACAGTGCTGAGATATGGAACGGTCCGGATAAACAGCTACCGAGCAGAACGTCGTTTTATTGCTTGAAGATAACCCGGTAGTGGGAGGGGATGAAATGAAAGAATACGTATTTAGCGATATAGCAGACTTTCTTATGCATGGTCGTGAGATTGAGTTTGTATATAAAGACCGGGAATGCGCCATTACCAATCACACAGGGCGTTGGTGGTTCTATGACGGTGTGGAGCAGGTAGAGGTTTGTGAGTTTGAAAATTTCGAGTTACTTGTGAAAAAAGTGGTTGAGTACATGGTAGATGATAAGACGGTACAGGATATTTTTGATAAGAGACTGTATGAGAATGTTTGTATTTTGTAGGAGGATACGGAATGAAAAAAGTATTATCCATTATTTCCATTGTTGCAGGAGGATTGCTCTTATTAAGCGTGATAGCGCCTATGATTATTGGGGCGATACTGTCATCACAGCCGTCCGGTTCTGTAGGCATCATCGGAGGCGCGGATGGTCCTACTGCGGTTTTTGTTGTGGGGACCTTCGGAGCAGGTGGTGTGATTATTGAAAGTGTGATAGGAGTTCTTTTGATTGCTGTTGGTATATGGGGACTGATTAAGAGCAAGAAATAAAAGTGTAAATAATTTAAAAAATTTTCTTTTCCCCCGCACATCGCGGGGGAGTTTTTCGTTAATCACTATGAAAGGAAAAACGTCGACGAATTTTCCGATTGCAAAAGAAAGGAGGGGCTCCATGGATTACGAAGCGCAATACGATAAAATCTACCGCTATTGCTATTTTAAAATACAGAACCAAACGGTAGCGGAAGATGTGACCCAGGAGACCTTCCTACGTTTTTTAGAAAACAGTACCTATAAGGAACGTGGCAGGGAGTTGAACTACCTATACACGATTGCGAGAAATCTGTGTATTGACGAATCCCGCAAACGGGTTACGGAAGAGCTTCCGAAGGAAGTATCGGAAGACGGTCCGGAGGCGCGTGTGATTGAAAGCATGGTTATGAAGCAGGCTATGGAGGCGCTTACGACCGAGGAACGGGAGTTGGTGCTACTTCGGTATGTCAACGAGGTGCCGGTAAAGGTAATCTGTGAGCTGCGGGCCTGTTCCAGGTTTGCGGTCAACAGACAGTTGAAACAAGTGTTAAAGAAACTGAGAGAAACTTTGCAGGAGAAAGGAGCGGGCCTATGAGTATCAAAAAACAGGAAAAAGAGATGTTAAAGCAAGTGTTTGCGGCACCGGAACCGAAGAGAAAAAGAGCCTTTTTACGGACTCTTCCGCGGCAGAAAGCTGGTATTGGGACTTTGTTGTTTTCCCAGGCGGCTTTTATCAGAAAGTGGGTATGGGCAGTTTCCTTTCTGCTGTTCGGTTCGGTGGTTTGGCTTGCGCAGTATACGGAGCAGGAATGTATCTGGGTGCTGTCGGCAGTGATGCCGTTCGGGGCACTGTTGCTTATCTTAGAGTTTGCCAGATCCGCCGCCTACGGTATGGCGGAGCTGGAAATGACCTCCCGGTTTTCCCTGCGGACGGTACTGTTTGCCAGAATGAGTATGCTGGGAGCGGCGCAGCTTCTGGGACTTATTCCGGCGGCGATTGTATTAGGGACAAAGTTTTTCACAAGCGGTGTGTATATTCTGGTTCCGTATCTTTTGACAGCGGTGCTGGGGCTCATCGTGGTACGTCGCCTGCCGGGCAGAGAGAACATGTACGTTTGTGGATGTATCAGCGGCGGTGTATGTGTGCTGGGCCCGATACTTCGGTCATATTTGCCGGCATGGTTCGGCGCGGAGAGCGTCGTATGGTGGCTGTTGGCAGCGGTGGTTTTGATAGCGGTACTGATGAGGGAATACGGAAAGACAATGAATCATTTGGAGGAATTAGCATGGAACTAATCATAGACAGGGTAACAAAACGGTATCAGAATAAAATAGCGGTGGACCGCATTTCCCTGAAGCTTCATAAAGGCGTATACGGTCTGTTGGGAGCCAACGGTGCAGGGAAAACGACGCTGATGCGGATGATTTGCGGCATTTTAAAGCCCACGGAAGGAACTATCATTTTGGACGGGGTGGATGTGAGCGAGGAAAACTATCGGGCGAGGCTTGGGTATCTGCCGCAGGACTTCGGGTACTATCCGGAGTTTAGCGGACTTGATTTTCTGATGTATATGGCAGCTCTAAAGGGGCTTTCCAAGGAACAGGCAAAGAGAAAGTCTGCGGAACTGTTAAAGCTGGTGGCAATGGAAGATGTGGCAAAAAAGAAGATTAAGACCTATTCCGGCGGCATGAAGCAGCGTATCGGCATTGCCCAAGCGCTGTTAAACAATCCGGAAGTGCTGATTGTGGATGAACCTACCGCAGGTCTTGACCCGAAGGAGCGGGTTCGCTTTCGTAACCTGATGGCGGAAATCGGAAAGGATAGTATTGTACTGTTGTCTACGCATATTGTGTCGGACATTGAGCACATTGCGGACGAGGTGCTTATGATGAAGGACGGACAATTGATCTATCAGAATAAGTGGGAAGAAGACAACGGTGATTTGGAGAAGTTTTATTTATCACAATTTGAGGAGGAAGGGGAGTCGTTATGAAAAATTTTCGAACCTTAGTCCGTTTTGAACTAAAGAAAATATTGAGTCGGAAGATGACCTGGATTGCGTTCGGGTTGGTATTTCTCGTCATGGCGGCATACGCGGTTATCGAGGTAACCGTACCACAGGATATTGATGGTGTACGTGCCACCCAGTATGAGGCAAAGCGTCAGGAAAAGGAGAATCAAAAGGGAATCATCGGAAGAACCGTAGATGACGCATTGTTGGAAGAGATGTTTACCGCTATGGCAACAAGCGAAAGTGCATTTCAGCCGTACAAGGATTTGTATAATGAGATAGGTAGAAATGTAATACTATGGGAAGCCTTAAGCTCAGGAACTCTGGAAGGGGCAAAGGAGGCAATGGGAGTTGCGGAGGATGAGGATCTGATTTACACCGGCAGAAGAATGCGAATCGAGTACGGGATGAAGGAACAATACCTTACGGAAGGGGAAAAGGACTACTGGCGTGAAGTTCTTGCAAAGGAGGATTCCGTTCCGTGGACCTATGATTTTTATGCAGGCCCTTATTCAGCCTGGGCCATGGCATATACTGCGCTTGTACTGATTGCTATCATGCTGGCGGTTTGTCTGGCAAATCTGTTTGCGGACGAACATCAGAAAAAGACCGACCAATTGGTATTGTGCAGTCGTAACGGAAGAAAGGTGCTGTATTGGGCCAAGCTTACTGCGGGGATGGTGTTTACCATGGTGAGTGCCGGTTTTGTTTTGCTGATATCGGCGGTTCCGCAGCTTTTGCTTTTCGGAACAGATGGGCTACAGGCACCGATTCAGTTGGTTGCGCCGGCCAGTACGGTGCAGATGACCTTTGGTGAGGCAATGTTGTATAGCTATGTATTGACATTCATTGCGGCATTGTTGTATTCCGCTATCATTTTGTGCTGTTCCGAGCTGTTCCGTAACAGCACAGTGGCGGTGGTAGCGGTCATCGGGGTGTTAGTGCTTCTGCCGATGCTGGTAATGATTCCTTATGAATACCGGGTGTTGAGTCAAATCTTTGACCTGAATCCAATTAACGTGGTGGCCATATGGGGCGTGTGGGAGTATCGTCTGGTACCTGTTCCGGGAGGTTATTTGACCATGCAGCAGGCGGCACCGATTTTGTATACGCTACTGATAGGTATATTTGTGCTTATCGGCAGACGGGCATATTTGAAGTATCAGGTAGGGGGAAGGTAGGAGGAAGAGAAAGGTTTAAAAAAGATAGTTGACATTTTTGAGAAACTGACATATACTAATATTACAGATATGAATCTGTTGCACAATGTGCATTTTTGCTTTGGGCTGACCGTAAGGTCCAGGTCCACCGGCTGGCGGGGATTTACCCCGCCGTTTTGTTTATGGACAGATTGAACTGGCACAAATATTGCTTTCTGTATTTCATACGATGTTCTCCTGTGTGGAATTCAGAAAAATTGAGAACAATCAATATAAGTTGTCACAAGTAGCGGATTTGATTTGTACAGTGGAGGCGATTGCACAGAAAGTAGTCTTAACGAAGTCTGAGGCAGAATTTTTTCATTCAAAGTCTGATTTTAAGAAAAACATTTATAAGAATATAGTGAAGAAAAGAGTATAGAAAAGTTGCACCCGCATGTAAGAAATTATAGGCGGGTGTTTTTTGATGTGGAAGTGTTCTTGGTTTCCGCGCAAACATTGACTTTGAAATGGCGTAATGGTAGAATATTGAATGTATATGTGTATAGTATCGGTATGAGAAAAAACAATCCACGGACCACCGGAGACCCGGTATCCGATTATAATTTTATAACGAAAAGGAGAAAACATATGAATCATGCAATTTTAACGATTGACGACGTTGCGTCAAAGAACACCCCGGCAATTGTGGATTATTTAAATGAGAAAGGGATTAAGGCAGTTCTTTTCGCGACGGGACAGAATGTAGAAAATCATTACGAAGAGGCAATGTATGCTGTAAAGCATGGGATGATTGTGGGAAATCACAGCTATTCCCATCCGCAATTTTCCAAGCTTTCCATACCGGAATGTTTAGAGGAGATTGTAAAGTGTGAGAACGTTCTTGATGAGTTATATGCAGATTGCGGTGTGAAGCGTACCGTGAGACCGTTCCGCTTTCCTTACGGAGATAAGGGAGGAATCGGCAGACCGATATTACAGCAATATTTAAAAGAAAATCATTTTCATAAGCTGGATGATTCCAAGCTCACCTATCCATGGTGGAAGGCAAACAATCTGCATGTTGATATCGATACGCTCTGGAGTTTTGACTTTGCGGAGTATGCTATCCGACCAGATTCCGGTTTTACAAAGGAAAATGTATGGGCGCGGATGCATGATATGAATCCGAGATTCGGAGCGGCTTTGTTCGGTGAGGGCAATGCGCACATTCTTCTTTTGCACGCTCATGATGAGACGGAAGAAATGTTACCGGGCTATTATAAGCTGTTCCTTGATCACCTTTTGGAAAACGGAGTGATATTTGACGAGCCAAAGTTTATATAGAACGAGTTTGCATACGGCAAAGTTAGTATATGTGTGTATTCGTTTTATGTGAGGCAAGAAGACTGAGAGGGAAGTTCGGAGGAAAGCAGGATGGAAAACGGAACGACCAACTGGGGACAAAGCGTAACGGGCGTTGTGATTAAGGAGAATAAGGTATTGCTGGCTCGTCATACTTACGGCGGTGGTGCGGGTCTTCTCATTGTACCGGGCGGTTATGTGAATGAAGGCGAAACACCGCAGCAGGCCCTGATTCGGGAGTATATGGAAGAGACAAAAGTGACGGTAAAACCGTTAGATATTATCGGAATCCGGTTTAATATGCACGATTGGTACATTGCGTTCCGTGCGGAATATGTGTCCGGCGAAGCAACTTCCGATCATGAGGAAAACAGTGAAGTGCTGTGGGTAGATGTGGAAGAAGCATTGACACGGGAGGATGTTCCGGAGCTTACAAAGAAGCTCATTGAAAGTGCAGTGAAACAGGAAGCCGGGCTTCACAAGGAAGAATATAACGGTAGTACGAAGCACGGGGCGTATTCGTTGTATTGTTTGTAACTGGCGGAGGTGTTGTTTTGGTAAGCAGGTTAAAATACGGTAATACCAATACATTTTTCATCCGCGGAACCGCCGGGAATCTTCTTGTGGATACGGACTATGCCGGGACACTGTCGTTATTCTACAAAGAAATCAAGCGACAGAACATCAGCCTGAAGGATATTACCTATATTTTGGCAACCCATTATCATCCGGATCATATAGGGCTTGTCAGTGAACTAATGAAGCAGGGAGTGAAACTTCTGCTGGTGGATGCGCAGAGGGAGTATGTGGGATTTTCGGATGAGATATTTGCAAGGGAGAAGCGTACAGAGGTTGAATCGATTCAAAAAGAAGAGGCGACGGTGATTACTTGTGAGGGAAGCAGGGTGTTTCTTAGGACGCTTGGTATTGATGGAGAAATTATTTCCACAACCAGCCACAGCGAAGACAGCGTAACGCTTATACTGGATGACGGAACGTGCTTTGTAGGAGATTTAGAGCCAATGGAGTATCTGGGGGCGTATGAGGAAAATGAGAAGCTGGCAAAGGATTGGGAGAGGATATTAAGCTTTCAGCCAAAAAGGATTTGTTATGCCCATGCGAATGAGAAAGTTTTTGAAATGTAGGGAAGGAACAATAAATGATGAAAGCTATTTTATTAGATATGTACGGTGTTATCGTGAAGCAGACAGGGGATGACTTTGCGCTTTATGTACAGAAGTCGTTTCCGGAGCTTGGCGCGGAAGATTCTTGCTTACTGCTGAAAAGTTAGGGGTAAGGCCGGAGGATTGTTTTTATGTAGATGATAGACGGAACAATTTAGAAGCGGCGAAGAAGCTTGGGATGAAGCAGATTCTGCTAAACAGTAGAAATGTCTCCTATGCGGGTACTGTAGCAGATAGTTTTGAGGAATTGTTAAGAATTGTTTTGAGATAGGAACAAATCTGAGTCTGTGGAGGAATGGAGTATGTCAATTGACTATAAAAGACTAACCGAAAATGAACTGGATACCTTTATTGAACTGCGTATACAGCAGTTACGTGAGGAAGGTGCCAAAGAAGAGATTGATTTGAAACCGGCGCTTTTCGATTATTATTATCGGCATATGGCAGATGGGACCTTTGTGTCGTGGCTTGCTATGGATGGAGAGACGATTGTGGGAACCAGCGGTATGTCTTTTGTGGAGAAGCCACCGTATTTTAGTTGTCCGAGCGGAAAGATAGGTCTGCTTTCGTCCATGTATACCTTAGATACATATCGCAGAAAAGGAATTGCTAAGGAACTGCTCACAAGAGTTGTGGACGAGGCGAAAAGGTATGGTTGCGGAGCGGTGCAGATTACGGCGTCCGATATGGGCGTGTTGTTATATTCGGACTTTGGCTTTGTAAAGAACGGAAATTTTATGCAGTATAAGTTATAGAAGAAGAGGCGAGTAATCATATATAGGAGAGGAAATCATGGCATCTTGGATGATTCACTTGCGTGTGGCACAAGGAATTTATGAAAAACTGAATTTGCCGGAAAAAGAGGCTTTTGTTATGGGAAATATTGCACCGGACAGCGGAGTGCCGGCGGAAGACGGTACAGGATTTGTACCGGATGCGGCGGTGTCGCATTTTCGTACCGTAGATGAAAACGGAATTAAAGATGTGCATGAGGAACAATTTGTGGCACGTTATTTTACGGAGGAAATGCGCGAGAGCTATAGTGAACGGGAGTGTGCTTTTTATTTCGGGTATTTGACGCATTTACTGACGGATAAGCATTGGGCAAGTAAGATTGTGTACGGAGCTAAGGAAAATCTTTCGGGTTTATTCGAACAAGATAAGGCTTCTTTTTGGAAGACTGTGAAGCGGGACTGGTATGACTTGGATTTTCTGTATTTAAAGAAATATCCGGAGTTTGAGGCGTTTCGGATATACGAAGGAATAAAGGAATTCAAGAATATTTATTTAGATTTTTTTGGAGAAGATGCCTTTGAACAGCGGAAAAAGTTTATTGTGGAGTTTTATCGAAAAGGTGTAGAAAAAGTGGAAGAAAGAGAGACCTACCTTTCACCGGAGGAACTGGATGCGTTTGTGGAGCTTGCTGTGGAGAAGATTCTAAAAGATTATGAAGAATAAGAGCATGACAATTGTAAAGAACTTTTCAAAAGAGAGGAACAAACGAATGAAATTACAAAAGACAGAACGGATTGTGAAGCGAATCATGGAGATTTCGTTGCTTCTTATGGTAATCGGAATGTTTGTGGTTGTGGGAGATATGGCATACCGGCAGTCTACGACAGGAACCGACCAGGAGCTGAATTGGTGGATTGTGGGTCCCATGGTGTTTTTTGTGGGGGTAAGTCTTCTGTGTATTGCACTGATGTTTCTTTTTGAAGTGATGCACATGTGCCTGCAGGCGGGCATGAAACAGGAAAGAGTATGGTTGGCAATTGTGATAACGGTGCTGGCCCTTTTGTTGTTGGGCGTGCTGTTTTGGAAGTTTGATGTTATGAGAAGCCAAGGTGTTATTATGGCGTTTTCACTTGCGGTTACAGCAGTTGTCATGAAAGCGTATTTTCGTATCGGAAATGCGGCAAAAAAGAAGTGATTTTACCATGTCAAAACCTTTTGACATGCCGAAAATGGCCGATGTCAACGGTTTTTGATAGCGGAAATTCGGAACTTTGATTAGGATTGAGAGTGCAAGGAGGTGACAAGATGGAACTCGGAAAACAAATTAAACATTGTCGTCAGGAGGCGAACTTATCTCAGGAGGAATTGGCGGAACGGGTGTATGTTTCCAGGCAAACTATATCCAATTGGGAAAACGATAAAAGCTATCCGGACGTGAATAGTTTGGTGCTACTGAGCGAAGTCTTTCATATCTCACTTGACAAACTAATCAAAGGAGATATTGACAGAATGAGAGAAGAAATCAAAAAAGAAGAAGTAACAAAGTTGAATCGTTACAGTAGAATTTACGGGATTTTGATTGCGGCAACGCTACTGTCTGCGGTACCGATGGCAAAGTGGCTGGGGTGGTGGTTTTTCCTCCCATGGGGGCTTTTGTATGCTACGGCAATGTATTTTGCCCTGAAGGTGGAAAAGGTAAAAAAGGACAATGATATCCAGTCCTATAAAGAAATTGTGGCATTTACTGAGGGTAAACGTCTGGATGAGATTCAGAAGCAGCGGGAAATCGGCAAGCGTCCGTACCAGAAGGTGATTGCAGCTCTTACGGGAGCGGTGATTGCGTTGGTGGTGTGCGGTTTGATGGGGCTGCTGATGAAGGTTTTGTAGCGGTTGCGAAACGCAACGATTCGTTGCGTGACTATTTGCCCTTGATGGCGTATAGTAGGAACTGCAAAAGCAAAACGAGGAGGAGTGATTATGAGCGTGATTGGAAAGAATATTAAAAAGAATCGTTCAGAGAAGGGGATGACCCAGGAACAGTTGGCGGAAAGCTTACATGTGACGAGACAGGCGGTGTCCAATTGGGAGCAGGGTAAGACCCAGCCTGATGTGGAGACCTTATCCGCTATGGCGGAAGTGTTTGATGTACCGATGGAGAACTTGATTTACGGAAGCGAATCACATACCCATAGGGATTCGAAGATTGTCATTGAAAAGACCACCGAGAAAGGAATCGATATCGGTGCGGCGGTAGGTGTAGCATTGGCGGTGGTGTTGTCTTATACGAAGTGGCAGTCCATCGGCTGGGCGATTTTCCACGGGTTGCTGAACTGGGTGTATGTGATTTATTATGTGATTCGGTATTAGGGATAGACAGTGTGAGAGAATATTTAAAATTTAACAAAGAGTAAGTATGCAGTCATGTGTGAAAATAACATATGACTGCATTTTTAGATTACTCCTCGCAGAACATGAATCCGCATTGACAGTCCTGATGCAAAAAAGATACAATAATGATGTAAAATTGAGTGTGTTTATTATACAAGGAGGATATTACCATGATTAAAATATGCATTGTTGAGGACGAAGAATCCATTGCAAACCTGATTCGTATGAGTCTGTCCCAATATGGGTATTCCTGTACTTGTATCTACGACGGCTTAGAAGCGGCGGATCTTTTAGAATGTGAAAACTTTGACCTGCTTTTACTGGATATCATGTTACCCGGTGTGGATGGCTATGCTCTTTTGGAATATAGTAAATCATTAAATATTCCCACCATTTTTCTCACAGCAAAAGCCGGTGTAAACGACCGGGTAAAGGGACTTCGAATGGGAGCGGAGGATTATATCTCCAAACCTTTTGAAATTGCGGAATTAGTAGCAAGAGTTGAAGTCGTTTTACGGAGATTTCATAAATTAGATAAGACGATTTGTCTTTCCGACATTACCATTCATTGCGACTCCATGACCGTCACCAAAAACAATACCGAAATTCCTCTTACAAATAAGGAATATGAATTATTGCTTCTTTTTGTAAGAAATCCTAACATTGCTCTTTATCGTGAAACCATTTATGAACGGGTCTGGGGCGGAGAATTTGACGGCATAAGTCGAACCGTTGATTTGCATGTACAACGTCTCAGAAAGAAGCTTGGTCTGGAACAATCGCTTCGCGCGATATCTAAAGTCGGCTATCGTCTGGAGGTGACAGAATGAGGCTTCGCACAAAACTGGCTGTTTTCATAACACTTCTTACCTGTCTTTTATACGGGATTGGCGGAACGCTTCTTATTCTGTTTTCCTTTCAACGCTCCATGGAACGCGAAAAAGAACAGGCTCTACAGTCATACCGTTTTTTACAATCCACGCTTACTCTGATAAATTCAATCAGTGAACAGTATTATTCCAATGAAATAGGAAATCTGCTGATTCAGGAGCTTAACTCTTCAGATTCCGATTGGGAAGCTCTCCGATTTTATACCGATACAACCGTTTATCAGACAAAAGGCAATTTCTCCTATGATGATTCCTTAAAAGTGTTATGCACCGATACTGCGTGCGCCCTCAAAACATATCATAATTCCATGGGACACTTCTTGCAGATTACAGGTACTTTCTCCGTGAATCATACGGTCTTTTATCTGGATGCAGTGCAAAACATATCCGAAATTTATGAACTCCGGGAAGCGCAACTGCAAATTTATCGGAGTTTATTTCTGATACTTATTGTTCTTAGCGGCATCCTTTCCTTTTTGATTGCGCACTTCCTGACAAAACCGTTACACAGACTCTCCATTGTCTCCGGAGAGATTGCAGCCGGTGCACTGGAAAAGCGTGCAGAGGTGCAGGGAAATGACGAAACAGCATCCTTAGCATCTGATTTCAACCATATGGCAGAAATATTAACCGCAAAAATCAGGGAACAACAAGAAACGATCGAACAACAGGAACGATTTATCGGCAGCTTCACCCATGAAATAAAAACCCCCATGACTTCCTTAATCGGGTATGCCGATTTACTCCGAAGTTGTACCCTTTCCAAAGAGGAACAGGCAGAATGTGCCAATTATATTTTCAAAGAGGGAAAACGTCTGGAACAATTATCCTTTCAATTGCTGGACCTGCTTGTAGTAAGAAAAAAAGACTTTCCTATGGTTTCTTCCTCTCCGGCAGACATTTTGCAAAGGGCGCTTTCTGTTTTTCGCAGAACCTTTGCTGCGCAAAACATTCTCATTGATGTAGAAACGGAGGATGGATGTTGTTTACTGGCGCCGGACTTAGTGCAATCATTGCTGATAAATCTGTTAGACAATGCCGGAAAGGCCATCGATTCAAGCGGTTCCATTCAGATAAGACAATCCATGTTAATCGACGGATGCCGATATGAAGTAATTGATAACGGAAGAGGAATCCCGAAAGAAGATTTGGAGAAACTCACGGAAGCCTTTTATCGTGTGGACAAATCACGTTCCCGGAAACAGGGCGGAGCAGGCTTGGGATTATCCATATGTAAAGAAATCGTTGAGTTACATCACGGAACGCTTTCCATTACAAGCGAACCGGGCTTGGGAACAAAAGTAATTGTAGAATTGCGGGGTAATCGTGTATGAAATTAATTAGAAAAATCCTTTGTGGCGTTTCGGCTGTGAGTATTATCGGTTGTTTGTTTGCGCTTCCGAATATTGCCCTGTCATTTGCGGATGAAAAAAACACAACGGCGGAACAACAAACGCTATCTCCCATTACATTAGAGTTGCCGGTGAATTTATCTTTTTTTGAAAAGGCTCGTTTGGCCTCGTTTCCTCAATCCACGCAGCGTACACCTTTTGCGCATATCGCTTATGAGGAACAACAATTTTCGGTTTATCAGGCAGCAGAGGAGTTTTATAATACACTTGTTACTGCCATCGGTTGGGAGCAAATTGATTTCGGTGACTGTGGAAGGAAAGCAACACCGTATCTTTATTTAAATACCTATTCCGGAAAGAGTGCTGTTTTTTGGGATGTTATGGTAGCCGTAGAGGATTCTGTCTATTTACAGTTAATTGTTGATGACCAGAGCTTTGATGTTCTTTCTGTCGGACTGTTAATTACAGATACTGCGGATATGCATATGGTAACATCAAAAATTTCTTCCTTCGGCAACTGCCTTATGGATGAATTCTGTAAAAAACTGGGCGGAGAATGGACCTGTATTCGTACAGACAGCGCTGAAACGGATGGAGACTCTATTCCCGGCGCAGCGCTGTATGAACTGAAGACAGATGCCGCTGGGGCTTCCTATTCCTTTTATCTGGAATACAAGCAAAATGAACTACATTTCGGAGATATTAGATTTGGCAATATGCATTTTTGATGCTATTAGGATACATGCCGGATGCCCAATTACTGTATGATTTATCCATCCCTAAAAATAGTGGAGGAGGTCCGGTTATGAAAAAAAAGCTCAGAAAAATAATTACTTCCGTCGTAGTATTCTCTTTTATGCTTACAGGCAGTGCCTGCAGTTTAAAGGAGATATCGATTGAAAAACAGTCCTCAACCTTAACGCCCGCTGTTACGGATGGAACGCTGACAGATACACCATCTCAGACTTATCCGATGGTAGCACGTCCGGTAATCGGAGAAACATTCCCTGTTACAAGCCTTGCGAAAAGCGGCACCATACTGGCAACGGTTCATAATGCACAGGTTTATACCAATCTTTATGAAGCGGGGGTGGCATGGGAAGAGACATTTTACGATTTTCGCGCACAAACAGACGGCACAGGCCCTTTGCAGGCTGATTTCTTTGATCGTCAAAGCGGAGACTTCCTTGAATCGGCAGAATTCGGAAAAACCGCCTTTGTTGTGGTTGAGCTTACATTAGAAAACCATTCTGCCGTTTCACGTGCCACAGAGCTTAATGTTCCCGGTACACCGAAAGTATATGAGGATGATACCTTCCGAATTGATACGCTTAATATTGCTCCGATGAAAGAATCCAATGCAGAGTCTCCAGGGAATATCGGAAACAATTTTCCTTTGACATGGTGCAGCATGGCAAATACACATCCTGAAATTCATCCCTATGCCGTTACCATTCCGGAGGGGGAATCCGTCACTATAAAAATCGGTACCATGGTACAGCAAACTGTTTATGACGAAGCAACGAAAAGCAATTTCGGCGGACAAATCGGCGATGATTTACTTTCAAGATTGTACCTCGCAACAAGTATGAGCACACGTACATCCATGGTATATCTTGAACTCGACGCAGGTTCTTTGTATCAATAGGAGGTCCTTTCCATGTTTTCTGTTATCAAATTCGAATGGCGGAGAATGCTTCATAGCCGCAGTTTTCTGCTTGCCATTCTGATATCCTGCGGAATGGCAGGGATTGCCGCCAAAGAACAGTTTAATATCTATTGTGACGGTGTAGATCATATCAGTTTGTTTTATCGCTGGCTTCCTTCCGGGGCTCTCAGTTTCGGCGCAAATTATTTTTATATTATTATTCCGGCAGTCTGTGCACTGGGATTTTCTCATAGCCTGTGTACTGATTGCAAATCGGGATACTGGTACCAGATTTGCACCAGAGTTGCCAAAAAGCACTATTTTGCAGCGAAATATCTCGTTTCGTTTTTCTGTGGCGGCATACTTTTTTCTGCCGCCCTTATCTTTCATTTTCTGCTGCTGTCTTGTTTTATGAAAGTAACCTTACCTAACCCTGCAAGCCTCAGCACCATGATGAATCCCTTTCGTTTTGCATCAAAGCTATTTTTTACATCCCCAATCCTCTGGAGTGTTCTCTGGTGTACGGTAACCTTCATCTGGGGCGGTATTATGTCTTGTATGGGCACGGTAATAGGTATGTTTACGGAAAAAGCATCTGTTTCGGTAATTCTTCCGTTTTTATTCTTTGTTTGTCAAAGCATTGCTGCAACATATTTACAATACAGGACAGGAATTACAATCAATTCACATCCCCTTGCACTGGGATGGACAGAATTGATTCGGGCGGAAAGCGCAAGTGTTGCTCCGACAGATTATCTTCTTCTGACGCAGCTTGTAGTATTTCTGATTGTCACACTCGTGTATGGATGGAGGGCTTGGCGATATGAGGGATTGTAAAATTTTATGGTTAGACTGCAAAGAGGGTATAGTAAAAAACAAACGCATCTGGATTATGGTACCTGTTGTCCTGCTGTATTCCATGCTGACACACATAGAACTGGATATTATTTGGAAAAACATTCCGCCGGAATATGGACCCTATTCGTTATTTGAGTTATTTTGGATTAGCTTTAGCGGCTGTGACCCTCTCATTAAAGCAAAGGCTATGACCATTCCGTATCCATGGC
Source organism: Lachnospiraceae bacterium (assembly GCA_015057365.1). Lineage (GTDB taxonomy): Bacteria > Bacillota > Clostridia > Lachnospirales > Lachnospiraceae > SIG307. The sequence continues at coordinate 77,888 of SVEN01000001.1, read as the reverse complement.
TCGCAATGTATATTTGTCCTGTTTTTATGACATTTGACTACATGCAGCAGGATTTGCTGGGCTACGGTTCACAAATGCTCTTTCGTATCGGAAGCAGAAAACGCTGGTGGTATCAAAAGTGTTTCTGGTGCTTTATATCAGCACTTTGGATATATCTTCTTATGTGGATAACCATGGCGGTTTTCTGCCTGATAAATCACATTCCCGTATCCTTTACACCAAATCCGAATACGATTGCATTCATGGCTACGGAAAGCATTTGCTATACACCTGTTTCCAATACACTTATCCCATCACCGTCTTTTACAATGACACTACTCGTTTGTCCGTTGCTATCTATGTTTACCATGGAGTTGCTTACAATGACACTTACGTTGTTTGTCCGGCCGGCAATTGCTTTTATCATCAATGTGGGAATCTTGACTCTCAGCATTACCTTTGACTGGACCTTGTTGTTTCCACGCATTGGAATGCTCATGAAGAATGATTTGTTATATTCCGACGCCTATTCGCTGAAAAAAGGTATTATTCTATGTATTAGCTTCATTACCGTATGTATGATTGGTGGCGGAATCGTATTTCGTTATAAAGATATTCTACCGGGAAAAGAGGAGGAGCCGTAATGGAAATCATACTGAAAAATCTTACAAAAGAGCTAAACGGAAACCGTGTAGTAAACAATGTGAACCTCTCGCTTTACGCAGGAAAAATCTACGGACTTTGCGGATATAACGGTTGCGGAAAAACAATGCTGATGCGTTTGATTGCCGGAATGATTCGTCCGACCATGGGCACTGTCACAATCGACGGAAAACAACTCGGCAAGGATATGGACTTTCCGCCCAAGATGGGCGTTTTAATTGAAAACCCAGCATTTTTAGGAAATTATTCCGGGTATGAAAATTTGCGACTTTTAGCATCCATTTCCGGGAAAATCAACTCTGATATGATTGAAGATGTATTGGAACGGGTAGGTCTTTCCGATTCTGCAAAAAAGAAATATCGCAAATACTCTCTCGGTATGAAACAAAGACTTGGTATTGCAGCCGCAATCATGGAAAAGCCGAATTTACTAATACTTGATGAGCCAACGAATGCACTTGACACAGATGGTGTACAGCGTACGAAAGAAATCATTCGCGAAGAACGTAATCGCGGGACTCTGGTTATCATGACCTGCCACGACAGAGCTATTTTGGAAGACCTTTGCGATGAGATATTTAACATTGAACAAGGAACTGTCATGATAACGTCAACGAAGGATGAAGGAGGGAGATGAATGAAGAAGCGATTAGTGACCGGTGTTTTTTGCGGTGTTCTGATTATAGCGTGGGCTGTGAGATATCTTACGTTGAATCACGGACATGTTTTTTCATATCCGGAAAATCCGATTACATATTACAAATTAAATGAAGAGGCTCCCTATGGACAAAATATACCCTATTACGGAAATGAAACTCAAACCATCGATGGCTATATGCTGCGAATTACCGATTGGGAATTGGTCACAAGTGCGGATTTTGCAAACAGATACGGAACGTTTGAAAACCAAATGGGACTAATTAACCGCCCCTATTACCTGATTGCAGATGCTGCCGTTGCCAACTACGGCACCTCTGCGGATGGTGTAGATTTAAACTCGTTGATATTGCGGGGCGTTGACTGGTGGGCATATTGCAGTTACGGACAAACAATTCTTGTAAATTCCGCAACTGCATCACCCGACTTATACAATACCGGTATTCTGAAGCTTCCCACCGGTGAATCCATGTCGGTAAAAATAGTATTCGGATTGGAAACAAATCTTTTGACAACAAAACGCTGGCAGAACTTTACGGAGGAAACAATTTGGATAACACAAACCGTTTTTCCGGAAGAGCATCGGATATTGCTTCAGTAAAATTCGAAATGCCTGTGGAGAATTGGGATTTTTATTGCGAGTGAAAATATAACTTGACAAAAATATTTCTATATAGTAATATCCTATATAGAAAGGAGATGGACACGTGGAAACAAAAGGCGGATATTTAATTTCCCGAATCAAACAGGCAGGAACCCGGATTTTTGACCGGATGCTGGCAGCATCGGGAATTGATGAGTTCAACGGAGCCCAGGGGCGGATTTTGTATGTGCTGTGGCAACATGAAGATATCAGTATCAGTAGTTTGTCAGCAAAAACGAGCCTTGCGAATACGACGCTGACGTCCATGCTTGACCGCATGGAGAGTGCGGGATTAATCATCAGAAAACCGGACCCGGCGGACCGTCGCAGTCGGTTGATTGCGCTTACGGAAAAGGCAAGGGCACTGCGACAGGAGTATGAGCAGGTCTCAGAGCGTATGAATGAAAGGTATTATACCGATTTTACAGAAGAGGAAATTAAGCAATTTGAGGTTTATCTACAACGAGTACTAATGAATCTTGAAAGGGAGGAATAACACTATGAAAAAAGTATCGGTACCTGCAACGAATGATATTTGTCCGCAGACGCTTTTTGTTTACGGCACGATGAATGAGGACAAAACACCGGACTTCGGATTGTTTTGCTGGTTCAGTTATTGTTGGTTTGATCAGCTCGGTGTGATTTGTGCTATCGGAGGAAGTAAGAGAACTTTGGAAAATATTCGACGAAATAGAGTTTTTTCCGCAAATTTGGTGGTGGAAAACAACTTGCCTTTGGCTGATTATTTCGGAACGGCAGACGGGCGGGATGCCGATAAAATGGATGTTACGGTAGAGTGGGAAGACGGTGCGGTGCTTCCGGTTCCTGTTCTGTGTAGCAGTCCGCTTACCTTTGAACTTGAAGCGGAAAAAGAAATTACGACAGGGAAGCAAGATGAAGTTGTTCTTCTGTGCCGTATTCGAAATGTTCTTAAGGATGAGGCGCTAACGGATACGTCCTTAACTCCGGAAGAAATCTATAAGAATGTGGCAGCCGTGTGCACAAGTGTGGATTGTGATTATTGGTCTTGGGATGGCCGACATCTCGGAAAATGGAATGAGAGAGCAAAGGAAATTAAGGCTGATGTAGAAATCGGAGCGGCGGCTCGCGGAAATTAAGTTGAGCGAAGTCTCAGATATAGAGAAGAATTGCAGTCATGTGCAACGGAGTGTAGACTGTGCACTCGCGCGAATGGAAGATGTCGCATGCGACCGCGCTCGGCGCGAGAGTTTCGCAAGCGAAACTCTTTGTTCTGGTTTTACTAAAGTTTTTTTATCGGCAAAAATTATAAAATAAGAGCAAAACATGTGGATATTTTGCCGATAGTGTGATATACTTTGTATTAGGGTAAAAAATAAACTTTACCTATTAAAGGAGGTGTCATATGGTATATTGTTCGGTTGCTGACATGGCAAAAAAATGGAATATATCGGAGCGTAGCGTGCGGAATTACTGTGCAAACGGTCGTGTGGAAGGTGCGGTGCTTACCGGCAAGACGTGGAATATACCGAATGATGCAACGAAACCGGAACGGGTAAATAAGAAAGCGGATGATGCTACACTTTTACAGATGTTGCAAGAAGAGATGAAGATGCGTTATTCCGGTGGTATTTATCATAAGACACAGATTGAGCTTACCTATAATTCCAATCACATGGAAGGAAGTCGTCTAACCCATGACCAGACCAGGTATATCTTCGAAACCAATACCATTGGTGTGGAAGGCGAGGCACTTAATGTAGATGACATTGTAGAAACAGCAAATCATTTTCGCTGTATTGATAAAGTGATCGGCAGTGCAGGTGCAATGCTTTCGGAGAATTATATCAAAGAGTTACATTTTCTTCTGAAAAACGGGACAAGCGATGCAAGGCTTAGTTGGTTTGCGGTAGGGGATTATAAAAAACGTCCCAACGAAGTGGGCGGAAGGGAAACGACATTACCGTCCGAAGTGGCGGAGCAGATGAAAACACTGTTAAAGTCGTACAATGAAAGGGAAGAAAAGGCGCTGGAGGATATCCTGGAATTTCACGTTGCCTTTGAACAGATTCATCCTTTTCAGGATGGAAATGGGCGTGTAGGCAGACTTATTATGTTTAAAGAGTGCTTGAAATACAATGTTGTTCCTTTTATTATAGAAGATGATTTGAAAATGTTTTATTATCGCGGACTGGCGGAATGGAAACGCGAGAGAGGGTGCCTCAGAGACACCTGTTTGATCGCACAGGATAAGTTTAAGGCGTATTTGGATTATTTTGGAATTCGGTATTAGGGAGGAACTTATGTGAAGAAAAACTATATATTTGCCCTGGTTACCGTCCTCATCTGGGCGACCATGGCTACGATGGTAAAGATATTATTGTCGGATATACCGAATCTGCAAACACTGGCGATTAGCGGAGTGTTTGCGTTTCTGTTCCTATTACTTTTGAATATAAAGACCGGCAAGGTAAAAGAAATGAAACGTTATTCGGTCAAGGAGTACGGTGTGATGGCCGGACTTGGCTTTCTTGGTTTGTTCTTGTATTCGGCATTGTATTATTACGGAATCGGGCAGTTAAGCTCTCAGGAGGCCTGTATTCTAAACTATTTGTGGCCCATGATGATTGTGCTGTTTTCCTGTCTGATTTTAAAGGAACGTATGACGGTGTTAAAAGGCGTTGCCATGGTGTGTTCCTTTCTCGGAATCGTGATTTTATCCATGGGAAACGGGGAGGCGGCAAGCGGGAATACAACCCTCGGAATGATGGCTTGTATTGTGGCAGCCGCCTGCTACGGTTTGTTTTCGGTGTTAAATAAAAAGGCGGATTTGGACCAGAACATTACCATGATGGTGATTTGGTTTACGGTAGCGGTTTGCTCCTTTGGGGTAGGACCGATTATGGAAGAATGGGTGCCGATTCGCGGGATGCAGTGGTTAGGCATTTTGTGGCTGGGCGTTGTGACGGATGCGGTGGCATATCTTTTGTGGGCACTGGCGCTAAAGGGCGTGAAGGATACGGCAAAGATAGCAAATCTGGCGTATCTGACTCCGTTTTTGTCGGTGGTAATTTCAGCGGTTTTCCTGAAAGAAAAGATTCAGTGGCAGGCATTTTTAGCATTGGTTTTGATTATCGGAGGAATTCTTTTGCAGAACGTGTGTGAACGGAAAAAGAAGAAGGTCGCGATGAAGGAACTGTGCTAAAAGCAAGAAGGTATATCAGCTGTATGCGGAGGAAACGGAGGTACCAAGAAGTGGAGCGCGAGAAAAAAATAGAGATTTCATCCATGACATTACATATTCTGGCCATGGTATTTATGCTGTGTGACCATCTTTGGGCCACGGTAGTACCGGGAAATGACTGGCTGACCGATATCGGGCGAATTGCGTTTCCGATGTTTGCTTTTATGATTGTGGAAGGGTACTTTCATACCCGGTCCCTGAAAAAGTATGTGGGACGGTTGTTTGTGTTTGCAATTATTTCCGAAATTCCGTTTAATTTGGTCATGGGAAGCAGTTTGTTTTATCCGTTACATCAAAATGTGTTATGGACCTTTTTGATTGCGGTGTTTTTGATTTGGCTCAACGAACTGGCAAAGAAAAGGGGAAAGCTGTGGCTTAGGATTGTAACCTGTATCGGAACCCTGTGTCTGGCATTTGTACTGGGTCTGGTGACTTTTGTGGATTATCATTATGCCGGCGTACTGACGGTTCTGGTGTTCTATTTCTTCTGGGGACGGAAGTGGTGGCATTTTGTAGGACAGGCGGTATGTCTGTACTACATCAATGTAGAGATTCTGAGCGGATTTTATTATGAAGCGAATGTGTTCGGACATACGGTAACCATCGTGCGCCAAGCCTTTGCTTTGCTGGCACTGCTACCGATTTGGCTGTATCGCGGAAAGCAGGGGCCGTATAACATGCTGATAAAGAATATGTATTACTGGTTTTATCCGGCGCATTTGCTGGTGTTGGGGCTAGTGAAGTTACTGTAGAAAGAAGTGATATAGAATGAATTATTTAAATGCCAAAGAAGTATTACCCCCGGAGCTTTTCGCAGAAATCCAGAAATATGCCGGCGGTAACCTCCTATATGTACCCCTGGCCGAAGAAAAGGAAAAAACATGGGGCGAGGTTTCCGGACAGAAGCAGTATTATAAAAAACGAAACCGGATGTTACAAAATAAGTATTTGTATGGTGTGCCGGTGGAGGAGTTGGCAAAGGAGTACTCTTTGTCCAGAGAAACCGTGAAGAAAATTGTATACGAGAAACAAGGCAGAGATGAGCTTAAGTTTACACCGGGAGTACAGTCTGCCAAAGAATATAATGACAACGGTCTTTTAGAGGAATGGATTCATACGTATCTTTTGTTTGAACGTAAGAACAAAGCGTTTTCCGACGGATTGTATTTGGAAGACCGCTATTATTTAGGACCGCTTGCTATGCCGCTTAACATGTTTGTACGGAGTAGCGGATCGGAAGAAGGTATCAAATGGCAGGTGCATCCGGTAGTGTTTGAAGACAAGGTAAATGCATGGAGGGAAAAGATTCGGGCAAATCAGATACTTCCGCCGGTGATTGTAGGGTATGCGGACAGTGAGTTTGAAATTAACTGTAACAATCCGTTGTTTGAGGCACTGGTACGGGAGGGAGTTACCTACTTCCCGGTCATTATGTGGACCACCAAGAGAAGTGATTACGATGATTTTGTGAAGAAATATGCACCGTATACCGAGTTTGTTTTAAAGTAAAGTCGGTATAAAACGGGAGGTCATTGTGTGATACAATATTATGACACAGAAGGTTCTGTCGAGCTTTCTGTGTTATATTTTATTCGCAAGAGGCGGTATCACAAAATGACAAGGATTACGGTAAGGAACAATCTGTTTCAACATATTCAAGTATTAAAAACCAATCGGACCAAAAGAAACCGCTATGGCGAGTTTGTGGTGGAAGGGGTTCGGAACATCAATGAGGCGGTGAAAAACGGATGGCAGATTAAGTCCTTTTTGTACGGAGAAGGCAAGCTGTCCGATTGGGCGAAGGAGTTGCTTGCTACAGTAAAAACAAAGGAAAATTTTTGCTTTTCCGAAGAACTGATGCGAGAGCTTAGCGGGAAAGAAGATACCTCCGAACTGATGGCAATTGTGGCAATGAAAGAGATTATGCCTGCGCAGATGAAGCTGTCAAGCAACCCGTTTCTGGTATTGTTTGACCGCCCGTCCAATAAAGGAAATCTTGGGACGATGATTCGGTCTTGTGATGCATTGGGCGTGGATACTTTGATTCTTACCGGGCATGGGGTGGATTTGTATGACCCGGAGGTGGTAGCGGCGTCTATGGGGTCGTTTTTCTCGTTGCCGGTGGTTCGGATTGCAGAGCAAGAGATATTGTATGAACTGATAAATCGTATGAAAGCAAAATACGGGGCATTTCGTATGTTTGGGGCCACAGCCCATCAGCAAAAAGCAATCTATGAACTTGATTTGACATTGCCGTTACTGCTTTTTGTTGGGAACGAAACGAAGGGATTGAGTTACGCTTATAAAGAATTGTGTGATGAACTTTGTACGATACCCATGGCAGAGTCAAGCACGGCATCATCATTTAATGTGAGTTGTGCAGCATCTATCATGATGTATGAAGTGGTACGGCAGCGGAAGGAGAAATTATGACATACGGCTCATTAACTTTAGCAAAACAATATGACAAAGAAGGAAAAATAGATCAGTGGATGCAGGATTTCCTACGGGCAGACGGAAAGAATCTTGCACTTGCGGATGGGCTTTTGTTGGAAGAACGGCACTACTTCGGACTTTGTGAGATACCGATTTCCCTGCTTTCTGACGTAAAGTCCGGTGCACCGGAGTATTTGCATGCGGAAAATGATATTCAGTATTTCTTTCATGTGGTGGACCGAATGAAAGAAAGTCTTATGAATAACTGGGATGCGCCGCCTCTTATCGTGGAATATGTATACGGAAAGTTCAAGGTGGATGATGGAAGACATCGGTTGGAAACTTATCGTCAGCTCGGTGTGAAACGTGTGTGGGCAGCCGTGTGGACCACGGGAGAGGAAAACAGAAAAAATGTAGAGAAGATTTTGGAGGATAACAAATGCTTGGAATATGTATGAAATGCGGAAATTATGGGTGGGATAAGGAGGTAGACGGAAATGTGGTAAAGTGTCCGAAGTGCGGGCATACATGGGAGAAGATTTCCCAGCCGCTTTTTATTCTTACCGGCTGCAGCGGTGTGGGTAAGACCACCACGGCACAGATGATTCAGCAGAAAAAGGTTGATTTTGTGGTACTGGATGCAGATATTTTCTGTGGTTATATGAAATCGGAAACCAATGAAGATTATGAAAAACGGTTAAATTTAATTGAACAGCTTTCTATGAATATCATGCAGAGCGGGCGCCCGGTGCTCTGGACCATGGCAGGAAATTTGGATAAGCTGCATCATCAGTATTGCAGACGGTTCTTTCCGGATATCAAAGTTCTTGCTCTTACCTGTGAGGAGGAACTTCTCAGAAAGCGCATGAAGGAAGGCAGAGGCATTACCGACGAGAACTGGATTCAGGGCTCGGTAGACTATAATGAGTATTTTAGGACGCATGACCGGCACGGGGACACGCTGTTTGCGACTTTGGACATCAGCGGAAGGAGTGTGGAAGAAGTGGCGGAGTATGTGATTGCATGGGTGAAAGGAAATAGCAGATAAGAGGATAGAAGGAGAGCAGAGAAGTGCTCTCCTTTTGTTGACATTGGAAATGTGCAGTGTTAGAATGATAAAAGATATAATTGAATGTGAATTATAGAAAAAATGGAGCGGGGGGAGTATCATGACCAAAGTATATTTTGTCCGTCATGCGGAGCCGGTGCATGCCCATGTGGATGACCGTACCAGACCGCTTACGGCGGAGGGCCTTGTAGATAGAAAAGTTGTACTGGCTACATTAAAGGACAAAGAAATCGATGTGTTTTATTGTAGTCCCTATGTCCGGAGCATGGCAACCATTGAGGAGGCAGCGGCCTTTTTTGAAAAGGAAATTCTTACGGATGAACGTCTTCGGGAACGGGAGAAGGGCAACGAGGGCAATTCTTCCGGAAATGTACTGAAAATGCGCTGGGCGGATTTTTCCTTCCATGAAGAAGGAGGAGAATCCATCGGCATGGTGCAGGAGCGGAATATGGCGGCGCTAAGGGATATTTTAGCGGAAAACGAGGGAAAGAGTATTGTTATCGGTACTCACGGGACCGCCCTGAGCTCGATTTTAAACTATTACAACCCAAAGTTTAACTGCGACGATTTTCTACGGATTGTGGACTGGATGCCGTATATTATCGAGCTGGATTTTGAGGGAGAGAAGTGTGTCGGGATGAAAGAGCATGCCTATGTGGAGAAGACCTTTCCGGAGCGGATGGCATCTTTTAAGAAGTAGGGAGGAGAATGAAAATGGAAACTATTTATTATATTGTGGACAGTATTGATGGTGACTATGCGAATTTAAAACGTATCGATATTGCATCGGAAGATATGAAACTGGTAGCCCGCGCGTTACTTCCGGACGGAATCGATGTGGGAACAAAGTTGAAATACGAGATGTTTGAGTACGAGGTAATATAGTATGGCAAAGGAAAAAACTGTAAAAACAAATGCAATGCGAATTCTGGATTCGCTTAAGATTTCTTATGAGATGCAGTCCTATGAGTGCGATGAGTTTGTGGACGGTGTGACCACGGCGGATACCTTGGGACTGGATCATGAGCTGGTGTATAAGACTTTGGTGACTGTGGCAAAAAGTAAGGCCTACTATGTGTTTGTTATCCCGATTGAAGCGGAACTGGACCTTAAGGCAGCGGCCAGAGCGGTAAACGAAAAGGCGCTGGAACTTTTGCCGTTAAAGGAATTGACGCCGGTCACCGGTTATATCCGGGGAGGATGTACCGCTATCGGGATGAAGAAGGTATTCCCAACGGTGATTGATGCATCCGTAGAAGGATTGCCGCACTTACATGTCAGCGGAGGAAAGCCGGGGTTACAGTTAAAGTTGTCCGTTGCGGATTATGTAAAGGCCAGTAAGGCGAAAGTAGCGGATGTTATTGTAAAGTAGGAAAGAAGTACTAAAATTTTAGCGGAGCCTCTAAAGGTTCCGCTTTTTTATGTCGATACAGTAAATAAGGATAGTTATGTCATGATTGGAACTGTATGACATCCCACAAAACAAACGGATTTGGTTAAGAAGATAAGGAGGTCTTTTTATGAACGGAATTCACAGATTCGGAGGTTTCCCGAAAAACGTTGATGAGATTTTAAAGGGTGGTAACCGCGAGGAGCGTCGTGCCATAGGCAAAGCAAAGCATCCGGGGCATGAGGATGCGGCAATGTATGAGATGTCCGATAAGGCAAAGAAGATGGACAAGGATGAACTGAAGGCATATCAGAAGAATGCCGGCGGTATCCACATGGAAGAAAAGAAAAAGGTAGAGGATGAAGTAGAGCTTAGTGAGGCTGCGAAGAATCTTCTGGCGGAGTTAAAGGAAAAGTACGGCGACATCGATTTCTTTGTGGCAGAGTTTTCTACCGACGAGGAAGCACAGTATTATCACAATCAGTCTACCAAGAAATATAGCTGTGTCATCGATCCGAAGACCTTGGAGGAGATGGCAGCGGACGAAGCGGTAAAGGAAAAGTACGTAGGTATTATCGATACCGCAGATGAGAAGTTTGACCAGGTGAAGGAAGAACTGGGCGAGGATGCGGACCAGGTTAAGCGTATGGGCATTACCGTAGACAAGGACGGTGTGGTAACCTATTTTGCGGAGTTAACGAAGCAGACCGTAAAGATGCAGGAAGATCTTCGCAATCAGCAGAAGGAGCTTCGTGCAGAGAAAAAGGAACGTGCGGAAAAGGCTCAGAAGATGAAGGCCGAACGGGAAGAACGGGCAGAGAAAATGACCGGCAAGAAGGATGAGACGGAGAAGCCGGTAAATCCGAATAAGGTGACCGCAAGTACCATAGAAGAATTGACCGCAAAGTTGAAGGAGCTTTTGGCACAACGTGCGAATGATAAAGCAGAAGACAAGGCGGAGGAGAAGAAGGAAAGACCGCATTTTGATATGACCTTGTAGTAATATATGAAGAAAAGAATGGAGTCCCGGCCGATTTCGGCCGGGACGTTTTTTGTAATAGGAAATTTTGTGGCGGAGATTTTGTTCGGGGAACCATTGACGATATGCGGAAAGAAATGTATAATACCCATCGTGGTGTTTATTATAGTTTTGTTTGATTGAATAAGTCGCTAGACTTTGAGAGGGCGGAAAAAATGAGTATGAAAGCAGTATTATTTGATCTTGACGGTACGCTGTTGCCGATGGATTGGGCCGGACTTAAGAAAGAGGACTTCGAACTCTGCACTACCTATGAGAATATCGGTGTCAGTAAGCCGAACCCTGCCTATTATACGGAAATCGCAAAGCGTCTTGATGTAGCTCCGGAGGAGTGCCTTATGGTAGGAAATGACGTGGCGGAGGATATGGTGGCGGTCAAGACCGGAATGAAGGTTTTCCTACTGACGGATTGTCTGTTGAATAAGAATGAGGAAGATATTTCCAAATATCCGCAGGGCGGTTTCGCAAAATTACAAGAGTTTATAAAATTGTTATAATGTGGTGCTTGCCAGAAGGCGGGTAAATGTGATAGTATATTACGTGGAGAGAGAACGAATTACAAAGGAGTTCAGATTGCAGGCGTTAGGCGGCAATCCGAAGGGGAGGAACAAATGGAAATTTTAGCATGTATTTTAATCGGTTATTTGATTGGTGCGTTTAGTCCGTCTTATCTGATCGGTCTGATGAACGGATACGATATCCGTAAGAAGGGCTCCGGTAATGCGGGCGCGTCTAATGTTATTATTTTAAAGGGTAAGGCAATTGGCGGTTTTTGTGCGATTCTGGATATTGCAAAGGCATGCCTGGCGGTATGGATTACCGGAAAGTTGTTTCCGCATTTTTCCTATGCGTTTCCGATTACCGGTACGTCTTGTATTTTGGGACATATTTTTCCGTTTTACATGAAATTCCGCGGCGGTAAAGGATTGGCATGTCTCGGCGGTGTGATTCTCATGACGGATGTGCGCCTGTTTTTGATTATGTTATCTATTGAACTTGTGGTTGTATTAATCGTAAACTATATTTGTGTGGTACCGATGTCTGCGTCGGTGGCATATGCACTTATTTACGGAGCAATGAATCGGGACATTCTTGCGGCAGGGATATTCATGATTGCAGCAGTGGTGATGTTCTTTAAGCATATGGATAACCTACAGCGTATCAAGAATGGTACGGAGGTGCATTTCAGTTATCTTTGGAACAAAGAGAAGGAAATCGAACGAATCAAAGAAAACGGAGCTGTGGAAGGAAAGTAAACAGGATGCAAAGGGCTGTCGCTTAGCGGCAGCCTTTTTTTACTGAAAAAATAAAAAGATATGGATTGCTACTTGACAAAACAGATACACTGTGTATATACTGTATATATAGATATACACAGCTATGTAGAGGCGCGTAGATTGTTTCGAAATGTTAAGGGCATTTTATGATGAATATAACGGTTGTTTTGGGAGGGAAGAAGGAGATCATATGAGTACAGTTTTGGAGGTAAAGATTCCGCGGTTACAGCGGGATGGGTTTGCGTTAAAGGAGATTGAGTTTTCGGTAGAGGCAGGGTACCTGACGGCGCTTTTAGGTGTGAACGGAGCCGGTAAGACGACGCTTCTGTCTGCGATTTCGGGGCTGTTGCCGCTTCCGGAAGGAGCAGAGGTATCTATCGGTGGATATTCCCTCCGCGAGAATGAGAAAGAAGCAAAGGAATGCATGGGTTTTGTGTTTGACGATTCTCCTTTTGACGAGGGAATGTCTCCTTTGTTGACCGGACAAATGTACGGGCCTTATTACCGGAACTGGGATATGGAGAGGTATTTGGACTATTTGGAACGGTTTGAAATCCCGAAAAAACGTACCATCCGCAAGCTTTCCAAAGGTATGAAGATGAAGTTCCAGCTGGCGTTTGCATTATCCCACGGGGCGACGTTTCTGATTATGGATGAACCGGCAGCTTCCTTAGATCCGGTGTTCCGGGATGAATTCATGGAGGTGTTAAGCGAGATATTAGAGGGAGAGGATTGCGGTATTTTGCTTTCTTCTCAATTGGTTTCGGAGCTGGAGGCAAAGGCGGATTATACCATGATGCTGCATCAGGGGGAGCAGATATTTTGCGACAGCACGGAGAATGTTTTGGACAGGTTTTTGTTGGTGCGGGGCAGATATGAGTTGTTCCCGTATATGAAGAGCCGGATTTTAGGGGAGCGGTTGTCGGAGTATACGGCGGAAGGGATTATATTAAACGACGGTGATCCGGTACGTTTGGACTTGGAGTGTGTGCGCCCAACCATAGAGGATTTGATGTATTACATAAAGCAGGGTGTGGTAAAGAAAGGGATGGTGTAACATGGAGAAAGGAAGAACAGCCGGTAGTTATGTGCTGTACCTGTTGCGGGAAGGTTTCTATCGGATGAAAACGGAACTGGTCGGCTGGCGTGGGCTTGTTTTGTTGTTGATTTTCGGATATATGTTTTTGGATACCGTTGCGGCAACCAAGGAAACGCAAAGTTTAAGAGCCCAAGGAATGGGGGCTCTTTGGATGGTGGTTTTGTTTCCGCCACGTATGGGAAAGCTGTTGTATTTATTGCCGTTTTCGAAGAAGGAACGATTCAGATATTTGGGGACTTACTCTGTAAGTTATAACGTGTTTCAGGTGTTTTGGTTTCTTTTCATGGGACTCGTGTCGTGTTTGATTTCGGGATATTCCTTCCTTTTGTGGACGCGACATTTTATGCTTTGTACCTTTCCGTTTATGCTGCTTTACAGTGGCGTGGTGGTGGACAACATGTCTGCTGCGGTAAAGAGGTCGTATCCGAATTCCGGCTGGTTTTTCAGTACGAGAAGCTGTTGGTATCAAAAAGAAGATCCGGTGGAGGGAATTCGGGAAGATTGTAATACAAGTGTTGCAGGAAAAGTAACGATGTCTGCGGAGGAAAAGGCGAAAGCAAAGAAGCAGATGCGGTTTACGGTTGCCGCGGTTCTGTGTACGATTATTCCTGCGGTTCACGGCTTTGGAAATTATATGTATGCGAGCTTTTTTGAACGGTGGCCGTGGCTGCCGTATGTAATTGCCGGACTAGCGTATGTGAGTGCAATCATCGGGTTGTTTTTATATTGGAATCGGATTTCGGAGGAAATTAATCAGAAGGGAAGTGCCGGAAAGGAGGAAGGCGCATGCAATTCGTAGTTTCGGGACAATCGACACTGCCGATTTATGAGCAAATTATCGGACAGGTAAAGACGGCCATTGTGGCGGGGGAAGTGAAGCCGGGAGACATGCTTCCGTCCATACGGGCATTAGCCAAGGATTTGCAAATCAGCGTCATTACCACAAAGCGTGCTTATGAGGAACTGGAAAAGGAAGGTCTTATTTATTCCGTTTCCGGCAAAGGGTTTTATGTGTGCGAGCAGAACACGGACCTGCTCCGGGAGAAAAAGCTGGCTATGGCGGAACGGCATATGCTGGACTGTATTAAGGAGTGTCGTGAGGCCGGTATGGAGCGGGATGATATTATGGAAATGGTGGAAGTATTGTTGGATTCGGAATAATACAGACAGGAGGATTTTGTTTTGCAGCAGCAGACACAAATCATAGAAAAGAGTTTGGAAGAAAAAGAAGCGGAACGACTGGCTAAGCCGGCGCTAAAGGTACAGGGACTGGAGAAGTCTTTTTTCCGCTTCGGAAGCGGAAAGTTTGCCGTAAAGGATATTTCCTTTACTTTGGAACGGGGCTATATGTTGGGGCTCATCGGCAGAAACGGTGCCGGAAAGTCCACGTTACTTCGATTGATTTTACAGAGCTTGCCGAGAAAGCGCGGAACAATGGAGATTGCCGGATATGATGTGGCCACTCATACCACGGAGGCAAAGAAGTTAATCGGTTATGTGGGGGAAGACTTCCATTTTTTATCAAAGGATACGCTGCGGGAAAACGGCAGAGTGTTGGGGATGTTTTATCCGGAGTTTTCGATGGAACGGTATTTGGAGCTTCTTAATCGTTTTGAACTGGGCGCAGAGAAGATGGCAGGGGAGTTATCAAAGGGAGAAACAACCAGGGCTCAGCTGGCTTTTGCACTGGCCCATAAACCGGAGCTGTTGCTTCTTGACGAACCGACGGGAGGCCTTGACCCACTGGTACGTCAGGAGTTTTTGCATGTACTGCAGTCGGAACTTATGGATGAGCGGATGGGAATTATTTTCTCTACGCATATAACGGAGGATTTGGATAAAGTGGCGGATTATGTTGCCATGATGGAAAAGGGACGGCTGTTGTTCTATGAATCTAAGGAAGATCTTTTGGAGCGCCTTGTGGGTGAGAACGGAGAGCGTTTGACTTTAAAACAGCTGATGGTAAAGCTTTGCAGGGAGGGGGAGAAGAAATGAACCGGTACATAAAAGCAGAGTTTGAGTTGTTTAAAAAGCAGAAGGGGAATCTGATCGGCGGAGGATGTCTGTTATTTGTTTTTGCCCTGTTACTCCTGTTATCCGGAGTGGGGGGCAGTCTGTATTGCGCTTACGTTACAATCATAGGTTATGTGGCGTATTTGTTTTTTAATCTGGCATTTTTTCTAAGTCCGGCCAGTCACTGGATAAACAGAAAGAAAGTAATTATTACTACGGAACAGATGGTTTTGACCTTAGGAGAAAGCAAGCGGACCTATGTGAAAAATAAGCTCTTTTTTTACCTGACAGAGTATGTCATAATGATTCTTCTGATTGCGGTGCTGCAGATACCGGCGGCGCTTATTGCGGGAGAGGCCTATTCCGTATGGAGCTTTTATCTGGAGGTTACGGTGTTTACCGCATTGGTATTTATGAGCTTTTTTGTATTGTTTGTTGTGCCGTCCGGAGCATTTTTGATTGCAATTCCGGGCTGGAGCGGTTTTTGCGGCGGCTTTGTAGGCGGATACTTTAGTAGATTAGCCGAGATGACCAAGGAGGAAGCGTTTGAACGGTTTTTCTGGAAGGCAATAGTTGGAATTATAGTGGGAGTGCTTTCGGTAGGATACCGCTATCTTCGTACCATCATTGAGGAACGGGGCGGACTGCGGGCAAGGAAGCCGGTAATCGGAGAGGAGTAGTTGCTATGCGAATCTTGGTCAGTGCATGCCTGCTTGGCGTGAATTGCCGTTATAACGGAATACCGAAGGAGGATGCGGCGGTAAAGGGGTTACTTTCTCGGAAGGATATTGCCTTGATTCCGGTGTGCCCGGAGCAGTTGGGAGGCTTGCCCACCCCGCGTACACCGTCGGAGCGCAAAGGAGACGGTGTGGTTTCTTCGGAGGGAGAAGACCGTACAGAAGCTTTTAACCGGGGGGCGCTGGAAGCGTTACGGCTGGCAAAGCTGTACGGGTGTGAGGCGGCGATTTTAAAGGAGCGTTCCCCGTCCTGCGGAAACAAAGAGGTCTACGACGGCAGCTTTACCGGGATAGTGGTGCCGGGAGAAGGCGTAACCGCAGAACTGTTGCGGAAGAACGGCGTGAAGGTGTTCGGAGAGAGCGAGATGGAATCGTTTTTAGAGTATGTAAGGAGGAGTTAAGATGGAGTGTCCGTATTGTAAGCAGGAGATGAAAAAAGGCTATTTAAAAGGAGACGGAAGACAGAAGGTTCGTTGGCAGGAAGAAGGAAAGAAAAACAGCCTTGGGGATAAGCTCGCCGGAGCCGGATTGACGGAGGCAGCGAAATACTCTTTGGGAGCTTTTCAGCTTCCGGGGGAGTACTGTAAAAGCTGTAAGAAGCTGATTGTTGATACCGGGATAACGGAGTAGGTTTCGAAGGTAAGGGAAGGAGAGGAATGATGAAGAAGAATAAGTTATTACTTGTGTGGAGTATCTGCCTTATGATGATTGCAGCGTGTACGCTGGTGTTTTCGATTGCAAAATTAAAGGGGGCACCCATACCGGATGCACTTATCCGGATATTGGGAATTATTGATGGGATTGCATGTCCGATTCTTATTATCGCAACCGTAAGGATGTATAATAAAGGGAAAGAAGAAAAGAAGGAAGAAAAGACAGAAGAATAATTGTAAGAGAGAAAAAAGACCGCAGCTTGTTCGTAATGAAGGTTGCGGTCTTTTTAGCGTTAAAAAAGTATTCTGTTTTGATAAAAGAAATGTAAATTGTAATGGGCTACTTCAAAATCAAACTCTGCACCACAAACAGCACAGCCATAAAACCAAAGTTGATTGCGGTAAACATTACGATGTATTTCTTTATTTGTTCCGGGTTGTGCTTCTTGTATTCGGAGAAGGTAATCAGGCTTGCCAAGGATGCAATTAAGGTTCCCAGACCGCCGATATTGACTGCCGGAAGCAGGCTTGAGTAGTCTGTCGTAAAATGGGACAGAAGTACGGCGCTCGGCACGTTACTGATGCACTGACAGGACAGGATACCGAAGAGCAATGTGTTCATTGGCAACAGTTCTCCGAAGAAATTGCTCACTGCCGGGATGCGTGCCAGGTTTCCGCTGAATACGAAAAAGGCACAGAAGGTGGCAAGGAGCGGGTAGTTTACTTCCTTAACGGATTTCCAATCCATGAAAAGAAGGATGACGGTAATCGCAAGAGTACCCCAGTGGTACGGAATCACACGGAATACAATTAAAATACTGGCTACAAACAGGACGGAGTAAATCGCGGTCCTGACCACCGGAAGGTGATATTCTTCGTCGTTTTTTAAGGTCAGCGGCGTCGGCTTTACAAACAGGCAGATGCCGATAATGAGCAAGGTTGCGGTTATAAAGGACGGCAGCATAATCTTTACGAATTCACCCGTACCGATGTTAAAATAAGAGTACAGGTAGAGGTTCTGCGGATTGCCGAAAGGCGTTACCATACCGCCTAAGTTTGCCGCAATGTTTTGCACAATAAAGGTAAAGGCCATGGCCTTCTTATTTCCGGTACTGTTCAGTACAAAGAAGCCTAACGGTAAAAAGGTAAGCAGCGCCATGTCGTTGGCGAGCAACATGGAACCCACAAAGGTAATCATTACAAGACCAAGAGTGGCATTTCGCAAGGTGTGAAGCTTGATGACGATGGTTTTACTGATGACTTCAAACAGATGGATGTGGGAAAACGCCGCCACCACCGCAAGGGTACAGAAAAGAGTTGCCAAAGTACGCAAATCAAAGTAGCCAAGGTACGCCGCATCCGGCGGAACGAGAACACAGGTTACCGCCATGGCAATAAGCGCAATGCAAAGCACCGCCTGCTTCTTTACGAAGACGGTAGCCGGCGCAAACAGGTACTCGTTTAAAAACTCCCAGAGGGAGTGCTGATTTCTATGTATGGTAGGTCTTGTATGCAGAGAAGCGGTTCTCATAAAAATCCCTCACATTAGTTCTGAATATGATGTACGGTTACAATAGTGTATGTGTAAAATGCACACACAAATTCGATTGTAGCAGAAATCTTAAAAAATGCAAGCAGAATATGAGGAAGTACGAAAAAATATTGTGTGGTGAGGGGGAGAACGAGCTTTTTGCTTGAACAACAGTAGATAGTATGATAGGATATAAGAGGAGGTATTGTTTATGCCCGAAGGGAGGGACGTATGCGGTATATTTATGTATTTTTGATGTTGTTCTTATTTGCCGGTCTGTTTTGCGGCTGTAAAGAGTATTCGCCCCAGTTGACAGAGAAAGAGGCGATTCAAGTGACGTTGACATACGGACAGAAGTTTTTTATGGAAGAATTTGTGGAATGGAAAGAGTGGACCGCTCGTACGGCGGAGTTTCGTACGGTGGAATTGGAGACGGCGCATGAAAAACAGTATGACGGCGAAAGGCATATTTGGTATGTTGTAATCAAAACAGAAAATGATTCCCGGTCAGTGCATTTTGTGGTGACAGATGATGGAAAAGAGGTAATTGGCGGCTGGGATAGTCAGGAAGCGGTACCGAATTATAATACGGACACGGATCAAAAAGGGTTGATTTCGGTGGAGGAAGCCATAATATATGCAATTTTGTTCCAAAATTCACGTGGTAACAAGCAGGGGCCGTGGAAGCATATTGAGGTACGTTTGGGGGAGTTTGATAAGCATGATGGGTATAGTATGAAGGGAGGCTATAATTGGAATGACTGGTACTGGGTGCCGATAGGAAAACCGGTGTGGAAGATTGGTTTTTATGACCATGAAAAGGATGATGGTTCATGGCGGCTTTATGATACTACCGTATTTGTAAGAGCATCAAACGGAAAGGTGTATGGATTTATTATGTCAGGAATGATTTAACCTACAAAAGAAAGGAAGTGAACCTTTGGGTGCACTTCCTTTTTTCGTTGCTGTAATATTAATGCTTTGTTTACTCCTCAAAATCTGCTTCGGATGCATCGCCCGGGATGTAGTCGTCCTCTAACAACTCGTACTCATCCTCGAATTCGCCATCCTCTACGTAAACCGGATTCAGGTAGCGGTATACGAGGTATGCAATCAGAGCGATAGCGGCAACTGCGCCGATGATAGCGAATACATAAAGTGCGGTATTCTTCTTTTCGAACTCTTCCTCTTCCTTTTTTAAGCGAAGTAACTCAGCAAGCTTATCGTTGCTGGAAACCAAATCTTCTAACTTTTTCATGATGTTGTTCATGGCAGGTCCATCCTTTCCTATTGTGAAAATAATATACGTTTACTCTTCCTATTTAGTTAGAGTATACCATAGTGTGACATAAATTACTAGAAAAATTTTCTAAAATCAACACTTTTTTAAATTGGCGAAGGACGCCAGCAGTTTTTTTACACCGTAGGTGTCAAAGAGTACCGTGACCTCGTAGTCTCTGCCGCCGTTTACGATGTTGGTGACGGTGCCTGCACCGAATTTGATGTGGCGGACCTTATCGCCCACTGCGTAATCTAAGGAGCTGGACGGACCGGTGCCGAAGTTTTTCGCCGGTGCGGCAGGGGTGGAAGCGTACGGCATAGCGGACGGGCGTGGTTTCGGCTTCTCGAAATCAAAGTCACCTGCGGCGTTACTATAGGTAACCGATTTTCGCGGAACCGGCATACTACCGCCGGACATGGTGCGGATAGGGCTGCCGCCGAAGGCATTGTTCCGGAAGGTGTTCTGAGAACCTACCTGCTCCATTTTAAGTAAGTATCGCGGAATCTCCTTGATGAAACGGGAGGTCGGATTGTACTGGGTTTCGCCTCTTGCCATACGGGTGGAGGCGGCACTAAGGTGCAGTTCCTTCATGGCACGGGTAATGCCGACGTAGCAAAGGCGGCGTTCCTCCTCAATCTCTTCCTCAGGTTTTTCTGCGTTAATGGAAGAGTAGCTCGGGAACAGGCCGTCCTCCATACCGCATAAGTACACGTACGGGAACTCCAGTCCCTTTGCGGCATGTAAGGTCATAAGGACCGTCACATCCGTAGATTCGTCCAGCGTATCGATGTCCGCAACGAGCGCCACTTCCTCTAAGAAACCGCTTAAGGTAGGTTCGTCGGCGGTTTGCTCGTAGAGCACGGCCTTGTTAATGAGTTCGTCTACGTTTGCCAGACGCTCTCCGGCTTCCTCTTCATCGGCAGCGGAGGATTTGATTTCCTCGGTCAGGCCGGTTCCTTCCATAATTTCCTCGATTAAGTCCTTTAAGGTGTAGGATTGACCAATCGGTTTGCTCCGCAGGGCCTCGATAAAGGCCACAAAAGAGGTGAGCTTTCCGCAGGCGCGGGCTACGGACGGAATAAACTCCGCGTGGCGAAGGGCTTCGTAAAAGGTCATGCCGTTTGCCTCCGCGTAGTCATCGATACGGTCCACGGTGGTGAGGCCGATGCCACGCTTCGGGACATTGATGATACGTTTTACCGCCAGGTTATCCAATGCGTTATCAATGGTCTTTAAGTAAGCCAGAAGGTCCTTAATTTCCTTACGCTGGTAGAAGTTGATGCTTCCGATGACGCGGTACGGAATGTTTCTGGCGATGAGTTTTTCTTCAAAGACTCTGGACTGGGCGTTGGTGCGGTATAAAATCGCAAAGTCCTTATAGGCTGCGCCCTTTTCGTCGGCATACTCCCGGATGCTTTGCGCCACACCTTCGGCTTCGGAATAGTCCGACGGGTACTGGGTAAAAAATACCGGGGAACCTTCTTCGTTTTCGGTCCAGAGGGACTTGTCCTTACGGCCGATGTTATGATGTATTACCTCATTTGCCGCAGATAAAATGTTACCGGTGGAGCGATAGTTTTGCTCCAGACGGATGACGTGGGCATTCGGGTAAATCTTTTCAAAGTTCAATATGTTTTGAATATTGGCACCGCGGAATTTGTAAATGGACTGGTCATCGTCACCTACTACGCACAGGTTCTGTTCCAGCTCCCCTTCGTCGTTGGTGTAATTCGCCAGAAGGGAGATGAGGCGGAACTGTGCGGTATTGGTATCCTGGTACTCGTCCACCATGATGTAACGGAAGCGTCGGCGGTAGTAGTCAAGGACCTCCGGGTTTGTCTGGAACAGCTCCACGGTCTTCATAATCAAATCATCAAAGTCCAGGGCGTTGCTGGCCTTTAAACGCTTCTGATACTCGGTGTAGACGCGGGAAAAGTTCTTTTTGGAAAAGTCCATGTTGGCCCGCATGGCGTATTCCTCCGGAGAAATCAGCTCATCCTTTGCGGAGGAAATGGCGGACAAAAAGGTCCGCTCCTTTACGTTCTTCGTATCGATGTTTAAGGACTTACAAATATCACGCACCAGCGTCTTCTGGTCGTCGGAATCGTAAATGGTAAAGTTCCGGCTGTAGCCTAAGGATTCGATGAAGCGGCGTAAAATCCGCACGCAGGTGGAGTGGAAGGTGCTGACCCAGATGTTTTCCGCACCGTAGCTGACGATTTTGTCCACACGTTCCCGCATTTCCTTCGCTGCTTTATTGGTGAAGGTAATGGCGAGAATCTGGAAAGGACTGACGCCCTGTTCTTCGATTAAATAGGCGATACGATGGGTCAAAACTCTGGTCTTTCCGGAGCCAGCGCCCGCTAAAATAAGGAGCGGTCCTTTGTCAAAAAAAACAGCTTCCCGCTGCATTGGATTTAAGGTGTCGTATATACTCATAATTGCCTCGTTTCTTGAAAAAATCTTCCGGTTGTTCAAGCTATGTAAGTAAAGGTTGTATACTGCTGTAAAAACATCTGTGTAACAGTATACCATACCCGGAGAAAAAAAGAAAGTACTTGCAACGCGGTTTCGAATACTATATAATATAGAGAGGAAGAGAAGGAGGTTGATGGGATGGCCTGGGAAGACAGTGAAGAGTTGCGTGAGCTTCTCGACAGATTGAAAGAGATTTCCTATGTACAGCCGGACGAGCTGCCGAACATTGATTTATATATGGATCAGGTAACGACTTTTATGGACCGTCATCTGGCGTCTTCAAAGCGTTACGATGAGGACAAGTTGTTGACCAAGACCATGATTAACAACTATACGAAGAATGAGCTTTTGCCGTCTCCGAATAAGAAGAAGTATTCCAAGGACCACATGTACCTCTTGATTTTGATTTATTATTTAAAGGGTGTGTTGTCCATTACGGATATTCAGGCGATTTTAAAGCCTCTCAACGAAAAGTTTTTCGACGGTGCGGGAGAAGTACCCTTTGAGAAGATTTACGAGGAGATTTTTGCTATTCAAAAGGCCCAGTCCGATGTGGTGGCAAAGGACCTGGCCAGAAAGTGGAAGGCGGTCCAGGGCACTTACGGTGATGTAAAGAAGAAGGACCAGCAGGACTTTTTACGGAAGCTTTCCCTGATTTGTATGCTGAGCTTTGACGTGTATATGAAGAAGCAAATTATCGAGCAGATTATCGATAAGGAGTTTGCACCGCATGAGGCGGAGTCTTCGGAGAAGGACGAGAAGCAGGAGAAAGCAAAGAAAAAGGAAGAAAAGGCTGAAAAGAAAGAAGAAAAGAAGTCGGAGAAAAAGAAATAAATAGTGAAAAAGAAAAGTGTCGCAGAACCGGTGAGGAACTGCGACACTGATTTGTTTCCGGAATTATTAGGATTCGGAAGAATCCTCAATCGGGAGCTGCGGAATGCGCTCGAATACCATGTCATAACCGTCGTTGCCGTAGTTTAAGGAACGATTGACACGACTGATGGTTGCGGTGGATGCACCGGTCTTCTCCGCAATCTCTAAGTAGGTCTTGTGGGAACGGAGCATTGCCGCTACTTCAAAACGCTGGGAAAGGGAAAGCAGTTCGTTAATGGTACATACATCTTCAAAGAATGTATAGCACTCTTCTCTGTCCTTAAGAGAGAGGATAGCATCAAATAAATAGTCTACCGCAGGTGTTCTGATTGTTTTACTCATATGAGATAAACCTCCTTTGTGTTGGAAAGTAATTTCTTTTTTTACAGTGATATTTTACCACGACAAAGAATTGAAGTAAAGCCTTTTTTTATATTTTTGTGAAAATTTTTTTTGAAGTCCATTTTTAACTGAAAAAAGGCGGGGAAAGTTTTTGTTTTTATAGTGGAAATTATGAAGGAAATGTGATATTATGTTATGATAGTGGGCCTTATGGAGGCAAAGTTGGGATATTTTGGAAGGAATACGGATGGTAATATGTACGAGATTATTGCAAAAGAACAGTTGAGTGATGCCATTGTAAAGATGGAAGTAAAGGCGGAACGGGTAGCGAAATCCTGCTTGCCGGGCCAGTTTGTGATTGTAAAAATCGATGAGCGGGGAGAACGTATTCCGCTGACGATTTGTGATTATTCCAGGGAAAAAGGTACCGTTACGATTGTATTTCAGATTGTGGGAACTTCTACCTATCGTATGGCGGACCTGAAAGCCGGAGATGCGTTCCGGGATTTTGTGGGACCGCTCGGTAATCATTGCGAGTGGATTGACGAGCCGGTAGAGGAATTAAAAAAGAAAAAGATTTTATTTGTGGCAGGTGGTGTCGGAACGGCGCCGGTGTATCCGCAGGTAAAGTGGTTACATAGCAAAGGGATTGCAGCAGATTGTATTATTGGTGCCAGAAATCAGAGCCTTGTGATTTTAGAGAACGAGATGCGCGAAGTTGCGGAGAATCTTTACGTGACCACGGACGACGGTTCCTACGGCATGAAGGGAAATGTAAACGACTGCATCAAGAAGCTTGTGCAGGAAGAGAATAAGTCCTACGACCTGGTGGTTGCCATCGGACCGCTGATTATGATGAAGTTTGTGAGTCTGCTTACGAAGGAGTTGGGAATTCCGACGATTGTAAGCCTCAATCCGATTATGGTGGACGGTACCGGTATGTGCGGTGCCTGTCGTGTGGCGGTCGGTAATGAGATCAAGTTTGCATGTGTGGACGGTCCGGAGTTTGACGGGCATCTGGTGGATTTCGACCAGGCGATGAAGCGTCAGCAGATGTACAAGACGGAAGAGGGCCGCAGATACTTAAAGGAAAAAGAGGGCGCTACCCATCACGGCGGTTGCGGTCATTGTGAATAATTGCAAAGAGTTTAGGAGAGAAAAAATGGATGTGTTAAAACGTGTTCCGGTGCGTGAGCAGGATGCGGCGGAACGTGCTCACAATTTTAATGAGGTATGTCTCGGCTATTCCTTAGAAGAGGCAAAGGCAGAGGCAGACCGTTGCTTAAAGTGTAAGAATCCGAAATGCCAAACCGGTTGTCCGGTCAATATTGATATTCCGCGCTTTATCGGAAAGGTAAGTGAGGGAGATGTGGAAGGTGCATATCATGTAATTTCCGAATATTCCGCCTTGCCTGCGGTATGCGGTCGTGTTTGTCCGCAGGAGTCCCAGTGTGAGGCGAAGTGTATCCGCGGAATTAAGGGCGAGGCCATTTCCATCGGTAAGCTGGAGCGTTTTGTGGCGGATTATGCCAGAGAGCACGAGCTTCGTCCGGTGGTACAGGCGGAAAAGAAGAATAAAAAGGTGGCAGTCATCGGTTCCGGCCCGGCGGGTCTTACCTGTGCTGGAGATTTGGCAAAGAACGGCTATGACGTGACGATTTTCGAGGCACTTCATGAGCCGGGCGGTGTACTGGTTTACGGTATTCCGGAGTTCCGTTTGCCGAAGGAAACGGTAGTGAAGAGTGAAATTGAGAATGTAAAAGCTTTAGGTGTTAAGATAGAGACCAATGTGGTTATCGGAAAGTCGGTCACCATTGATGAGCTTCTGACGGAAGAGGGATTTTCCGCGGTGTTTGTAGGCTCCGGTGCGGGACTTCCGAAGTTTATGGGAATTCCGGGTGAGAATGCCAACGGCGTATTTTCCGCCAATGAGTACCTGACCCGTAACAATCTGATGAAGGCATTTACGAATGACCATGATACTCCGATTGCTGCCGGCAAAAAGGTTGCGGTAGTCGGTGGCGGAAATGTAGCTATGGACGCGGCTCGTACGGCGCTTCGCCTCGGTGCGGAGGTATATATCGTGTATCGACGCGGAGAAGAGGAGCTTCCGGCCCGTGTGGAAGAGGTACATCATGCAAAGGAAGAGGGCGTGATTTTTAAGCTGTTGACCAATCCGAAGGAGATTTTGGTGGATGAAAACGGTTGGGTAAAGGGCATGCGTTGTGTGCAGATGGCCCTGGGTGAGCCGGATGCGTCCGGACGTCGTCAGCCGGTAGAGGTAGAGGGATCTGATTTTGAATTAGAGCTGGATACGGTAATCATGTCTTTAGGAACCAGTCCGAATCCGCTCATTGTTTCCACAACCGAAGGCTTGGAAGCAAACCGTCGAGGTTGCATTGTGGCAACGGAGGAGACCGGCTGCACCAGTAAGGCAGGTGTATTTGCGGGCGGTGATGCGGTGACCGGTGCGGCAACGGTAATTCTTGCAATGGGTGCCGGAAAAGCTGCGGCAAAGGGAATTGATGAGTACCTTTCGGGAAAGTAAGAACGGTTTCGCAAAGATTGTTGTAAATAAATGGGAATCAATGCGTAAAAAGTGGCAAAGGTCTTGAAAAACAAGGCTTTCGGCCACTTTTTTTATGCCTGAAAATTCGGCGGAATGCATAAAGAAGGGAGGATAAGTTTGGTGATTATTCCGTCTTGAAAATCGGGTTACAATTTGTTAAAATCAAACTAAGATATCACATACGAATTCGAATTTCTAAATATCTTTGCTCTGTTTCGGAGCCTGTTCCATGGGACGATTATTACGTGAAGAATGACGGGATACTTAGGCCTAATTGTAATGCAAATAAAGAAAGGCGTTAAAATGCAGGAACAAACAAGTAGAATAAGGATGAACCGGATACGGTTTGCGGAGGAAATAAGCAGACAGGTGCTTACGGTGCTGGGAGAGGGGTATGAGACAGAACTTTCCAGAGTTAGGAAGAATAACGGTGTAATAAAGGATGTATTGTATATCCGGAAAGAGGGGAGCGAGTGCATTCCGTGTTTTTACATGGATGAATTGTATCGATCTTATTGCAGTGGTGAAAGCGAGTTTGGATTGGCGGAACATCTGGCGGATATTGTACTGAACGAGTGTGAACGAGTACGGGAGAAGGTGCCGGATTTTTTGGAGAGGGAGTGGATTATCAGCCATATGTTTCTTCGACTGATCCGGGCAGAAGGTAATACGGAATGGCTGCAGGATGCTGTTTATGTGAATTTTCTGGATCTGGTAGCGGTGTTTTATGTGTTGACGGAGGATGAGGAGGACGGGATAAAAAGCTATCAGCTTCCGAAAAATGTTTGGGAGGTACTTGAGCTTGGGGATGCAGAGACGTATTTTTCTACGATTGTAGAGAATACAAGGCGTTTATTTCCGGAAAAGCTGTGGTGCGTGGAACATACGGTGAGTGAATGTTCTATCGGCGGAGAGGAGCAGGCGTCTACATTTCTTGTTCCCGCACAGGAGTATGTTTCCCGGAAGCTGTATGTATTGTCCAATTACAGAAGAATTAACGGTGCGGCGGTACTGCTTTATTCGGATTTGTTACGACAACTCGGAGAAAAATTCGGCGGGGACTATTACGTGATTCCCAGCAGTGTGCATGAGGTGTTGTTGCTAAAGGAAACAGAGGAAGAGGAGCCGGAGTATTTAAACCGAATGGTTCGGACGGTAAATGAGCAACAGGT
This sequence comes from Lachnospiraceae bacterium, assembly GCA_015057365.1. Taxonomy (GTDB): domain Bacteria; phylum Bacillota; class Clostridia; order Lachnospirales; family Lachnospiraceae; genus SIG307. Next base: position 50,763 of record SVEN01000001.1, on the reverse strand, counting down.
ACAGCCGGAAGAGGTGTTGTCGAATCATGTATATTTATATTCCGTAAAGGATGGCAGTTTGCAAAGTGTAACCGAAGGATAGGAGTATAAGTCTTTCGGTAAAGAAAAGCACCTATCGTCCCCTGAAAAGAGAGCGGCGATAGGTGCTGTATAGGCGGATTTTACTTATTCTTCGGAAGAATTTGAAACAAGCAATTGATAGAATTCCTTCAAATCATCGTCGGACATTAAGGCGTTTTCCATGTCGGCATTGGTCTGCTTTGCAAGCTCTTGAATCTTGTCGCTTTGAATCAAAGCCGCACAGTAGGCATCCGTATCCAGGGAAGTGATTCCGAGATAAATGGACGGTACGCCTGTGGATTTGTCTACCTTTATGTAGTAGGATTCCATGCAAGGGGCGCCGGTTTCGGAAAAGACGATTTTCTCCTTGTGGGTGACAAAAGCAACATAGTCAAATTCATTGATTCCGTTGTAAATTAAGAAGTCATAATCGGTAAAGTATTCCGTCATGGAATAACGGGAATCGATGAAGTTTAAATCCAAGTAGTCGGAATTGGTAACGCATTGCTTTAACAGCGGCTCGTTTACGGCAAGACACGCATTGTGATAGCGGCGAATCAAAGTGGAAACAGCCAGCTCCAGGGCGCCTCCCGATTGGCGGGCCTGTGTAAATACTTCCGTGGTTTCGTCCGAAAACGGTATTGTCTGGATTAGGAAAGTACCGTCCGGCATGCGTTTTACGTAATATTCGGAGAACTGCGGAACCGAAACCTGAATATCGCTGTAATAAAGTGAATAGGTAGCGTATACAATAGAGAAGACGCCGTCGATACCGGGTTTGGAATACAATTCAAGGTTTTCCAGCTTTTCTACGTTTTTACAATCGCTTTCCATAACGGATGCGTCCAAATGGCTTGCGTCGGTGACAAGTAAGGAGGCCGCCTCGTAGTTGTTGTCATAGTAAGCGGTAATATATGCGGTGACCAAATCGGACACACCGGAAATCGGAGCCTTTAAATCTCCCGTAAGCAACGGAAGGAACGTAACCGCAGGAGTGACCGGCGGAGTCGGAGTGGTATCAGGTGTCGCAGTAGCGGAAATGCCGGTCAGCTCATTTACTGACGGTGTGGCAGTCGGCGTTACGGCTTCCGTAGGAGATACGGAAGTATCGGTAAACACATTAGGCTGCGGAAATAATAAGAAGGAGAGTCCCAGCACTAACGCGGAACTGCATATGGCAGATATACATCGTTTAAATTTCATGGAAGCTCCTCCTTTGTGTTTTTACAATCTTTACCTATCATACCAAAAAAATTGGAGAAAATCAACTGTTTCTACTTGACCAAATGTTGTTAATTGGATATAATGTTTATATTGCATCTGTAGCTCAGTGGATAGAGCAATGGTTTCCGGAACCATGTTAGCGGGGGTTCGAGTCCCTTCAGATGCATTTTCTTTTTACTATACCACGTTTTGCCGGGAGGGCAGTACGACAGGGAGCTTTTCCGTAGACAGAACGCGGGAAGGCTTTTTTTGCGTGCAGGCAAAGTGAGCATAGAGTTACCGTTGCAAGCTTGCTTGCAGAACGGTGGCTCTATGCGAACGCGCCCACGACTGAGCGGCTGTGCCGCGAAGTGCGTGGGCAAAGCGCGAAAGCGCGATGCCTGCGCATGTGGATATTACTAAACGGGAAAAGGTGACAAGTGCGTGGGCAAAGCGCGAAAGCGCGATGCCTGCGCATGTGGATATTACTAAACGGGAAAAGGTGACAAGTGCGTGGGCAAAGCGCGAAAGCGCGATGCCTGCGCATGTGGGTGTTGCCAAACGGGAAGAGGAGCTAAGCGTGCGTGGGCAAAGCGCGAAAGCGCGATGCCTGCGCGCAAAAGAACAGAGATTATTTAGAAAGGATACAGTGATGAAGGCGAAAAAATTTGCAGCGGATGAAGTGGTAGAAGGTGTAAGAATTAATAAGTATCTGGCAGATGCCGGTGTGTGCTCGAGACGTGCCGCGGACGGATTTATCGAAGAGGGAAAGGTGTTTATCGACGGAGAGCGTGCAGTTATGGGAAGTCGGGTGTTGCCGGGACAGTCGGTAGTGTTTAACGGTAAGGAATTAAAAAAGGAAGAGGACCTTGTACTTCTGGCATTGAACAAGCCGAGAGGAATTGTTTGTACCAGTGATAAAAGAGAGCCGGATAATGTGGTTGATTTTGTGAATTACGGAAAGCGTATCTACCCGATCGGTCGTTTGGATAAGGATTCGGAGGGACTGCTTCTTTTGACCAACGACGGAGATATCGTAAATAAGATTTTGCGTGCCGGAAATTATCATGAGAAAGAATATATCGTAAAAGTCAATAAAATGATTACCAAGGAGTTTTTGCAGGGAATGGCAGGCGGTGTGCCGATTTTGGATACTGTTACCAGACCGTGTAAAATCGAAGCCTTGGACAAGTACCGTTTTAAAGTAATTCTGACCCAGGGTCTGAACCGTCAGATTCGTCGTATGTGTGAGTATTTCGGATACCGCGTGGTACATTTGCAGCGGGTGCGTATCATGAACATTCGTCTCGGTCATTTGAAGGTGGGTGATTACCGGAAACTGACCCCGCAGGAGCTTTCTGAGTTACAGAGCTTGATTCGGAAGTCTTCCAATACGCCGGTGCTGCATGATGCGTCCAAAAGCGAAGGCAGCGTAACCTATGCGACTGCGAAAGAAAAGAAAACGGTCGATACGGAAGGACAAACGAACAGGGAAAAATCCGGAAGAACGGGAAACAGAAAACCGGAGTTCGAAAAAAGAGGCGTGAACAGTCACCGGAAGGCGTAGCATTTTGCGGCTGTATCGGCTTGAGTGGGATTCGGAAGGATGGGACAGCCGAAAAGGAGGGATTCGATTATGGGAGAAACGAAGCAGACGGAACGTATGCGTGAGTTGCATCGTATTTTAAAAGAGGCGGCAAAGGCATATTATCAGGATAGTTCCGAAATTATGAGCAATTACGAATATGATACGCTCTATGATGAGCTGGTGGCTTTGGAAAAAGAGACAGGCATCGTATTGGCGGACAGCCCGACGGTAAAGGTGGGGTATGAGATTGTCAGCGAGCTTCCGAAGGAGGCCCATGCGGCGCCGATGTTGTCTTTGGATAAGACAAAGGACAGAGAGTCTCTTGCGGATTGGCTGCAGGGAAGAGCCGGAGTGCTTTCCTGGAAGTTGGATGGGCTTACCAATGTACTTACCTATGAAAACGGGGAACTTGTAAAGGGCGTTACCCGTGGAAACGGTGAAATCGGAGAAATTATTACAAATAACGTAAAAGTATATAAAAATGTACCCCTTACGATTCCGTATAAGGGAAGTCTGACGGTGCGGGGGGAGGCAATTATCACTTATTCCGAATTTGAACGGATTAACGGAGAAATTGCCGAAGCGGAGGCGAAGTATAAGAATCCTCGTAATTTATGCAGCGGTACGGTTCGCCAGTTGAATAATGAGATTACGGCACAGCGAAATGTATTGTTCTATGCATATACGTTGGTAACTGCAGAGGAAGATTTAGCGTTTACCACCAGAAGCGAGCAGATGGAATTCCTTACGAAGCAAGGCTTTACTTGTGTGGAGCATGTACTCGTAACGCCGGAAAATGTTGTAGGACAAATCGGTAGGATGGAAGAGAAGCTCCCGGAAAATGATTTTCCGTCGGACGGTCTGGTGTTGACCTTTGACGATATTGCATTTGCCGCGAGTCTGGGCAGAACGGCAAAGTTTCCGCGGGACTCCATTGCATTTAAATGGGCGGATGAAATTGCGGAGACAAAGCTTCTTGAAATTGAGTGGAGTGCATCCCGGACCGGTCTTATCAATCCGGTGGCGATCTTTGCCCCGGTGGAGCTTGAGGGAACCACGGTGTCCCGTGCCAGCATTCATAATGTCAGCATTATGGAAGGTCTTGCTCTCGGCATCGGGGATACGGTGCAGGTGTACAAGGCCAATATGATTATTCCGCAGATTGCGGCGAATCTTACAAAGAGCGGTACCGCAAAGCCGCCGGTGTGTTGTCCGGTGTGCGGCGAGCAGACAAGCCTTAAGACGGAGAATGAAGTAAAGTCTCTATACTGCATAAATACAGAGTGTCCGGCGAAGAAGGTAAAGTCCATTGCACACTTTGTAACCAGGGATGCTATGAATATCGAGGGTCTGTCGGAAGCAACCATTGAGAAGTTCTTAAACGAAAAGATTATTGCGAAGGCGGCGGATTTATTCCGGCTTTCGGATCATAAAGAAACCATTACCACTATGGAAGGTTTCGGAGAAAAGTCTTATGCGAACCTTCTTGCCTCTGTAGAGGCGGCAAGAACCGTAACACCGGCGAGATTTTTGTATGCCCTCGGCGTGCCGAATATCGGAGTATCTACCGCAAAGGTAATCTGTCGTTCCTTTGAAGAAGATATGGAACGCATCATGAGTGCCTCGGCGGACGAATTGGTAACGGTAGAGGGTATCGGTGATGTCATTGCGGAGGCTTTTGTGGAGTATTTTTCTACGGAGCGTAACCGGGCGGAAGCGGAAGAATTACTTTCATTTGTGACCTTGGAACGACCGGCGACAACACTTGCATCCGATATTGCCGGAAAGACCTTTGTGATTACCGGTAAGGTATTTCATTTTGACGGACGTTCCGCGCTGAAAGCCTTTATTGAGGAGAGGGGCGGCAAGGTGGCCGGCAGCGTATCCGCAAAGACCGATTATCTCATTAACAATGATGCGACATCCCAGTCGTCAAAAAATAAAACAGCAAGAGATTTAAATGTACCTGTCATTACGGAAGAGGAATTCTTGTCGTTGGCGGGAGGAAAGGAAGAATAATATGCCTGTTAAAGTAAGTAATTTTTTACCTGCAAAGAAGATATTGGAAGCGGAGAATATTTTTGTTATGGATGAAAGTCGTGCCATGACCCAGGATATTCGTCCCCTTCGTATTGCAATTTTGAATTTGATGCCGTTAAAGGAAGATACGGAGTTACAGCTTCTTCGCAGCTTTTCCAATACGCCGCTCCAGATCGAAGTGACCTTTTTAACCACGGCAAGCTATGTGGGAACCAATACGCCGCTCAGTCATCTGGAGCAGTTTTATATGACATTTCCGGATGTCAAAGATAAGAAGTTTGACGGTCTTATTATTACCGGTGCGCCGGTGGAACAGATGGAGTTTGAGGACGTAGCGTACTGGGAGGAATTAAAGCAGATTATGGACTGGTCCGAGACCAATGTAACTTCTACCCTTCATATTTGTTGGGGTGCCCAGGCAGGTCTGTTCCATCACTACGGAGTGCATAAGGAGATGCTTCCTGCGAAGCTTTCCGGTGTATACCGCCATCGGGTATTAAATCGCAAGGAGCCTCTGGTCCGGGGGTTTGATGATGAGTTTTTTGCCCCGCATTCCCGTTATACCGGTATTTCTAAAGAAGATGTGGAGAAATGCGGTAAATTTACCGTTCTGGCGGAAAGTGATGAGGCAGGGTATTTTATCCTGCTTGCGGAAGGCGGCAAGAATATTTTTGTTCTGGGACATCCGGAGTATGATCGCCTGACGTTGGATAAGGAATACAAGCGTGATGTGGCTAAGGGAATCAATCCGGACATTCCGGTGAATTATTATCCGGACAATGACCCGGAAAAGAAACCGCTTCTTTTGTGGCGCTCTCATGCCAATGCGCTGTACAGCAATTGGTTGAATTATTACGTATACCAGAATACGCCGTATGAGTGGTAGGAAGGATAAAGTTTAGCAGAGACGAAGAAAAACTTATATACAAACAAGAGATGTTTAAAAGAGCTGTCATGTAAGAAGTATTACATGGCAGTTTTTTTATTAAAAACAATAATATTTTATTGACAAACTGTTCATAACAGTATATACTGTCTATATCGGATATAAACAGTTGAGAACAGGAGGTATCTTATGAAGATTCTGCAAAACTCAGAGATTCCGATTTATAAGCAGATAGCGATGCAGCTTAAGGAAGAGATTCTAAGCGGGAAACTTACCGCGGGAGAGTATCTTCCCAGTATCAGAGGTTTGGCAAAGGATTTAAAAATCAGTGTGATTACTACCATGAAGGCCTACGAAGAGCTTTGTGCCGAAGGGTTGGTGACATCGGTACAAGGAAAAGGCTTTGTGGTAAATCCGCAGGATACCGCCATGATACGGGAGCAAAGGCTCCGGGAAGTGGAGGATCACCTGTTGGAGGCGTTGGAGGCTGCGAAAACAATCGGAATGACTGTGGAAGAAGTAAAAGATTTGATTACCGTGTTAGACCACGCGGAGTAAGGAGCGAAGGATGGACAGTGTAATAGTAGCAAAGGGATTGGTAAAAAAGTATAAGAAGTTTACGTTGGGACCGGTGGATTTGGAGATTCCGAAGGGATTTTCCACCGCATTAATCGGCGCCAATGGTGCCGGTAAGACGACGCTACTCGATACGATTTGCGGGATTGTGGCACCGAGTGCGGGCGAGGTTACTTATTTTGGTGAGATTACGGATATTGAAGAGGGTGAGACGAAGGAGCGCATCGGTTATCTGGCTGCCCAGGGAATGTACCCGATGAGCTGGACTCCGTTTGATGTGGAAGTGGCAAATAAGCTGGGCTTTAATGGCTTTGATGAGTGCCGTTATTGGGAGCTTTGTGAGAAGTACGGTGTGGCACAGGAAGGGGAAAAGAGTCAGACCTTGATGAAGATGTCCGATGGTAACCGAATCCGCCTTTGTCTGGCGGCAGTGTTTGCAAGAGAGACGGACCTTTTGGTGTTGGATGAGCCGGGTTCCAACTTAGATCCGCTTATGCGTGACCGTTTGTGCGGACAGTTCAGAGAGTACTTAGAAGAGGGTGACGGAGAAAAGTCGATTGTGTTCTCTACCCACAACATTGCGGATATGGAAAATGTGACGGACTATGCGATTTTAATGTACAACGGTGCAATCATTGAGACAGGTTTTGTCAATGACCTGTGTGAACGTTACGTGCTGGTATCCGGTGAACGGGCTACCTTTGATAAGATTAAAAACAGTCTTATGGTGGAGGACCGGAATATGAGTACCTGCTTCGGCTTTGCAAAGGCAGAAGCAAAAGAAGCGCTGGAAGCTGCGGGAACTGTGGTTGAAACGCCGAATCTGCAGCAACTTAGTATTTTCCTGCTTCGGTATGCGGAACAGCAGAATTCCTAGGAGGAGATGCGATGAAGGAGCTTTGTTGGAGTTTGTGGAAACAGCGGTGGGCATTTCTGGCATTCGGAATACTGGTCGGCTTTTGCGGATGGATGTTTTATCTGGTGTTGCCCGAGTGTAGTGTGTTTGAAATGTGCTACCGTATGGCGTTTGTGTTGTTACAGATGGTATTTCTGATACTGCAAAGAGAACGGTTTCATATTGTATTGCGGAAGGATGGTGCAACCCGGTTTTACCGCAGTATGCCTCATGCGTGGGAAAAGGAGCAGAAGCGATTTTTGTGGCTTGATTTGTTTGGTGCGGCGGTGCTTGCTGTGTTGCTTGCGGCAGGGGTGCTTTTTCAAGATATGTTCAGTGAGGCGTTATTACCGTTTGCAATGGTGGTGTGTTTTCTCGTTTATATGGCGGCGTCCAGAATTATGGCCTGTGTGCCGTATGTCTGGTGGGTGCTCGAAATCGTATTTGCGGCAGTATTTATCTTTGTTCCGGCACTTGATGTTACACCGCTTCTTTGCGGGGGAACGGCAGTGGTGGCCGGCATAATACAGTGGTTGTTGTATCGGTTTGTGAAAAAACTGTGGGAATCGGAGAATTAGGAGGCGTCTATGACGAGTGAATGGAAACGTACAATGAAATTGATGTGGGGACATAACGGAAAGTTTCGATGGATTTGCGGATGTTCGCTGATCTTTTTAGGATTCTTTTTGGTACTGGCGTATTGGGGAGAATGGTTTTTCTTTGACGGAAGAGATTCCGCCTATATGAGGAACCGAACCAGCAGCTACACAACCGGAGGATTTTCTGCGATGTGCTTCTTGTTCTATTCCATATACGGGAGCGGAAAGACGATTCTTTCCAATATGGGGAAATGGCTGTGCGGCTCTAAGTTGGCAAAAAGTGTGGCAGTGAAAGGTGTGCTTTTCAATCGTGTGATTATCTTTCTTGTGGCGTTTGTTCCGTGTTTGATTTCCAGAATTTGCCTGGTAGGAATGGGGTATCGGGAGTATGCAAGAGTAGAGGTGTTTTTGCTTGTATGGGGTGTCGGATATCTGGTATCTGCAATCAGCACCTGTTCGAAAGCGATGTTTATTGCGGTATGGATTATGTATATGATAACAATCAGCTGGGATAGGGCTTGGATATTTACAAAATGGATTCATGTACCGGTATGGGCAGCAGTGTTGATTTTCTTAGTGTGTGTGATTGGCGGAACGTTGCTTGAAAAACGTATATTGGAACAAAGTTATAAAAGCAGGAGACCGGGGATTCCGGCGGTGCTGCAGACAAATTCCGGAGGAAATTGATAAGATGGAGAATGAATTGAAACATGCAATAAAACTGATGAAAGCAAATAAAGAATATAAGGCAATGTTCGGCTGGCATCCGGTATTCTACGCGGTTTATGCGGTGACTGCAATTATCACCGGAGGCGGTTTTATCATCGATAAGCTGGTGGGAGAAGCATCTTCTACCGGGGAGCAGTTCTTTTTCAGTATTTTCCCGGCCTTCTTTTTCTGGATGTTCGGTGTATATTTCGGAAATCAGGGCTCGGCAATGTTGTCTTGCGGGAAAAGTTTGCTGAGCTTTCCGAAGGCGAAGTATGTATTAACAAAGGGACTGGTGGTGAGTCGTTTGGTATCCTTTGCGGTGGGAATCTTACCGGCGGTGGCAATGCGCCTTCTGTGTGTAGCGCTGGGGCTTTGTGAGGTGTCATTGCTGGATGATATGTTGATTAGCTTTGCGATTACCTATGTATTGGGGATGATTACGACCGGCTATGCCTGGATTTCTTCGGTGGTGATGATATTCTTCGGAATTAATGCGGTATGTATGGCACTGGGGAAAAGCGCCTTTCGTGGAGCTTTACATTTTGTTGCGGACGCTGCGGTGGAGTATGTAATGCCGTGGTGGCTGGTGGCGATTGTGTTTGTAGGCCTGATGCTTCTCGGAACATGGCTGGGGCTTGTGATTTTGGAGCATACCTATAAAAAACGCAGGGTTGCGTGTGTTACCCTGCGTTTACGGGCGGCGCAAAGATAAAGAAAAAAGGCCTGGCGATTTTCCGGCATTTGGTGCTTGTCATTGCGGGAAGTTTCGTGTATTATAGTTAGTTAAGGAATATAATAGACAAAGGAGAAATACTATGATACCTGCAATTGTTTTATTTGCACTGACTTATGTGCTGATGCTTATTTTTAGTAAGTACCGCCCGTATATCGCTTTGGGCTCGGCACTGATTTTTATTGTGAGCGGCATGCTTCCGGTGAAGGAGATTCTTCCGGCGCTGGACTTTAATGTACTTTTGATGATAGCCGGAACCATGGGGCTGGTAGCTCTGTTTATTGAAAGTAAGATGCCGGCGCTTTTGGCGGATATTATTATGGAGAAAGTACCGAACGTGCAGATTGCGGTGGTGGCATTGTCTCTGTTTGCCGGTGTGATTTCCGCATTTGTGGATAATGTGGCAACGGTGCTTATGGTAGCGCCGGTGGCACTTGAGATTTGTAAGAAGTTAAAGCTAAATCCGGTGCCGTTTATTATCAGTATTGCGGTGGCCTCCAATTTACAGGGGGCAGCAACGCTGGTAGGAGATACCACGGCGATTTTGCTGGGTTCCGCACTGGATATGAGCTTCCTTGACTTTTTCTGGTACAAGGGAAAGCCGAGTATGTTCTTTATCGTAGAGCTGGGTGCGGTGCTGTCTGCATTTATCGTTGCGTTTGTGTTCCGCAAGGAAAGAAAGCTTAAGTTAAATAAAAACGACGGGGCTGCGAACAGAACCGTAGTGACGGACTATGTGCCGACGGTGCTTTTGGTGGGCGCGATTGTGCTGTTAATCGGAGCGTCCTTTATTCCGAACAAGCCGGATATTACTAACGGATTGATTTGTACGAATCTAATGGTAATCGGTATCATCGTAAACTGTGTGAAGAAAGACACGATAAAGGCTGCTCTGCCGCCGCTTAAGGCAATCGACTTTAATACCATCGGGCTGTTAATCGGTCTGTTCCTCATGATCGGCGGCATTACCCACATGGGTGTGATTGATGCCCTTGCAAATCTTTTGGCAAAGGCCGGCGGCAACAACGTGTTCCTGTTGTATACCATTATTGTATGGGCGTCCGTAATGATTTCCGCATTTATCGATAACATTCCGTACGTGGCTACCATGATTCCGGTCATTGCGGGCATTGCAACTGCGTTAAACATTGATCCGACGGCATTGTACTTCGGTCTTTTATCCGGAGCAACCTTAGGCGGTAATATTACCCCGATCGGAGCTTCTGCGAATATTACCGGTATCGGTATCCTTCGCAAGGCCGGTTATGAAGTAAAGAACAAGGACTTCTTTAAAATCGGTATTCCGTTTACGCTGGCGGCAGTGATCCCGGCGTATGTATTAATTTGGGTACTGTTCGGAATGTAATGATTTTGTAATAAAAATTTAAACAGGAACTCTTGCCCTGCGGGGGTGAGAGTTCTTGCTTTTTTTTTGTAAAAATGGTATACTAAATTGATATTGTATGTACATAGGGCAGAGGTGACAAGTCGGTTGGAATTACAAAGGAAGGAGGCTGTCTTGATGGAGTGTAAGAGGGCGATGGAGCTGATGACACAGTTTATTAACGAACAATTGGATGCTGAAGATGTACAGGCATTTCTGGACCATATCGACAGCTGTCCGGAGTGTAGGGAGGAACTTGAGGTAACCTATTCCCTAATGACTGCCATGAAGCAGTTGGACGAGGATACTGATTTGTCGGATAATTATATCGAGGAATTAAATCAAAAAATAGAGACATGCTATTTGGATGAGTTGAAGCGGAAACGTTCCTGTATACGAAGAAGAATTGTGCTGGGGGTCGTGGTGGTGCTGCTGGTGTTGCAAAGCGGCATTACGATAAAGGAGGCCAGACAGGAGGAAGATAAGCGGTTCTTCCGGATGATTGCGGGTGTTGAAGAAGAGACAGAGCAGGAGGACGAGGACCGGATTTCTTTGGAACAGGAAGAAGATAGAGAGGAGAATTCCGAACCGGAAGACAAGGAGTAGGCGATGAAAGAAAAGCTTGTGGTAATCGACGGAAACAGCATAGTAAACCGTGCCTTTTACGGATTGCCTGATTTAACAACCACGGACGGCAGACATACAAACGGTGTACTGGGCTTTTTGAATATTTTGATTAAGATTGCGGAGGAAGAGAAGCCGGATTATCTGGCGGTGGCCTTTGATGTGAAGCATCCGACCTTCCGCCATGAGATGTATGCGGAGTACAAAGGGACCCGTAAGGGGATGCCGGAGGAACTTCGTGAGCAGATGCCGCTTCTTAAGCAGATGCTTTCTGCTATGGGCGTGCTGACCATTGAGTGTCCGGGATTTGAGGCAGACGATATTTTGGGTGCACTTTCCGCAAAGGGCGCTAAGGACGGCAAGAAGGTATCCTTGGTATCCGGTGACAGAGATTTACTGCAGTTGTCGACGGAGGATGTATTGGTGCGGATTCCGAAGACGAAACGTACCGGTACGGAGATTGAAGATTATACCCCGGCGCAGGTGGTGGAAAAGTACGGTGTTACCCCGGCGCAGATTGTGGATTTAAAGGGACTGATGGGAGATGCCTCCGATAACATCCCGGGTGTTCCGGGCATCGGAGAGAAGACGGCGGCAAAGATTCTGGCCATGTTTCCGACGGTAGAGGAAGCGATTGCCCATGTAGACGAGGTAGAGCCGAAGAAGGCGAGAGAGTCCCTTCGTGAGCATGCGGATTTGGCGCGGCTCAGTAAGACCTTGGCGACGATTAAGACGGACTGGGAGCCGGAATTTTCCTATGAAGCGGCGCGGTTCGGTAATATTTTTACGGATGAAGCCTATAAGCTTTGTAAGGAGCTGGAGTTTAAGTCTCTTTTAGCAAGACACTTTTCTCCGGAGCAGGGGCTTTCCAGTGATGATAAAGCTTTTGATGAAAAGCCGCAGGTAATCGGTTCGGAAAAGGAAGCGGAGGCTCTTTTTGCAGGAGTTGCAAAGGATGAGCCGGTGGGCTTTTCTCTTTGGGGAGAAGAGCTTGTGCTGGCGGTAAAGGGAAAGGCCTATGTATTTCCGGTTTCTGTGACGAAGAAGACCGGAACTGCGGAAATGCTTCATAAGGTTTGTGAAAAACAAGCAGTGCTTGTTGCCATAGATTTGAAGGAGTGCCTATCCGCGGTATCGGAAGCGGACAGACCGTATTATGCGGATGCGGCACTTTGTGCGTACTTGTTAAATCCTCTTAAGAACAGTTATACCTATGAGGATATTGCAAGAGATTATTTAAAATTGGCTCTGCCGGCGGCAGAGACGCTTTTGGTGGCAAAGGAGCCGAAGCAGATGAGTCTCTTTGAGGAGCCGGAGGAGGATGCAGGGGCGGATATTGAGGTCCGCAGACAGGTGGCGGCGTACGAAGCTATGACCGCACAGGCATCGTATCCGGTATTGATCGGGGAACTTCGCACGGCCGGTATGGAGGACTTATATCGTACCGTTGAACTTCCGCTGGTGTCTACCCTGTATGATATGGAACAGGTGGGAATGGCGGTGAACAGCTCTTTCTTTAGCGAGTATTCGAAGCAGTTAACGGAGGGCATTACCCGTTTGGAGCAGGAGATTTACCGGCTGGCGGGAGAGGAGTTTAACATCAATTCCCCGAAACAGCTGGGCGTGATTTTATTTGAAAAGTTAAAACTCCCGGGAGGCAAAAAGACAAAGACCGGGTATTCCACATCGGCGGATATTTTGGAAAAGCTCCGTAGTGAAGACCCGATTGTAGAAAATATATTGGAGTATCGGCAGCTTACGAAATTAAAGTCCACCTACGCGGACGGTTTGCCGGCGTTTGTTTCGGAGGACGGTCGGATTCATTCCAAATTCCAGCAGATGGTGACGGCAACAGGCCGGCTTAGCAGCGCAGAGCCGAATCTTCAGAACATTCCGGTACGAATGGAACTGGGCAGGAAGATTCGTAAAGCGTTTGTTCCGGCGAAAGGGTGTATTTTTGTGGATGCGGACTACTCCCAGATTGAGCTTCGTATTCTGGCCCATTTGTCCGGAGATGAGCAACTCATCAGAGCTTACAGAGAGGCGGAGGACATTCATCGTTTGACCGCGTCCCAGGTGTTTCACACTCCGTATGATGAGGTGACCTCGCAGCAAAGAAGTAACGCAAAAGCAGTAAACTTCGGTATCGTTTACGGTATCAGTTCTTTCGGATTGGGACAGGATTTGAACATTTCCCGTAAGGAGGCGGAGGAGTATATTAATCGCTACTTTGAGACCTATCCGAAGATTAAGCTGTATTTGGATTCTTTGGTGGAAGAGGCAAAGACGAAGGGGTATGTGACGACTCTGTTCGGCAGACGGCGTCCGGTACCGGAGATTGCATCCTCCAATTTTATGCAACGTTCCTTCGGCGAGCGTATCGCTATGAATTCCCCGGTACAGGGAACGGCGGCGGATATTATGAAAATCGCAATGATTCGTGTGGATGCACGGCTAAAGAAGGATAAGAGCAAGGCTAAAATCGTGCTTCAGGTGCACGATGAGCTTCTCATTGAGACTCCGGAAAACGAAGTAGACTATGTGAAGCGGATCTTACAAGAAGAAATGGAAGCAGCGGCGGATATTTCCGTACCGCTTGAGGCCAGTGTAAGTACCGGTAGCGACTGGTATGAGACAAAGTAAAAGCAAGCAAAACGAAATCAGGTGAGGAAACATGAAGGTTATCGGAATCACAGGAGGCGTGGGTGCCGGAAAGTCAACGGTAGTCGGCATCCTGCAAAAACATTATACAATCGAATATTTGCACTGTGATGCCATTGCCCACGAGCTGATGGAGCGGGGAGGCAGTGCCCATGAGGAGCTTCTTTCCCTATTCGGTGAGGATTTGGTAAATGCGGACGGGACGTTAAATCGCAGTAAGCTTTATGAACGTGCATTCCTCGGAGATCGGGTGGAGGAATTGAATGCCTGTGTACATCCGAAAGTACGGATTTATGTGGAGGACCGTATCGCAAGCCTTAGGGCGGAGAAGTTTGACGGAACGGTGCTCATTGAGGCGGCGTTGCTGATAGAAGCGGGCTATAAGGAGATTTGCGACGAGCTTTGGTATGTGCATGCACCTGTGGAAATGCGACGAGCACGGTTAAAGGCGAACCGGGGCTATTCCGATGAACGGGTGGATTCCATTATGGAAGAGCAGGCCACGGAGGAGTTGTTCTTTTCCGCAAGTGATTTTGTTTTATACAACGATTCCTCACAGGAAGAGTGTGAGGCGCATATCGTAGAGCAGGTGGAGCAACATCTTTCCCAATGGTTTAAGAAGTACAGGAGTGAGGAGGTGGCGGAATGAGTCAGGCGGACAGAAGCGAAAAGCTCGTATACGGACTGGATATTGGTACGAGGAGTATTGTAGGTACCGTAGGCTATAAAACGGCGGAGCGTGCATTTACGGTTGTGGCCCAGTGTACGAAACTTCATGCCACCAGAGCCATGATGGACGGTCAGATTCATGACATTGCCGCTGTGGCGAATACCGTTTCCGAGATTACGAAGGAACTGGAAGAGCAGACCGGTGAGAAGCTTACGGAGGTATGTATCGCAGCCGCAGGTCGTGTGTTAAATACGGAAAGTGCCTTTGCGGAGGTGGAATTTGACGAGGAAGTGGTGGTAGACGAGGAAACCGTAAATACCTTGGAAATGATGGGGGTGGAAAAGGCCCATCAGAAGATGCGAGAGGACACCAAGGATGACGGGCATCATTATATTTGTGTTGCCTATACCGTCATTCATTATTATTTAAACGGATTTATGATTACGAATCTGGAGGACCACAAGGCTTCTAAAATCGGTGTGGAAGTACTGGTGACCTTCCTGCCGGATGAGGTTATTGACGGTTTGTATGCGGCAGTAACTAAGGCAGGCCTTACGGTGGCGAATTTAACGTTGGAGCCGATTGCGGCAATGCTTGTGGCTATTCCGGAAAACTTCCGTTTGCTTAATATTGCGCTTGTGGATGTGGGCGCAGGTACTTCCGATATTTGCATTACAAGAGACGGAACCGTGGTGGGCTACGGAATGATACCGATGGCGGGCGATAAGTTGACGGAAGTCATTGCAAAAAAACGATTAGTGGACTATAATAGTGCGGAGCGCATGAAGTTAGAGGTCTCCGGTAAGAAAAAGTCGGTTACATATACGGATATTATGGGCATTAAGCAGAAGACAGACCGGGAAGAATTGCTGGCTGACATAAAAGAATCTGTGGATGAGATGGCAGGTGCCATTGCAAGAGAGATTCTTGTGCTTAACGGTGACAAGCCGGTGAGTGCGGTGTTTGTAGTCGGTGGCGGCGGTAAGGTTCCGGGCTTTATCGAGAAACTTTCGGAGGAACTTAATGTGCCGAAGGAGCGTGTGGCCTTAAGAGGCGAAGATGTGTTATCCTTTGTGACCTATAAACAGGAGGGGATTAAGAAGGATTCTCTTCTGGTGACGCCGATCGGTATTTGCCTCAATTACTATGAGCAAAGAAATAATTTCGTTTTTGTTAAAGTAAATGACGAACGCATTAAGATTTACGATAACGGTAATCTTACGGTGGCGGATGCGGCCATGCAGTACGGTTATCCGAACGAGAAGCTGTTTCCGGCCAGAGGCAAGGAACTGACCTTTACCGTAAACGGAGAGTCCCGCACCGTAAAGGGGCGCTTGGGGGAAGCGGCAGAGATTGTTCTAAACGGTGAGCCGGTAAGTATTACCGCTCCGATTGCGGAAGATGACAAGATTAAGATTTCGGCGGGCACCAAGGGAGCGGATGCATCCTGCACCATTGATAAGCTTCCGGAAAGCAAGGCGGCGCTATCCTTTACGGTGAACGGCACGAAGGTGGCATGTCCGCGACTTTTGCAGGTAAACGGAGAAACGGTTTCCGGACCTTATGAAATCAAAGAAGGCGATGCGATTTTGTCGCCGGAGTATTATACTTTGGAGCAGGTATTGGCCTTTGTGGATGTTGCGCCGACGAGTAATGTGTATGTGAACAGCGAGTCTGCCGGACCGGAAACAAAGGTATATGACGGGGCTGTTATCCGAATAGAGGCGGAGACAGAGTCGAAGAAGGAAGAGACAGCAGAGAAGACGGCAGAAGGTGTGACTACGTCCCGGAAGATTGCGGAAGCCTTTGGGGTATCCGCAGACGATAACGTGGAACCGACGGCAAAGGAGGATGTCTACGAGTCCTATGTCATGTCCTATGACGATTATGTCAGAGAGGTGCCGGTAGAGTACAAGAAGCCGAAGCCGCAGGAGGATGACGGCAAGGCAGCCCGTCTGATGTCGATTTTAAGTTCCTTAAATGCCAGCGAATCCTCGCTGAAATTCGGGAAGAGTATGTCGACGGAGTCTTATGCACCGGTTCGGACCGGAGCACCGTTGCCGCCTCTTGTACCGAGAAATAAAACTGTAGCACAGGATACACCGAAGGGCGAAACGGTAAATCCACAGGCTTTGGCGGAGTCCGCCGAAGGAGGTGCTATCGACGGAGCACAAAATCAGACGGACGCAACACAGTCGGCAGTGGGAACAGAGCCGGTTGCGGGTGCCTCGGAGATTGTTGTTATCGTCAACGGTCAGGCGAAAGTATTAAAAGGAAAAAGCTCTTATTTGTTGGTGGATGTATTGGATGTGGTGGCCTTTAATCTGGCGGATGCCAGAGGACGCCAGCCGGTGGTAAAGGTAAACGGCGCGTCTACTACCTTTATGCAGGCCATTAAGGACAGCGATGTCATTGAGCTGGGCTGGAAGTCATAATACCGGACAGATAAGATAAGTAAGAAAGAAGGTTTTGGTGTGAGATTATGTGCAATTGCCAGCGGAAGCAGCGGAAATTGCGTTTATGTAGGACACGGAAGGACGCATCTTTTGGTAGATGCGGGAATCAGCGGAAAGAGGATTGAACAGGCGTTGGAGTCCATCGGGACCGCAGCCGGTGATTTAAAGGGAATATTGATTACCCATGAGCATTCCGATCATATTCAGGGTATCGGTGTTCTGGCCAGACGATACGGTATCCCGCTTTACGGTACCGCGGAGACCCTTTGCGGAATGCTTAAAGGGAAGACGAATATCGGCCGGATTCCGGAAGAACTTCTTCATGAGGTAAAACCGGGAGAGACGCTCTGGTTTGACGGTTTGATTGCGAAAGCACATTCCGTTTCCCACGATGCGGCCAATCCGGTGTGTTATACCTTTGAAGCCGGTGGAAAGAAAGCGTCTATGGTAACCGATTTGGGAATGTATGACCGGTCGATTCTGGATGCGGTTGCGGATTCCGAGATTTTATACTTAGAATCCAATCACGATGTCAATATGTTAATGGTGGGTTCCTACCCTTATTATTTAAAACAGCGTATTTTGGGAGAACGCGGACATTTATCCAACGATACTGCCGCAAAATTATTGTGTGAGGTATTGCATCCGGGCCTTAAGCATGTTATACTTGCACATCTGAGTAAAGAAAACAATTTACCGGAGCTGGCTTATGAGACCGTCCGGATTGAATTGCAGGCTGCCGCCGACAGACGAGGGCTCCCTATGCCGGAATTGTTTGTGGCGGAACGCGATGTGCCATCAAGAGCGGTAGGTACGGAGATAATCGCGGAACAATTAGAATTATTCGCATGAGCGAAACAACAGGAGGATATGAAAATGAAGAAGACAATTATCACGGTAGTAGGTAAGGACTGTGTGGGTATTATTGCAAAGGTATGTACATATCTTGCGGAAAACAAGGTAAACATTCTGGATATTTCCCAGACGATTGTTCAGGATTATTTCAACATGATGATGGTAGTGGATGCCAACAATTCCCCGAAGGAGAATCATGAAATCGCAGAGGATTTGGATGCTATCGGTAAGGAAATCGGTGTTATTATTAAGGCACAGCATGAAGATATTTTCGATATGATGCACAGAATCTAAGGAGGAAAGAAATGATTAACATTCATGAAGTCATAGAGACAAACCAGATGATCGAAAAGGAAAATCTGGATGTGCGTACCATTACCATGGGTATCAGTCTTTTGGATTGCGCAGACACGAATCTGGATGAATTAAATCGTAAGGTTTATGAGAAAATAACTACCATGGCAAAGAATTTGGTGGTTACCGGTGAACGTCTCGGGAAAAAGTTCGGTATTCCGATTGTAAATAAGAGAATTTCCGTGACCCCGATTGCAATGGTGGGTTCTTCCGCTTGTAAGAAGCCGGAAGATTATGTAACCATCGCCAAGACCTTAGATCGTGCTGCAAAAACCGTAGGTGTAAACTTTATCGGCGGATATTCTGCACTGGTTAGCAAAGGAATGACTACGGCGGACCGCCTTTTAATCGAGTCCATTCCGCAGGCGTTGGCTGAGACGGACAGAGTCTGTTCCTCCGTGAATGTCGGCTCTACCCGTACCGGTATTAACATGGATGCGGTACGTCTGATGGGTGAAATTGTACTTAAGACCGCAGAGGCAACCAAGGAAAGAGATTCCCTCGGTTGTGCGAAGCTTGTTATTTTCTGCAATGCGCCGGATGATAACCCGTTCATGGCGGGGGCCTTTCACGGTGTAACCGAAGCGGATGCCATCATTAATGTCGGTGTCAGCGGACCGGGTGTTGTAAAGACTGCACTTGAGTCTGTGCGCGGGGCGGACTTCGGAACCCTTTGCGAGACCATTAAGAAAACGGCGTTTAAGATTACCCGTGTAGGACAGCTTGTTGCAACCGAAGCATCCAAGGCCCTTGGGGTACCGTTCGGTATTGTAGATTTATCTCTGGCTCCGACTCCGGCTGTGGGCGACTCCGTAGCGGAGATTTTGCAGGAAATCGGTTTGGAATTTCCGGGTGCGCCGGGTACTACCGCGGCACTTGCTTTGTTAAACGATCAGGTAAAGAAGGGCGGCGTTATGGCGTCCTCTTATGTGGGCGGCTTAAGCGGTGCGTTTATTCCGGTCAGTGAGGACCAGGGTATGATTGACGCGGTACAGGCAGGTGCCCTTACCTTAGAGAAGTTGGAAGCAATGACCTGTGTATGTTCCGTCGGCTTGGATATGATTGCGATTCCGGGTAGCACCAAAGCAACCACCATTTCCGGTATTATCGCGGATGAGATGGCAATCGGTATGATCAATGCGAAGACCACGGCGGTACGTCTCATTCCGGTCATCGGCAAGGATGTGGGAGATATCGTGGAATTCGGCGGTCTCCTTGGTTATGCGCCGATTATGCCGGTGAATAATTTCTCCTGTGATGCTTTTGTGGCAAGAGGCGGAAGAATTCCGGCACCGATTCACAGCTTTAAGAATTAAGGAGGTTCTCCTATGCTTACAGAGCTTGAGGCATTGGATTATAAAAAGGTATTGTACTTTTTTTCGGAGATTGCGGCGATTCCGCACGGCTCCGGAAATGTAGGGAAATTAGCGGATTATCTGGAGAATTTCGCAAAGGAGAGGAATATCCGGTATGTGCGCGATACGGCAGATAATGTGGTCTTTTATAAGGATGCCACGGCCGGTTATGAGCAGTATCCGACTATGATTTTGCAAGGTCATATGGATATGGTTTGCGAAAAAGAAGCCGGAGCAGACATTGATTTTACGACAGACGGTCTGACGCTTAAGGTAGACGGCGAATGGTTGCATGCGGACCGCACCACCCTGGGCGGAGATGACGGCATAGCGGTGGCGTATTGTTTGGCGCTGATGGATGATACGGATGCAAAGCATCCGGCTCTGGAGCTCGTGATTACAACGGAGGAAGAGACCGGCATGGACGGTGCAAAGGCACTGGACGGCTCCCTTCTTTCCGGACGTCATTTGATTAATATCGATTCCGAAGAGGAAAATATAGTGCTGTGCGGCTGCGCAGGAGGTGTGCGGGTAACCGGCATGTTTCCGGTGGAGAGAGTTATTTCAGGAGGACGTACCGTGAATGTGACCGTATCCGGACTTTTGGGAGGACATTCCGGTGCGGAAATAGACAAGAACCGCACCAATGCGGTGCTGTTTTTGGCAAGATATTTGTTTATGTTACGGGAAAAAGTATCATTTTTAGTAGAGGAGTTTTCCGGCGGTCAGAAGGATAATGCAATTCCTCGTGACGCGACGGCAATGCTTTTGTTCCCGGAGGATATTTCCGGAGAAGAAATCGAGGCGGCGCAGGCCCTTGCGGAGGAAATGACGGAAGAAATCCGCAGCGGGGAGCCGGAGGCCACCCTGACTTTTTCGACGGAGGATTATGTAGAGGAAGCACCGGTAATGCATCCGCGTTCTTTTGAAAAGTTTTTGTTCGTGCTTATGCAGGCACCGAACGGCATTCAGGTAAACAGTGCGGAGATTCCGGGGTTGGTGGAGAGCTCTTTAAATCTCGGCATCTGCAAAATGACGTCCGACGGGATGGAGCTGCATTGGTCCCTACGGAGCAGTAAAGCAAGCTATTTGGAGTTTTTAAAGGAGAAGATGATGTATCTCATCGGCTTCCTTGGGGGTGATTATGAGGTGTCCGGAGAGTATCCGGCCTGGGAATATAAGGAGCAGTCAAAGCTTAGAGAGGTTTATGTAACGGCGTATGAGGCAATGTTCGGAACGCGTCCGGAGGTGGCTACGATTCATGCCGGCTTGGAATGTGGATTGTTGGGAGAAAAGATTCCGGGAATGGATATGATTTCCATCGGACCGGAGATGAAGGATATTCATACACCGGCAGAACGTCTTCATATTCCGTCAGCGCTCAGAATATATAAGCTTTTGGAAAAAATACTTGCAGACGGTGCGGTAGAATGATATTCTGGGGAGGGAGTTTATGGAAAAAAGGAAAAAAAGTCTGATCGAGACAATTGTATTGGCAGTGGCTGCCTTTGTAGCGGTAGCCACGGCCCTGCTGTTGTTTGTGTTTTATACAAAACCGGGAAAGAAACTGACGTCAAAGGTAGTGGCAGGATATCTGCATGCCTCGGTAAAGTATGTATCGGGGGAATCTTCGGACACAACTACGGAAAATGCACCGGAGACGTCGGATAAGCTGATTTTTGAGAAGCCGGAAGAGGCAGAGGAAGACCCGGGCAAGGAAAGAGAGTTCTACCATATTTTGCTGTTGGGAGAGGAGGCACTAAAGACTTCTCCGGGCAAAGGAAGAACCGATACGATTATTTTAGCGACGATTCATGTAAAGGAGAAGAAGGTAATATTAACTTCTGTTTTGCGTGACACTTATGTAGAGCCGGAGGGAATGAAGCCGTGTAAAATCAACGCAGTGTATGCAAAACAGGGCGTAAGCGGCTTATATAAAATCGTATACGATAAGCTGGGGATATGGCCGGATGGATATGTAAAGGTCGGCTTTGACAGCTTTGAAGAAATTATTGATTTACTCGGCGGTGCGGAGGTAACGCTGACTGCAGAGGAAGCGGAGTATCTGAACACCCATAATTATATTTCAAAGGAGCAATTCCGGAATGTAAGGCCCGGAACACAGGTGCTAAACGGAAATCAGACACTGGGGTATTGCCGGGTGCGTTTTGTGGCAAACATAAACGGAGCCCACAGTGATTACGGGCGCACCGAACGTCAGCGTTTGGTAATTGAGAATTTATTTGAACGGTATAAAGAGGCCGGACTTACCAAATGGGTTAAGATTTTGAAACAGGCATTAGGTTATATTGAGACTGATATCAGTGAAGAGACCATGGAAGAATTGATTTATGTTGTGTATGACGGACGGATTACGACGATGAAGCAACAGCAGCTCCCGATGAAGGGCACCTTTGAGTCCAGGGATATGGGAAAGGTAACCAGCACGCTTGTGGCGGATTGGGAGAAGAATAGAGAGCTTTTTTGGAACTTACTGAAATAAGATAGAAAAGGTGGATGGTAATATGAGTGAAGAAAAGAAGTCCATATTTGATGAATTTGAGGTGGATGAGTTAACAGGCGAGGTTATCGTACCGAGGGCTGAAGTAGGTATTGCACCGGATATCAAGGGACAGGAAGAAGGAGAGACCGGGGCGGTTGCCGAGGCAACCGATTACATACCTGCAGGCTCCGAGGAGGATCTTCCGGAACTTCATTTTGATTTTGATTTTGGGGAAGAAGAGTTTGCGGATACCGAGGAATCGACCGACGAAGATATGATTTTACAAAGTATCGACGAGGCGTTGGCGGCACAGATGGCGGTGACATTAGGTCCGGTAGAAGAGGAAACGGAGAAGGAAAATTCGTCCGGTAAGAAGAAAAATATCTGGCAGCGTATCCCGAAGTGGTGCAGAGCAGCCATGATTACCGTGGCGTCTTTGTGCCTGATTTTGCTCTTTTTGGTGGGAACCAAGCCGGGACGTAAAATAGTTTACGGTATTGTTGCAGGCTATGTGGCTGATAATACCGGAGGAGAAGACGAGGTGACTCCGCCGCCGGAAGCTACCGGTATTGTAGAAAATGTGACACCGGAGCCGACAAAGCCGGTAAAGCCGGGAGACCCGACACCGGTACCGACGGCAACACCGGTTCCGATGGTAGAGCCGCGTCATGAGGAGTATGTATATAATATCTTATTAATCGGTACGGAAGCCCTGCCGCAGTTTGGAGGCGAACGTTCCGATACCATGATTTTGGTGTCCATTAATTCCAGAGAGAATAAGATATATATGACGTCTCTTATGCGCGATATGTATGTGCATATACCGGGACATGCGGACCACAAATTAAATGCTGCTTATTCCCATGGCGGTTCCAGACTTTTGGTGGAGACGGTGGAGCAGAATTTGCAGGTAAAGATTGACGGTTATGTGAAGGTAGGTTTTGACGACTTTGAGTGGATTATCGACCGTCTGGGCGGCGTAGAGATTACCCTGACCGAGGAAGAAGCGGAGTATTTGAATAAAACAAAGTACATTACGAAGAAAGAATATCGTAATGTGGTTCCGGGAACGCAGCTGATGAACGGAAATCAGGTATTGGGATATTGCCGTGTACGTAAGGTGCCGAATATCAACGGTACCAGCAGTGATTTCGGTCGTACGGAACGTCAGAGAATCGTGCTGACAAAGTTGTTTAACAAATACAAGGATACCAACATTTTTACGCTGTTGTCTGTATTAAATGACTGTTTGCCGCAGGTGAAAACCAATATTTCCAAGTCGGATATGCAGGACTTGATGGAAACTGTAGTGGAAAACCGTATTCTGAATCTGGAAAGCTTCCGGATTCCGGTATCGGGTTCATTTAGGGAACTGGATTTCGGTGGAGATGTAGGTAAGGCGATTGTTCCTAACTGGGCGCAGAACATCGATGCGTTGCATAAGAAGATTTTTGGCGATGTGAAGTAATTAACCCGTAAAACGGGGTTTGGAGGGTGTGCAATATGGAGATTCAGCTTTGGAGAGAGCTTTTGGAACCGTATGCGTTGGCGGTGGATGAGATTGTTGTAAAGTTTGAGCATCTGATTGATGCATACCGGAAAAGCGGCAATTATTCGCCGGTGGAGCAGGTAAAGGGACGACTCAAGTCCATTTCCAGTATTCTGGAAAAGTGCCAGAAGAAGGGGATTCCGTTCGAGGAGTTTGAAAATCATATAGAGGATATTGCGGGTATTCGTATTATCTGCCAGTTTACGGAGGATATCTACAAGGTAGTGGATATCATTAAAAACCGTGCGGATATGCAGGTAAAGGAAGAAAAGGATTATATCGAAAATGCCAAAAAGAGCGGATACCGCAGTTATCATATGATTGTGCAATATACGGTAGAAACTTTGCGGGGGCCGAAGGTACTGCATATCGAGATTCAGATTCGTACACTGGCAATGAATTTCTGGGCAACCATCGAGCATTCCCTGCAGTATAAGTATAAGAAGAATATGCCGGAGAATCTGCGCCAGCGTCTTCTTAACGCAGCAGAGGCAATCGGGGTGTTGGATGAGGAGATGGCGTCCGTGCGAGAGGAAATTATGGATGCACAGAATTCCTTTAACCGGAATGCCAGCCTGGTGGCGGATATTCTGACCAATATCCAGAATCTGTATAAGACGGCAAATAAAAAAGAAGTGGTCAAGATTCAGGATGAGTTTTTCCGTGTATACCAGGAGGGAGATTTGGCCCAATTGGAGCGCTTCAGCAAGGAGCTTGATATTATTGCGGAGGGCTACCGGGTACAGAGCTTACGATAAGATTACGTTACCGATATATTTAGGAGGACGGTATGGCAATTAAATTACCGGAAAAGTTCGAGAAGCGAATGAGAGAGCTTCTCGGTGCGGAATATGAAGCATTTGCAAATGGTTATGAAACCGACCATGCGGCGGGCATTCGTGTCAATACCATGAAGTTGCCTCCGCAGGAGTTCGAGAAGATTGCACCGGTTGCTGTGCGGAAGATTCCGTGGATTACAAACGGATTTTACTATGATGCGGATGCAGCACAACCGGCGAAGCATCCGTATTATTTTGCAGGTATGTACTATATCCAGGAGCCAAGCGCTATGACGCCGGCGGCGGTACTTCCGGTAACTCCGGGGGAACGGGTGCTGGATTTATGTGCGGCGCCGGGCGGAAAGAGTACGGAGCTTGCGGCGAAGCTAAACGGCGAGGGGGTGCTGGTTTCCAATGATATCAGTAATTCCCGTGCAAAGGCGTTGCTTAAGAATCTGGAACTGTTCGGCACAAAGAATGCAGTCATTGTCAGTGAACCGCCGGCTAAGCTTGCAGAGCGGTTTGCGGGATATTTTGATAAAATTCTGGTGGATGCACCGTGTTCCGGAGAAGGAATGTTCCGGAAGAGTCCGGCCATTATGAAAAACTGGGAGCAGTACGGTGTGGAGTATTATCAGAAACTGCAACGGGAGATTTTACCGTCGGCGGTAAAGATGCTTCGTCCGGGAGGAATGCTTCTGTATTCTACTTGTACCTTCTCGCCGGAGGAAGATGAGGATACGTTGGCATTTATACTTTCCGAGTATCCGGAGCTTTCCATGGCGGATTCGCCCCTTTCTTACAAGGGCTTTGCACCGGGCCGGCCGGAGTGGGCAAACGGGCCGGAGGAGATTAAAAAGGCGATTCGGATTTGGCCCCACCGGATGGAGGGTGAAGGGCATTTTGTGGCGCTGCTTAAAAAGTCCCCGGAAGCGGAGGGAGCACCGTGTACTACGGAGCGAGTGCGTCCGGCGAAGTTATCCGAGGAAGCACAGGAATTTTTAAGACGAGTGAAACTAAAGCTTGCACCTGAGCGGATTATCGCTAGAGAAGAGCGTTTGTATTATCTACCGGAGAATTTGCCGGATTTAACAGGGCTTCGGATTTTGCGGTCCGGTCTTCTTTTGGGTGAAATGAAGAAGAACCGGTTCGAACCGAGTCAGGCCTTAGCGTGTGCATTAAAGGCGGAGGAGTACGATAATTGTTATAACTTATCGGCAGAGGATGAAGATGTGACTCGTTACTTAAAATGCGAAACCATTGATGCGAAGGAGCCGGTAAGGGATGGTTTTGTATTGGTATGTGTGGACGGATACCCGCTTGGCTGGGGGAAGGCCGCCAAGGGTGTCATTAAGAATAAATATCTTGCCGGCTGGCGGATGATGTAGGAGGATGCGATGCGGTTAGACAAACTGGTAGCGGAGCTGACCGGAATGACCCGGTCCCAGGCACGGGATGTGATTGTAAAGGGCAGAGTCTGCGTAAACGGCGAAGTGAAAAAGACGACCGCAGAGCAGGTAAAGGAAGAAAGCGATGTGCTGACCTTAGACGGGAAGGAACTGATCTTTCAGAAGTTTGTATACTATATGTTAAACAAGCCTGCGGGGACGGTTTCCGCAACGCAGGATAGGGAGGCAAAGACGGTGTTAAGTCTCCTTTCGGCAGAGGACAGAAAGCGGCGTAATCTGTTTCCGGTAGGTCGTCTGGATAAGGACACGGAAGGACTTTTATTTTTGACGGATGACGGAATGCTGTCCCACAAGCTGATTTCACCGAAAAAACATGCGGACAAGTTATACTTTGCAAAGCTTGCAAGAGAGATTACGGAAGACGACATTACGGTGTTTGCATCCGGGATGAAGGTCGATGAAGAGCTGACTGCCATGCCTGCAGTACTTCGAAGATTGACGGATAAGGAGAGGACGGGGTTTTTATCGGAGGGAGGTTTTGCTGCTGCGGTAACCCTGCATGAGGGAAAGTTCCATCAGGTAAAGCGGATGTTTGCAGCTACGGGAAACGAGGTATTATACTTAAAGCGTATGGCTATGGGGGGCGTATGTTTGGATGAGACGTTGAAACCGGGGGAATACCGGCCGCTTACAGAGGAAGAATTGCGGACGTTAAAGGAAAGTGTAAGGAGTGAGGGATAACGTGTTAGAAGGAATCAAAGCGGTGATTTTTGATTTGGACGGTACGGTGGTGGATTCCATGTGGATGTGGGAAGCGATCGATATCGAATATTTGGCCCGGTTCGGGATTCCGTTGCCGCCGGATTTACAGAAAAAGATTTCCGGCATGAGCTTCCGGGAAACGGCGGTGTATTTCAAGGAGACCTTTGACATTCCGGACAGTCTGGACAAAATCAAGTCTGACTGGAATGAAATGGCTATGGATAAGTATTGTAATGAAGTGCCGTTAAAGCCGGGGGTACTGGACTTTTTAAAGAAGTTAAAGGAACGAGGTATAAAGACCGGAATTGCCACCAGCAATTCCAAGGAGCTGGCCTTTGCGGTGTTGGATGCGTTGGGGTTACGACCGTACTTTGATGAGGTCCATATGTCCTGTGAAGTGCGGACGGGAAAGCCGGCACCGGACATCTACCTTTTGGTGGCAGATTATTTAAAGGTGGCACCGGAACAGTGTCTGGTGTTTGAGGATATTTCTGAGGGAATACAGGCGGGAAAAGCTGCCGGCATGAAGGTATGCGGCGTAGAGGATGATTTTTCCGCAGACTACCGGGAAGAAAAGAAGCAGATGGCAGATTATTATATTACCCATTATGATGAGATTGTTTGGTAAGGAGAAGTAACATGAAGCGGATAGAGCGTTGTGAGTACGGACGCATCAATGCGGAAAAAAGGAAAAATATCATCGGTGCCCTTTCTATGGTGGCCATCGGTGTGGCGATTTTTGTTTTGGGATTGTGTCTCAATAAGTTTGAAAAGACAAATATCTTTACGGTGGTAGCGGTTTTGTTTGTACTTCCGATGGCACGGTATCTGACTACGGTTATTGTTTTACTCAAGTATAAGACGCCGGATAAGGCGTTGTATGAGCAAGTAAAAGCCGTTGCTCCGGAAGGCAGTGTGGTGTTTTCCGATTACGTGTTTACCTCCGGTGAGCGCGCCATGGGTATGTCTTTTTTTGTGCTGACGGGCAATGAACTCATCGGTCTTGCCATGAGCGATAAGGAAAAGACGGATAAGATGATGGAGTATCTGGGCACGGAACTGAAGCGCCGGCAGATTCCGGGGAAGGTGACGGTACATAAGGAGCAGGACAAGTTTTTCTCGGCATTAAAGCGAATTGAAAAAGCAACCCGGACCGAGGCGGAGATGCAGGAGTTAATCGAGTTTTTACGTTCCCTGGCGGTATAGGGAAGTCATAAGGCAGGAGTGTTTATGAAAAAAATAGTAGTATCGAAAAATGAAGCGGGACAAAAGCTGTTGAAGCTTCTTGCAAAGTATTTGAATGCGGCACCGCAAAGCTTTCTGCATAAGATGCTGCGAAAAAAGAATATAACCTTAAACGGAAAGAAGGCAGACGGTTCGGAGCTTTTACGGGAGACCGACGAGGTCTGCCTGTTTTTGTCGGAGGAGACCATTACATCCTTTCAGGGAAAGAACGCAGAGAATACGACAGCAGTAGAACAAAAGAAAACTACGAACAAACCGAAGGAATTGTCCGATATTCGGGTGATGTACGAGGATGAGGACGTTCTGATTTTAAATAAGCCGGCGGGGGTATTGTCCCAGAAGGCGGTCCCTGAGGATTATTCCTTAAACGAATGGGTCATTGATTATTTACTGGACCAGGGAAAGCTTTCAAAAGAGGCGTTGCAAACCTTCCGCCCGGGAGTATGCAACCGGTTGGACCGGAATACCAGCGGACTCATAACGGCGGGAAAGAGTCTTGCCGGACTGCAGACCCTTTCGGAACTGTTTAAGGAACGGACGGTGCACAAGGATTACCTTTGTATTGTGCAGGGAGCGGTAAAGAATGCCAGTCGGTTACAGGGGTATCTGGAAAAGGATGCCCGAACCAATAAAGTAACGGTGGAGGCGAAAAAGCGCTCGGAGGAAAGCTCCTACATTGAGACGGAGTATACGCCGGTGACTGCAAACGGCAAATATACGTTGCTTAGGGTAAGATTGATTACCGGTAAGACCCACCAGATTCGTGCCCACCTGGCGTCGGTGGGACATCCGCTTCTCGGGGATGCAAAGTACGGAATGCCGGCGGAAAACAGACAGCTTCGGGATCGGTTCGGTTTGAAGTACCAGTTGCTCCATGCAGCGTATCTGGAATTTCCGGAGACACTGTCTGCCTGTGAGGAACTTTTCGGAAGGAAGCTTTCCGCACCGGTACCGCAGCTGTTTTTACGGATTGCAAAGGAGCTGGGGGTATATGACCGGTGCCTTACGGAGGAAGGACAGTAGCGGGCATCGGCTGTGAGGATACAAAAGCGAACCGAGGAGTATTTTGCCGGACGGTTACGGAAGCACAGAAAGGAGCAGGAAAATGGGAGAATGGAATTCGCGGGGCCTGCGAGGCTCGGCCTTTGAAGAATTAATCAATCTGACCAACGAACGTTACCGTGAACTGGGATTGGCCCTGATCCAGAAGGTGCCTACGCCCATTACCCCCATTGAAATCGACCAGAAGACCAGGCATATTACCCTGGCCTATTTCGATAAAAAGAGTACCGTAGACTACATCGGTGCGATACAGGGGATTCCGGTGTGCTTTGATGCCAAGGAATGCGCGGAGGACACGTTTTCCCTACAGAACGTGCATGAGCATCAGTTTGCGTTTATGGAGGCTTTCGAGCGGCAGGAGGGTGTGGCGTTTCTGCTCATTTACTACACCGCAAAGGAGCAGTACTATTACCTGCGGTTTGAAAAACTACGGGAATTTTACGAACGTATGCGGTCCGGCGGAAGAAAGAGCTTCCGTTTTGAGGAACTGGAGCAGGAGTTTTTCCTGCCGAAGGGAAAGAATGTGCCGGTGCCGTATTTGGAGGCTATGCAGAGGGATTTGGATATGAGGGAAAAGTAACTGAATAAAAGACAAAATTGCTCTATGATAATTTCTTGACATACATGGTAAAATAGAGTAAAATATAATGTGGAATGTTTTTATTAACGAATGAAAACGTGTTTTGCTGTCGGAAGGACGGCAAGAAGGAGGGAACTATGATTTGCAGTAATTGTGGCAAAGAATATGCGGATGATGTAAAGTTTTGTACCGAGTGCGGTACGGCATTGACCGCAGCAGAAGCAGTAGCAGAGACTGTAGAAGAGGTAAAGGAAGCGGTAGCTGAAGAGGTTGCGGAAGCAGCAGAGACCGTAGAAGAGGTAAAGGAAGCGGTAGCTGAGGAGGTTGCGGAAGCAGCAGAGACCGTGGAAGAGGTAAAGGAAGCGGTAGCTGAAGAAGTTGCGGAAGTTGCGGAGACCGTAGAAGAAGCAAAGGAAGCGGTAGCTGAGGAAGCGAAGGAGACTGTGGCAGAGGTGAAGGAAGCTGCAGAGGCTGTTGCGGAAGAAGTGAAGCCGAAGAAGGAGAAGAAGACTGCTGACATGACCGAAGGAAAGAAGTTAAATCCGAAGGTTCTCGGTCTTGCGCTTGTAGCGATTTTATTATGTATTTTTATTCCGGCAATTGCAATGAATTCCGGTGATGATTCTTATATGAAGACCTCGGAAGACGTGGTGCTTGATGTTACCGAGCGTGACGGTGATTTGTATGCGGTTTATTTAAACGGCAAGGAAGTAAAGCTGGACGATGAGGAAGCCAATTCCCAGGTTTACAGCATGGACGGTTCTGTTGTTTGCTATGAGAACGAAGAGGATGAGCTGGTTATTCTTAAGGACGGCAAGGTAATTAAGACCGGTATCGATGACGCAAGAGGCGTTTTGGTTTCCCAGAAGGGTAACACCATGGTATATTTCACCGACTGTGAGAGTGTCGCTTACAACAATACCCAGTACGGTTATACCGATTACATCAAGGTCGGTACCTTAAATATGTACGATATTAAGAAGAAGACTTCTACCGAAATCGAGGAAGAGGTTGTAGTGGACAGTGCGGTACTTTCTCCGGACGGTAAGACGGTTGCATATGTGGCAGAGTACGACGCTACCGATGATTTCAAGGGCTTCTATTCCGTAAACGGTAAGGAGCCGGAGGAGTTAGGTAAGGAAAAGCGTATCTTTGCGATTGCGGATAAGGCAAAGTACATTTATTATACCGATGTTGACCGTGTTTACGTTATGAAGGGTAAGAAGGAAGAGAAGCTTGCAAGTGATCTTCGTTATGTAGAAGTAATGATGAATGCGGATAATTCCGAGATGTTATTCTTCAATGAAGATAAGACGTATATCACCGTAAAGGGCGATGAGAAGAAGAAGGTTGCTAACGAAGAACTGACTAAGGTGATTTTACGTGATGACGCAGCAAGCTTCGAACAGGAGCTTGATACG
The DNA here is from genome assembly GCA_015057365.1 of Lachnospiraceae bacterium. Lineage (GTDB taxonomy): Bacteria > Bacillota > Clostridia > Lachnospirales > Lachnospiraceae > SIG307. The sequence continues at coordinate 19,803 of SVEN01000001.1, read as the reverse complement.
GAAAAGGGTGATATTACCGTTGTCTATACCGGTGTGGACACCTTTAAGGAGAGATTGTTCTACGCTAGAATGACGGATGAGATTTACTACATGCTTAAGAAGTATGAGACCGAGAAGCTTGCTTCCAGCGCATATCAGTATGCGGTTGCGGAAGACGGCGAGAGCTTAGTTTATAATAACTTTGCGGATATCGTTAAGGTAACGAAGTTCAGTAAGGGCGGAGAAAAGGAAACTCTTGCCAACGGTGCGATGGCACGTTATATGTATGCAGACGGTGATTTGGAGAATATTTACATTATAAACGGTGATTCCGAGCTCTACTATATTAAGAAGGGTAAGGGTAAGAAGATTGCGGATGATGTTACTGAGGCAATCATTTCTCCGGACGGTGAGTACTGCTACTATGTGGTAGATAAGGAAGATCTTTGCTATTCCAAGAATGGCGGCAAGGAGAAGGAGCTTCGTTCCGTGGATGGAACTCTCGAACTTATGAGAGAAGGCGGAATGGCTATGGTAAGTATCTACGAGGACGATACTACGACTTTGTACAAGATGGATGGTAAGAAGATGAAGACCATCTATGTAGAGGAAGATATCGATTACGAGGATTATATCGAAGACGCATTAGAGAATCTTGAGGATTATTTAGATTAATCGTAGTTAAAATAAGAGAAAAGCCGTTGTCAGTGGCAACGGCTTTTCTTTTAAAAAAGAGTATTGACTTTTTTTTATGGTTGTCGTACAATATATACATTATTTTGGTAGCGAATTATCACTTTACCATAGGAAAGCGCAGGCTTTTACATGGGTGGAAATGTGATATAACTTCAGAAAGGAGAACGTATGGAGAAGTTATTACATACGCCGGAAGGTGTCCGGGATTTGCATGATGCGGAATGCGTGAAGAAACAGCAATTGGAGGGAAAATTACGACATTGTCTGCATCGGTTCGGATTTCGTGACGTGGTGACTCCGACGTTCGAGTATTTTGATATTTTCCGTAAGGAGCGGGGAACCGTTCCGTCCAAGGATATGTATAAGTTTATCGACAGAGAAGGAAATACGCTTGTGCTTCGTCCGGATATGACACCGCCGATTGCTCGGTGTGTAGCAAAGTATTATAAGGACGAGGCAAATCCGCTTCGTTTGTCTTATAGAGGAAATACCTTCGTGGACAACAGCGGCTACAGAGGAAAGTTAAAGGAGACGACTCAGATCGGTGCAGAGCTTATTAACGACGGCTCCGTGGTAGCGGATGCGGAGATGGTTGCTCTTATGGCGGAGAGTCTTAAGGCAAGCGGTCTTAAGGAGTTTCAGATTGAAATCGGTCATGTGGGGTTCTTTAATGCTCTTGCAAAGGAAGCGGGCTTTTCTGCAGAGGAAGCGGCAGAGGTGAGAGAACTGATTGAGAGCAAGAATTTGTTCTCCGTAGAGCAGGCTCTTTCCGATAAGAAGTTAACGCCGGAACTGAAAGAACTGCTACTTAAACTTCCGGAGTTGTTCGGCAGTGTGGAGCGTCTTTCCGAAATCCGTAATATGACCGACAATGCAGAGGCTTGTGAGGCCATTGATCATTTAATGACATTACATAAGTATTTGGAAAGCTACGGTGTGGCTGAGTATATTTCCTATGATTTAGGTATGCTCGGTAAGTACGGTTACTATACGGGTATTAATTTCCGCGCTTTGACCTATAAGACCGGTGAGTCCGTAGCTGCAGGCGGCCGTTACGACCATTTGATGGGACAGTTCGGAAAGAATGCCCCGGCCATCGGTATTGCGTTATATGTAGATACATTACTTCTCGGTCTTTCCAGACAGGGACTCATTACCGCAGAAGAGAGGGAACGTACGCTGGTAGTTTACGAAACAAACGCAGAGTGCGCTGCAATCAAGTGTGTATGCGAGCTTCGTGCGAAAGATGTGTATGCGTTGCTTGAGGAGAAGAGTGCCGGTACAGCGTGGAGCGAGTATAAGGAACGCATCGGTACGGGGGGGATTGTACAGGTGTATCAGGTGACTGCAGACGGCGTAAAGCCTTTGAACTAACCGTTCGGATTGGAGAACAGTATGGAATATATTACAATTGCCCTGGCAAAGGGCAGACTTGCCAAGAAGGCCCTGGAGTTATTGGAGCAGGTAGGAGTAACCTGTGAGGAAATTAAGGATAAGGATTCCCGGAAGCTGATTTTTACCAATGAAGAATTAAAGATGAAGTTTTTCCTTGCAAAGGCCAACGATGTCCCGACCTATGTGGAGTATGGCGCGGCGGATATCGGCGTGGTGGGAAAGGATACAATTTTAGAGGAAGGTAGAGAGCTTTATGAGGTGCTTGACCTCGGTATGGGTAAGTGTCGCATGTGCGTAGCCGGTCCGGAGTCTGCAAGAGAGCTTCTGGGCAATGGTGAAATCATTCGTGTTGCTACTAAGTATCCGCATATTGCCAAGGATTATTTTGTAAAGCAGAAGCATCAGACCGTAGAGCTCATTAAATTAAACGGTTCCATCGAGCTGGCTCCGATTGTAGGCCTTTCCGATGTAATTGTGGATATCGTGGAGACCGGTTCTACCTTAAAGGAGAACGGCCTTGTGGTGTTGGAGGATGTATGTCCGTTGTCCGCCAGAGTGGTGGTAAACCGCGTCAGCATGAAGATGGAGCAGGAGCGTATCACAGATTTGATTACGAAGCTTCGTGCGATTGTTTAGGAGGTAAGAGATGAGAACAGTTCGTTTGACGGAAGAAACCAAGAAAAATATTTTAGAAGATTTGTTAAAGCGTAGCCCGAACCAGTACAAGGAGTACACGGAGAAGGTGGAGGCGATTTTAAAGGATGTACAGGAAAACGGAGATAAGGCTGTTTTCGGTTATACAGAGAAGTTTGATAAGGCAGTGTTGACTGAGGAGACTGTACGGGTGACGGAGGAAGAGATTGCAGAGGCGTATGAAAAGCTTCCGGCTCGTACCGTAGAAGTGATCCGTAAGGCAATCGTAAACATTCGTGCTTATCACGAGAAGCAGAGAAGAAACAGCTGGTTTGACGCACAGCCAGACGGCACTATTTTAGGCCAGAAGATTACTCCGATTGCGTCCGTAGGCGTGTATGTACCGGGCGGTAAGGCGGCGTATCCGTCTTCCGTATTGATGAACGTACTGCCGGCAAAGGTAGCGGGCGTTGAGCGTATTGCTATGGTGACCCCGCCGGGGGCTGACGGTAAGGTATACGAGGGAACTTTAGTTGCCGCTAAGGAAGCCGGTGTGACCGAGATTTATAAGGTGGGCGGAGCTCAGGCTATCGGAGCTCTTGCGTACGGTACCGAGAGCATTCCGAAGGTAGATAAGATTGTAGGACCGGGTAACATCTACGTTGCCCTTGCAAAGAAGGCTGTATACGGACACGTGAGCATCGACTCCATCGCAGGTCCGAGTGAGATTTTGGTGCTTGCGGATGAGACTGCTAATCCGACCTATGTGGCTGCGGATTTATTGTCCCAGGCAGAGCACGATGAGCTGGCTTCCGCTATTCTCATTACCACCAGCGAAGAGGTGGCAGAAAAGGTTAGTGCAGAAGTAGACCGTTTTGTGGCACAGCTTAGCAGAAAAGCGATTTTAGAGAAGTCTCTCGAGAACTACGGCTATATCTTACTGGCTGATAATATGAACGATGCCATTGACGCGGTAAACGAAATTGCATCCGAGCATTTAGAGCTGGTAACCAAGGACGCTTTTACCGTGATGACAAAGATTAAGAACGCCGGTGCTATCTTTATCGGTGAATATTCCAGTGAACCGCTTGGTGATTACTTCGCAGGACCGAACCACGTGCTTCCGACCAACGGAACCGCGAAGTTCTTCTCCCCGCTTGAGGTAGACGACTTTATCAAGAAGTCCAGTATTATTTCCTATTCCAGAGAAGCCTTAGAGCCGATTCACGAGGATATTATCGACTTTGCAAAGGCGGAGGGCTTGACCGCACATGCAAATTCTATCGCGGTGAGATTCGGGAAAGAAGTGAAGTAGTAGCATTTCGTGAGGTGAACGCAAATGAAGAAAGCTATATTTCTTGATTTCTACGGTACGGTTGTATTTGAAGATGGTGAAAACATCGATAAAATCTCAAAGATCATACAGGATACCGGCGGGGTCAATGAAGAGCTTTTTGAGTATGCGTTAAATGCTACAGGGTTGAAGCCGGAGCAGGTGGTACATATCGGGGATTCCTTAAGCAGTGATGTAAAGGGAGCCTCTGCTCTCGGAATCGATACCATATGGTTGAACCGGAGAAACAGGGAAGTTCCGAAGGGTGTATGTTCTGTGGGAAACTTGTTGGAGGTATTTAAAACGAGGTTTTTTAAGTAAAATTAAGTAGGAACTGAAGGGTTCCGCGCACGGCTCGGGTGTGGCGGATTCTTCCCGACATTTGAAGGTGATATCGAACGGTTCGGATGTTTTCCGCCGGTTGATTTTATCATTTGTCCGAAGGACCGCGTTTTTAGCGCAGTCGAAATCACCTCTTAGTGGTGCTTAGGCTCGAGGTTACACCCGAGAGGCTTAGCAACACTTAGAGGAAGTTTGACGGAGCGTTGCGCCATGTAAAATCAACCGGCGAGAAACAATGAACCGGTTTGAATAACTTCCCTGTCGGGAAGAATGGGCGTGCGCGAACGATGAAAGGAGAAGGTTATGAGAACTGCAAAGGTAGAGCGTAACACAAAAGAAACGCAGATTGTTTGCGAACTGAATTTGGATGGTACCGGTATCGCTAAGGTGGACACCGGTGTCGGTTTCTTAGACCACATGTTAAACAGCTTTGCGAGACATGGGTTCTTTGATTTGACCTTGTCCGTAAAGGGTGATTTGTATGTGGATTGTCACCACACCATCGAGGATACCGGTATTGTGTTAGGTCAGGCTATCAAAGAAGCGGTAGGAAATAAGGAGGGAATTAAGCGTTACGGTTCCTCTCTGCTTCCTATGGATGAAACCTTGGTGCTTTGTGCCATCGATTTGTCCGGCAGACCGTATTTGAATTTTGATATGACTTTTACCGCAGAGCGTGTGGGTTATTATGACACGGAGATGGTAAAAGAGTTTTTCTATGCGGTGTCCTACGCAGCAGGTATGAATCTGCACATCAAGCAGATGGACGGCAGCAACAATCATCACTTGATTGAGGCAGCCTATAAGGCATTTGCTAAGGCGCTGGATGAGGCGACCATGGCGGAGCCGAGGTTGACGGGGACTTTGTCTACCAAGGGGACGTTGTAAGCTTAAAGGTGGCCAAGAAGCGCTATATAAATCACATAGATTGAATACAAAACAGAACCGGCGCCTGTGCAATGCAGGCAACCGATAAGAAGGAGAAACAGGAATGAAATTATATCCGGCAATCGATATTAAAAACGGACAATGTGTCAGACTTTGTCAGGGCGTATTTTCCGATGTAAATGTGTATGCGGAAAAGCCCTATACCGTAGCAAAGGAGTTTGAGGCGGCAGGAGCGTCCTTTATCCACATCGTGGATTTAGACGGCGCTTTGGCAGGATATACCGCAAATGCAGAAGCTATTTCCGAAATCGTAAAGAACGTTTCCATCGGTACGGAAATCGGTGGCGGTATTCGTACCATGGAGGATATCAAGTCGAAGTTGAATTTAGGACTGAATCGTGTTATTATAGGTACGAAGGCAGTAAAAGAGCCGCAGTTTATTAAAGAGGCCATTGAGGAGTTCGGTGCCGACCGCGTGGTTATCGGAATCGATGCCAAGGACGGTATGGTAGCCATTGAAGGCTGGGAGACGGTCAGCGACCGTTCTGCGGTAGCGTTTGCTCTTGAAATGAAGAAGCTTGGTGCAACGACTGTGATTTATACCGACATCGCAAGAGACGGTATGCTGACCGGTCCGAATTTCGAGCGTACGGAAGAGATGATAAAGGAGACTGGCATGGAGATTATTGCCTCCGGCGGCGTTTCTTGTATGGAGGATTTGGTACGCCTTGATGAAATCGGTTGTGCGGGAGCCATCATCGGCAAGGCAATTTATGAAAAGAGAATCAATCTTGCGGAAGCGGTAGAACGCTTCGAGCGCTAAGCTGCCGAAAAAAGAAACGGAGAAATGTCAGTCTGAAACAGTCGCAGAATGTGACGTATGAGATACGACAACCGAAAGGAGAAAGCATGCGAAAGAAATTATTTGCTTATATCAATACGGAGAGTGAGTTCGAAGAGAATGTGGCAGAAGCCGTGAATCGTTATTTCTTAAACGGTGCGGATGGTCTGTTCCTTTACAGCTATATTGCGGAGGATACCTACAAGGAAGAGTTTTTCCATATGATTAAGCGTGTCACCGAGGATTTGGCACTGGATTATTTTGTGGGCTGTCACGTGGCTCGTTTTGAGGATGTGAAAAAGGCCTTTTATACCGGCGCATCCGCAGTGGTGATTCCGGCAGACGGTCTGGAGGACTGGAGCGTTATTAAAGAGTCTGTGGATCGATTCGGCAGTGAGAAGATTTATGTGGAGTTAAATGCGTCCAAGGCAGACAGCGAAGAGGGCGTTGCTGCACTTTCCGCCAGAGTGGCTAAGGCCTGTGGTCTCGGTGCCGGCGGTATCATGTTTAAGCATGTGACCTTAGGTCCGTGCCTGACAGCATATTTAAAGACGCTTACCGTTCCGGTGATGATTCGTGACAGTCTGGTACGTAACTCCGTAGAGGATATTCTCGGTACGGAGGGGGTATCAATTTTGGCTACGAACTATTATAAGAATAAGGATATCCGCAGAGTAAAAGAAAATCTTACGGTGAGCGGTATCGATATGTACCATCTGGAGAGCTCTATGCCGTTTTCCGAGTTTAAGAAGGATGCCAACGGACTGGTGCCGGTAGTGGTACAGGATTATCGTACCAATGAAGTATTGATGCTTGCCTATATGAATGAGGAGTCTTATAACAAGACGATCGAGGATGGTCGTATGACCTATTATTCCCGCAGTCGTCAGGAGCTTTGGTTAAAGGGCGATACTTCCGGCAATTATCAGTATGTGAAATCCCTTTCCATCGATTGCGATAAGGATACGATTTTAGCGAAGGTATATCCGATCGGGCCGGCATGTCATACGGGTCACACCAGCTGCTTCTACACCGATTTGGTAGAGGGGACTCAGGAGGCATTGTCTCCGCAGGAAGTGTTGGAAGATCTTTATTCTACGATTGTAGATAGAAAAAATCATCCGAAGGAAGGTTCTTATACCAACTACCTGTTTGAGAAAGGTATCGATAAGATTTTAAAGAAGTGCGGTGAAGAGGCAACGGAGATTGTTATTGCGGCAAAGAATCCGGAAGCGGAAGAGTTAAAGTACGAAATTGCGGATTTCCTGTATCATTTGTCGGTACTTATGGTAGAATGTAACTTGAATTGGGACGATGTCATGACGGAGCTTGCCCATCGCAGATAGTTTAAAACAGCAGAAAGGCGGTATGTAGTATGGAATTTTTAGGAGCGTTAATGACCTATGGATTAAAATTTATTGTATTGGGTGCAGTAGCCTTTGGTGCGATTTTGCTTGGGATTTTTCTTCGCAAGAGAAAGAATGCGGCAACCGCGGAAGAAAACGAGTAAGAGAAATGAATAAGAGAGCCGGGGCTGCGACAGGATGTATGCGGCCCTGTTTTGCTACATGGGAGCATTTGGTGCGTTAGTGTGAAAAAGGATAGTCTCGACGTGTAGTGTTACGTGAAATCTAAAGGAGTAAGAAGATGTTACAGAAATTAAAGAAACGGTATGTGGGCGACAAAGCTTTTTACCGGATGACACTGGGAATTGCGGTGCCGATTATGATTCAGAACGGCATCTCTAACTTTGTCAGTATGCTTGATAATATTATGGTGGGCAATGTAAGTGCCGAGCAGATGAGCGGCGTTTCCATCGTGAATCAGTTGATTTTTGTGTTTAACCTGATGATTTTCGGTGCGGTATCCGGTGCCGGTATTTTTGGTGCACAGTTTTACGGAAGCGGTGATACAAAGGGTGTTCGGGACACCTTTCGTTTTAAGCTTCTTAGCTGCGGATTATTGACGACCTTGGGAATTCTGATTTTCCTTGGGTTCGGAGATGTGCTGATTCGTCAGTATTTGCAGGGGGAGGGCGATATTACGCAGATTGAGGCCTGCTTCGGTTATGCAAAGCAATATTTGCTGATTATGCTGGTGGGCTTTATTCCGTTCTACGTTTGTCAGTGTTATGCGTCCACCCTTCGCGAAACCGGAGAAACGATTTTGCCGATGGTAGCCGGTATTGCGGCAGTATTAATTAATTTGGGCTTGAATGCGGTATTGATTTTCGGTTTGTTGGGGTTCCCTGCCATGGGAGCGGCGGGAGCAGCAATCGCAACGGTGATTTCCCGTTTTGTGGAAGCAGCAATTGTTATTGTTGCGACTCACAGGAACAAGATAAAACATGCCTTTATTGTGGGAGCCTATAGGAGCTTTAAGGTACCGGGGACTTTAGTAAAGGGAATTTTACAGAAAGGAATTCCGCTTTTGTTAAACGAGACTTTATGGGCCGGCGGAATGGCGGTGTTGAATCAGTGTTATTCCGTAAGAGGGTTTGATGTGGTATCGGCGGTGAATATTTCTTCTACGATTTCCAATGTATTTAATGTATCCTTTATTGCTATGGGCAGTGCTATCGGTATCATTATCGGGCAGATGCTGGGTGCCGGAAAGACGGACGAAGCAGTGGATGCGGACCGGAAGCTCATCGCGTTTTCTGTTGTAAGTTGTCTTTTGTTTGCGACAGCGTTGTTCGCGTTGTCTCCGTTCTTCCCGTTGATTTATAAGGAGGTAGGAGCAAACAGTCATGCCATGGCCACCAGCTTTATGCGGATTGCGGCCTGTTGTATGCCGATCGGAGCTTATGCAAATGCGGCGTATTTTACCCTGCGTTCCGGCGGAAAGACATTTATCACAATCTTATTTGACAGCTGTTATGTGTGGTTTTTGGTAGTGCCGCTGGCCTTTGTATTAAGTCGCTTTACTTCCCTTCCGATTGTTCCGCTGTTTTTCTGCTGTCAGTTTATTGAAATCGGAAAGTGTATTATCGGAGCGATTATGATTAAGAGCGGTATATGGATTCAGAAAATTGTTACGTAGGACAACATTTTTTGACGGGATATTTGAGGAGTGTCAATGAAAAGAAAGGAAGTACACGGGCATGGAATGGAGAACGGAACTGGAGCAGCGCTTACGGGAACTGGCCAGTGAACATCAAGCAAAGTTCAGCGAAGGTCTTACCCCTAATTGTAAGCCCATGTTGGGCGTACGTTTGCCGGAGCTTCGAAAAATTGCAAAGGAAATCGCAAAGACGGATTATAGGGGATTTTTAGAGGAATGTCCGGATACGTATTTTGAGTATGAAACCCTGCAGGCTTATGTTTTAGGCTATGCAAAGGATGATATCGAGACGATTCTTTCTTATGCGGCCCGGTTTGTTCCGAAGATTTGCGACTGGTCGGTAAACGATAGTTTTTGTCAGAACTTTTCTATTGCGAGAAAGTACCCGGAGCGAGTATTTTCATGGCTTATGGATTATGCAAAGAAAGAAGAAGAGTTTTCCCAACGTGTGGTTGCGGTGCTTTTGATGAGTCATTTTCTTGTGCCGGAGTATATTGATAAGGTACTGGCGAGTATGGATATCCTGCAGTATGACGGGTATTACACGAAGATGGGTGTTGCATGGTGCGTGGCTACGGCCTATGCGAAATTTCCGAAGGAGACGGCGGCCTATCTTTCGGATAACAAACTGCAGGACTGGACGTTCAATAAGGCCATTCAGAAGATGTGTGAGTCCTACCGGGTGACAGAGGCGGATAAAGCCTACTGGAAAGCGCGGAAGAGAAAGTAGATGAAATCGGGTATCGACGGTTCATTCTTTAGAATGAGGTTAATATGAATTTTTAGGGGGATTGTAGTATGAAGCTTTACATCAAACAAAAGATTTTTTCCTGGAACGATAAGTTCTCTGTTTATAATGAAGCCGGTGAGGAACGCTATTTTGTGGAAGGGGAATTATTTTCTTGGGGAAAGAAACTGCATGTGTATGACCATGTTCGTCGGGAAGCAGCTTTTGTCCGTCAGGAATTGTTTACCTTTTTACCGAAGTTTATTGTATCTATCGGCGGACAGGACATTGCGGAAATTGTAAAAGAATTCACTTTCTTAAAGCCGAGGTATCGGATTGACGGTCTGGGCTGGGAAATCGACGGTGATTTTTGGGACCATGACTATGAGATAAAAAAAAGCGGAAGAACGATTGTACGTCTTAGCAAGGAGTGGTTTACCTGGGGCGATTGTTATGAACTGGATATCGAAAGCCCGGAGGATGAAATCGTGGCGTTAGCGGTGGTGCTGGCCATTGATTGCGTATTGGCGGCACAGAGAAACAACTAAAAAGACAGAATGTCAAGAGGGCTCTACGCCATTGCGTAGAACCCTCTGTTATTGTTCGTATAAGTGTTGTAGGAATTCAAATGAGCTTCATATCCGTTTCTTAAACTGTTTGTACGATGGAAGAAATTCGGCCGTTTTAGATTGTCAACTACCGTATCCTGTACCGTGAAGTCAATGGCTTGCTTTGGCTTGGAGGAGTAGGCGTCGGTCGGCTCGAAAGGCTTCTTTGTCATGAATTCCAGTGGCGCGTTTAAGTGCTCTGCATTTCGAGGATTTAAAGAATTCATCCGTTCATAAGCATCCAAACGGTCCTGTGTCAGCTGGGCAGGAGTACGTTCCACGCGCTCGGTTTCTTCATTGGAAAAGACCTCAGGCACATCGGTGACAGCCTGTACTTCCAAGGAGGCGTCATGATTGCTGTTTATAAGGGCAGTGTGAGCCGCAGCCGCGGTATGTCCGGTGGCATAAGGGCTGGATGTGTAATATCCGTAACTGTTTCCGATCGGTGAAAGCATGGCAAGCCTCCTTTCGTATGATTTATGTGTATGATTATTTTTGTTTTCTTACTTTGATTTTATCACAAAGTACGCGGTAAAACAATAAAAAGATGATAAAATTCTTCGTTGCCAAACCGGAAGGAAGATGGTACAATATCCGCGAGGACAATGAGCGTACCGGCAATAAAAGAAAGACTGCGCTTCTATTTTGCGAAAACAGAAAGTACAAACGAAAAGGGGATTTTATATATGGAAAAATGGCTGATTTTGGCGTATGTAATGATTAATATTGTTGTATTTTTCATGTACGGTATCGATAAGTACAAGGCAAAGCATAAGAAATGGAGAATTCCGGAGGCAACCTTAATCGGGGCCGCGGTATTTGGGGTACTCGGTGCCCTTGCGGGGATGTATGGATTTCATCATAAAACCAAGAAGCCGAAATTTTACATCACCGTGCCGATGATTTTGGTGCTGGAAGTTGTAGCAGCAGTGTGCCTGTGCTTGTTTATATTGTAGAATTTATAAGGAAACAGTATGGTGGCTTAGCCGTGCTTGAAGGAAGTTTGACGGAGTGTTGTGCCGGCAAAGAATGAGTAGAGTCCCGCTCAACGGCGGTGTAGAGACCTCTCGGAAGAATCCGCCGCGTATGCCTATGTCAGCATCCGTTCCTGTTTCGGGGTAATGCCTTTCCATTTTTTGTAGGTGCGGATAAAGTGACTGCAGTCAAAGAATCCGGTTTCCAGTGCAATATAGTTGATGTCATAGTCCGTGTGAAGCAGTAGATCCTGGGCTTTTACCAGGCGGATGTAGGTGATGTATTCTTTGCAGGAACGGCCGTAATGCTCCCGGAACAGCTTGGCAAAGTGAGAGTAGCTCATATGGCACATGGTGGCCAAATCCTGGATTTCCAACGGTTCTCCGGAGTGGGTGTCAATGTATTCCAAAATATGATGAAAGGTAAAGTCGGTATCGTTACGGCGTCTCGTGGCGGAACCGACTTCTTTTTTTGATTTCTTTGCGATTTCAATCAGGATACTGTACAGATCCGCCTGCATTTGAAGAGAATAGAAGTCATCCTTGTTTTGTTGTGTGTTGAGAATATGGTCCATATAGGTGGTCATCGGTTCCGGCGACAAGTCGTCTTTGGGAATCAGAATACAAAAATCGTCCGCTGGAGTCCGGTGAATAAAATAGTCGTAAAGCTTTGCCTGATGAGCCGGTGGGAGAGTCAGCGTATGGAAATCGAATTTCACAATTGTATATTCCACTGTTTCATCGCCGGTAGGGGAAATTTCATGAAGCTGGAGCGGATAGAAGTAGCACAAATCGCCCTCTTGTAACACATGACTTTTTTCGTTACAGGTAATGCGGATGGAACCGCGCTTTATGAAAAGGATTTCGCTGTAATAATGCCAGTGGAGCGGAAAGGATTTCGTATCGGAAAGATATACTTCGTAAGGCTGATTTAAGGTGTCGGTAACTTCAAATAACTGCATGCTGTCAGCTCCTTATTTTATGAGGATTTACTTACGTTTAGTGTAACATCGAAACATATTGCTGTCAATGTGAAAAACTTATCATATAATAGGTTTGTACAATTTTTTGCTTTCTTTGTCATAGAAAAAAAGTTAGACAAATTGTTGGAGTTGTGATAAAATTTAGATGGGTTTTTGAAGCTGTGAGAGGAATGAATTTTACAAAATTTAAGATACTTGAAAGGAGTATTAACATGCAGTACGGTTATTTTGATTTGGAAAACAAAGAGTATGTGATTACCCGTCCGGATACCCCGGCACCGTGGGCAAACTATTTGGGAGACCCGGAGTACGGTGCAATTATTTCCAACAATGCGGCAGGTTACAGCTTTGTGAAGTCCGGTGCAAACGGGCGTATTACCCGTTATCGCTTCAATTCCGATATGGCGCTTCCGGGAAGATACATTTATATCAGAGATAACGATGCGAAGGATTACTGGTCCGCTTCCTGGCAGCCGGTAGGAAAGCCGCTTGATACATACAAGAGCGAGTGCCGTCACGGTACCGCTTATACGGTGATTTCCGCCGAATACTTAGATATCAAGACCGAGACGACTTACTACGTTCCGTACGGTAAGACCTATGAGGTATGGCGTACGAAGATTACGAATAACAGCGACAGGGACAGAAATCTTTCTTCCTTCGGTTTTGTGGAGTTTACTAATGAATGTAACTACGAGCAGGATCAGGTAAATCTTCAGTACACCCTGTTTATTACCCGTACCAGCTTTGAGGGAGATAAGATTGTACAGCACATCAACGAGCATAACGGCTGTGATGAGACCGGTTCCAACTACATGGAGCGTTTCTTCGGTTTGGTAGGTGCGGAGGTTTCCGCGTATAACGGTGGATTAAGCAGCTTTATCGGGCCGTACAGAACCTACTCCAATCCGATTGCGGTAGAGCGCGGTAAGTGTGACAACGAGTTAAACTATTGTAGCAACTGCTGTGGTGCACTCCAGTCTGATTTCGTATTAAAGCCGGGCGAGACCAAGGAGCTGATTTATCTTCTCGGCCGTAAGAACAACGCACAGGCAACGGAGATTATGGCAGAGTATAAGAAGGCCGGTAAGGTAGACGAGGAAGTTTCTCAGTTAAAGAACTACTGGCACGGTCAGCTTTCCAATTTCAAGGTGGAGACTCCGTCCATGGAGTTCAACAACATGCTTAACGTTTGGAATGCATATCAGTGTTTCATTACCTTTATCTGGTCCAGAGCAGCTTCTCTCATTTACTGCGGTCTCAGAAACGGTTACGGTTATCGTGATACCGTGCAGGATATTCAGGGTATTATTCACTTGGATCCGGAGATGGCGGCAGAGAAGATTCGCTTCATGCTTTCCGCACAGGTGGACAACGGCGGCGGACTTCCGCTTGTTAAGTTCGATCACAATGCGGGCCATGAGAATACTCCGGACGATCCGGAGTATGTAAAAGAGACCGGACATCCGTCCTATCGTGCGGATGATGCCCTCTGGTTGTTCCCGACTGTTGTGAAGTACATCGGAGAGAGCGGCAATGTGGCATTCCTTGACGAGGTTATCGTGTATGCAAACGGCGGCGAGGATACGGTGTACGAGCACTTAAAGAGAGCAATCAAGTTCTCCATGGAGCGTCTCGGTGACCACGATATGCCGGCAGGTTTGCACGCAGACTGGAACGACTGCTTGCGTCTCGGTGCAAAGGGAGAGTCCACCTTCGTGGCATTCCAGCTGTATTATGCCATGACCGAGCTTCGTAAGATGGCTGAGTACAAGGGGGACACCGCATATGTGGCATACCTTGACGAGGTACAGGCAAAGCTTTCCGCTTCTCTTGAAAAGTGCTGGGATGAGGACAGATTTATCCGCGGTATCCGCGATAACGGCGTGATTGTCGGTGCCAAGAAGGACCCGGAGGCAAATATGTGGTTGAATCCGCAGAGCTGGAGCGTTATTTCCAAGTTTGCGGAGGGCGAGCGCGCCGAGACCGCAATGAACAGCGTTTACAACATTTTAAATACACCGTACGGTGCAAAGCTTTTGGATCCGCCGTACAAGAAGCACTACTTTGACGGTGCTCTTATGAAGGTATTTAACCTTGACGTTAAGGAGAACGGTGGTATCTTCTCCCAGTCCCAGGGTTGGTTAATCCTTGCGGAGTCCCTGCTGGGCCACGGAAATCGTGCGTTCCAGTACTTTATGGAGACTTCTCCGATTGCAATGAACGACAAGGCAGAGATTCGTGTGTCCGAGCCGTACGTACACGGTCAGTTCACCGAGAGTAAGGCATCCCCGTATGAAGGGCGTTCCCACGTACATTGGCTTACCGGTACCGCATCCACCGTTATGGTCGGATGTGTGGAAGGTATCTGCGGTATGCGTCCGGACTTTGACGGACTTTTCATTGCACCGTCTATTCCGTCCGCTTGGGATGGCTTTAAGATTGAAAAGAACTTCCGCGGTAAGAAGCTTAACATTACCATCGACAACTCCGCACATGTGGAAAGCGGCGTTGCAAAGCTTACCTTAAACGGTGAAGTGCTTGACGGCAACTATGTTCCGGCAGCGAAGCTTGCGGATGTCAATGACATTGTGGTTGTGATGGGCTAGGTTTGCGGATTATCGGATGTACAATGTGATAAGTGAAAATAGTTGACGCGAAGGGATCTCTGAAAAGAGGTCCCTTTTTGTGCTTTAAAAATTATGATTGACACCCAACTGTATTACTGCTATAATACGGTTATAAACTGTATTACACGAGTGATACGGTTTGGAAGACGAAGAAAGAGAGTCAAAGACATAAATATAAAACAAAACGCAAGGAAAGGCAGGTGAGTCCCATGGTGGTGGATTTTTCGGAATTAAAACTGAATGAAGAGAGTCCCATCTATATGCAAATCGTTCGGTTTGTGAAAATCAAGATGGTTAACCGGCAGGTACGGGATGGTGACGAGCTGCCTTCCAGACGTGTGTTATCCGCTGTGTTGGAGGTTAATCCAAACACGATTCAGAAGGCGTATCGTCTGATGGAAGAGGAAGGGATACTGGTTTCCTTTGCAGGCTCCAAGAGCTTGTTACGGTTTGATGAAAGTCTGGTAGATAAGTACCGGAAGGAATTGTTGGCGGTGGAAGCGGAGAAGTATATCGAAGAGGTAAAGAAGATGGGGCTTACCGTAGAGGAGGCCATGGCGTTGGTTAGGGAGAACTGGTAAGGAGGGAGTATGGAGAAGAGATATAAACGGGCGTTTTGGGGCGTTCAGATTAAGTATAGTTACATACGTCTGCTGGTGTTGTATACAGTGGTTCTCGCAGGAATGGTAGGATGGTATTTTATTCAGGCGAATGTAAAGTTCAAAACGGTGGGGGCAGAGATGACGTTGTTTGAACATTTGCAGGGGATACCGGTGTATTTGTCGTTTCCGGTATTGGTGTTGGGCGCGCAGGGGATTTTATCGGTCGCATATGCGAAACAGGAGAAAAACAGACTGGCCATGGCGAAGCTGTTAGTGGAGCCTCGTGCGGTTTGGAACATCCGGTTCGGATATTCGTTGCTTGTAACCGTAGCTGCTTTTCTGATACATTTTATCAGCATCTTTCTGTTGTTTTTTGCAGACAGACTGATGTATCCGGAGTCTGCGTACGGAATAACCGAACTTTACCCGGTGTTTTATCGCTTTCGTCATTTATATTTGTTCTATCCGGTGATGAACCCATGGGCAGTGTTGCTTCTCATAGTGTGTGTGGCGGGTATATCACAGATATCGGTATGGGTGGCCATAGTGTTTCGATATGATTCATGGATAAGGGGCATTTTTCCGGTGGGGGTGGTATTACTTTTTCTTTTAATATCCTATATACCGGATATGATAAACTTGTTTGTTTTCGGAACGGTCTTTGCCTTTGTTGTTATCTATGTAATCGTAACAGGGAGAACCCTATACATCAAGGGAGAACCGCATGAAGCAGATGACGGGAACGGAGGTGCCAAAGGATGAAACGAAGCGTAAATCTGGCACTGGTGACATTTTTTCTCCTTGTGCTGCTTACGATAGGCTGTATCGTGTTTCTACTATTTGCCGAAGATAGGACACCAAAGACGGTGAAAGTGACCGGTGAGGGCGACCCTAGTGTACTGGATGGATTTACCGTAGAAACGGAGTTTATGGTACATCACAGAACGTATGATACAGCGTTTACGAATGCATTTGACACAATTCTCGGAACTCGGATGCAGAGTGTAACCTTTGCGGAGGGGCAGGCAACTGCCACGGAGGTGTTTGACAGGGAAGGATGCGGAAGCACGGAACTGTACAACTGGCCATACAGAAATTACTCTTATTGGGAAAATACAGCGGACGAATATGTCTTCAGTGCGGACGGGAAAACGGAATACCGATATCCGAAGGATGCACTATTGGATGGGTTTCGGGGAAGAGGTGTATTTGAGGTTCCCGAAGAGAATGTGATTGCCGTAATCGGAACCCAGAAAGAAAATGTGGTGGCTTTTTTGTACGATGAAGAGGCAGCCACGATGAAGAAAGCGGTAGTATGGGAGGGGGTAGGAAAAATTGGGAATTGGGGCTGCAGCATAGACGGCGGTCAGCTCACCCTTCGAATCAATACGCAGGACAAGAGCCGGTTGGCGGTATTTCATGTAAAGCAACCGGAGCAGATGCTATATGCCTATGAAATAAGCGATTGGGACGGTATTTGGGAGTATCGGGGCAGTGAATCCGTAACGGCACAGGGAACGGTCCGCCATGATGCGGATGTTTATGTAGAAGGGGA
>SVEN01000001.1:0-2454 GCA_015057365.1 Lachnospiraceae bacterium | reverse complement strand
TTGAGATTCACCAAAATTATAGTGAGGATAAAGAGCGTACACTCAATGTGACGATTCGCGGTGAGAACGGAAAGACAGAGATTCATTTCTTCGGAGAAGGGATTCCGAACGGCGGAACCGAGGTGGAGAGAATCGATGAAACGGTTTGGCTGAACTATGAGTTTGAGCTGGATAAGGATGTTGTTTATTAAGAAATAGAAAGGAAGCTTGGGTAGAGGGCTTATGGAAACAGAAAAGAAAACGGAAAAGAACAGACGAAAAGCCTTCTGGGGCTTGCAGTTAAAGTATACGTTAACACCGCTGGTGTTGCTTTACGGTGGCGTGCTTGCGGTGATGACGGGCTTGTTTTTGTATAACCTGTTTGTAAATGTTAAGCCGAGGGACGGCGTGATGTGGTTTGCGGACCAGATGAGCGCATTGCCGATTACGTTAATGTTCTTTGTTCTTGTAATTGGCTCCCAGGTGATTGTGGGCAGAGGATTCTTAAAGCAGGAGCGTAATGAACTGGGAATGAAGCGGGTATTGTTGTTTGAGGAAACAAAGGCACTGATCCGGTTCGAATATTCCTTCCTGATTACGGTTACAAGTTATCTGATCAACTTTTTGATACTGTGTATGCTTCTGGTGCTTGACAATTTACTTTTGCCGTCTCATGCACTGGGCGGAGCGGAGATGCATGCGGTGTTTTATCGGTTTACCCATTTGTACCGGCTGTATCCGTTCTTAAAGCTGTGGGCATTACCGGCTGCGGCGGTTGTGATTCTGGCGTGTGCGGTCATGTCGACGTTGGTGGTTAAGATACGCAGAAAACTGGATATGTTTTACGGAATGGAGATTCCGTTTCTTTTCTTGGCCATTGTGTATTTTGCACTCGGACCGTCCAAAGGAGGAATAATCGGAAGTATCGTATTTATGGCAGTCCGGGGATTATGGCATTGCGGAAAGTATGTATATTTACATGTAAGGAGACTGAAGGATGACAGAACAGAATTTGCGCCATAGCTGGTTTAAGAAAAAGGCAGTAAAGCGTTTCCGGTTTACGGTAGTGCTGGTAAATCTGACGGCTTGGATGATGGAAATTACGTCTTATAACGATATTGTTCAGCCTGCAAAGCATTACTACCTGGGAGTTCTTTGTATGATGGCGACGATGCTGTTTCTTGCAGTTATATCGGTTCACAGGGAAAGTTTTTCGGAGAACTGGGATGTGACGTTGCGCCGGATCCCGGACTACCGGGCCAAGTATATGAGAACAAAGCTGGGAACCGTGCTTTTGCCGGGAGTCATTTATGTGGGATACTGGGGGAGTATGTGGCTTGTTCGGTGTATCGGGTATTATACCGAAATAACGGAGGATATACATGCGGAGGAAAAGAAGGATGTTTTTGAGGTGATTCCGTTCCGGGCGTTGGGAGAACTTTGTCTGTACATTGTCTTGTTCGGGGTGTCGGTATTGTTATTCAGCTTTACTTTACGAAGGATACGGAAGGATTTGGCCGGATTTTTTGCGGCGATTGCAGGAGTGGCAATGAGTGTGCTTCTGTTTACGGAAGTTGTAAGTTTTACGAAGATATGGATGCTTTTGTGTGTACTTGTTGGCTTGATAGCGGTTATGATGTTATTTCTTATGAGACATGTTTATAAAAAGATATAGAAGAGAACAAGGGGGTCATGAGATGTTAAAGATAAAGAGTTTTAAGCGTTCCTTTCCGATACAGAACGAGACATTTTTACCGGAGGTAAGCATCGGTCGGGGAGAAATTATAGCGCTTTTGGGACAAAACGGTGCCGGTAAGACAACCCTTATGAAGGACATTCTGGGAATGAAGGAACACCCGATTCATGAGATTACGCTTGACGGGGAGACGATTGGGTATAAAAATTTGGACCGTTTTGCCTTCGGAAGCTGTGAACATACCTTTTTTGGTGAGTTTACGGTGGAGGAGCAGAGAGAATTTTACGAGATGAATTTTCCGAAGTTCCGTAAGGAACGGTTTAAGCTTCTGACGGAATATTTTCAGATTCCGAATAAGTGGAAACTGAAGGAATTGTCCGTAGGTGAGCAGAATCAGGTAGAGACCGTATTTGCTTTATGTCAGGGAGGAGATTATATTCTGTTAGATGAGCCCTTTGCCAATAACGATCTGTTCCACAGAAAGGATTTTTATAAGCTACTGCTGGGAGTCCTGGGGGAGGATGAAACGTTAATTATTTCCACTCATCTGGTGGAAGAGGTGGAGTCTATTATTAACCGGGTGCTCTTGGTGGATAAGTTTGATATTGTGGCGGATGTGGGAATCGATGAAATGGAAGATAATCATACGGATGTAGTGACATGGCTTAAGAAAAAGCTGAACTACAACGAAGGCAGAGCTGCGGAATTTATCCGGAAGATGGAGGATGGGGATGTTTAAAAAACGGATACGGTATGCAACAATAGGGTTAATCGGCATA
>SVEN01000027.1 GCA_015057365.1 Lachnospiraceae bacterium | reverse complement strand
AAGTTGTTGCCTGCCTTTGATATGGTGGAATGTCACGCTATGGTTGGTATCAACGGTGGAGATGTAATGACCTTTATGGCAGAGGATGGGCGCACGGTATTAAAAGACTATTTGGCAGAGATGGAAGAAACACTTTCGGAGCACGGAATGCCTGCTACCTGTGTACAGGATTTGAT
This sequence comes from Lachnospiraceae bacterium, assembly GCA_015057365.1. GTDB lineage: Bacteria > Bacillota > Clostridia > Lachnospirales > Lachnospiraceae > SIG307. The sequence continues at coordinate 37,472 of SVEN01000027.1, read as the reverse complement.
GATACCGCTTACGGTAAGGAACGGAGAGAAAGAGGCTCAGATACAATGCTTTCAGGCAACGGGAGCAAAGATAGACCAATTTGCCCGGATTGAAGGAACCGCACCGGAGGCACCGGGAGAAATTGCCATGACAAGGCTGGCGGCAGAATCCATAGGTGCGGATATCGGGGATACGATAGTGATTGTCAGCATGGAAGGGGAACGGGAGTATCTCATTACCGCATTGTATCAAACTATGAATAATCGCGGGTATGGGGTACGTTTCCATGAGGATGAAAATATAGATTATATTCAGGTGTCGGGCGGAATGTCCGGACAGATTATTTTCACAGATAACCCAGGTAAGAAAGAGGTTAAGGAGCGGATAGAGAAAATCAACACATTTTTTGATAAGTACGGCGAAGTAATCCTTGTCGAAGAATGGGTGAAGGAAGCGGTAAGTGTAGCAGACACGATGAATGCCATAAAGGGACTGATGACGGGCTTAACCATCGTATTGGTAGCATTGGTGACTGTACTGCTGGAACGTTCCTTTATTGCAAAGGAGACGAGAGAGATTGCACTGATGAAAGCGATGGGACTGAAAAATGGAAAGATTTACGGTTATCACGTGGCACGCTTTGCTCTTGTGGGAGTAGTGGCAGTGCTTTTTGCCGAGCTTCTGTTACGACCGTTCTTATGGCTTTGCATTGATCCAATTTTCCGGATGATGGGAATGGAAGTTGCAGTGGATTACGCCATAAATCCGGCAGAAGTATATGTGGTGTTACCGCTTGTTGTTCTGGGAACTACGATGGTAACGGCATTTTTGACTGTACTGTACACCAAAAAGATCAAGGCTGCCGATGTGGCAGGGTTGGAATAGAGAAAGGGGAATCTGATATGAAATCAGTTTTGGAAGCAAAGAATCTTTGCAAAACTTATATTGTAAATAAACGTCAAAATAATGTACTGAAAAATGTGAATTTGACTGTTTCGGAAGGCGAGATGGTAGCGGTTATGGGACCGTCCGGTTCCGGTAAGTCTACGCTTTTATATACGGTATCCGGTATGGACCGGATGACGGCGGGAGAGGTACTGTTTGACGGAAAGAATATGGAAAAGTTAAACGATAAGGAGCTGGCGGAACTTCGTCTTAATGAAATGGGATTTATTTTCCAGCAGATGTATATGTTAAAGAATCTGACGGTGCTGGATAATATTATTCTTCCGGCGTGTCAGTCGAAGAAGCGTTCCGAAAGCAGGAAGGAAACCGTGGCAAGAGGACAGGAGCTGATGCGAAAGCTGGGTATTATAGAGGTGGCGGATAATGACATCAATGAGGTATCCGGCGGTCAGTTGCAGCGGGCCTGCATTTGCAGAAGTATGATAAACAAACCGAAGATGATTTTTGCGGACGAACCGACGGGAGCCTTAAACCGTACCTCCTCCGACGAGGTAATGGAGGAACTGACAAAGTTAAACGAAGAAGGAACCACGATTATGCTGGTAACCCATGATGTAAAGGTGGCAGCACGATGCAGCCGAGTTCTTTATATCGTTGACGGAACCATTAAGGGAGAGTATAATTTAGACAGAGTGAAGCAGGTGTCCGAATTAAGAGACAGAGAGCGAAGCCTAAATAACTGGCTTATGGAGATGGGCTGGTAACGGAGGATACATGATTGATATTTTAATTGTGGAAGACAATAAAGAACTGGCGGATTTGTTGTGTGATTTCCTGAGAGCGGAAAACTACACAGTATCCGTTGCAGAAAGCGGAGAGAAGGCCTTGTTGCTGTACCAACGGTACGGCGCAAGGCTTCTTGTGCTGGATATTATGTTGCCGGGGATGGATGGCTTTTCGGTTTGTCAAAAAATAAGAGAAGAGAGTAATACGCCGATATTGATTGTCAGTGCGAAAACGGAGAAGGATGACAAGCTCACCGGTCTTATGGCGGGTGCGGATGACTATATCGAAAAGCCGTATGATATCGATATCATGCTGGCAAAAATCGCAGGGATCTTTAAGCGAAGATATGCGCAGGATGAGGTGACTTCCGGAAATTTGCGGTTGAATCGGGAAAGTCGTACGGTGTATAAGGACGACAAGGAGATATCCGTAACGGCAAAGGAATTCGAACTTCTGTTATGTATGGTAGAGAATCAGGGAAAGGTATTAAACAAGGACTGGCTGTTCCGTGAAATTTGGGGCAGCGACAGCTTTTCGGAGCAACAGACACTGACGGTACATATGAAGTGGCTCAGGGAGAAAATTGAAGATGACCCGAAGCATCCGACCCGGATACAGACGGTGTGGGGAGTGGGGTATAAGTTCGTATGAAAAAATTTGATAGGGTCTGTTTGATGATTTTACTTTGTGCGGTTGCCGTATTTGTTGTGGTAAACGGGTATATTTTATTTGGGCAAAAGGAAGAGAGCGGACGCCCGTACCGTGTGGAAATCAGTCGGCTGGTGCGGCAGATGGAGACGTCCGCAATACTACCGGATGTTTCGGAATGCGATTATGTAACAGCGATTGTAGCGGATACCGGTGAGAAAGCTTCCTTCTTTGAAAGCAACAGCGATTATGTGATTCGGGAAATCGAAGGCGTACGATACCGGTTTGAATATCGTGGGGATGCCGGAAGAAACAAATCCGAACAGTTATGGCTGGCAAACGGAGCGTTGGTAATTATGAGCCTGTTGCTTTGCATTGTACTTTTGTATGTGCGCCGGAAGGTGCTGCAGCCTTTTTCAAAGATGGAGAACGTGCCGTACGAGCTATCCAAAGGGAATTTGACGATGCCGCTTACGGAACAGAAGACCCGATTTTTCGGACATTTTGTCTGGGGCGTAAATATGTTAAGAGAAAACATGGAGCAGCAAAAGGAACGGGAGCTTTCTTTGCAGAAAGAGAAAAAGACATTGCTGCTCTCTCTTTCCCATGATATAAAAACGCCGCTTTCCGCCATAAAGCTTTATGCGAAAGCACTGTCGAAAGGACTGTACACGGAACGGGGAAAACAGAAGGAAATCGCAGAGAGTATTAATGCAAAAGCAGATGAAATCGAAGGATTCGTTTCGGAAATTATCCGGGCTTCCAGTGAAGATTTCCTGAGTTTTGAATTACATATGGGAGAGTTTTATTTATCGGATTTGTTGGGTGAAATCAGTGCCTATTACGGAGAAAAGCTGGAATTGATAAAAACAGAATTCCGAATGGGAAACTATTCCGACCGGTTGCTTGCGGGAGATAAGGACCGGGCTGTGGAAGTACTGCAAAATTTGATGGAAAATGCGATTAAATACGGAAATGGAGAGAAGATTGAGATTGCAGTGGCCGAGGAGGATAATTGTACTTTGATTTCCGTGCGAAACGGCGGGTGTACCCTTACGGAGAATGAATTGCCGCATATTTTTGAAAGCTTCTGGAGGGGGGCAAATGCGGAGCATAAGAAGGGAAGCGGTCTGGGACTGTATATATGCCGTCAGTTAATGCGAAAGATGGGTGGTGAAGTATTCGCGGAAGTGCAGGGAGACGAGATGACGGTGACGACGGTTTTTTCGGAGGCGTAAGGTATTGCGGGGAGAAGTTTTTACGGTAGAATTCATAAAAAGGACATAAAAATGTGTTAGAGTGGAAGAAACGATATGAAGGAGATGTTCGAATGCAAAAGAGGGTAGGAAAACGAATTAAGAAGCTTTCGGTACTTGGTCTGGTAGTTTTATTGGTTTCTTCTACGGTTGCTTGTGCCAAAACGGAACCGGTCGGCATAGAGGATGCTTATATTAATGATGCCGGAGAACTGGTGCTTTCCTATACGGACGGTACGGAGCAGAATCTGGGTGTGGTAGTGGGAGCTGACGGTAAAGACGGTGCGGATGGTGCCGACGGACAGGACGGAGCCGACGGTAAAGACGGTGCGGATGGAAAAGACGGCACAGACGGTATTGACGGGGTAGACGGACAGGATGGTAGTATTACCATTGTCAACAAGGGTAGTAATATTGCCTATGCCACCTCAAAGGGGTTGCAGAGTGCGGTGAGCATTGTTTGTAATTTCACGCCGAAGCAGTCCGGATGGTATACCGGAAAAGTAAGTGAGGATTATACCTCCTCCGGTTCCGGTGTGATTTACCGGCTGGATAAGGCAAAGGGAGATGCGTTTATTATTACGAATCATCATGTGGTGTATGATGCGGACAGTGACTCTTATAACGGAATCAGCCGCGACATTTCCGTATACTTGTACGGGAGTGAGATCGCCGAGCAGAAGATGACGGCAGAGTATGTGGGCGGTTCGGCATATTACGATATTGCGGTATTACATATTAAGGGTAGTGAGCTTTTGCGGAACTCGGCGGCTGCAGCGGTGACGGTGACGGATTCGGATTTGGTCGTGGTAGGCGAAGCAGCCATAGCCATCGGTAATGCCAAAGGAGGCGGCACCTCCGCGTCCTACGGTGTAGTCAGTGTAGATTCGGAGCATATTTCTCTGAGCGACTCTGCTACGGGACAGAGTCAGTCTTTCCGGGTAATCCGTGTGGATACCCCGGTCAATCCGGGAAATTCCGGCGGCGGACTTTACAACGAGTCCGGAGAACTGATGGGAATCGTCAATGCAAAGATTATTGATTCCACGGTGGAAAATATCGCCTATGCGATTCCGTCCAAGGTAGCAATATATGTGGCAGACAATCTGATTGACCATTGCTTCGGTACGACCTGCGAAAGTGTACAAAGAGGCATGCTGGGGGTAACGGTACAGACAATCGAGTCTTACATGCAGGCAGAACCTTCCACCGGGCATGTGCATTTGTATGAAACGGTAAAGGTGGTAGAGGTATCGAATAACAGTCTGGTGAAAGGAAAGCTTCAGGCCGGCGATATCTTAAAATCCATTTCCTTTGAGGATGAAAGAGGAATTCTGAATCAGGAGATTACCCGCCAATATCATATTGTGGACGCAATGCTACAAGCAAGAGAAGGGGATGAGATTACCGTAGGTGTGCTCAGAGACGGGGAAGAAGTCTATGTGAAGGTAACAATGACAAAGGAGCATATTTCGGAGTATTAAAAAGAATTTTAGGGACTCACCTGGGATACGGTAAATTTCTACTTGACAAATTTTCCCGAACTCGTTATAATCGGGGCATAAGCTATGAAAAGAACAAGTAGTTAGAAGGGAAACCTACAGAAAGTTGCCGGTGGATGAGAGGCGCAGGGGAAGCTTGTAACGAATACGTCTTGGAGCTTCGTACCGAAAGTATTCGAGTAGGCTGCGACGGAGGTGAGGCTTGGGCCTCGGCACACGTTATCGTGCGGGAGTATAGTAGAACATGGTTTGTTCTTTGTACTTGATGAGGCAGCCGGTGTGAGCCGGATGTGAAAAAAGGTGGTAACACGAGAGATTATACCCTCGTCCTTTGCATAAAGGGCGGGGGTTTCGTTATGTTTAAAAGAAAAAGGAGGATGCAACAATGACAATTTTTGACGAACTGAAAGCCAGAGGTTTACTGGCACAGTTAACCGACGAAGAAGAGATTAAGGAACTGATTAACAACGGTAAGGCGACCTTTTATATCGGTTTTGACCCGACCGCGGACAGTCTCCATGTAGGTCACTTCATGGCGCTTTGTCTCATGAAGCGTTTACAGATGGCAGGCAACAAGCCGATTGCCTTAATCGGTGGCGGTACCGCAATGATCGGTGACCCGTCCGGTCGTACCGATATGCGTCAGATGATGACCAAGGAAACCATCAATCACAATGTAGAGTGCTTTAAGAAGCAGATGAGCCGTTTCGTAGATTTCTCCGAGGGTAAGGCACTCCTTGTAAACAACGCGGACTGGCTTCTGGATTTGAACTATGTGGAAGTGCTCCGTGACATCGGACCGCACTTCTCCGTAAACCGTATGTTGACGGCAGAGTGCTACAAGCAGCGTATGGAAAAGGGACTGAGCTTCCTTGAGTTTAACTACATGATTATGCAGAGCTACGACTTCTTAGCACTGTACCAGAAGTACGGCTGTAACATGCAGTTCGGCGGCGATGACCAGTGGTCCAATATGCTGGGCGGTACGGAGCTTATCCGAAGAAAGTTAGGTAAGGATGCATATGCAATGACTATCACCTTACTTCTGAATTCTGAGGGTAAGAAGATGGGTAAGACCCAGAAGGGTGCGGTATGGCTTGACGCCGAGAAGACTTCTCCGTTCGAGTTCTACCAGTACTGGAGAAATGTTGCGGATGCAGATGTATTAAAGTGCATCAAGATGCTGACCTTCCTTCCGCTTGAGGAAATCGAGAAGATGGAAGGCTGGGAAGGCAGCCAGCTTAACACTGCAAAGGAAATCCTTGCATTTGAGCTTACAAAGCTGGTTCATGGCGAGGAAGAGGCTACCAAGGCGCAGGAGAGTGCAAAGGCGTTGTTCGCAGGTGGCGGAAGCTTAGAGAATATGCCGACCGCAGAGCTTACTGCAGAAGATTTCACCGACGGTAAGATTGACTTAATCGGTGTGCTTGTAAAGTCCGGTTTGAATCCGAGCCGTTCCGAGGCAAGACGTGCCATCGAGCAGGGCGGTGTTACCGTAAATGACGAGAAGATTACGGACATTAAGAAGGAGTTTACCCCGGAAGACTTCGGCGAAGGCATGATTGTACGCCGCGGTAAGAAGAACTACAAGAAAGTTGTTGTAAAGTAATTAAAAGTAAGAGGCAGGGCCGTCGCATAGGGTGACGGCCTTTGTTACTTTACAGTAGGAGAGATATTACATTCGTTGAAGTTTTTGTGACTTTATGGTATGATTTATGAGAAAAAATAGTAGGAAAGGAGTACACAACGATGGAAAACAAGCATGTAGCGCGACTGACTACCTTGTGTTATGCGGAAAAAGAGGATGCCTATTTGATGCTTCACCGGGTGAAGAAGGTAAATGATGTGAATAAGGATAAGTGGATCGGTATCGGTGGGCATTTTGAGGAAGGAGAGAGTCCGGAGGAGTGTATCCGCAGGGAGGCGTTTGAAGAGACGGGGCTGACTTTAAGGGAACTTCGGTTTCGGGGAATTGTAACTTTTTGTTTCAGGGAGCCGGTGAATACTTATGACGGTGAGTCTTGGGATGATTGGGAGTATATGTGTCTGTTTACTGCGACAGTGGATGATATGGAGCTTTCCGAGTGTAACGAGGGTGATTTGGAATGGGTGAAGAAGAATAGAATTTCCGAGTTGAATCTTTGGGAAGGGGACAAGGTGTTTTTTCGATTACTGGCGGAAGGGGAGCCGTTTTTCTCTCTGAAGCTTTGTTATCATGGGGACAGGCTGGTGCGGGCGGAGTTAAATGGAGAAGTGATGGAGAGGTAAGAAAAGCGAAAATTAAGTTTCGGAAGGCCCGGATATGGAAGAAAACAGCAGAATAAGGATGAGAAGAATCAGGGATATCAATGAAAATCCTATAGAAGACTTTCGGAGAGAGTTCGAAAGTCTTTCTTTTTTTAAAATCCCCTTGACATAATGAAAAAACAGTGCTATTATGATGATATCAAAAAGATATCACATGAATATCTAAAACAAGGAGGAGTATAAACATGGAACATAAGATTAGTGTTGTGGAAGAAAAAGCGGCAAAGGTAAAGTCCGGTGGCTTGTATCTGTTGCTTGATTTGCTCGGTTGGATAGCAGATATTGCGGCGTTTGTGTTCGGAATCATTTTCCTGGCGGTAGGCGCCGACGGCGGAGCCGGCTTGGTTGGCCTGGGAGTGACATTGTTGGTAGTAAGTATTTTGGGATTAATCGGTATGATTATTTTTACCTGTGGATTCCACATTATTCAGCCGAATCAGGCGATGGTATTTACCCTGTTCGGTAAGTATTACGGTACCGTAAAGGAGCCGGGCTTCTATTACGTGAATCCGTTCTGCAGTGCGGTGGCACCGCAGAAGGTGGACGCAGGAGCATCCTTAAATGTGGCAAACGGAACCGGTACAACCAATGTAGCGGTAAGTATGCCGAGCAAGAAGATTTCTCTTCGTACCCGTACCTTAAATAACGAGCGCCAGAAGGTAAACGATGTACTCGGTAATCCGATTATTATCGGAGCTAATGTTATCTGGAAGGTGGCAGACCCGACGGCAGCTGTATTTAACGTAGAAAATTTCGAGCGTTTCCTTTCTACCCAGTGTGATTCCGTCATCCGTAATATTGCAAGACTTTACCCGTACGATACCATGGAGGAGGATTCTGCGGAAAAGACCCTGCGCGGCAGCAGTAACGAGATTGCAGAGCAGATGGAGCAGGAGTTGCAGACCAGAGTGGCAGACGGCGGTCTGGAGATTATTGATGTGCGTATTACCCACCTTGCGTATTCCGAAGAGATTGCGGCAGCGATGCTTCAGCGTCAGCAGGCAGAGGCCATTATTGCAGCCCGTCAGAAGATTGTGGAAGGGGCGGTCAGTATGGTAAAGATGGCCATCGATCAGCTTGGGGAAGAAGAAATTGTAGTGTTGGATGAGGAGAGAAAGGCAGCCATGGTAAGCAATCTTCTCGTAGTTCTCTGCGGCAACAAGGATGCCCAGCCGATTGTAAACAGCGGCTCCATTTATTAATTCATGAGTGAAACAATGCTTACGCCGGAGGAAAGGGAAGAGGCGCTACAGAAACGTTTAGAGCACCTTGCCGCCATGGAAGCAGAGGTGAGACAGAAGGAAAAAGCGTTAAAGGAAAAAGAAAAGGCAAAGAAGCAAGTGCCGCTAAGACTTTCCTCAACGCTGTGGGAGGAACTTGCCGCCTGGGCAGAAGAGGATTTCCGCTCTATTAACGGGCAGATTGAGTATTTGCTGGCGGAATGTGTCAGAAAAAGAAAAAAGGATAAATAATAGGTTTGACGCACTGTTGCAATGTAAGCACTTGCAACAGTGTGTTTTTTTATACAATGAAGATGTAAATATCTGCAAATTTTAATAAATGAAAAGTTTTGAGTCGGAAATATAGAAAAATTAACGAAAAATATGGACAAATTTGTCAAAATGTGTTAAGATATATAATAGTATAACGGAAATTGTGCTCACCGGAGGGGATAGGTATGGCAGAATTATTACTTACGGATTTGATAGATGTCGAATTATTACAAAAAATTCAAGATGAGTTTTCTAAATATACCGGTATGGCAGCGTTGACGACGGATGCGGATGGGAAACCGATTACAAAGGGTAGTGCGTTTACGGACTTTTGTATGAAGTATACGAGACAGTCGGAGTTGGGGCTTCGGCGTTGCATGGAAAGTGATAAGAACGCAGCTTTGAAGGCGCTTGAGAGCGGCGAGCCGGTGGTATATGTTTGTCATGCGGGACTGGCGGATTTTGCATCCCCGATTATGATGGGAGATAAGTTGCTCGGATGCTTTTTGGGCGGGCAGGTGCGTGTTTCCTCCAAGATTGACGAAGAGGCGCTAAAGGAGACTGCGAAAGAGCTGGGGATCGAATATGAAAGCTATTATCAGGCTATGGAGAGTACGAATACCATCGGCAAGAAAGAGCTGAAAAAGTCTGCGAAGTTTTTGGGGATAGTGGCAAATGTATTGTCCGAGATGGCCTATCAGAATTATATGTCGATTGATAAATACCGTAATTTGGAGCGCGCGGCACGATCCCAGTCTCATTTCCTGATGGATTTGAGTTCCGATTTACATGAGAATATGAGCGAATGGATTGCGGCACTGCGGGAGGTTGTAAAGAACGGAAGTGTAGAAACGGTCATGGATGTTATTGATACGATGCTGACTAACGGAACCACCACCTATTCCATTATCGGAGACATCGTGGATTACATGAAATTTTCCGACGGTAATGTGGCGCTTTACGAGGCTGTCTATTCGATTCATGAAGTAGTTCAGGCGGTTGTGGAACTGGAAGAAGAGGAAGCGAAAGCAAAGAATGTGAAGCTCTCTTACCGTGTGGACGAGGATGTGCCGGCCTATTTATTGGGGGACGGCGGACGTATCGGGCAGATGTTGGCGAAACTGGTGTCCAATGCCGTTACGTTTAAAAAGGATTGCATGAAGGAAGCAAAGATGGAGATTCTGGTGTCTGTCAGAAAAGATTCCTATGCCCATGTGCTCGAGATTAGGGTGTGTGACAGAGGAAAGTTTTTTTCGAAAGATACTTTGAAGGTGTTTAATGATTATTTCTCCAGAGGAATGTTACACTTTAAAGAGCGGGAGGAGAGTGAGGACTTCTCTCTGTCTATTGTGGATTTGTTTGTACGACAGATGCAGGGAAAGATTTCGGTTACCAGTAAGGAGACGGAAGGAACCGTATTTTTAATTGAGTTGCCACAGTTGGAAGTTACTGAAAGTTAAGGAGAACGACAGTATGAAGCAGAACGATTCTTATGCAAAAATAGTAAATGAATTTATGAGTAAGCTGGAAGCTACCATAAATCTCGTTGCCCCGGAGAACACGGAGGCATTGGACAATTTGCATGAACTAAAGAAGATGGCAGATAAGCTGAGTTTCCGGTCGGATTCTATCGATGCGTATAGTCTGAATTACTTTTTTAAATACATGGATGAGAAACTTGCCGACGGCGAGATTGAAAAGTATGCGGCTTGCCGGTTTGATATGAAGCGTTTTTCTGTGATAAATCATCAGTTCGGCAGAGATACGGGAACAAAGATTTTAAATAAATTCGTTACGATGCTTCAGAAGGGTCTGGGAGAGGACGGTTGTGTGTGCCGTGTACAGGGAGATACCTTTACGATGCTGTTTCGGAAGGAACGACTTCCGTTTGTAATAAAGTATCTTATGGGAACATCCATAGAGGTAGGCTTTAAAGAAAAGAAAAGAGCCGTACTCAGTACGCATGCCGGATATTACGAGATTACGGAAAAGAAATCCGGAGAAGAGATTATGGACCGTATCGGTATGGCCTGGAATATGGCAAAGCATGTACAGCGGGTATCGTATGTGTTTTTTGATGAGACGCTGATGCGGTCGGTAGAAAATGAGAAATGGGTAGAGAGCGTATTTGATGATGCACTGAAAAATGAAGAGTTTATGGTATATTATCAGCCGAAGGTGATGTTAAAAAATTACCGTCTAAACGGTGCAGAAGCCCTTTGCCGCTGGAAGCGCGACGGGGAAATAATTCTGCCGTACCGGTTTATTCCGGTGTTGGAACAGAGCCATTTGATTTGTGATTTGGACTTTTATATATTAGAACGCGTGTGCCGGGATTTGGCCCGGTGGCAGGCGGAGGGAAAGACGCTGGTAAGGGTTTCTGTGAATTTGTCCCGCGTGCATTTGGGAGACATGAATTTGGTAGAGCGCGTGGTGGAAATCGTAGACAAGTATAAGGTATCGCATGAGTACATCGAGTTGGAGCTGACAGAGACCACTACAGATGTGGATTTCCGGGAATTGAAGCAGATTGTTATTGCTTTCCGTACATTAGGCTTCAGTGTTGCGGTGGATGATTTCGGTGTGGGGTATTCTTCCTTAAATTTGATTCGTGAAATGCCGTGGAAGGTTCTTAAAATCGATAAGAGTTTTCTTCCTGACGGAAGCGAAGAAGCAGATATGGATACGCAGAAAAAGGTTATGTTAAAGCATATTATCGGTATGGCACAGAATCTGGGACTGGAGTGTATCGCAGAAGGCGTAGAGACTACGGAGCAGGTAACAATTTTAAAGGAGAACAATTGTTATCATGCCCAGGGATATTTGTTCGACAAACCGCTTCCGGTGGCAGAGTTTGAGGACCGTCTGGAGAAATTGGCGTAGACAGACCGTTGGGGATGTGGTAAAATACGGGTGGTAAAGCTGTGTATGCAGCATAGTAGAAACGGGGGAACGTTATGAAGTTATGTTCGATTTGTGATAAAAAAATAGAGGGTACCTGGTGTAAAAATTGTCATCGTTTTGTAAAGGTTTATGACTTGTCCGATGACATTCATTTTAATGCATCCCATGACCCGGGAAATGATGCGGACTGCACCTATCATACGGATGTAAGAAGGAACGAAACCGCGACAAATACGACAGTTACCCGTGATGCGGGGACGACCCGGTCGCAGCAGACCTATACCCGGACCGTAACAAGTACGGGAGGTGCAACGGGAACTACGCGTACCTCCGGCGGGAAGAAAAAAGGAAAAGGCAAACTTGCGGTAGTATTGATTATTTTGTATTTAATTTTTAATCTGATCGGGGCGCTTGCTCCTACGATTACCGATTGTGTCGGCGCACTTTCGAAGGAGTTAGAGGAAAGCTTTCTTGAGGAAGAAAAGGAAGACGAGTCGTTTGCGGACACACCGTTGCAGAAAGACGTAGGGTATGAGGAAAAGCTGGCGGCGATTGAAAAGCTGGTACCGGTGGAGACACAAAAAGAAGCGGACTATGAATACCGATATTATGATCCGCGGGATATTGTTCCCTTAGGATTTGCCTGTGACGAGGCACATTTTGACGTGACGGTACCGGAGTTTGATGAGTGGCTTGAGGAACACTGGACGGATGAGTATGAGTTAGAAGAGGGGATTTCCGAGTACACGAATTTTTACTACGAGGATGAAGAGGGTACCTGGCTGTATTTTGCGTTGTTCCGCGACTACTATGTCAATGGTGAGGTCTCCGTGAGGGTTGATTACGATACCGCTACCCAGAAGCTTCATAGGTTCGGCTTTGCGGCGCTTAATAAGGAGGATATTATCCAGCTTTCTTATGAGGCACTGAAGGAGTTTGATCCGGAGACGGATTGGACACAGAGTTTTTTTAAGCGAAATATAAAGGACGCATTGAACGGAGAACTGTATGAAACGATTACGTTTTATGCTTCCGACGAGTTGAAGATTGATGCGCAGGTAAATGACGGCTACTATTCCATTGCATTCTATCCGGCATATGAGTAAAAACTAAATGAAAGACAGTACGAAGAGGCATGGAAGGTGCCTCTTCTGTGATTTGGAGGGAGATATGAGACTTTGTTCTGTTTGTGATCATGAAATAAAAGGAAAATGGTGTAAGCATTGTCACCGGTTTGTAAAGAGCTATGAGAGTAACAGTTTCATATACGGACAGGAAGACAATGGGAAGCATGTGAAAATGGCTGTGCAGGAGCATGCGAAAATCCGGACAGAAGCTATGGGAAATCGTACGACAGATGGAGCGAAACGAAAGGTAAATAAGGCTGCCGTTTGCGGAATCGGCCTGTCTGCCGCACTGACCTGTGCCCTCCCTATGGTGCCGGATATCATAGGGCTGTTTCAGGCTTCTGCCGACCGGGCAGAGGCAAACAGAGAGTTCCTTGAAGGAATAGAGTTTTCCGAGGAAGAACGGAAGTATTATGGGGATCGGATGAAGCGGAATACGGCGATGTTAAGTATTACTCCGGCAGAGCGCATCCTGGATGAGGACTCCGATGTGCGCTATTACAATCCGGAGGATATCAAAGAGATGGGGTACCCTTGCGATGAAAAGCATTTTGAGTTATGTCTTACGGAGTTCGAACAGTGGTTGGTGGAGAACCGAACGGGGGACTATGAGATGGTAGAGGACAGTTCCATTTACAGTAATCTATGCTCTGTGTCCGGGGAGAATGTACGCTACCGGTTTGCTACCTATCGGGATTACCGGGATGGCAGCGGACTTGCCTTTCGGGTAGAGTTTGATACGGCAACGGAGCAGCTGCATAGCGTGTACATAGAAGTGGAAAGCGCCTCGGCGGATATCGGCCTGTATTGCGGGCTGTTAAAGGAGATATATCCGAAAACGATATGGACGGAGCTTGAATTCACGAAGGCGTTGATAGAGGCGGTAGAAAGCGGAGAAGAGTATGTGGAGTTTTACAGCTCGAAGTACGCCAAGATAGCCTATCTAAAAAAAGACGGAGGATATTCTTTGGGATATACGCCGGGAGACGGAAGTATGTAGGAAGAGGAAAATGAAAGCAGGAGAAGACGCTTTGTTCGGAGGGAGGTCGTAAGATGCATAAGAGAAAAAGATTCGGAAAGCTGTCACTGGCGGCGATATTGTGTGTAGCCATTTCCGGATGTACGGAAAAAAATCCGGAGCCGGAGACTACGCCTACACCGATACCGGTACAAGAGACTCAATGTGCCACTTCAACACCGGCACCGCCGACTCCCACAGAGATTCCGTATCGGAATTTGGGCGGAATGGAAATCATTATCGGGGACTTCTTTACACCGGAGGAACCGGCATCGGTCGGGATGAGAGATCCGATTGATGTATACCGGGATGAGATGATGGAGAAGTACAATTTTCGATTGATAAGAAAAACAGTAGCCGGTTGGGGAGAAATAGAAGAGGATTATGTGACCTCGGTACAGGCGGGAGAGCCGATTGCACATGTGGTGGAACTGGATTACCGGTTTATTGCCCGGCCTTTTGAAAAGGGGCTCTTTTACGATTTGGCGACATTGGATGAATTGGATTTTTCCGAAAGAAAGTGGAACGCCAATGTATGTAAGCTTATGACCGTAGGAAACAGCGTTTACGGAATGCAGCCGGAGCCGACGACAGATTGTGTAGGTGTGATTTTTAATAAGCGATTATTTGAAGGGGCAGGACTTTCTCCGGATTTGCCGTACGATTTACAGGCCGCAGGGGAATGGACCTGGTCGAAGTTTGAGGAACTTTGCGGGATTCTTACCAGAGATACGGATGGAGACGGACAGACGGATGTGTATGCTACGGTCAGTCATGGAGCTGTGACATTGCAGACCTTGGTAGCGTCTACCGACTCGGATTTTGTGGGGAAGGATGAAAACGGGACATTTTATAATAACAGTTCTTCAAAGAATGTAACGGATGCCGTGAACTATGCGGTAGGGCTGTATCAAAAGGGATACGAGATGCCACAGCCGGAGGATACCTCGTGGGATTATTTTGTGGAGGCCTTTCAAAAGGGGAAGGCTGCCATGCAGTTTAACGAGGTATGGACCTGTGGACATTCCTATTATTACGGAGACAACATGAAGGATGAAGTGGGATTTGTGATGCCGCCGAAGCCGGATGGTGCGGATGACTACCACAGCTATGCGTATTATAATATTGCGGTAATACCGTCCTGTTTTGATGCGGAAACGGCAGGAAATATTGCCTATGCCTATAATCTGTATACAACGCCGATGAAGGAATATGACAATCCGGAAAAATGGAAATGGGAGTTTGACTCCTATTGTGATGAAAGAGCGATAGATGAGACATTGGCGTATTTTCAGGATGGGGAAAGTGTGATTTCCATGAATCAATTATTGATAGACAAGTTTGATGATGTAGTCGGACCGGATTTTTTGTGGATGTACCCTTTCAAGGAGGTTACACCGGAGGAGCAGTTGAGAAAGGTTTCGGAAGAATGGGATGCCATCATCGCGGAAGTCAATCAAACCAGGGAGAAGTAGCCGGAAAACTGCTTGACTTTTTCTTTTAAAGTGATATAATAATTCACATGTGAAAGCGTTGATGAGGACAGTACGTTGTGAAATGTCACAGAGAGGGTTGTACTTGCTGAGAGCAGCCTGACAGGAAACTTCGGAAGACCACCTCGGAGCGGGCCTAATACGCCACGGTGATTCCGTTATCATCATAAATGAAGCCGGAAAAGCTGAGTGCTTTTCAAGAAGGGTGGAACCGCGAGACATCGTCCCTTTGTTACCGTTGGTAGCAGAGGGATTTTTATTTTTGAAAGGAGAAAGAACATGAAGATTACGTTAAAAGACGGCTCCGTAAAGGAGTATGCATCTGCGATGTCCATTATCGACATTGCCAAGGATATCAGCGAAGGTCTTGCCAGAATGGCTTGTGCCGCTGAGTTGAACGGGAAGGTTGTGGACCTTCGTACCGTTGTGGAAGAGGATTCCGAGTTAAGTATTTTGACTTTTAACGATGATGCTGGTAAGGCTGCATATCGTCATACTGCGTCTCACGTTTTGGCGGAGGCAGTGAAGAGACTGTATCCGGAGGCTAAGTGTGCCATCGGTCCGTCTATTGATACCGGTTTTTATTATGACTTTGACTGCCCACCGTTTGATCGCGAAGCGCTGGATGCGTTAGAGGCAGAGATGAAGAAGATTATTAAGGAGGGTGCGGAGTTAACCCGTTACACCCTGCCGCGTGCGGAAGCAATTAAGTTTATGGAAGCAAAGGGTGAGCCGTACAAGGTAGAGCTGATTCAGGATTTGCCGGAGGATGCGGAGATTTCTTTCTATTCCCAGGGCGAGTTTGTTGACCTTTGTGCAGGCCCGCACTTAATGAGTACCAAGGGAATTAAGGCAATCAAGCTTATTTCTTCTTCCGGTGCATACTGGAGAGGCAGTGAGAAGAATAAGATGCTGACCCGTATTTACGGTACGGCTTTTACAAAGAATGCGGATTTGGATGAGTATCTGGCTCATCTTGAGGATATTAAGAAGCGCGACCATAACAAGCTGGGTCGTGAGATGGAGCTTTTTACCACCGTTGATGTAATCGGTCAGGGCTTGCCGCTTCTCATGCCGAAGGGTGCAAAGATGATTCAGAGATTACAGCGCTGGATTGAGGATTTGGAGGATAACGAGTGGGGCTACATCCGTACCAAGACTCCGCTGATGGCAAAGAGCGATTTGTACAAGATTTCCGGTCACTGGGATCACTACATGGACGGTATGTTCGTTATGGGTGATGAGAAGAAGGACAAGGAAGTGTTCGCGCTTCGTCCGATGACCTGTCCGTTCCAGTACTATGTATACAAGAACAGCCAGAAGTCCTATAAGGACCTGCCGCTTCGTTACGGTGAAACATCTACCTTGTTCCGTAACGAGGATTCCGGTGAGATGCACGGTCTGACCAGAGTTCGCCAGTTTACCATTTCCGAAGGTCACTTAATTGTACGTCCGGACCAGATGGTAGAGGAGTTTAAGAATTGTATCGCCCTGGCGCAGCATTGCTTAAAGACTCTCGGCGTAGAAGAGGATGTAACCTATCGTCTCTCCCGTTGGGATCCGGAGAATCCGGAGAAGTATGTAGGCTCCGCTGAGGTTTGGAACGAGACCGAGCAGCATATCCGCGATGTACTGAATGAGCTCGGTATTGAGTTCATCGAAGGCATCGGTGAGGCTGCATTCTACGGCCCGAAGATTGATATTCAGGCAAAGAACGTATACGGCAAGGAAGACACCATGATTACCATTCAGTGGGATGCTCTTCTTGCTGAGCAGTTTGATATGTATTACATCGACCAGAACGGTGACAAGGTTCGTCCGTATATTATCCACAGAACCAGTATGGGCTGCTACGAGAGAACTCTTGCATGGCTCATTGAAAAGTATGCAGGCTTATTCCCGACCTGGTTGTGTCCGGAGCAGGTACGTGTGCTTCCGATTTCCGAGAAGTACAACGACTACGCAGAGAAGGTATTAAAGGAGCTGCGTAAGAACGGTATTTCCGCAGAAATGGATGACAGAGCGGAGAAGATCGGCTACAAGATTCGTGAGACCAGACTGGACCGTGTTCCGTATATGTTAGTTGTGGGTCAGAAGGAAGAAGAAGAGGGCGTTGTTTCCGTAA
Organism: Lachnospiraceae bacterium; assembly: GCA_015057365.1. Lineage (GTDB taxonomy): Bacteria > Bacillota > Clostridia > Lachnospirales > Lachnospiraceae > SIG307. Next base: position 19,927 of record SVEN01000027.1, on the reverse strand, counting down.
GAAGCCGTTATCTCGGTGATGAGGGACAGAAGCCGCTTGCAGAGTTTATTTCCGCAATCTGTGAGGAAATCCGTACCAAGGAGATCCGCAAGATTGAGGTAAAGGAAGAGAATAAGTAATAGAAAAATCAAAAAGGCTGTCTTGTTGAGCAATCGATGGGGCAGCCTTATGTGGTATATAGAAAGCTTCCCGGGATGCCGGTGGGAATTCGCGGGCGGAACAATCGGAAGAAGAGTACGAAAGGGAATAAAAGATGGCAGAATACTGGGATTTGTACGATGGTGCGGGACAAAAGACGGGAGAAAAGCATCTTCGGGGGACGGAGGTTCCGGAAGGGCGTTTTCATAAAGTAGTACATATTTGGATTCAAAACAAGAAAGGTGAGCTTCTGATGCAAAAGCGTAGCGATACGGTGGATAATTGCCCGGGAGAGTGGGCAGCTACCGGCGGCTCGGTGCAGGCAGGAGAGGAACCGCTTACTACCGCGGTACGGGAGCTTGCCGAGGAACTTGGAATGAACGTATCTGCTGAGGAGTTGCAGTACTGTCTGATGGTGAGAAGGCCCAGCGCGTATTGCTATGTATATGTGCTTCGGAAGGACGTATCGGTAGATTCTCTGACCTTGCAAGAAAGCGAAGTGGCAGCGGCGGAATGGATGTCTTTGGAGAAGATAGACCGGATGGTGACAGAGAGAACCATGCACCGGTATGTGTATCGGGAGATGTTGGAACAGTATTTAATGAACTAAGTAAGGAACTTCTTGTAAAATGATGTAACCGGAGTTGTTCCGAGAAAAATTGACATAATGCGGAAGGGGGCGGACCATGCGCTTACAACTGGTTTGCACGGATAACAATTACAAAGAACCGAACCAGCACCGCTGGGGGCCGGGAACAAGAGAAATCTATTCGTTACACTATATTCTTTCCGGGAAAGGCTATGTGGTGTTTCGTGGTGAGACCTATGCCCTTTCTGCGGGAGATGCGTTTATGGTGTTTCCAGAGGAGGAGATTTTATATTATCCCGAGGAGTCGGACCCGTGGGAATATCGTTGGGTGGATTTTAAAGGGGCAGATGCAAAGGGCCTGGTGGCTCGTACCGGCTTTTCGAAAAAGTGTCCGATTGTCAGAGGTGTTCCGGAAATCGAGCCGATGTTTCACGTTTACGAAGAAGGAGTTTACGGAGAAACGGCCAGGGAACGATATGCGGCAAAGGTATATTTGTTACTGACGTATTTCTTAAAAGAGTCAAAAGTGCAGGGAGAAAAACGGACTTATTATGAGGAGGCGGCAGAAATCATCCGGAACAGTTATTGGAAGCAGGAATTAAATATAAGCCGGCTGGCAGATAGTCTGAACGTAGAACGATCCTATTTGTACCGGCTGTTTATGGAACATGCGGGAATATCGCCCCAGGAATATCTGGCTGAGGTTCGGATGGAACGTGCCTGTGAGTTGCTTTCCGCGGGAGAACTTTCCGTGCAGGCGGTGGCATGTTCCGTAGGATATAAAGATGCCCTTTACTTCTCCAGAGTGTTCCGGAAAAGAAAGGGCATCACACCGAGTGATTATCGAAATAAACGCACCGAGAGGGCTTAGCGCGTTAATTTTGCACGTACAACAACGCAATCATGGGCATCGACATGCTTAGCGAAACGCTCGCGGCACACGCCCAGGTCTTCGTTGGTGAAGCAGTCATACAGGGACAGACCGTAGCCGGACTGATACGGCAGACCGATATCCCAGAACTGCAAGGTGATTTCACGGGTATTGTCGGTAAAGTTAAATAAGCCGATGGCCAGGTCGCCGTCTGCTAATGTTTTTACAAGCACAAAAGCGTCGTCCTTGCCGAACCAGTTCGGTTCTACCGGAATGCGGTAAGCACCGCGGGATTCCGGGTCCTGGTTAATCGCGAGAAGATTTTTATTCTGAAGCAATTCCTTGGTAAAAGGAGTTGCTTTTCTGATATCACAGCCGATCATGAGCGGAGAACCCATCATAGCCCAAAGAGCGAAATGGGTTTTGTACTGGGTATCGGTACAACCGCCGAGACCATGACCGATCCAGTCGCTGTTACTACCGCCGTACATGCCTACCACCAGCATATCCATGTCGTTGTGACAGAAGGAACCGGTAAAGGCTTTCTTGTCCATCTGGGAAAGAGCAAGGCGCTTAATGGACTCCCAGTTGTCCTGGATGTCGCCGGTAGAACGATAGGAATGGGCACCGGATTCACGAATCCAGTCGTATACGTTGTCTTCGCCCCAATTGCAGGCGGAGAATAAAATATCTCGTCCGCAATTTTTCAAGGCAAGACTCATGCGCTTGTATAAAAGCTCGCCGGAAACGTTACGCGGCTTGAAACAATAGTCGTACTTTAAGTAGTCTACACCCCATTCCGCAAACTGCTTTGCGTCTTCGAATTCGTGTTCAAAGCTGCCCGGATGTCCGCCGCAGGTATGGGTGCCGGCACAGGAGTACATACCGAACTTTAACCCCTTTTCGTGGATGTAGTCTGCCACTGCCTTCATTCCGTTCGGGAACTTATTCGGGTCCGGAACCAGGCGTCCGTTTGCATCACGCTCCTTTAAACTCCAGCAATCATCAATGACGATGTATTCGTATCCGGCATCCTTATAGCCCTCACTTACAAATAAGTCTGCCATGTCTTTGATCAGGGATTCATTAATGTCCCAGGTGAAGGTGTTCCAGGAGTTCCAGCCAAGGGCCGGAAGGCATCCGAGAGTGGTTGTAGGGAAATTTGCCATAATAATACCTCCTATTGTAAATGTTGTTTTGTTGTAGAAATATTTTGATGTCCTATAAACTAAGTTAAGCACAGATAACAAAAAAGAACAATGGATGGATGTTGTTGTTGCATGGATAAATGTTGTTTTTACCGAAAGGAAAGTTGCAAAAAAACGGGAAGCAAAGGAGGCAATGAAAAGAAGATGCGGTGAACGGGGGCGGTGTGTTAAGACTTGAAAAGGAAGTTGAACCGTGTTATGATGGAGAAAATACAACAGAAACGGAGAACATGTAATGTTAGCATTTGAAAATGATTATTCCGAAGGAGCACATCCGCGGATTTTGCAAAGATTACTGGAGACGAATATGGAGCAGGCCTCCGGTTACGGAGAGGACCCGTATTGTGCCTCGGCGATTGGGAAAATAAAGGAGGCCTGTGAGTGTCCGCAGGCGCAGATTCGCTTTTTGGTGGGCGGTACCCAGACCAATCAGACGGTCATTGATTCCATACTACAGTCTTATGAAGGAGTGATTGCGGCGGATACCGGACACGTGAGTCTGCATGAGGCGGGAGCGATTGAATTTACCGGTCATAAGGTGCTGGCTCTGGACCAAAAAGACGGTAAGCTTTCCGCAAAGACCGTAAAGGACTATCTGGTAAAGTTTTACGGAGATGACAGCAGGGATCATATGGTATTTCCGGGCATGGTGTATATTTCTCATCCGACGGAGTACGGTACCCTGTATACAAAGGAGGAGCTGACGGCCCTTTCCGAAGTTTGTAAGGAGTATAATCTTCCGCTCTATTTGGACGGAGCACGTCTCGGTTACGGGTTGGTGAGCCCGGGAACGGATGTGACATTGCCGGATATTGCCCGGCTTTGTGATGTGTTTTACATCGGTGGAACCAAGGTGGGAGCATTGTGCGGTGAGGCCGTAGTATTTACAAAAGGGAATATGCCGAAGCAGTTTATAACGCTGGTTAAACAACACGGTGCATTACTTGCAAAGGGCCGTTTGTTGGGAGTGCAGTTTGATACCTTATTTACGGATAGCCTGTATACGGAAATCAGCAGGAATGCGATTGAGCTTGCAGAACTGTTACGGGGCATCTTAAGGGAAAAGGGATACAAGATGTATCTGGAAACACCGACGAATCAGATATTTGTAGTACTGGAAAACGAGAAGATGCGTAAGCTGCAGGAACAGGTAAAAATCAGTTTTTGGGAAGCTTTGGATGAGACACGTTCTGTGGTACGTTTTGCCACCAGCTGGGCAACGACAAAGGCGTCGGTGGAACTGTTGGAGAAGTTGCTGTAGACATTAAAAGCAAGAAAGTATATAGAAACAGGCAGTTTTCTTCGGAAAATATTCCGGGAGGACTGCTTGTTTTGTGTCCGGGGGTTGGAGTGTTTCATATAGTATTTGTGAGGAAACAAAAAGAGTTTGAAAGTATGCTTGACTTCATTGTACGTTATGTAGGAGATATCAAACGTTTGGCGGAAGAAATCGGTTTTTTGGCGGAGGAACTTCTGGGAGGATATGCGATTGTGCGTATCCGGCAGGAGCTTGCTCCGCTTTTGCTTTCTGCCGAAGAGATTCTTTGGACGGAGGTCCCGGCGAGAGTATATACAGAGGTGGTAGGCGGAAGGCGTGCGGCGTGTGTGACGGCGTTGCAGGCGCAAAATCCGGGACTTACCGGTCGTGGTGTATTGGTGGCGGTTATTGATTCCGGTATTGATTATACCCATCCTGATTTCAGGAATGAGGACGGGACAACGCGGATTGCGGCTCTTTGGGATCAGACGGCGGTGCAATCCGAGAGCGGAACCGGATATCCGGATAGGCCGCCGGAAGGATACTTGGACGGAGTGCTTTACACAAGAGAGCGTATCAATGCAGCACTGCGGGGAGAGCGTACTGCGGATGGCGCCGGTCTTGTACCGGAAGCAGACCTGTCCGGTCACGGAACTCATGTGGCAGGCATTGCGGTCGGAAACGGTAGGGCATCCGGCGGACGGTACCGGGGAGTTGCTTATGAAAGCGAACTGTTGGTAGTAAAGCTGGGCGGAACCCAGGCAGACCCGTTTCCCCAGACCACGAATCTGATGTCGGCGGTGGATTTTTGTGTGCGGTATGCGGCAAATGCGGGGGTGCCGCTTAGTATTAATCTGTCTTTCGGAAACAATGAGGGAGCCCACGACGGACAGAGTCTCCTGGAGACCTATCTGGATACGGTGGCTTTGTACGGAAAGACCTGTATTTGCATCGGCACGGGAAATAACGCGGCACTGGGGTGGCATGTAGGCGGGAGCTTTTTAACCGGAGTAAGTGATGACAATAGATTTGGTAGCGGAAGAGAACTTCTTCTTTCTGTCGGACCCGCAGAACGCAGGATTCGTATGGGGCTTTGGATCAGTGCCTTGGATACGACGGAGGTCACATTAGAATCTCCGTCAGGAGTGGTGCGGCAGCTGCAGGTGACGTTAGGAGGAAGTGCGAAGGGAGATGGCACTTTGGAAACAGGAGCCGGCACCGCAATCAAGGGATATCCTGCAGCGACCGGCGAGGTGTTGGAGTTCGGTGATTCTGTGGCAGAGGTATTTATGGGAGAGGCAACGCCGTATCGGATGCTACGGGAAATCGGGATAACGTTACGCGGAACTACCGGACCGCTTGCAGAAGGAATCTGGCGCATCCGGTTACGTCCGATACGTATTTTGGATGGTGCATATGATATCTGGATTGTGGGAGGCGTACAGAGTTCGGCGACACACTTTTTGCAGGCTACCCCGGAGCGTACCTTGACGATACCTTCGTCGGCCGGTCGACCGATTGCGGTAGCGGCTTATGATAGTAGGACAGACGGTATCACGAATTTTTCCGGACGGGGATATCCCAGGGGTGAAGTTGACAATAGAGGGATTAAGCCGGACGTGGCGGCACCGGGGGTGGAGATTGTGTCTTGTGCACCCGGAGGCGGGTATACCACGAAAACCGGCACCTCTATGGCAACTCCTTTTGTGACCGGGTGTGCCGCACTACTGATGCAGTGGGGAATTACGGAAGGAAATGACCCGTATCTGTACGGAGAGCGGTTGAAATCTTTTTTGCTCCGGGGGGCAAGGGTACTTTCCGGACTGTCGGACTATCCGAATCCTTATATCGGTTGGGGAACCGTATGTGTGGAGGAAAGCCTGCGGATGATGGAGGAGTAAACGGGTATTGCAAAAGGAGAAAACGAAGAAATAAAAAAAGGTATTGACAGATTAATTAAGTGGTAGTATTATACAAATGAACATATGAATGAGCGTTCATATGAACGGCGATAAAAGTGCTTCCGATTCGTATCGGAAAAGGAAGAAAGGCACATCGGAGAGGAGAGAACAGGATGCATCAAAACGGCGTAGAATGTTGTGACAGTACTTGCGTACATGAGGAATTGCTACAAGAGGTAACCGCACAGATGCCGAAAGAGGAAGAACTGTACGATTTGGCTGAGTTGTTTAAGGTGTTCGGGGACTCCACACGAATTCGGATTTTGTTTGTTTTATTTGAAGCGGAAGTGTGTGTGTGTGATTTGGCGGAAGCATTGCAGATGACACAGTCTGCAGTGTCTCATCAATTAAAGATTTTGAAGCAGGCGAAACTTGTGAAGAACAGAAGAGCAGGAAAGTCTATATTTTATTCCCTGGCAGATGACCATGTGAGGGCGATTATCGGGCAAGGGTTAGAGCATATTGAAGAATAAAGGAGGATGTTATTATGAAGAAAAAGTTTAAAATGCAGGATTTGGATTGTGCAAACTGTGCGGCAAAGATGGAAGAGGCAATCAAAAAGATTGACGGTGTAGAGGATGCTACCGTCAGCTTTATGATGCAGAAGCTCACTATCGAGGCGGACGAATCCCGTATGGATGAAATTATGAAGCAGGTGGTTGCGGTTTGTAAGAAGGTGGAGCCTGACTGCAAAATACTGTTGTAAAAGAGTTCATTCGGTAGTTCTTACCGGAAAATAGATTCGGAAGAGAGGAGATGAGTTCGGATGGATACGAAACAGAAGAAGGTCCTGGTTCGAATTATCATTGTATTTTGCCTTTTTGTCGGCCTGTTTATAGCGGAGCATATGGGAGGTTTTGCAGCACCGGGAATGGATGCCCCGGAGTATCGTTTTTTTTTGTTGGGGATACATTTGATTCCGTATCTGATTATCGGATATGACATTTTATGGAAGGCTGTTCGTAACATATCTCACGGTCAGGTGTTTGATGAAAACTTTTTGATGGTGATTGCTACCTTCGGAGCTTTTTTTGTGGGAGAATATCTGGAAGCGGTTGCGGTGATGCTGTTTTACCAGACGGGAGAGTTGTTCCAAAGCTATGCGGTAGGAAAATCCCGTCGGGCGATTTCCGATATGATGAATATTTGTCCGGAGTATGCGAATCTGGAAGCGGACGGTGTGCTGACCGAGGTGGACCCGGATGATGTGGAAGTGGGAAGCGTCATTGTAGTAAAGCCGGGAGAGCGTGTGCCCCTTGACGGGGTGGTACTGGAGGGAACTTCCCTTTTGGATACCACGGCGTTAACCGGAGAATCCGTGCCGCGTAATGTAACAGTGGGGGATGAGATTATCAGCGGTTGTGTCAACGGTAGCGGAATCTTGAGAGTAAAGGTAACGAAGGAGTTTGAAGATTCTACCGTGGCAAAGATTCTGGAATTGGTGGAGAATGCCGGCAGTAAAAAGGCCAAGACAGAGAACTTTATTACAAAGTTTGCAAAGTATTATACCCCTCTTGTAACCATCGGTGCGGTGCTTTTGGCGGTGTTGCCTCCTCTTATTACAGGAGAGTCTTTCGGCGTATGGTTAGAGAAGGCCTGCATTTTTCTTGTAGTATCCTGTCCCTGTGCGTTGGTGATTTCCGTGCCGTTAGGCTTTTTCGGAGGCATCGGTGCTGCGTCAAAGAAGGGTGTACTGGTAAAAGGAAGCAACTATTTGGAAGCTATGTCGGAGGTGTCCACTCTTGTATTTGATAAGACCGGAACCCTGACCAAAGGAGAGTTTAAAGTGGCTGGAATTTATCCGCAGGGATGCTCGGAGGCAGAATTATCGGAACTGGCGGCATACGGGGAGGTATATTCCAATCATCCGATCGGAGAAGCGCTAAAGGAAGCCTACGGAAAAACGATTGCGGCAGATCGCGTGACAGATGCGGAAGAGATTGCAGGTCACGGGATTCGTGTAAAGGTGGACGGTGAGGAAGTACTGCTCGGGAATGAAAAGTTATTGCGACGGGAGAATATTACCTATACGACCTGTGAACAGGCTGGGACCGTAGTTTATGTGGCACGGGAAGGACAGTTTATCGGAAGTATCGTGATAGCGGACGGAATAAAAGAGGGGGCAAAGGACGCCATCGACTTGATGCGACGTGCCGGAGTAAAAGCGTTTGTAATGTTAACGGGAGACCGGAGGGCTGCGGCAGAAGCGGTGGCCACGGAACTGGGTCTTACGGAGGTGCATGCGGAACTTCTTCCGGGAGATAAGGTGAGCCGGGTAGAGGAGTTGCTCGGGAAGAAGAAGGGGAAAGAAAAGCTGGCCTTTGTGGGAGACGGTATTAACGATGCACCGGTACTGACAAGAGCGGATATCGGTATTGCTATGGGAAGTATGGGGTCCGATGCGGCTATCGAAGCGGCAGATATCGTTTTGATGGATGATGATGTGAAAAAGATTGCTACCGTAGTGGAAATATCACGAAAGACTCTTACCATCGTAAAGCAGAACATTATATTTGCGCTGGGAGTAAAAATACTGGTACTTGTTCTCGGAGCACTGGGTATGGCAACCATGTGGGAGGCGGTATTTGCGGATGTGGGTGTATCCGTACTTGCGATTTTAAATGCGATGCGGGTGCTTAAAATGAAATAAAGTAACCAATATAATTGGCGGATTTCTTTGTAAATCCGTCAATTTTGCGTATTGCATTCCGTGAAAATATATATTACAATATAGGACGTGGTTTGCATTGTAAGAAGGACGTTGTTGCTAGAAACGTTGAGCGGAACAATGCAGGATACGACGGAATAGAATCGGAGGATTGGCAAATGGGCGGATTTTTTGCAGTAGCCTCAAAAGAGGATTGTGTATTTGACTTGTTTTTCGGAACAGACTATCATTCCCACTTGGGTACCAGACGCGGTGGTATGGCAGTATACGGTGACGGTGAGTTTAACCGTTCCATTCATAACATTGAGAATTCTCCGTTTCGTACCAAGTTTGAGAAGGATGTCAACGAAATGAAGGGAAATATAGGTATCGGTTGTATTTCCGATTTCGAACCGCAGCCGCTTTTGGTGCGTTCTCATCACGGTACCTATGCTATCGTTACTGTAGGTAAAATAAATAATGTAGAAGATTTGGTCCAAAAGATTTTCAAGTCCGGCGGTTCTCATTTCCTTGAGATGAGCGGCGGTGATATCAATGCCACGGAGCTTACGGCAGCGCTTATCAATCAGCAGGGAAATCTGGTGGAAGGAATTCAGTATGCCCAGGACATGATTCAGGGCTCCATGACCATCTTAGTGATGACCCCGAAGGGAATCTATGTGGCACGTGATAAGTACGGCAGAACTCCGGTTGCCATCGGTAAGAAGGACGGTGCTTTTTGTGCTTCCTTTGAGAGCTTTGCATATTTGAATTTAGGTTATCAGGACTATAAAGAGTTGGGACCGGGAGAAGTCGTTGTTATGACGCCGGAGGCAGTGATTACTCTGGCAAAGCCGGGTACGGAGATGCGTATTTGTACCTTCCTTTGGGTATATTACGGCTATCCGTCCTCCTCTTACGAGGGTGTCAGTGTAGAAGAAATGCGTTACAATTGCGGTGCAAAGCTGGCGAAGCGTGATGATGTAAAGCCGGACAGCGTGGCAGGTATTCCGGATTCCGGTACCCCGCATGCCATCGGTTATGCGAATGAATCAGGGATTCCGTTTTCCAGACCGTTTATTAAATATACGCCGACCTGGCCGCGTTCCTTTATGCCGACCATTCAGAGTCAGCGTAACATGATTGCGAAGATGAAGATGCTTCCGGTGCATGATTTGATTCAGGATAAGCGTTTGCTTTTGATTGACGACTCCATTGTGCGCGGTACGCAGCTTAGTGAGACCACGGAATTCTTATATCAGAGCGGAGCAAAGGAAGTGCATATCCGTACTGCTTGTCCGCCGTTAATGTTCGGTTGCAAGTATTTGAATTTCTCCCGCTCCAATTCCGAGATGGATTTGATTACGAGACGTATCATTGCGGAGCGTGAAGGAAAAATGGATGTGGATTTGGAAGAGTACACCAATCCGGAATCCGCAAAGTATAATGATATGGTAGAGCAAATCAGAAAGAAGTTAAACTTTACTTCCTTACGGTTCCATCGTTTGGACGATATGATTGAGTCGGTGGGAATCGATCCGAGCAAGCTTTGTACATACTGCTGGAGCGGAAAAGAGTAAGAAATAGGAAACAGGGCTGAAGCACTTGGGAAAGGTGCGACAGCCCTGTTTTGGTTTGTAGAGGAGACAATTATGTGTTAGCTGTCTGTGGACGACTTATGAGAGACGGAAAAGCCCTGAACTCTTGGAAGGCTTGTGGCTCCCAGGGTTAAGCCGTACGGAGATAGGAAGAATGTCGGAGAATATTCTTCGTCTTGGCAATGTTCCATGACGGTTGCGACATCTGCATCGAAGGCTTCCTTAAGATTAAGGATTTGATGGTTTCTCCATACCTTCACTTCCGGGTAAGCGGCAGTAAAGGCATCCCAATCCTCCGTTGTAAGAATATAACAAACAGGACGAAAATCATTTCCGGTCCAGCGGCTATCTCCCAGGGCTAAGTCTGCATATAGGCTGCTGTAGCTTGTCAGGTCTATTTGCGTGTAAGACATCACCCATGCGCTCTTATAGAGCGCTTCGTCTACCGCAAGTAAGGATAAGGCCGCAGAGTTGCTTTTGTCGGTGTCCAAAACCAATTTGCCCATAAAGTCCTGTTCTTCTCCGGTACGGTCGATTTTTCGTACAAACATGGAGTCGTAGTCTCCGAACAAAGTATAGCTGTAACGGTCGGAATCCCGAAGCTCGTAAGTCTTTTTGTTTTTGATATCGTAAACAACAATACCTAAGTTTGAAGGGGCTGCTTCGGTGCTGACAGTAGCGCAGATTTCCGGGTAACTGTCAGTGTTTAAATCCGCCAGGTAAGTTGTCCAAATGGTGCTTCCCGTAATCATGGTTTGTGCTCCGTCAGGAAGGTCTGCTCGAATTTCCTGTGAATCCGCATAGATGGTAACACCCGGAAATTCCGGAAGCTCCATGATAAGGGAGCCGTCCGGATGCTTTTCTCTGTTGTAAAAATAGTTTACCCAGACAAGAGCCCGCGGCATAGGAGTCTTCGGATGATAAGTGGCGGATAATAAGGAGGTGTTTTTCCATTCGGCTACAGTGTCGGCCGGTTGGTTGCCTTCGTCTGTGGCCAATTCGTTATACTTTTCCTTTGCCAAATGGTTTTGATAAATGCGAAGCCACTGGTCTGCAGTTGACCACCAGGTCTCCGGGTCATAGTCGCCTTGTTCCAGTCCGATACCGGTAATCTCGGAACAAATCTTTGCCATAAAGAATTCTTTCAGTCCGTATTTTTCTGCGGCAAGGAGTTCATCTACAAAGCAGGTTACGGTTGCATTTCCGTTTGCCAGAAGAATATCGTACAATTCAGGATATTCGGTGCGAATACCGGTAGTGCTGACTCTGTCCTTGGTAACAGCTTCTGTGATAGAGAGAAGAGAGGCATCCGGTAGAGATACCGTAGCGTTCTCATAAGCGGTAACCGTTTCAAAATCAAACCATAAATATTGTCCTTCTAGTGGTTCTACACGGAACCGGTAGAGCCCGTCCTTTGACAGGTCAAACCCGGCCAGGGAATAGGTGACACTTTGTGTGGTTTTCCGCAGAAGTAAACGGGATATTTCCGGGAAGATATAGTCCTCGGTAGCACAGCTGATCCAAGAGCCGTTTTCGTAACGTAGTACGTCGAAGCGTTCTTCATAGGTTAAATCATCAATGTAATTGTGATTGATCCACTGCACCGGAATCGTAGGGGCAGCCAAATTGTCCTTAGTAAAATAAAGGAATGGATCCGAAGTGATTTCATACCCGGTAAGGTCAGAGCCCTTATCCTTTAGTGTAAAGGATAGAAAGAGCAGCTTTCCCGGATTTTTTGCGGTTTCTGTCGGCTTTTTATGCATCGGATTGGTCAAAAAGCAGACCGCTACCGCAAAACAGGAAACCACTGCAAGGAAAATCACCCAAAAGGCCGGACGCTTGTAGTGAAGGACATTTTTGATTCTTTTCTTTACATGAACTTCTCCAAAGGCCAGAGGACAAAAGGAAACGGTCTTGCGGGAAATGCTGTAATGAAGCAGCGTGGAGGAATAGGATTTGATAGCGTCCCTATCCATTCGCTGAATGACCCGTTCATCACAGGCTAACTCAATATCCTTGCACAAATAGATATAAGCAATCCATAAGACCGGATTAAACCAGTAGAAGGAAAGCAGGACAAATCCCAAAGGCTTCCAAATATGGTCCAGACGCTTTAAGTGCGCTTTTTCGTGGGCAATTACATGCTCTGCCTCCTCCGGACGGATAGAAGACGGCAAAATGATACGCGGTCTGATAATGCCCAGAATAAACGGAGTGGCCGTATGGTCGCAAAGGAAGACATTGTCCGAGAGTGGCATGGTTTCCTTTACCTTTTTGTAGATACGAATATAACTGATGCCGGCGTAAGTTAACATCGCCAGAATACCCAGAGGCCAAAGCACAGATGCAAAAAATGTGGCACATTGAAGAAAAACAGTATCACCGGCAGTAAGCACGGTTTTAGTAGCCGGAAGAGGTGTAACAACAGGTTCTGCCGGAATCGTAGGAGATACTTCCGAGGAAGTAATGTCCTGCAAAATCGTTTCTTGTTCTCCGGTTGCTTCCGGTGCTGTAGAGGTTGTATCGGAGAGCTGAATCCCGGTTTGTGGAGCATCCGGAAAAACAATTTCCTGCAAATTTGTCTCGGCACTCGAAGGGATACGCTCGGAAAGAGAGGATTCCGTTACGGTAAGACTTGCAGGAATCAGACTGAAGGGACTTTCCGGAGAAAACGGAAAAATCAGCCGGATAGCCACAAAGCCCCATAAAATGCAAAACAGAGCTTTCGGTGTCTTTTTTAACAAAAGACGAAGCACAAGGATTGCAATTGTAAGAAGACTTGCAATCAGGCTCATATGAAAAATATAGAAAAATGCACGTTCCATTATTTTCCCTCCCCATACGAATCAATCATCTGTTTGAGCTCTGCGATTTCCTCCGGTGTCAGCGCCTTACGTGCCGTAAAAGCCGCAAAAAAAGCCGGAAGAGAACCGTCAAAGGTGTCGTTTACGAAGTTTTCGCTTTGTACGGAGTAAAATTCCTGACGGGACATTAACGATGTCACAGTGCCTTTCACTGTCTGAAAAATGCCTTTCTCGCAAAGACGCTTCAGTACCGTATAGGTGGTGGTCTTTTTCCAGGAAAAAGCCTCTTCGCTGCGGCTTACAAGCTCCGTTGTGGTAATCGGTTCATTTTCCCAGATAATGTCCGCAAAGCGGGATTCAATCGGACCCATTTGTAAATCTGCCATAATGGTACCTCCTTTCTAAATTGGATTCTACATTTTGTAGAACTAATTACATTCTACGACATGTAGAATGATTTGTCAAGAGAAAGTTTTGAAGAAAAATGATAATCATTCGGAGGAAACAGGATGTTTTATTTTGCCATAAGGAGAATGAGTTTATTTGAAAATGTCGGACATACTAAACGCAGGTAATTGCAGAGAAGTCAGAAACGGAGGTCTTGGTATGCCGGCAACGTATACTCATTTTCGGTTTGGGCAGGATGTGAAGCAGCGTCTTCCGAAAAGACTGCGAAAGCTTGTGGATTTGCATGAGGATTTGTTTGATATCGGGCTCTACGGGCCGGATATTTTGTTTTACTATCATGCGGCAGTGGCAAATCCGGTGAGTCTGACCGGATTCCGGATGCACAAGCGGAATGCTTACGGGTTCTTTAAACGAAGTCTTTCTTTGACAACAGATGAAAAGGCACTTGCCTATATACTGGGCTTTATATGTCATTTTGCGTTGGACGGGCAGTGCCATGATTATATTGCAGAGTATGAGAAACAGTACGGAGTCCGGCATCTGGAAATCGAGGCGGAGCTGGACCGGAGTCTGATGGTAACAGACGGACTGAATCCTTTTGAATATCCTCTGGCGGGGCATGTGGTGCCGACGACGGAAAACGCGGAGGTAATTCACCGGTTCTTTCCGTGGTTGTCGGTGCGGCAGATTAAGGGGACGCTAAGAGATATGCTCCGGTGCCATCATTTCTTGTCCGCAAGAGGTGCAATGAAACGGGCAACGTTACAGATTTTATTTGCTACGACGGGAACATACCGTTTATTGTACGGACTGGTCATAAAGAAACGTCCCAGTCTGCGGTGTGTGGAAAGCTGTCGGGAGTTGAAGAAAATCTACTGGCGGTGCGTGGAACTGGCGGTGGAAATGATAGAGGAGTATATGGAGGCAAGAGAAGGGAAGCGGAGATTAGGGAGAAGGTTTAGCAGAAGCTTTGCGGCGGAGAAGGTTTGAGTGCAAGAGAAGAGAGTCGCGTGGTTTGACTTCCGAGAAGAGGTATGCTACAATTTCTAGAAAAATAAGGAGTAACCGGTGAAGTTATCAAGTGATACAATAGGGGGATTACTATGGAACAACAAGAGATAAATAAAATGATTGCCTTTTTTCATACAGAGGAGCCGGTTTCCTGTCAGTGGGAGGATACTTGGACGGAGGAGGATGATTTCCGTACAATCGTTTTCGTAGAGTACCCGGAAGGGAAGTTTGTCATAAAAGCAGCTTGGAATTTTACTACACCTGAGCGTGTTACCGGTTGGGTAGAGATGATAAACAATTTCAGGGAAATGGGATATTATTGCCCGATGCTTAGGAAGAGCCGGAACGGGAACTATGCGGAAGTGCTGGAAGTGCAAGGGAAAAACTTTGTGGTATGGGAGGAAGAATTTACGAAGTATTTCCTGCCAAAGGCTGTGAAGGATAAGCCGAAGACCGCGGATGGGAAACGTTACTTGTATGTGGACGAGATGCGTGAGTTTGTGGCGAAGGTAGGGCAGAAGCAATTTAGCAATACATGGGGAGATTCTCTTTGGGTACGTTTGGCTTCGGTGGGGTGGGCAGAAACGGATGAGGTAACGGATTGTGTGGAACAGTTTAAAAAGCTGGTGAAGGAAAAAGCACCAAGGTTTGCCGGACGTTTAGATAGGGTATTAGTCTTGTTTCGGGAGAATCAGGAAAAGCTGGAGCAGGTGTATTTTAATCTTCCAACTTCCGTGTTTCAGGCAGATACCGGAGATAATAATCTGCTGTTGGATGAAGAAGGACATTTTCGTGGTGTTTTAGATTATAATTTGTCCGGTAAGGATACGGTATTAAATATGACCTTTGAGGCGATTTGGTATGGTGGAAACGAGTCACCGTGCCCGTCGGAGGATAAAGGGCTGATGTCATATTATTGCAAGGAATATACAGATGCAAAGTTCGAACGGTATTTGGAAGGATTACGAAAGTTCCGAGAGTATTATGAGTTTACGGAAGAAGAAGCGGATGCTGCAATGCCGTTATATTGCTATATTATGACCATCGGGTATAATGAAATTGAAGTGGTGAAAAAATATGCGGATGACGATGATAAGATGAATCAGATGTTTGACTGGATTGAAGCGGAACTTACAAGAAATGATATCGATTTCCGCAGTGCAATGTTGAAATAAGCGTGTAATTGTAAATGTAACAAATCATACATGTTTCACGGAGGGCGAGAGAATGAAAAACATCAAAGCAATTATCACTGACTTGGACCGCACCTTACTTCGTACGGATAAGACCTTGTCCGAATACACAGTAGCAGTGTTAAAGGCGTGTAAGGCACGAGGGATTAAAGTGATGGCGGCAACTGCCAGACCGGAGCGAACTGTCACGGAATATGATGCGGCCATCGGCTTTGACGCGGTAACGGTAATGAACGGAGCAAAGGTGATGGTGGGAGACAAGGTGCTGACCTACGGAATTTCTGATGAACTGGCGGAGGAAATGCTTGCTAAGGTATGCGGGCGCAAAGAGTTCTTGTTTTCCGTGGAAACAGGAGAAATCCTTTATGCTGCAGAACATATTCCGGAGTTTGAATACACGTTACATACCGGGTTTCCGAAGCTCCCGGCGGGAGAGACAGCGTATAAGATTTTGGTCAGTGGCGAAGGTGCGACAGAGTTTGTCAAAGAAAATCTTCCTGCAGGTTTACACTGTACCATGGCTAACGGGTATCTGGTGCAGATTATGAGTAATGACGCAAATAAAAGAAACGGCGTTAAGGTGATGCTTAACGCCTTGGGAATAGCTCCGGAAGAAGCAGTATATTTCGGGGATGATCAGGATGATGCGGAGTCCATGCAGCTTTGCGGCCTCGGCGTAGCGGTAGACAATGCTATTTCGCTGGTAAAGGCTGTGGCGGATGAGCTTGCGGAGAGTAACGACGCGGATGGCGTGGCTAAATGGATCGAAGCGCATTTGTTTTAAAGGATTGACTTTATGGCAGCCTGCAGATGCTCAAAGGAAAACGGTTTGTAAATAAAGTAGTCCGCACCGTATTCCGTGGCGAGAGAATGCACCTCTTCGCTTGTGTCGGCAGTGAGCATGATAACGTGAAGGGTCGGGTATTCTTTCTTGAGACGTTTCAGGATATCCAGACCGTTTTCGTCCGGAAAGTGCACATCTAAAAAGATACCGTAGGGAAGAGTCGTTTCCAATGCCTGAAACAGCTGACTGCTGTTTTCTACGGATTTTGCGGAGTAACCGAGATGGTGTATCATGTCGGTTACCATACCACCCATAAAGGTAGAATCATCGCAGATGAGGAAATGGTTCGGAAGGTTCCGGCCCAGCAAATAGTCCGTGGACACATGGAAAAAATCGGCCAGTGCACATAGCATGGTAAGGTCAGGAATAGAAGCACCGGTTTCCCATTTGGATACGGCGCCGATGGAGACACCCATCTCATTTGCCAGCTTTTCCTGAGTCATGGAGTGACGTTTTCTCAGTTCTAATATTCTTTTTCCTAAAATCATTAAGTTTTCTATCATAAGAATCCTCCGTTATGCATGTGAATGATTAAAATGTTTTGTACATGTACAAGTTTATTATAAAACCGGAGCAGCGAAATGTCTATGGAGGCGTAGGAGAATGAAGGGAGAGAAATTTTCCTGCGGTTCAAATTTTGACCGGGAGTCGGATATTGAGAAAGAGTAAGGGAACGTTTCGTTATTGACGCTATTAACTTGCTATATTATAATAATAGTTGAGATGACAAAGGAGGCATAGGCATGGACCTGTTTGAATATATGCGGGCGGAGACGTCGAAAAAGGAATCCCCGCTGGCGGCGAGATTACGTCCCCGCACCTTAGAGGAAGTGGTGGGACAGGAGCATATTTTGGGGGAAGGAAAACTTCTTTCCAGAGCGATTAAGGCGGACAAGCTGGGTTCCGTGATTTTTTACGGACCGCCGGGAACGGGTAAGACCACCCTTGCCCAGGTGATTGCTCATACCACAAGCTCCGAGTTTACCCAGTTAAATGCGACGGTAGCGGGCAAAAAGGACATGGAAGAGGTCATTGCGAAAGCGAAAGAGACTCTCGGCATGTACGGAAAGAAAACTATACTGTTTGTAGACGAGATTCATCGTTTCAATAAGAGCCAGCAGGACTACCTGCTCCCCTTTGTGGAGGACGGTACCGTGTCCTTAATCGGTGCCACTACGGAGAATCCGTATTTTGAGGTAAACGGGGCACTCATTTCACGTTCCGTGATTTTTGAATTAAAACCGCTTTCTAAAGAAAATGTAGAGAAGCTTCTCTATCGTGCCATTGAGGATACGGAGCGGGGCCTCGGTGCGTATAAGGCGGTGGCGGACCCGGAAGCAATTTCCTTCCTGGCGGATGTGGCAAACGGTGATGGACGAACAGCACTGAATGCCATTGAGCTGGGCGTGCTGACCACGGAGCGCAGTGAGGACGGACTCATACATATTACGCGAGAGGTGGCGGCGGACTGCATCCAGAAGCGTGTGCTTCGGTATGACAAGGACGGCGACAATCATTACGACAATATTTCCGCCTTTATTAAGAGTATGCGGGGCTCTGACCCGGATGCGGCGGTGTATTATTTAGCAAAAATGTTGTATGCCGGAGAGGAACCGGCCTTTATCGCACGACGGATTATGATATGTGCGGCAGAGGATGTGTCCAATGCGGATCCGCAGGCTTTGGTAGTAGCGGTGAATGCATCCCTGGCAGCGGAACGCCTCGGTATGCCGGAGGCACAGATTGTTCTGGCCCAGGCAGCGGCCTATGTGGCTTGTGCACCAAAGAGTAACTCGGCGGTGACGGCTATTGAGCGGGCAATGAACTATGTGGCGACCCATAAGACAGCCCCGGTTCCGGTCCATTTGATGGATGCCCATTACAAGGGGGCCGCAAAGCTGAACCACGGCATCGGTTACAAGTATGCCCATGCCTATCCGAACCACTATGTAGAACAGCAGTATTTGCCGGACGGTGTGGTCGGCGAGAAGTTTTACGAGCCGACGGAGCAGGGCTACGAAAAGACCCAGAAGGAATGGCTGGCGTTTTTAAAGGGGCAGAAGGATATCGAGTAAAATGCCGGTTTCGGCGAGAAGCGGCGTAGTTTCGAAGAACGAAGCGATGGTAAGAATAGGAGAGAATAACATATGAAAAAGAAAATAACCTTTAAGCAGGTTGTTGCGGCAGTAGGACTGTTACTGTTGGTTGGAATGTATGTGGTAAGTATCGTATTTGCATGTCTGGCAAAGCCGGGCGCAGAGGGAATGTTTATGGCAAGCCTTGTGGCAACGGTCATTATCCCGATTGTGCTGTACATCTTTATTGTATTGGACAAAATCGCCAGAAAGAATGCACCGGAGGGAATGTCCTTAAAGGAACTGCGTCAGTATAACAAGCGCATCAAGAACGGCGAAGATCCGGAGAAGGTAGCGAAGGAGATTGAAGAGAAGTACGGAATTGAGGAAGAGGACGACGCAGAAGAAGGCATTGAAGTTGCAGAAGATTCCGAGGAAGAGAAATAAGCAGAGTAGAGAAAATGAATAAGTTAATAGAAGAAGCAAATGCCCTTTTACAAGGACAAAACTTTTCCTATGCAATTTGCGGAGGCTTTGCGCTAGATTTGTTCTTGGGATATGAAAGCAGAGTGCATGGTGATATTGATGTTCTTGCCTTTTGGGAGGACAGAGAAGAGATTATTACCTATATGCAGTCCAAAGGGTTCCTGATTTATGAGATGTTAGGCGGAGGTAAAGTACACCGTATCACAGATATCCGAATGCAGGAAAAATTGAGAAAGAATATTTTCTGTTGTACCGAAGATTGTGAATTGGTGCGGCTGTATGATACGGAAGAACCGGATGTGTACCGGCTTGATTTTCAGCATATCGGACTGTCCAAACTCAATTATATCGAGTTTTTGTTTAATGAAAAAACGGAAGACGAGTTTGTCTATATCAGAGACAATCGAGTGAGGCGTAAGTTAGAGAAAGTAATATTAGAAAAAGATGGTATACCGTATTTGGCACCAGAGCTTTGCTTGTTGTTCAAATCCACCGATATTGAACGCGAAGGATATCAACAGGATTTTGAGTTGACGGTAGAGAGATTGAACGAGGAGCAGAGAGCATGGTTTGAAAAGGCCATGGAGATGTTGTATCCGGAAGGGCATAGGTGGAAAGTGTGAATTTAAAGCGAAAGAAAACTAGCATCCAAGGATGCTAGTTTTTATTTTCCAAAGTTCTTCCGCAAGGGTCCCTGCTTATTCTGTTTTTTTCTCTGTATTCACTCGGAGTCATTCCTACGGTTTTTGTAAACTGCGTAATGAAGTAAGAGCAATATCGGTAGCCTAACGCATCCGCAAGTTCTTCAAGCTTTATCTCTGTGTGAATCAAAGATT
>SVEN01000026.1 GCA_015057365.1 Lachnospiraceae bacterium | reverse complement strand
AATTTTGATTGCCGGTATCGGCGGACTTTCCGTATCCTTCGGAAAGGTAACCTTGACGACTGTTGCTTGTGCATTGATTCTCGGTATTATCGTGAATGTGATGCTTTCCAAGGCGAAGGATGAGGAGCCGGAGGAATAATCGCGAAGGCAAAGTGAGTGTGTTTTACGAAGCGCGTCGGATGTTTATCATCCGAAAGGGATTTGTAAAACATACGAGCGCGCACGCGTCACCATGAAAAAAAGTTTTTTCATGGTGTGCCTTCGCGAAGGCAAAGTGAGTATGTTTAAAAAAGTAACTTTGGTATTAGGAACGAGGTAGAAAGTTTACCCGTGATAAGGAAAGGCCACCCTGATGACTTTGGGGTGGCCTTTCCTGCGTAGAGGAACGCTGTTAGGGAATTTTAGGAAATATCTTATGTGAATGGGGAACGTAACGGGTTACAGGGTAACGGTTTCCGGCTCGGTTTCGTTAAGGTCCAGGGAAAGTGCCGCCTTCTTATCACCCAGGATAAGATCGTAATCGCCCTTGAAGCCTTCTACGGTAACGAAGCCGTTCTCGTCGGTGGTAACCTCGGTATCGGTCCACCATTCGCCCTTGATTAACTCCATCAAGCGGTGGAACGCAGGCTTTTTGCTGTTATCGATTCGTAAGATACCGCTCGGAGCCTTTAACCACATGCCGTCGGTGAAGTCCCAACCGGTGATGCCTTCTACGAGAGGATGTTCAAAGAGGATGCGGTACATCTCCTCCAGCTCGTTCTTTTGGCGCTCTTCGCCTTCCGGAGTAGACGGCCACTCGTCAACCTGCCAGTCGTTTAAGTCCACGATATGAGCCGGCATAATGTCACCGGAAATCAAGGTGTTCTCCGTAAAATGAATCGGCTTGCCGAATCGGGAGAAACGGTCCAGTACCTCGTGCACCTTCTCTGCGCCCCAATAGCCTTGGTGCTGGTGGGACTGGATACCGATAACGTCAATCGGAGCGCCGGCGGACAGGCAGTCGTCTATGAGCTCCGCATATTTTTCGGAGGTGTTGAAATCGTTTAACAATAGTGTGGAGTCCGAATTTGCCTGCTTCGCTTCCTTAAAGACGCGCTTTACCAGCTCGGTTCTGCCGTACTCTTGGCAAATACGGGTAATCGCGTTGTCGTATTTGTCGAATACCGGCATGATTACAACTTCATTAATCACATCCCAGATATCGATAGTGCCCTTAAATTGCGTAACATCCCGCTCGATGCGCTTTAACTGCTTTGTTAAAATGGTACGGTTGTCATACTCCATGAGCCAGTCTGCACAGGCAGTGTGCCAGCAAAGCGGATGTCCCTTGGCCTTGATACCGTGTTCCTTCATGTAGGTAGCGGCCGCCATACGGCTCTCCCATTGCGGATTGCCCTCTGTCGGCTCGTATTGGCCCAAGTAGAACGGTAAGGTACCGTAGTTAAACAATTCCATCCAAATCTTCATACGTTCCGCGAAAAAAGCTTTTTTCTCCGGATCCTTGATTGCAAAATGCGCATTAAAATCAAAGGAACCCCATCCGAATAAAAACTTGTGATTGGTCTGTGTAAGACGAAGAGTAGTGTTTGCAAGCGGTGTGCCGGATGCATCCACAACCCGTAATGTCTTTTTTGCTCTGCGGTGAGCTACCTTCTCGTAATTTGCCATAAACCCTCCTAAATGAATAAAATGTAAAAATATGAATAGATACATGCTCTTTGCTATAAGTCAATGATATCGGAAAATGTAGAATAAGTCAATAGAATATAGGGAAGGAATCTATAAGGATATAAACATATCGATAAAAGAAAAGAAGAGGAAAGAAGAGGGAAATTTTAGTTGTTTCATTGACTGTGACGTTGTTATGTTATATGATTAACGGTAAAGGAATAGAAAGAGCAGAGAGGATAAACATGGACAAAAAAGGTATTATTTTTGATATGGACGGAACGTTATGGGATTCTGCGGAGGGAGTGGCGAAGTCCTGGACGCGGATTGTGAACCGGGAGTATGATGCGGAGCGTGTAATTACCGTGGAGGATATTCACGGGGTTATGGGAAAGACAATGGATAAGATTGCGGAGGCGCTTTTTCCGGAGCTTTCGGAGGAACCGCGTCTGGAGCTTTTGGCAAAGTGCTGTGACGATGAGAATGCGTATCTTCGCGAGCATGGCGGAGTACTGTACCCGGAACTGGAAGAAACGCTGGCAGAGTTAAAGAAAGATTACCACTTGTATATTGTCAGCAATTGTCAAAGCGGATACATCGAAGCATTTTTAGAGTATTACGGTTTCGGGCATTATTTTGAGGATATTGAATGTTTCGGAAACAACGGTCTGCAAAAAGGCGAGAATATCCGCAGACTGGCGGACCGTAATTCTTTGAGCGAGGCGGTATATGTGGGAGATATTCAAGGAGACTATGATGCTACGATGGAAGCGGGCCTGCCGTTTATTCATGCAGCATACGGATTCGGTACCATCGCGCAGAAGACGCCGGTGATTCGGTGTTTTGCGGAGTTGCCGACGGTGGTAAAGACTGTTATTTTTTAATTGTTTCTTAAGATACGGGAAAATGCTTGAAAAATGCCGGAAAATGAGGTATGATGATAAATTGTTATACAAACGATGCGAGGGTTATAGTAGGGAAAAAGTACATAAGGAGGAAATAATTTACATGAAGACGAGAAAATTTTTGACAATGTTATTTGCTATGTTGTTGATGTTCGCCATGGTAGGTACTCTTGCCGGCTGTGGAGCAAAAGACGGCGGAAATGACAAGCAGGTAGAAGCAGATGGCGATGATGCAGGTAAGAAGGATCAGGAAGAGAAGCCGGAAGCAACCGCTACTCCGGAACCGACTGCTACCCCGGAACCGACGCCGACTCCGGTGGTACTTCCGACAGCAGAGGAGCTGCTTGCCGCAAATGAAGAGATGTTTGACGGAAACATGAAGATGACCATGAAGTTTGCGTATAAGGGTGAGACCGAGTACGGCGAAATGGCAATGAGCATTGATGCGGAGCAGTACAATTATGACAATATTACGTATCAGAAAAATAATGCTACCGTTAGCATGCTGGGTATTAACCAGACCGTGAATACGGAGACGTATTATGTAGATGATAAGACGTCCGAAATGAGAACCGAGTATACTTGGGACAGTGAGACCGGCGTATGGACCAAGTCCGAGTATTTGTATGTTGAATTGGATGAAGAAGAGGATGAAGAAACCTCTCCGTTAGAGGAGATGAAGAATGTAGAAGTTACGCAGGACGACGATTTCTACTATTTGTCCGGTGAGCTGGAAAGTGCAGAAGTATTCGGAGATACCGAGTCTCTCGGCATGGATGGCTTTGAGATGGGGACTACCACTTGTACGCTTAAGTTTGACAAAGAGACGAAGAAGATTGTAAATGGTGACGTTATCATTAAGTTTGTTGTGCCGGAGACCGAAGAAGGCACCTTTACCATGGATGACTTTGTCGTAAAGGTAGAAGCTCTCACGGAGCCGATTGTGATTCCGGAGGAGGCACTTGCTGCGGAGCTTGAGACGGAAGTAGACATTGATTGGGAGATTGATGATGATGACGAGCTTAACCTTCCGGAGCCGGAAAAGTATACCGAGGACGAGATGCCGGAGGGCTGGGGAGACTGGTATGATGAGTACAACTGCAAGTCCGGTACCTTTTTGATGTATGATGCGGATACCTATGAGTATATTCCGATTACCGTGTATGCAAATGACAACTGGTATTTTGATAATCAGTATAAGTATACCTTGTACCTTGTGGTAAACGATCCGGCAGTCAGTGAAGATGATCCGGCCTATGAAGTAGATTACGGTGATTCCGATTTTGAGTTGGCGGAGCCGGAGGAAGTAGCGAAAAAGCTTGTAGAGGAAGACTATAATGAAACAACGACGGTAGAGGATGTGGTGCCGTTCGTATGTAACGGAAAGCAGTGCTACTATCTGGATACAACCGCGTATGAGTATGTACGTACCTTTGTTATTTTCCAGGATATCGGTCTGGATACATATGTAGAGATTTCTGTTATGACAGGTGATCTTACTACCGATTCGTTTGATATTGTACAGAAGTTCTTACTTAATATCACCTCCGACGAGAGTGAGAGTGAGGGCGAAGGCGAGGAAGTCTAAAATCAGTGTAATAAATAAGAGTGCGTGCGGAACCGAAAGGGGAAGCACGCACCTTTTATGCTTTATGGGAATATACGGCAAAAAGTTGAAGAAAATCGCAAGATGTTGATATACGCATAAAAATCTTCTTCTGTATAATAAAATTACAATATTTTGCAGGAGGTGCTATTTTTTTATGGGGAAAAGAGCAAAAATGTGTAAAGCATTGATTGCGGGTTTACTTGCGGTGACTATGGCGTTTACCGCACAAACAGGAAGCACTTGGAAGGCAGAAGCGGCACAGTTTAAAGGAGAATCTTTCGGCGTCGGTTTTGCGGGAGAAGAGTATGCGACCATGCACAAGGCGGACGGTTGGTCCAACGGTGACATGTTTAATTGCACCTGGAGAGCCGACAATGTTTGGTTTGACGGTTATTTAAACCTGAAAATCGACAGGGATTACGCTACCGGCGGTTATAGCGGCGGCGAATACCGTACCAACGATACCTTTGGCTACGGTATGTATGATGTCAGCATGAAGGCAATCAAAAACGATGGCGTGGTTACGTCCTTCTTTACGTATACGGGGCCGTCCGACGGAACCGTATGGGATGAGATTGACATTGAAATCTTAGGTAAGGACACCACAAAGGTACAGTTCAACTATTATACCAACGGCGTGGGAAATCATGAGTATGTGTATGATTTGGGTTTTGATGCTTCTCAGGGCTTCCATCAGTACGGTTTCTTGTGGTTGCCGGGCAGAATTACCTGGTATGTAGACGGAAAGGAAGTCTATACCGCCACGAATAACATTCCGACGACACCGGGTAAGATTATGATGAATGTATGGCCGGGCATCGGTGTGGATGAGTGGTTGAAGCCGTATAATGGCAGAACACCGCTGGTGGCACAGTATGACTGGATTAACTGGAAACAGGTGGAGGGCGGTTCCTCCAATAGTGGTTCCACCGGTAATAATACGAATAATAATACAAACAATAATACCGGAACATCCGGTGGCAACGCATTGGGATCAAGCTTTACCATCGAGGCGGAAAATTATACTTACATGAGCGGTGTGGAGAAGGCCGGCAACTGTGTAGGATATATCGATCCGGGCGATTGGATGAGCTATGAAATCAATGTGGCAAATGCGGGAACCTACAGCGTAGAGTTTCGTCTGGCATCTGCACTCGGTAGTTCTTTCCGACTGGAAAAGGATTCCGGTACGGAAGTGCTTGCCGATGTAACCGTGCCGAATACAGGTGATTGGGGTGCCTATAAGAGCGTTTACGCAGATGTATATTTGACCGCAGGAAAGAACAATATTGCGATTGCAACAGACCGGGGTGCCTTCAATATCGACAAGATGGTATTTACCGCAAAGGGCGGAAATACCGATAACAATACCGGCAACAACACAAACAACAATAATACAAACAATAACAATTGGAATAACAACACAAATAACAATAATACGAATAATAACCAGAATAACAATACTAACACCGGAACGACGGTAGGTTCGAGCTTTACCATCGAAGCGGAGAATTATTCCAACATGAGCGGCGTGGAGAAGGCCGGCAACTGTGTGGCATATATCGATCCGGGCGATTGGATGAGCTATGATATCAATGTGGCGAGCGCCGGAACGTACAGTGTGGAAATCTGTGTGGCTTCCGCAATGGGAAGCTCCTTCCGTTTGGAGAAGAATTCCGGGAAGGAAGTGCTTGCGAACGTGGATGTGCCGAATACGGGCGATTGGGGTGCCTATAAGAGCGTTTACGTTGATGTGGCTTTGACCGCAGGCAAGAATACCATCGGTGTTGCAACCGACCGTGGCGGATTTAACCTTGATAAGATGGTATTTACCGCAAAGAGCGGAAGTAATACCAATACCGGCAATAATACAAACAACAATTCCTCCAATAATAACAACACAAATAATAATACGACCAATAACCAGAATAATAGTGCAAATTCCGGAAGCACCGGAACAACGTCTGCTACATTCACCGTTGAGGCGGAGAACTACAACTATATGAGCGGTGTAGAGAAGGCCGGCAACTGTGTGGCGTACATCGACCCGGGCGATTGGATGAGTTATGAAGTGAATGTGCCGAGTGCCGGTACCTACAGTGTGGAAATTCGTGTGGCTTCGGCGCTGGGCAGCTCTTTCCGTTTGGAAAAGGATTCCGGTACGGAGGTACTTGCGAATGTGAACGTGCCGAACACAGGCGATTGGAATGCCTATAAGAGCGTTTATGCGGAAGTATATTTGACCGCGGGAAAGAATACCATCGGAATTGCAACCGACCGCGGCGGATTTAATATCGACAAGATGGTATTTACGAAGTAATAATAAAAGATATTGTCTTCCTTGAAAAAGGATGTGGGATAACCGCATCCTTTTTCTTTGTTGGTAGAAGACTACGCATAAGAGAAGGGAACCGCTGCTGACAATATTGTCGGATTCTGTCGATACATACGGAAACAGGGAGAAAAGGGATTATTGTGAGATATTGTTTATGTGGGGGATAGGGAGAATGGCGGAGAGGATGGGAATTAGATAAGAAACGGTGTTGTTATACTGTGTATAATCAAAGGATATGCGAACCTTGAATGTGAAAAAAATATTTTGTTTACTTTTATGCTAATTTGATATATAATATTAGCATGAAAGGAAGTGAGAACATGACACAGGAAGAGAAACTCAGAAAGTTAATAGACGCGAATGACGGATTGATTCGGACCTCACAGGTAACGGAAGCGGCAATTTCAAAACCGGTATTGTATCGGTATGTGAAAGAAAATAATATAGACCAGCTTTCACATGGAGTATATGCAGTGAGAGATTCCTGGACCGATATGATGGACTTGATTCATCTTCGATGCAAGCAGGCGGTGTTTTCGCATGAGACGGCGCTTTTTTTGCATGATTTAACGGATAGAGAGCCGATGGAGTATGAGATTACCGTAAAGACCGGATATAATCCGTCAAAGCTGAAAGAAGACGGTATCAAAGTATATACGGTGAAAAAGGAGCTGCATGGAGAAGGAATCATTACGATGCAGACCCCATTTGGACATGAGGTTCCGGTATATGATATGGAACGAACCATTTGTGATATTGTCAGAAACCGGAATAATACAGAAATCCAGACGTTTCAGAATGCATTAAAACAGTATGTAAAGCGGAAAGATAAAAATCTTCGTTTGCTTATGCAGTATGCGGAGTGTTTTCATGTGGGTAAAATTTTGAGGCAGTACTTGGAGGTGTTGCTATGATAAAAACGGCGAAAAAACTGAAGGACTTGGTTCGAAACTTGTCCCAAAAGAAGTCCGCAGATGCACAGATTTTAATGAGAAACTATATGATGGAGCGTTTTTTAGAACGAGTTTCCCGTTCTGAATATCGGGATAAATTTATTTTAAAGGGAGGGATGCTGGTAGCTGCATTGGTCGGAGTGGATTTGCGTGCCACCATGGATTTGGATGCAACAATTAAAGGGGCAGATGTGCATTTGGAGGCGGTAAAATATATCGTTGCTAACATTGTCTCTGTTCCGTTAGATGATGATGTGGTGTTCCGAATTAAGCAGGTTGTAGAGATTATGGATGAGGCGGAGTATCCGGGGGTAAGGGTAAGTATGGAGGCGGAGTTTGACGGAGTGAGGACGCCGTTAAAGATTGATATTTCTACCGGTGATATTATTACTCCGAAGGAGATACAGTATAGTTTTAAATTAATGCTAGAGGATCGCTCCATAGAAGTATTGGCATACAATGTGGAAACGGTCTTGGCTGAAAAAATGGAGACAGTTATTTCGCGAGGGATTACGAATACTCGGATGAGGGACTTTTATGATATACATATTTTGCTTAAGCTTTATGGGGATACGTTGGATAGGAAAGTGCTAAACGAGGCATTGCTAGCAACTGCAGCGAAAAGAGAAACGGAATATCATTTAAAGGATGCAAAGGAAATCTTTGAGGAAGTGCAGAATGATGTAGGTATGCAAAAACTTTGGGAATCTTATCAAAGAAAGTTTTCTTATGCGGCGGAGATAACGTGGGAAGAAGTTATGAGGGCGGTAAAAGAGGTTTATGGGATGTGCTTGATTGGCTATGACAGCGCCGAATCGACCTAATAGTAAGAATCAAAAGTATATTACGATAAGATAACCAGAAAGAAATCTTATTTGATGCGCGTCAAATAAGAAGGGGAAGCACAAAAAGTGTAGGTACTCCTACAAAATGATGCGGGGGGTGGTACAAAAAAGTGCAGGTACTCCTACAAAATAATGTAGGGGGTGGTACAAAATTTTGTAGGAGGGGATACAAAACCGACAAATGAATAAGCTTTACACCGTTAGAGATACTAATCTCGGAGGTGGACTATGAAAGATTTTAAAGATATAACGGAAAAAGAACTTCGTATTCTTTGGAAAGAGCACCCGGACAGTATCATTGCGGAGATGTATGGCGTTACAAAAGAAGAGGTAACGCAGAAACGAAAAGAGTTTCATATTAATCCGGAGACAGACCGGTTCTATGATGTGATAAACGGTGAATTGGTATACAACAAGGAGTATATTGAATGGTTTCGAAAGGAATGCCTAAAGCGGCAGGAAGAAGAGGAATAGTTTCATATACTTCTCCCTCCACGCATAATCTCCCGCTTTTTCCGCATACTAACTCCACAACAAAGTTATGGAAAACACCGAAAGGAGTCAGTATGAAAGCAACAGGTATCGTAAGAAGAATAGATGACTTAGGCCGTGTGGTAGTACCGAAGGAAATCAGAAGAACTCTTCGCATCCGTGAGGGAGACCCGCTGGAAATTTTTACCGATCGAGAGGGAGAAATCATCTTAAAGAAGTATTCTCCGATCGGGGAGCTTAGTGTGTTTGCAAAGCAGTTTGCGGAGTCTATGGCCCAGACCACGGGACATATTGCGGTGATAGCGGACAGAGACCAGTTTATCGCTATGGCGGGGACTGCAAAGAAGGAGCTGCTTACAAAGTCGGTCAGCAGGGAACTGGAGACGTTAATGACGGATCGGGAGAGTATCGTGGCCGCAAAGGGTGAAAAGGGTTATATTCCGGTGAGCCCGGAGGCGGATGAGTATGAACAGCAGGTCATTGCGCCGATTATCAGCGAAGGTGATGTCATCGGTGCGGTGATGATTCTGTCCAAGGATAAGAAGGAGCGTTTCGGTAATATGGAGCTTAAGATTGCCGGTACGGCAGCGGCGTTTTTGGGACGACAGATGGAGCAGTAATTACGAAGAATTTACAGAAGTATCCTGTAGTTGGGAGCGTTTTTTATCGAATTTACGACATGCTGTCCAACTACAGGGCTTTTTTTCATGATTATTCCAAGGAAATAGCGCATAACTCTTGACAAAATCGGCAAATCGGGGTATAAATAAAGTATCTAAATACTTTCGAGGAGGGAACTTTACATGAACAAGGCAGAGTTAGTAGCAGCAATTGCAGAGAACGCAGGATTATCCAAGAAGGATTCCGAGAAGGCTTTAGCAGCTTTCGTTAGCGTAGTAACTGATGAGTTAAAGAAGGGTGAGAAGGTTCAGTTGGTAGGATTCGGTACTTTCGAAGTATCCGCTAGACCGGAGAGAACCGGTAGAAATCCGCAGACCAAGAAGACCATTACCATCCCGGCATCCAAGGCTCCGAAGTTCAAGGCTGGTAAGGCATTAAAGGATACCGTTAACGCATAAGTTAATGTTACTTATTTGCTAAATAAAGGATCGCCTTCGGGCGGTCCTTTTTTCGAAACGAAGTGTAGACGACGAAGTCCCGGAATGAGGGTGTAGGTGCGTAGCACTGTCTACCCGAAGAGGTTATGAGAAGGGAGAACAATATGCGACTGGACAAGTTTTTAAAGGTGTCCCGCCTGATTAAGCGCAGAACCGTAGCCAACGATGCCTGCGATGCGGGACGTGTCATGATTAACGATAAGCCGGCCAAGGCTTCTGCCAATGTAAAGGTGGGAGATATTATCGAGATCGGTTTCGGCGGCAAGGCAGTACGGATAGAGGTACTGGATATTCAGGAAACTACGAAGAAGGAAGAGGCCAAAGAATTATTCCGTTACCTGTAGGGAAAACGGAAAGTACGTCATAAGCGAAGCAGGTGCCGCATAGGTTATTAAAAAGGCAGTATGAGGCGCTGTATGGAACAAAAACAGGAGATAGGGGCACACAAGCTTTCCTTGCTCGGGAGAAAGACGTTGTCCCTTACCGGGATAAAGGAAGTGATTTCCTTTGATGCAAAGGAAGTGATTCTCGATACGGTACAGGGGATGCTGCTGTTACGCGGCGACGAGATGAATGTAACGAGGCTTCTGGTGGAAAAGGGAGAAGTGGATTTGGAAGGCCGCATCGACAGCCTGGTGTATACGGAACGGGGCAAAGGGTCGAAACGATCGGAATCCTTTACGAAGCGTTTGTTCGGGTAAGGGGGCGGACGTTTCATGAACCGGGAAATTGCGGGAGATGTGAGGTTCTTTCTGGCGGCACTGGTATTGGGTGTCGTGGCGGCACTGGTATATGATTTGTTACGGGTATGGCGCAGATTTCATAAGCAGACTTTATTTGCGGTGTCTTTACAGGACTTTGTGTACTGGTTTGTACTGGGACTTGCGGGCTTTCGCCTGATTTATTATTACAATGCGGGGACTTTGCGCTTTTTTACGTTTTTCGGAATGTGTCTGGGGGCAGTGGTCTATACGGCGACATTGGGGCGCTTTTTTGTAACATATTGCCTGAAGCTGTTGCGGCTTCTGACATTTCCGTTACGAAAGGGATTGCTTTTTTTGAAAAAACAAGGTAAACTGGTGGTAAGCAGAACATGCAGGAAAGTTCGGAAGCATAATCACCACGGAAGGATGGATGCACTTGCGACGGAGAAACGGAAAAAGAAAGACAGGATTTAAGCTTCTTTTGGTTGTGGTACTTGTGATGTGCGGTGTGTTGACGTACAGCACCGGCAGGGCCAAGGCAGAAGAGCGGGAAAAGACCAGACTGAAAGCAGGCACAGAGGCGGAGCTGGCGTCGGAAGAGGAGCGTCAGAACGAGCTGGAGGAGGAGACGGCCTATCGTCAGACCAAGAGCTACATCGAGCGGATTGCCAGAGAAAAGCTTGGCCTGGTAAAGCCGGATGAGGTGATTTTGCGTGGAGATGATGCCGAGTAACGGCGGGAAATAAGTCGAGATTTTTAGGATTCGGGTCCGGATACGGACTTCGGGTCCTTTTTTGTCGTACGATTCCGGTAAGGCAGTCGGGTTTCGACAGACACCGCACTTCACCCGTGCTAAAATGTCCCGAAAAAAGGACAAGCAGGAGGATGAGGAAAATATGATGTGGAGAAAAAAGACGGCGGGACGATGGCTGATGTATTTGGGAATGGTGGGAGGAGCCACGGCCTTTTGTACCGGACTGATCGGGTGTTTGTGGAAAGAGTCGTTACTTAAGTATACCGGGTTGGGGGCGCTGGTGGCAGGTTTTGTATTTCTTTTTTTATGGGCCGGAGAACATGCGTTACGTACCTTGTTGGGATCCTGTCGGGAGGAATTGGTGCGGGCGGATATAAGAGACCATACGAAAAAACGTCTGCTGGAAGCGGCGGCATCTTTTGATGTATTGTCCGGTGTATTTGACGGAGTGACGGAGGAGACGGCAGAGGATTTTCAAAATTTTGCGGTGACGCTGCCGGAAATGGTGTGCGGAGGATGTATCAGGTGCGGAGATTGCTGGGAGGAGCATCCTGAGGAACGATTTGCGGCGGCTTACGCCATGTATGAGGCGGCAAGATACGGTGAGGTGCCGAAGCAGGCGGAGGTGGAGTATCGGTTTGACGGTTGTCTGCGGGCGGAACGGATTGCGGAAGAGTATGCGGTGCTGCCTCTCAGAGAGCAGGCCAATCAATATGTGCGTCGCCGGACGGAGGAAGGAAAGACAGCGGTGGTAACCCAGTTAAAGGTAGTGTCTGAGTTGTTGAAGGAATACTCCGATGAATTGTATGAGACGACGTTAGGGGACGGGAAAGATGAGGAAGCTGTGGCAGAGGCACTGTATCGAAACGGGATTTATGCGGAGCAGATTGCGGTCATGAAGCGAAAGGGAAGAGGTCTGTGCGTGCGTATGCAGGCCCATTGTAAAACGGGACAATGCATCCCGATACGGCGGGCGATACAGTGTCTGGGACTCTTATTCGGCTGTCCGATGGAGGTTACCGGAGATTCGGAGCGTTTTATCGGGGATGTGACGGGAGAGTTTACCTTTGAAGAGGAGCCGGGCTATATGGTGCTGACCGGAGTGGCACGGGCAACAAAAAAGGCTGAGGTGTTGTCCGGGGACAGCTTTTCGTTTTTGTATCCGGACAGCGGAGAAACAGTGCTTTTGCTGTCTGACGGTATGGGAAGCGGAGAAGCGGCAAGCCGCGACAGTGAGGCGGTTATCGGGTTGCTGGAGCAGTTTCTTGCGGCGGGATTTGATGAGAAAACGGCCATTCGTCTGATTAATTCCGTGCTCCTTTTGCGGACGGAAGGGAAAAGCTATTCTACGGTGGATATCAGTGTGATTAATCCTTACGGAGGCACCTGTGAGTTTATCAAGCTGGGAGCGGCAGGCACCTACATTAAGCGGGAGGAGTGGATTGAACGGGTGGAGTCCGCTACCTTTCCTGTGGGAATGTTCGGCGACGCGGACTACGATACAAAGGAGAAAAAATTGTACGACGGAGATTATATTATTATGACCAGTGACGGCGTACCGGAGGCGCTGGGAGAACATTTGGAGAAGGTATTGTTTGCGGCGGGGAAGAAGCTCACCGACCGGACTCCGCAAGGTGTGGCGGGGGAAATATTAAAGGCGGCACTGGAGCTGTGTGAGTTTAAGCCGCGGGATGATATGACGGTGCTGGTGGCGGAGATGGTGAAAAAGCAACCCCCGTACTATTTGCAGGGAAGATGCAGGGAAGAGCTTTGTTAATCGATACAGGATGCCGGATGCTTGCCTTTTCCGGTGGAGTGGTGTAGAATAAACACAAGAGGAATAAAAGATGCATACGGAGGAACCTATGGGGAGCACGTTCGAAAAAAAGGTAGAGACCTTTATGAAAAAAAAGAATCTGACAGCCCCGGGAGACCGGGTGTTAATCGGTCTGTCCGGTGGGGCGGACTCGGTCTGTCTTTTGACGGTACTACGGGAACTGGCGGATGCGCTGTTCTTGTCGTTGGGAGCTTTTCATGTCAATCACGGAATCCGTGGGGAAGAAGCGGACAGGGACGAGGCTTTTTCCAAAGAGCTGTGCGAATGTTTCGGAATTCCGTTTTATGGGGTAAACGTTTCTGTTCCGGAGTTGGCGAAGGAGTGGCAGATGGGCCTTGAGGA
Organism: Lachnospiraceae bacterium; assembly: GCA_015057365.1. Classification (GTDB taxonomy): domain Bacteria; phylum Bacillota; class Clostridia; order Lachnospirales; family Lachnospiraceae; genus SIG307. The sequence goes on along the minus strand of SVEN01000026.1, from coordinate 24,502 downwards.
GGCCGGACGCCGGGTACGCTATGAGACGGCGGAGCGGCTGGCAACGGAGCATGGGTATGATAAAATCGCACTGGCCCATCATCGGAATGACGTGGCGGAAACGCTTTTGTTTCACTTATTCCGGGGAAGCTCCGTAAGCGGTCTTGCCTCCATTCCGGCAAAACGAGGACGCATTATCCGACCGTTGCTTTCCTGTGAAAGGGAAGAGATTGTGACGTATTTGGAGGGACGCGGAAGTTCTTACTGTACGGATACCACCAACGGGGAAACGGAATATACCCGGAATAAAATCAGACACCGGTTGGTGGCGGTGGCAGAGAATGAGATTAATGCGGGAGCTGTCCGGCATATGGCGGAGACGGCGGAAGAATGTGCGGAGCTTTGTGACTATTTGGAGGGTGAAACGCAACGGATTTGCACAGGCGCGGAGATGACGGAAGAGGAGCTTTCTTTTTCGGCTTCCTTACTTTTACGGGAGCACGGCGTGCTTCAAAAACGGGCAATCCATGAGTTTATCGGTAGGGTGTCCGGCAGCAAAAAGGATATTACGAGAGAACATGTGGAGGCAGTGCGGGAGCTGCTGCACAGTCAAAGCGGCAGTCGCATTTTTCTGCCTTACGGAGTGATTGCGGGACGGGATTTCGACCGGGTTTTTATAAGGGTCGGCAGTAAGAAGACGGAGGAAACAAAGACGGAGCCGCAAATGATACAGGTTCCGGGAGAGTATTGTGTCGGGAACGGGGGAGAATCCCTTCGTTTTCGCTTGTTCCCCTGTAAAAAAAATGCAGAAATTCCAAAAAATGAGTATACGAAATGGTTCGATTATGATAAAATAAGGGGAACGCTATTTTTGCGCACTTACCGGGAGGGTGACCGAATCGGATTAAAGTGCGGGAGAAAGACGGTAAAGTCCCTTTGGGTGGAACATAAAGTGCCGGTGGAGCAGAGAAACACACGGGTGCTGTTGACAGATGAAGAGCAGGTGCTTTGGATTCCCGGAGTAAGGTGTTGCGATAATTATCGCATCGATGCGGGTACAAAGACGGTACTGGAGGTACAAAGAAGCGGAGGATACGAAGATGGAAGTGAATGTTAAGGTTTTGATTTCCGAAGAAGAGGTAAAGGATAAGATTCGTGCGATTGCGGAGAAGATTAACGCCGATTATGCCGGCAAGGAATTGCATGTGGTTTGTATTTTAAAGGGCGGCGTATTTTTTATGTGTGAATTGGTAAAACATATAACTGTACCGGTGACTCACGATTTTATGTCTGTGTCCAGCTACGGTGACGGTACTGTAAGTATGGGAAGAATCAAGCTGATTAAGGATTTGGATGAGCCGATTGAAGGCAAGGATGTTTTGATTGTGGAAGATATTCTGGATACGGGACGGACCCTGCATCATTTGATGGCGCTGTTACAGACCAGAAATCCGAAGAGTCTGCGCCTTTGTACGTTGCTTGATAAGCCGGATCGCCGGGTAATTGATGTAGATGTGGATTACGTAGGATTTCAGATTCCGGATTTGTTTGTGGTGGGCTACGGTTTGGACTATGCCCAGCATTATCGCAATTTGCCGTACATCGGCGTTGTGGATGTGGAGGAGTAGATAATTACGCGTCCGATACGCGTTTTATGATAAGAGTAAGAAAGTGAGGATTTGTTTTGAAGGTTTCCATGAAAGGTTTCGGGTTTTATATTGTCACGATTTTCTTGATATTGTTTCTGATAACGTATATTTCGGATACGATGCAGGCCAATGAAGAAAAGTACGGTATGAAGGATTATTATGCGGATTTGGAGGCCGGTGATATTGTAGGGGTGTCGATTTATCCGAATGAAGAGACGCCGACCGGTGAGGTACGGATTGTTTTAAAATCCGGCAATGTAAAGTCCTTTTATGTAACGGATGTGATGGCGGCAGAGGATGCGGCACTGACTAAGAATGTGGAAGTGTACGTAAACGAGATTCAAAAGCCGAACTGGTTCTTGACCGGTGTACTTCCGTATATTTTAGGGTTTGCGGCGATATTCCTGATGTTCTCGTTCTTTACGAACCAGTCCTCCGGCGGTAGCAACAAGATGATGAATTTCGGCAAGAGCCGGGCCCGGATGACCATGAACGGCACGACTACTTTTAAAGATGTGGCTGGCCTTATTGAAGAGAAGGAAGAATTACGAGAGGTTGTGGATTTCCTGGCGGATCCGAGCAAGTACACGAAGGTAGGTGCCCGTATTCCGAAGGGTATTTTACTTGAAGGACCTCCGGGAACCGGTAAGACGCTTCTGGCAAAGGCAGTGGCCGGCGAGGCGAAGGTACCGTTTTTCTCTATTTCCGGTTCCGATTTCGTAGAAATGTTTGTGGGTGTCGGTGCTTCCCGTGTTCGTGATTTGTTTGCGGATGCAAAGAAGAACGCGCCGTGTATCGTATTTATCGATGAGATTGACGCAGTGGCAAGACGCCGCGGTACCGGTATGGGCGGTGGACACGATGAGCGTGAGCAGACCTTGAACCAGATGTTGGTCGAGATGGACGGTTTCGGTGTCAACGAAGGTATTATCGTGATGGCAGCTACCAACCGTGTGGATATTCTGGACCCTGCGATTTTGCGTCCGGGTCGTTTTGACCGTAAGGTGCTGGTAGGCAGACCGGATGTACGCGGTCGAGAAGAGATTTTAAAGGTACACGCAAAGGGCAAGCCGCTGGCGGATGATGTGGATCTTGCACAGTTGGCGCAGACGACGGCCGGACTGACCGGTGCGGATTTGGAGAATCTGTTAAACGAGGCTGCCATCGGTGCGGCAAAGGACGGCAGAGGCTTTATTGTAGAAGAAGATGTAAAGAAGGCATTTATTAAGGTCGGTATCGGTACGGAGAAGAAGAGTCGTATTATTTCCGACAAAGAAAAGAAGATTACCGCTTATCACGAGGCCGGTCATGCGATTTTATTCCATGTTTTGCCGGATGTGGGCCCGGTATATGCCGTGTCTGTGATTCCGACCGGGAACGGCGCGGCAGGCTATACGATGCCGCTTCCGGAGCGTGACGAGATGTTTATGACTAAGGGTCGGATGCGTCAGGATATTATTGTAAGCCTCGGCGGACGTATCGCGGAGGAGTTGATTCTGGACGATGTGACCACGGGTGCTTCCCAGGATATCAAGCATGCAACCGCAGTGGCACGCAGCATGGTAACCCGTTACGGCTTCTCGGATGCCATCGGTATGGTAAATTGTGAAAATGACGATGATGAGGTATTCATCGGCCGTGATCTTGCACATACCCGTTCTTACAGTGAAGGAATTGCCAATGCCATCGATGAAGAGGTTCGTCGTATTATTGACGAATGTTACGAGGAGGCAAAGCGTATCCTGCAGGAGAACGAGAATGTATTACACGCATGTGCGGAGCTTCTGATTGAGAAAGAACGTATCAATCGCGAGGAATTTGAGGCACTTTTTGCATAAGTCAAAAACAATAGGTGTTCGGAGGGCTTTTTTGGATAGTTTTGTATGGATTATGGGATGGCCTGGAAATTTATAGGTCAAAAGTCACAAAAAAATTTTGAAAAAGGGGTAATGTTTGTGCACACTTCTGTACAAAGTGGTGCTATAATAACACTCGTAAACCCCAATACATTATATAGTTTTTGCTACACCCCATAAGTAACAAAATACCTTCTCCGAAAAGCCCGATGACAAACGTCATCGGGCTTTTCACTTTCGAGTAGGCAAAGTGAGCATGCGAGCAAACGTGGAAGAAAGAGGTCGCTATGGAACGAGAAGTCAAGGCATTGTTTTCAGACGGAACAAAAGAATACAGATATCCGACGGAGCCTAAGCAGGGAGAAACAGTGAGGCTTCGTTTTCGTGCGTTAAAGGAAAGTGTACGGGAGGTTGTACTCTGTATCGGCGGCGAGAGAAAGTGTATGCTGCCGGAGAGGGAGGACGGATGTTTTGTATATTTTGCTACCGAATATACGGTGGGGACCGAACCGGTGACATACTATTACGAGGCGGAGCTTTATGAAGGCCGTCGTTTTTTTGACCGTCGGGGAGCGGTGTATGAGCCGCGGGAGGAATATGCCTTTCGGATAACCCCGGGCTTTGCGGTGCCGGAGTGGGCTAAGGGAGCGGTGATGTATCAGATTTTTACCGATCGCTTCTGTAACGGTACGGCCAAAAACGATGTAAAGACCAACGAATATTACTATATAGAGGCGCCGGTACAGGCGGTGGATGATTGGAATCGTCCGCCGCAGAGTATGGATGTGGGTTGTTTTTACGGCGGAGACTTGGAAGGCGTGCGGCAGAAGCTGGACTATTTGCAAAGACTCGGCGTGGAAGTTATTTATTTTAATCCGCTGTTTGTATCCCCGTCCAATCATAAATACGACAGTCAGGATTACGATTACATTGATCCGCATTACGGTGTGGTTTTGCGGGAAGAGGGAGACTGTCTGCCTCCGGGAGATACGGACAATTCCCATGCGGCGCTGTACGGCAGTCGGGTCAGCTTTCGGGAAAATCTGGATGCAAGCAATGCTTTTTTTGTCTCTTTGGTGGAGGAAATTCATCGCCGGGGCATGCGTGTGATTTTAGACGGAGTATTTAACCATTGCGGTTCCTTTCATAAGTGGCTGGACAGAGAGCGGATTTATGAGCATGCACCGGGATATGCACCGGGAGCTTATGTGGCGGCAAACAGTCCGTACCGGAATTTCTTTGATTTCAGACAGGAGGCATGGCCGTACAATCCCCATTATGCGGGCTGGTGGGATCATGCAACACTTCCGAAGCTGAATTATGAGGCTTCGGAGGAGCTTTGTGAGTATATTTTAAATGTGGCAAGAAAATGGGTGTCCGCGCCGTATTGCGTAGATGGCTGGCGCTTGGATGTGGCGGCGGATTTGGGCCATTCGGAGGAGTTTAATCATAGCTTCTGGCAAAGGTTTCGCAAGGCGGTAAAGGAAGCAAATCCGGAGGCACTGATTTTGGCAGAACATTACGGAAGTGCACGGGCGTGGTTGTCCGGAAACGAATGGGACTCTGTCATGAATTACGATGCCTTTATGGAGCCGGTGACCTGGTTTATGACCGGTATGGAGAAGCATAGCGATGCTTACCGGGGGGATATGGTAGGAAACGCAACAGCCTTTGGGGATGCCATGAATCACCATATGGCACAGTTCCAGACAAACTCTCTGCAGGCGGCTATGAATGAACTGTCCAACCATGACCATTCCCGCTTTTTGACGAGAACTAACGGCAAAGTGGGGCGTCTGGCGACTTTAGGTACGGAAGCGGCATCGGAGGGAGTGCGTCGTTCTCTTTTCATGGCGGCGGTGACCTTGCAGATGACCTGGGTCGGAGCACCTACGGTCTATTACGGAGACGAGGCAGGCGTGTGCGGCTTTACGGACCCGGACAATCGTCGTACTTATCCGTGGGGAAGAGAGGACAAAGAGCTCATAGAATTACATCGTGAATTGATTCGGATTCATAAGTCGTATCCGGCGTTAAAAACGGGCTCCTTAAAGATGATATACCAGGCGCAGGACGTGATTGCGTTCGGACGATTTGATGATGCGGATATACTTGCGGTGGCGGTAAATCGCGGAGATACGGAAGTGTATGCAGAGCTTCCGGTATGGGAGCTGGGGGTACGGCAGGGAGCACCGATGGTGACGGCGATGGAGACCGGAAGAGACGGATTTTCCGTAGAGGCAAAGTTTATACATGCGGATGACGGAGTGCTGCGGGTAACGTTGCCGCCGGAAAGCTCCTTTGTGTGGAAGAATCTTTTGCCGCCGGGAAATTGTCGGGACAGGGAGGATTATACCCGTAATTTTAAATAAAAGAATGAGGACTTGATGGTCAGAAGCAAATAAAAAAGCCGCTCCGGTTTCGGAGCGGCAGTTTTACAAGCGAAACTATTTTACGTTATTCTTTACAAAGCCGAGAATGGAAAGAATAAGGCCGACAAGGCAAAGGATACCGAATGCCCAGGAAATGATACGTGCGATAAGACCAATGATCGGAATTACGCTGAGTAAACCTGCAACAAAACCTACAATTACCGGAGCAATGAGGAAAATCAAAATGGAGATAACCAAATCCTTTACGGTCTTTACGCTGTTAAACTTGTTTAAGATATTCTGTAACATGAGAAAGTCCTCCTTTAAAATCATTTGGGTTCATTATAACAGAAAGTGTCGAAAAATGGAAGAGGAAGATGGAAAAACGCAAGAAATCATATATAAATGCGAAAATCCAAGAATAGAGCGATTGTAGAATAACGGGAGATGAGGAATCGGTAGGAAGAGACGGAGAAAGGAGATGTCATGGGTACAACAGTATCAAAAAAGAAAAAGGAACAGATGAGGGAACATGCAAAAAAGGTGCTGGAACTGTTGGTAGAAGAGTATACCGAGGAGTACCGGTGTTACCTGAATCATGAGAATGCATGGCAGCTGCTGTTTGCCACCATATTGAGTGCCCAGTGTACCGATGCGAGAGTCAATATTGTGACAGCGGACTTGTTTCAAAAGTATCGGAGCGTGGAGGCTTTCGCGGCAGCGGACCTATCGGAACTTGAGGAAGATATCCGGCCTACCGGATTTTATCATAACAAGGCAAAGAATATTATCGGCTGTGCCCGGATGCTTTTAGAAAAGCATGGAGGTGAGGTGCCGGATACCATAGAGGAGCTGACCGAATTACCGGGTGTGGGACGTAAAACCGCCAATGTCATCCGGGGAAATATTTATCATCAGCCCAGTATTGTGGTGGATACGCATGTGAAGCGGATATCCAAAAAACTGGGATTTACGAAGGAAGAAGACCCGGAAAAGATAGAGTTTGCACTGATGGAGATACTTCCGGAGGAGTATTGGATTTTGTATAACATTCACATTATTCAGTTGGGACGCACAATTTGTACCGCCCGTTCTCCGAAATGCGGGGAGTGTTTTTTGAAAGACGTGTGTCCTTCCCGCGGAATGAAATAGCCGGAGGAAAAGGGATACTTGCATGTTTGGCGGCGACGCCTGCGGTAAAGCGTGTGGACAGGTACGAAAGTGAAGGAACTACGAAAGGAGAAGCGTATGCGGTTTACGGCAATCGATATCGAAACAACGGGACTGGGGCCGGAAAAATCGAAAATTATAGAAATCGGCGCGGTAAAGTACGAGGACGGGGTACAGAAGGAAGTGTTCTCTACCCTTGTGAATCCGCAGACCGCAGGCATCCCTGGGCGGATTACGGAGTTGACCGGGATAACGGACGAGATGGTGAAGGATGCACCGGGAGAGGCGGAGGCCATGAGGTCCCTGCTTCGTTTTTTGGAGGGAGAAGAGGTGCTGTTGGGCCATAACATTCCCTTTGATTTCAGTTTTTTGAAGGTGGCGGCGGGACGTCTGGGTGCGGAGTTTTCGTACCTTGGACTGGATACGCTTATCATTGCAAGGCAGTGTCATCCGGAACTTTCCAGCAAGACGCTGGCGGCCATGTGCGAGGCTTACGGGATTACCAACGAGCATGCCCACCGGGCCTATGAGGACGCCTGTACGGCGGCACAGTTATTTTATTTGATGGAAGAACGGTTCGGAGAGAGTCATAGAGAATATTTTCTGCCGAGGGAGCTTTGTTATAAGCCGAAAAAAACAGAACCGGTGACAAAACGGCAGATCAGTTACTTGCAAGGTATTATTGCAATGCACGGTCTGGATTTGACACCGGATTATACGACGCTGACGAAAAGCGAAGCGTCAAGATTGATTGATAACCTGTTGGCAAAATACGGAAGAAGTGTATAAGCGCTTCTTCTTTGTTTTAGGAGGCTTCGGTCAGTTGTTCCAAATCCCGCAGGATGGAAGGCTTCATTAAGGTGGTGAGCGCTTCGGCATGAACCTTCAATTCCTCGATTTTTCCTAATTCGCCACGGGATTTATATAGCCTTGCGAGAACGGCATAAGTGCCCGCAATATCCGAACCGATGGATACCGCATAGGAAAGCACGGTAACCGCATCGTCGGGATGTCCTGCGGAAGCCAGGAGAGACCCCCACTTCTGCAGAGAACGGATCAGCTGTGTGAAATTGTGGTCGTAGGACATAAGCGGGTCCAGATTGGCGGTACCGTAGGTCAGCCGCAGTTCGGTGTTAGAAATGCCCGTAAGGTTTAAAATTTTGCTGTTAGAAAGCTTACAAATCTCCGATTCTACGTCAGCCAGCTCCTCCGAAAGGGGAGCGATGTACGCGGAATTGTTCGGGGAAGGACGACTTTCGGAATTGTCGCTGTCGGAGGAAAGCTCCGATAAAAGCTCGTCCACGATATGAAGCTTGTCGGACGGTTCCGTTGTTACGGAAAATTGTCCCGTACTGTCAGTAAAATCGGCAGGTGCGGCCTCGGACACGCTTCCCTTTACAATACGGACCGGAGAGGCCGGCCCCGGCATATAGTAGCGAAACGGCAAGGAGCTGTACGGAATCGAAATATAGTCCAGAGAGGAAATGTCTTTTCTCGGAACAAACTTGGATTCCCGTTCCTTCTTCCAGAATTCCTCGGAATTCTTTTTGGCATTTTTGTCACGGGACTTGCTAAAACCGATAAAAACAATTATAATAAGCGATAGGCCGATTAAAATAGGCATAAGTCACAACCTTTCACGGAAAAGAGGTGGATTACTATGTACAACAAAAAAACGAAAAAACTGATTGCATCAATCGTGGCCGGCATTTTGGTACTGTCCATGATTATTCCGCTGTTTGTGGCAGCGATTCGCTAGGCAACCACATCACTATAACTATATCCGAGAAAACCGACGGTGTCAACCGTCGGTTTCTTTTTTGGGGAGCTTCACGAAGTTCACGGGAAGGGATTTGCCCCCTTGCTCCTACCGCTTTTTTCATGGACTCCGGATGAAGGCTTTCTAATTGTTCCGTCAAGGGAATCTAATTATGACGCAACCGGTCTGACGCAACATCCGTGTTGCGTGGCGCCCTCGTTCAGACATCCGTGTCTGAACGTTGCTACAGACGAACGGAACAATAAGAAAGTCTAACATCCTACGGTAAATTCAAAAAGAGGTAGGAGCAAGGGGCAAAATCCTTTTCTTTTCCGTGAACATCGGAACTGTACAAAACATATGAAAGAAAACGTGTGGAGAATCGTCGGTATATCGGCATAAGCTGAGAAACGAACCATATAGTTGTTTTATAGGAATATGAAATAACGAATACCTTCGGAAGGCGGACAGGATGTTAAAACGGGTGGTTACATATGGTTTGGTAGGAGTGCTGGTGCTTTCGGCAGCGGTGTTTGCGGCAGGGGTTGCGGTGAAGAAAGGGAATGCCGGACGGATTGCGCCGGGAGTGACGGTGTGCGGACGGGATTTCTCGGGAATGACGATGGACGAGGCAGAGGAGGTCTTGGTCGGTATGCTACCGGAGACGGTGACGGAGGTACGGTGCCGGTTTTTGCCGGAGATGCGGGAGGAACTGGAGGAACGGGTGAGGAAAATGAATGAAAAAGGGAACAAGGCAGAGAACATATTAGTGGGGAATATTGAGAGTGGTGAGTTGCCGCTGATTAGGCTTACGGTACAGGAAAACGAGGTGTGTGTAACCGTAAAAGGTCCGATGTTCCGGCCGGATACGGAGAAAATGCTGCAGTCGGTGGCGGAACAGAGCGGCGAAGCAAAGGTGTGGGAATGGTTGTATGCGGCGGTAACCGGGAGGCCGTACCGGGCGCGGGAGGCGGAGGCTTCTTTTTCCTGGGAGGAGGACCGGTTCGGAGAGTATATCGACTTGCTTTGTGAAGTTACGGAACGGGAGCGACAGGATGCGACGGTGGCCTGGGAGGACGGACAGGTGAAGGTGACGGAAAGCAGACGGGGCTACCGGCTGGAAACGGAGAAGCTGTGGCAGGAGGCAGAGACTGTAGCAGGGGAGGCGACGAAACGGATGCAGACGGGCCCGGTGGAAGGACTGGTGCTGCGGTTTTATGTAAAGGGGACTGCCCTGATGCCGGGACTAACTACGGTACAAGCAAGAGGCTGTAATAAAATCATCGGGAGCTTTACCACATCCTATGCCGGAGCAGGAAGCGGAAGAGCACAGAACATACGCGCCGGTGCGGCAAAGCTTCACGGGGCGGTGGTACTGCCGGGAGAGGAATTTTCCGTGGCAGCGGCCTTGATGCCTTTTACGGAGGCAAACGGCTATGCGCAGGGCGGTACCTACATCGACGGGCAGTTGTCGGAAAGCATCGGAGGTGGCGTATGTCAGTTGTCCTCCACGCTTTACAATGCTTTATTACAAACACGTCTGGAGATTACGGAGCGACATCCCCATTCCCTGCCGGTCGGCTATGTCCCTTTGGGAAGAGATGCGGCCATTGCCGGGGACTATAAGGATTTGAAATTTAAGAATACCACCAAAGCACCGGTACTTTTGCTTTGTGAGGCTACCGGGACGGAGGTTAAGGTGACGGTGTACGGAAACGAGGGAGCAAAACGGGAGGGTGTAACGTTAGAAAGTGTGGTGACGGAGGAAAAGAAAGACAGCGTGACGGTGGAGGTGTACCGGGAGGAGATAAGGGAGGATGGGAGAACGATAAAGGAGAAGATGAGTGAGAATCAATATGGGATGAAAAAGGGGGATGCGAGAGGGGAAAGAGAATAAGGATAGAAAAACGGCCCCTTGGAAGTTCAAGGGGCCTTGTGTGTTCTGCTACTTCTGTTGTACAGCTGCCAGTAAAGCTTTTAAGTGAGCAATTTCTGCATCCTTTCCGGCGATTACCTCGTCTTTCTCGGCAATGACCTCGTCCTTTTCGGCAACCAGCCTTTCCAATCCGCGGCGGACTCTGCGGGCTTCCTCTACCGCCTCGCAGTAGGAACGGATTTTGAGATCCTGATTTGATTGGAGTAGGGTTTCCGCAGCATCGGAAACGTATTCGTTTTCTTGTGCCATTTTCATAATCGCCTCCCAGGTATCAGCTTTGAACAATCGTGCCCAGTGGTCGATACCGTACTTGCGGTCTTCCTCTGTGGCGAGCTCTATCTGATTTAAGTTTACCACAGATAAGACAAATTTGCTACTATATATTTCGTGACTTTTTACATTTAGAAGTTTGAATGTGGCATAGAATTCTGGGGAGAGGTGCTCCAAATTAAAATCCAGAAATCCGATATGATAGACAGGCTTTGCCTTAATATAGTCCTGGCCCTGCATGAGCTGATCAAAGGTGCGACAGGCATAGCTTAGAGAGCGTTCCGGCCAGTTCTTTCCATTGATGACCTGCACTTCAAAGTTCAGGATGCGGTCGTTGTTTAACATTACCTTCAGGTCAAGAATAAATTCTTTGTCCCTTGGTTGTTCTCCGAATTCAATCGGATTCAGTACCTCTACGGAGAGGATTTCTTCCGGATGCATATGGAGCAGGGAGGCACAAAGTCCTCGCAGTGCTTTGAGGTTCTTCTGGAAGACCACATGAAACATGCAGTCGTTCATGAGCCGGTAGTCTATTTTACCGGTGGCTTCTTGTAGTGATGTACAATGTTGTAAGTTTGACAAGTTACTCCTCCTTCGTGAAATAATCATACGTTATGTTGCATACTTCATTCCATGGAATCATCCGGCGGACTCGCCGAAGAACCGGAGCAGTATTAATCAATATGCCTTGACACGCGCGCTGTGTCGGACGGGCACGGCTCCGATGGGGGATGTCGAGAGAGCGGTTCCCGACATCATAGATATAGTGTAGCACAGAGTTGAAAAGAATACTATCTCGGAATAGTTCACAAAGATTAGAGCGAAATTTGGCGATATTGCACAAAGATTTTGGCGGCGGAAAAAAGGATGGAAGCCGCATAGAAGAGGGGATTGCGAAGTATTACGTAATGCTCAATAAAAGCATTGAAGAAATTTTCTAAAAATGTTTTTGGATTTAGAAAGATTTCTAAAGATTTCCCCCTTGTTTGCCGATATATTTTCATATAGGTATATTAGAAAAAGGATGCCTCAAAAGAATTTTCGGGACATCGTGAAATACAGCAGAAAAGGGGAGAAGGTATGAAGGTTGTTATCTTGGCGGGTGGTCTCGGAACCCGTATCAGCGAAGAAAGTCATTTAAAGCCGAAGCCGATGATTGCCATCGGAGATGCGCCGATTCTCTGGCACATTATGAAAGGCTATTCCCATTATGGATTTAACGAATTTGTAATCTGTTGCGGTTATAAGGGCCATATCATCAAGGAGTACTTTGCGGACTACTATCTGCACCGTTCTGATATTACCTTTGACTTTACCAACGGAAATGATATGATTGTACACAACAACGTGGCGGAGCCGTGGAAGGTGACGCTGGTGGACACCGGTCTCCATACCCAGACCGGCGGACGTATCAAGCGCATCCGCAACTACATCGGGGACGAGCCGTTCCTTTGCACCTACGGTGACGGTGTATCGGATGTGGACATTAATAAGCTGGTGGAGTTCCACAAGAGCCACGGGAAAATCGCCACTATTACCGCAGTACAGCCGGGCAATAAATTCGGTGTGTTGGACATCGGAGAAAATCAGGTCATTCAAAAATTTACGGAAAAGGGCAAGGAAGAAGGCGGCTGGATTAACGCCGGTTTCATGGTAATGGGACCGGAGATTTTTGATATGATAGACGAGGACTCCACCATTCTGGAGCGGAAGCCGTTTGAAACATTGGCCTCCATGGGAGAACTGGTAGCGTACAAGTATGACGGCTTCTGGCAGTGTATGGATACCCAGAGAGACAAGAACTATTTGGAAAACATGCTGGAGAGAGGTGATGCACCTTGGATCAAATGGTAAAAGTAAGCGTTATCATGCTGACCTACAACAGGGAGGCGTTGGTGGGACGGGCGATCGAGTCCATCTTAGCCCAAACCATGCGGGACTTTGAGTACATCATTGTAGACAACGGTTCCACAGACCGAAGCGGCGAAATTGCAGAGGAGTACGCAAAGAAAGATGCTCGCATCCGTGTGCTTCACATCCCAAAGAGTAACATCGGTACCGGACGAAATGCGGGATTGGATGCGGCGAAGGGAGAATATGTGACGTTTATTGATGATGACGACACGGCAGAACCGGATATGCTGGAGTTTTTGTACGGGCTGGCAAAAGAGGCTGGGGCGGAGATTTCTTTCTGCGGCTCCACCAAAGAAGTGGAGGGGGAGTTCCTTCCGAATTGCGTGTTTGAGGAAAAGCTTGTGATGACGCCGGAAGAAGCGGTGATTATGCTTCTGAAGCGTAAAAAGTGCAATGCGGCCATGCCGACGAAGTTGGTGAAGAGAGAACTGTTTGATGAGGTTCGTTTCTTGCCGGAAGGAAAATATGATGATATTCGAGCAACATATAAATATTTCGCAATAGCAAATAAGGTGGCGGCTCATGGTGTGCCGAAGTATTGTTTTTGGCGACATCCGGGAAATAATTCGGCGTTTACCACAAACGATTTGCTCCTGACTCCGGAGCAGCTGGACGAGTACTTTGACGCCTTTCGGGAACGGACGGAATTCCTCTCTACGAAGCTTCCGAAGATTGCAGACTATGCGCAGTATAGTGAGTGGTCCTACATGATATCCATGTGCAACAAGATCTCGAGAAATAACTTGGTAGCCTGTCAGAAGCAGTTGGAGTTTGTAAAGAAAGAATTGACGGAGCATTATGAGGAGTTTTACGGGTCGGAGTATATTGAGGAGTTTGAGAAGGAGTTTATGAGGAAGTATATCCGATAGAAAATAAAGTTTTATGAGGAGAAAGTATAAATGAGCGAGAAAATGAATTTTGCGTGGCCGGTTACATCAGTTAATAGAGAAGATTATGAGGAGTTTGATATATGGTATGAGAATAATAAAGAGATCTTGCAAGACTGCAGAGTGGCGATATGGGGGGCTGGGATAAGAGGAACGGAGTTTTCGTATTATTTTAAAAGAAAAGGGTTTACAAACCTATTCTTTGTGGATAGTAATGAACAGAAGTGGGGGGGATATATTGATGAGTTTTTGATAGTTTCTCCGAAAGAATTAGATAGTTTAAGAAAACAAGAAAAAGTATTGGTTTTAATTTCAGCGGAAAATAGTGTCAAGATAGAAGCTGACCTGAATAAAAAGAATTTCCGCAAAAATCAAGATTATTTTGTAGTAAAAACGGACTTGTATGAAAAATATGTTGCTGAATTTTTGCGAGAATACAAAAATGGAACATTAGTAATGGGGGATTGTGAATTTTCGAAAATCTCGGTTTTTGACAAAGATGACCGGAATTTGCGTGAAATGCTACTTGAAAAATGTGAAAAAGAGGATATGAAGGTATTAGCAATGCATGGGATGGGGTTACGTGCACATTATAACATTTTTCGAGGGCAAATAATGAATGAAATGAAACCGAAACGCCTTGTTTTGATGATTAATTTCGATACATTAACGGGAAAACAGCATCTGTTGCCTAGATCTCAACATACAGAATTGTTACAGCTTCTTTTGAGAAATATGAAGAAAAGTGATGCTGAGTTTGAAGAATATGTAGCTTTGACAGAAGAAAGAAGTAAAAATATTCAAATGGAATTTTTTATTGGCACTGAGAAAGCAGGTGGGAATACAGAAGTAAAATGTAGGAATTATTTTAAATTAAACTACATGTATGAACTTGATACTGAGACAGAGGGAGTTCGGTATTTGCTGAAAATTTTGGATGTAGCAGATGCTGAAGGGATTAAAGTAATTCCGTTTGTACCACCTGTAAATTATCAGATGGGGAGAAATCTGTTTGGTGAAGTGTTTGAAGAAAAGTATAATAAAAACTTACAATGTATTAAAAGGATATTAGCTGAAAGGGAAATTGAGTTATTGGATTTGAGTTATGCTTTAACTATGGAATGTTTTGCAGAACCAACTACTCCAGATGAAACGGCAAATGAAGTTGGTAGAGGAAAAATTGCTAAAGTATTATATGAAGTTATTAAGGAGACAAGATGATGGAACAAGAGATTTTAACGATATTGCAAGAGATTAATCCGTATATTGATATTAATGAGGAATCATTGCTTTTAAAGGAGGAGATTATAGATTCGACAGGAATATTAGTTTTGATAACAGAACTCGAGCAGAAGTATAAAATTGAGATATCGTTTGAAAAATTACAACTTGAAAATTTTCAAACAGTTGTCAGCGTCGCAAAAATGGTAAGAAGTTTGATGAGGGAGAAAAATGATAACTAATTTAACACAATATTTAGATCGACAAATGGAGAATCGACCGAAAAAAATTGCATTGCAAGCAGGAGAGGAAAGATTGTCGTTTGAAGATGTTTTTAATTGCGCAAAAAATATTGCTGCGAAGATTAACATAGGCTGTGAGGGGATAGTGAATTCGCCGATTATTATATTTTGTGAGAAAGGAATAATAGAATATATATCTTTGCTTGGAGTGCTATATAGTGGAAATTATTATGTTCCACTAGATGTCAAGATGCCGGAAGAACGCATAAATATGATTTTAGATTGCTTGAATGCGAAAGTAGTGATTACAGAAGAAAAGTATGTGGGCTGTTTAAAACGCTTGGGTTTTCTTGGTAAATATTTGATATTAGACAAGTGGGAGGATTTAAATTATGTAACACACGAGAAACTTGAAGGAAGGAATTCTATTATTGATTGCGATCCGGCATATATTTTATTTACATCGGGATCGACGGGTGTACCTAAAGGGGTGGTAATTAGCCATAGAGCTGTAATTGATTATATAGAATGGCAATGTGATACATTAAAGTTTGATGAGGATGTTGTATTGGGAAATCAAGCTCCTTTTTATTTTGATGCATCTATGCCGGACATATATACACCTTTAGTATGTGGGGCTACATTGGATATTATACCGGAGATGTTGTTTGTTTTTCCTAACAAACTGATTGAATATATTAATAAGCAAAAGATAAATGTATTGATATGGGTGCCTTCGGCTTTGATTACAATAACAAGCAAAGATTATTTTGCGGAGAATCTGATCGAAGGATTGCGTATGGTTATGTTTTGCGGCGAGATTATGCCAAATAAACATTTAAATGTGTGGCGTAGATATTATCCAGAAACAAAATTTGTTAATCTATATGGACCGACAGAGGCGGCATATGCATGTACATATTATGAAGTGAATAGGAAGTTTGAAGATGATGAAATTTTACCAATTGGTAGGCCTTGTGGAAATACAGGTATTATGGTGTTGGATGAGAGTAATCATTTAGTGTATAGTGGAGAAGGTGAGTTGTGTATAAGAGGAACCTGCTTGTCGAATGGATATTATAGAAATAGAGATAAGACAAAGGAAGTGTTTGTGGAAAATCCGTTAAACTCTGTATATTACGATTTGATATACCGAACAGGAGATATTGTACGATATAATGAGTTTGGAGAATTGGAGTATATAGGTAGAAAAGATTTTCAAATTAAGCATATGGGCTATCGAATTGAATTAGGGGAAATAGAGATGGCGGCATATGGTTTACGCCAGATGAATATGTGTTGTGCGATTTATGATGACGAAAGAAGGAAGATATTATTATATTGTGTGGTAAATGAAGTGATATCTCCGAAAGAAATATATGCGGCGTTAAAAGAAAAAATCCCGAAATATATGTTACCGGCGGAAATAATAATAAAAGAAAAATTGCCGTTAAATGCAAATGGAAAGGTTGATAGAGCATCCCTTAGAGGGAAAAGTAAATAGTCTGGGAGGAGGAGAACTGAGGAGGTGTAAAGAAGAACAGAGAATTTGCGCTGAATGGTTTAGTGTATGCGGAAAAACTACTTTGGGAAGAATGAGTAACTTATTAACTTTTCAACAAACAGCTTGGATTTCGGGATGTTGTTGAAAATCACTAAAAATAATTAGAGAGGTTTTAGTATGGAAAAAATGGTTATGGATCGAGTATCATGTCATGTTACGGCAAAATGTAATCTTCGATGTAAGATGTGTTCTGCATTTATTCCAAAGCTTTATGAGATGGGAAATGTGCCAGAGTATGATGTTGAAGAAATCAAGGAAAGCTTTAGAACATATTTTCAGCTTGTGGAACATGTGAGATTAATCTCAATATCCGGAGGCGAGCCGATGATATATCCGAAGTTGGCGGAATTGTTAGAATTTATGTTACAATACGAAGATAACTTCACTAAGCTTGAAGTATTTACAAATGGGTCGGTAGCAATCCCGGAAGCTGTTTTAGAGGTGATGGCAAAATCAGAAAAAATGACACTTTTTGTCGACCATTATGGTCCGCAAATATCCAAAAAAATTGACGAAATTAAAATGAATTGCGATAAGTATCATATCAAATATTCGATACGTATATATTATGGTGAAAATGCGCACATGAATGGTTGGATTGATCGAAGTTTTTTAACGGAAAAATTGAGTGATGAAAAAGCGAAAGAACATTTCAAGAAATGTTTTTCAAATAATATGCTTACTATTTTCGGGAAAGAAATCGTATATTGTCCACAGTCGTATGTAGGATATCGTATTGGAGCAGTTCCGAAAGAGGATATATTGGGATTTAGTTTGGTTGATGAACATAGTACAATAGAAGAAAAGTATGAGAAATTGCATAAACTGTGGAATGTAGAGTGGATTCCGGGGTGTGCTTGGTGCAATGGGCTGGGGATTTATGAGAATGCAAAGAGGTACGTTCCGGCTGAACAAGTAGAAAAATAGTGGATGCATTTTTAGAGAGGTGAGAAGGGTATGCGATATGCCAATTTTAGTGATACGGGAAAGAAGAATGTAAATATAGGAGATTATTTACAGTTAATCGTGGTAGAGTATTTGTATCATTTGATGGATATACCAAAAAAGGAGATCGTTCGGTTCTCAGTGAAAGAGCTAGAGAATTATGACGGTGAACCTGTAGTTTTACCTTGCTGCTTTTTTTGTGTGGATTATATAAAATCGGGTAGAATAGCAGTTTCGCCTAAAATTACTCCGATTTTTTTTGGAATCTCATTTTCTACAGTGGACAAGTTTATGGATTTGGAGCAATTCTTTGGCGATGAGTATAATATTAATTATTTGAGGAACTACGCTCCTATCGGATGTCGGGATGAGTTTACATACGATCTTATGCTGAAATATGATATTCCAGCATATATAAATGGGTGCATGACTGCTGTTTTCCCAAGGCAAGAAGAACGTATGGGAAATAAGGTTTTTTTGATTGATGCACCGAAATCAGTATTGCCATATATACCTATGTCGATTCTGGAATCATATGAAATTTCAACACAGCAGTATTATTTTAGTGATGAAGAGATTGAAAATCATGAGAAGATGTTTGACTTTGTTGTTTCAAAATATCGGTATTATTTGGAAACAGCAAAATTAATTATTACATCGAGATTGCATGTAGCACTTCCTCTTTCTGCAATGGGGATACCCGTTGTTTTAACAAAGGATAATGTGGATGGTAGATTTTCTTTTTTAGAAAGGTATATTCCGATTTATCAAAAGGAAATATATGATGTTATAAATTGGAATTTGAAATTGGAAGAGTGGGAAGACATGAAAAGGCTTCTTATTACACATGCAATAAAACGAATTAAAAACGGAGGAGGGTGTGATGATGAATTAAAGAGTATGGAAGACTCTTTTACTGAGAGTTTTAAGAAGCGTACAGTGAGATGTGTATATAAGCCGTCCTATTCTATTACACATGCCAATGGAGAACGGTTTAGTGAATATGCGAAAAAGTATTGGAAAAAGGACGATGATATAAACTATGCATTTTGGGGAATCAGTGAGAATAATGCGGAGTATTGGAGAAATTATATAGAATCGCAATATCCTAAGGCAAAGTTAGTGGCCTTATTTGATAGTTATCGAAAAGGAGAAAGGTGGGGGATTGAGTTTCAGCATCCGGATAATATTCTTTTTTGTGAGAATGTGTGTGTGATTGTTTGTTCTGTTGGAGCAGCGCAAGCAGCAAAAGAATTTTTTAGAGAAAATCAGGTTCCGCAAGAAAAATATTACATTACGTCAGATTGCTTCATAGGAAATGGTGATGTAGAAGATAGGCTTTCATGTGAACAATGAAGGGAGAATACAAATGGTATATGTTCGAACCTGTGCATATAACGCAGAAGAAACAATAGCAAAGACGATAGAGAGTATTTTGAACCAGACGTATAAGGAGTTTAAATACTATGTTCTGGATAATGGCTCAACAGATAGTACAAGAGAGATAATTTGTAGTTATGCAGAGAAGGACAGTCGAATTATTCTGTTTCATGCTGAACGGAACCATGATACAACAGGCTGTATGGATTTTTGGAATCTGTTTTATAATTTGCAGGAGGGAGATTATCTTTGTAGTTTAGATGCGGATGATTTATACGAGACGACATTTTTAGAGGAAATGTTACAGTTTGCTATTGAAAATGAATTGGATATGGCAGCGTGTGGTTCGGTGTTTATGGATGCAGATTCGTGGCAACAATGTGGTGAGAGAGTGCTGCGTGAAGATATAGTGATAAAGAATGGTGCGGATTTAGACAAATATTTTCCGGAGATTTACTGGAATTTACGTCAAACATGGGGAAAATTATATAGCGCTAAAGCGGCACGGATGCCGTACATGCTTCAAAAACCGGAATGGTATCCGAAGGCTTATGGCGGTGATACAGTAAACACATTAGAGGCGGTTAAGTTGTCGTCTCGTATTGGAGTGCTTGCCCGTCCGTTACATTACTATGCACTGACGATGAAATCTGTGTCAAATCGTTGGATTGAAGGAAGGGAGAAATCAGATCCGTTATTATTTGAAAAAGGAAAAGAACTTCTAATAGAGAAGTGTGGTATTGTTTCAGAGCGGAATATGGATTTCTTATTTTCGGTTTATTTTAATGCGCTTTGCGATACGTTTAGGATTTTGTTTCGCTCAAATATATTTGCCGGACAAAAGGTCGAAATAGCGAAGGAAATCTTTTTTTTCTCTCATACGCAGGATATGTTTCATCGGAAGTTTGGGGTGGCTGATGAGATGAGAATTGCTTTTTTCGTGGATGTTGTCGTTAGTCTTCTGGACTTGTGGAAGGAACTTAAGGCGGATTGGTTTGAACATTTGGAGAGTATTTTCTCCAATATTAATCCGGATTTCAAAACGTTACTTACTAAAGATAGTTTTATGTGGTACATGGACAACCATCCGATTATTGTTCGTAATATAATATTGCGTGAATATGAGTATGCAACAAATAATTTATTGGTTTGGTTGAATAAGAAAGAAACGAAGCTGGATAGAGATTTTCCATACATACTGGGGCAGCAATTATCGGCATTACGGAATGAAGAAAAAAAGTATGTATTGTTTTCTAAGCAAATGATACGATGGTGCATTGTGAATAATCAGTTTGCACGTGCTGAAGCAGAATTACGGGATTGGTGTGCGATACTCCCTAATGATAAGGATTTAATCAATTTGAAAAAAATGTGTCAAGAGTTGATGGAAGTGGATAATATAAAATCAAGTACGGCAGACGATGATGAGTTGTCATGTTACGAATGGGATGTTGATGTTTTAAAAACAGAATATGTCTTTATGAGATATGTTGCTCTATTGAGGGAAGCGGCGAAGCAGTATGTTGTCATAATTGCGACACGGGATACTCCATGGGGACCTTCGTTTAGTCAAAGTCAAGCAGTGGCGTTAAAAAATGTCGGGTTTGGAGAAGACTTATTTGGGAAATATCGGTATGCATATGTTGCAATTATGGATGCTGGGCAGGTGCTTTTCGAGAAAATAGGAGCTACAACAAAAGAAGCCATAACACATGAATTAATCCTAGACGGAGACAAGATAATTGTAAACAGTTCAGGTTTTGAGGCAGATGCGATACATAGTTTTACGGCTGGTTCTGTTGTGATTAATGGGGAAGAAGTATCAGCGAGAGGACGCGGTTTAAACATTGTTGTATATGACAAGGCTACTAAGAGTATAGTAGATACGGTAAATTTTGATACATTTAGCAGTCAATTACCGTGCCGTCATCCGTTAGAAGCATCGGATAGAGTGAAGCGCTTTTTGGATAACCATGAAGGAGTAGAGCTGCTTTATGTAAAAGCGCCTGGATTCCCAAAGGATAATTTAACACAGAATGAAAGTTACATTATTGAAAATAATGTAATAAGAGAAACGATTATAAGCAATATTGATAAGCCGTTGTTTGCAATTAATAAATATTATGACGTGGCCACTTTAAAAGAGATTTTTAAAGTTCCGAAGTCATATCATGATATTCGTGGAGTACGTCGCTTTGAGGATGTCAGAGGGGGCGGTGTAAATGTTGAGGGCGGACATCGCATAACAGAATATCAACCGACTCGATGGGAAAGAACAATATATATCATTGGAGGATGTAGTGTTTTTGGAATAGGCGCGGTGGACAAGCACACAATTGCATCTTGGTTGCAAAAACTTCTTAATGAGACAATTGGTGAAGGAGTCTTCTGTGTACAGAATTACGGTTATTATCTTTGCGAGGCTGATAGACAGCGTGAGGAAGAGCTGGATATTCTGGAATCTTTGCCGGTAAAATACGGAGATATCGTGTTGTACTACTGGACAGAAGATGGTATTTCTCCAACGCAGAGAATTTCGATGATAGATAGTTCGACAATTGTTGCTCAACCAAGAGACGTTGAAGTTTTTTTTGATAAGGGACATCTTACGCCAGATGGGTATCGTTTGGTGGCAGAAAGAATTTTTGCTGCATTAACGGAACGAAAGATGTTGGAAGTAAGAGATACTGTATTGCCGATGAGATTAACGGATGATTCAGAGTATGGATTTGACAAGAATCAGAGGGAAGAGCTATCAGAGTATAAGAAGGTTCTTACAAACTTCTATCATGAGATGTTTTCACCGACGATTGGTTCGATTGTTATGAATTGTAATCCGTTTACGTTGGGACATAGGTACCTGATCGAGCAGGCATTGAAACAATGTGACTTTTTAATGGTCTTTTTGGTAGAGGAGAATAGCTCATATTTTACTTTTGAAGAGAGGCTGAAGCTAGTCGAGGAAGGAACAGTGGATATGTCCAATGTAGCGATTATTCCAAGTGGGCGTTTTGTGATTTCTTCTTTGACGTTTGAGGACTATTTCAATAAGTCTGAGTTACAGGACAAAGTGGTTGATACATCATTGGATGTGGTTGTGTTCGCAAGAGAAATTGCGCCATGTTTACACATTACAAAACGATTTGTAGGGGAAGAACCTTTTGATACAGTCACAAAACAATATAATGAAACAATGCGAAGAATTCTTCCTGAGTATGGAATTGAATTTGTTGAAATCCCAAGAATTAAAGAGGATGGTGAAGAAATAAGCGCTTCAAAGGTGCGTCGTTTGTTGGCGGAGAAGGATTTTCAAGGAATCAAGAGAATTGTACCGGAGTCGACATATCGATATCTTGTCGATAAGTATGGAAGAGAATAATTTTGAGTTGTGCAGAGATTTGGGGAATTGGATGAAGGAGGAAAGGTATGGCATCAATGGACAAGAAGAGAAATCATATTAAGCCTTCTTTTGATACAAACAGACAGTTACTTGGACGAGTCCTTCCTCTTCGTGTGCCGTTCACAGTAGTTCTAGACAGCAGTGAAGCCTGCAATTTCAAATGTAACTATTGCTTTCGATCTGAAGAGGATAAGTCTGTCTGGGGCTATGCGAAAGAAAGTAAATTGATGGATTGGGAGTTGTTCTCTCAAGCTGTAGACCAGATTATGGAGTTTGATGAGCCGGTAAAGACAATTTCTCTTTCGAATCACGGCGAACCTCTGTGTAATCGTCGTCTCCCGGATATGGTTCGTTATATCAAGAGTAAAGGAATTACAAGTAGAATATCCATTCACACCAATGCTTCCTTGTTAGATGAGGACTATGTCTGTGACTTGACGGATTCTGGAATTGATAAGGTAGTTGTTTCACTGCAAGGAATGACTTCGGAGAAGTATCGACAGGTTTGTGGTGCATCTGTAGATATGAATCGTTTGTATGATATGTTGAAACTTTTTTACGAAAAAAAGAAGAATACGATGTTACATGTTAAAGTGGCAGATGTGGCGTTGGAGCCGGGGGAGGAAGAGCTGTTTTACGAGAGGTTTCTTCCGATTGCCGACCGTGTGTTTGTAGAAAAAATTGTACCGATTTGGAAAGGAACCGAGTTTTCGGAGCAGCAGGCAAAAACCATGGTGCAAAACAAATACGGTGCATTACTTCCGAAACAACAATGTTGTCCGGTGCTCTTTCATACGATAGTGGTAACGCCGAATGGAGATGTATATCCGTGTACCCAGCTTCTTTCTCCGAAGCCTTTGGGGAATATAAAGGAAACTACATTGAAGCAGCTTTGGAACGGAGAAGAACGAAAGGAACTGTTAAGAAGACAATTGGAACTGTGTGCGCCGGAGATTTGTGAGGGGTGCTATATTAGGGATAACAGTATTTTTACGGAAGAAGATTTGATTGATGCGTATCGGGGTGAGATTTTGGCACGGCTGATGAAGAAATAAAACGATGCCCCTTGGGAATCATAGTTGAATTTCCAAGGGGCTTTGTGTATCTATTCTTACTATTGTTTGGCTGCGAGAAGCGCCTTTAAGTGAGCAATTTCAGTGGTCGATGCCGTACTTACGGTCTTCCTCTGTAGCAAGCTCTATCTGGCTTAAGTTTACCACAGATAAGACAAATGTTCAGTATGCCTTGACACGCGCGCTGTGTCGGACGGGCACGACTCCGATAGAGGGGATGCTTTCAAGACGATAGTTCGTCTGGACGGATATGAAACAATGCGCGAAAACCGAAAGAAGTGCTGATTTGATAAGGCTTATAGGTTTTTTGATATGTGTTGAAAGTTTGTGAGGGTTCCATAAAAAGAGGGAGTGTATTTGGTGAATGTGACGGAAATTATAAGCATGGGACCTTCGCCCTAAATTTTCTGAAAAAAGTTTTAAAAAAGGTCTAAAGTTTTTTCTCGGCACTGTCGATATAGTTAGTGTAAGGACAAAGACATTGTCCGCACGGAGAGCAAAACGCATCTCCGGAGGCAGACATCCAAATCCTAGGTGGATAGGCTGCCGAAGCAAAAACCAACTAAACAAAAGTGACCCGAAAGGATTCGGGGGACTTCATCCCTCATAGCGAGTGGATGGAACCATTATAAGGAGGTAATATTATGAGTATGGTAGTTCAACACAACATGCAGGCAATCAATGCCAACAGACAGTTAGGAATCGCAACAGGTGCAGTAGGAAAGTCCACTGAGAAGCTTTCTTCCGGTTTCAGAATTAACCGTGCAGCAGATGATGCAGCAGGCTTAGCTATTTCCGAGAAGATGAGAAGCCAGATCAGAGGTTTGAACCAGGCTTCCACCAATGCACAGGACGGTATCTCCCTCATCCAGACCGCTGAAGGTG
>SVEN01000025.1 GCA_015057365.1 Lachnospiraceae bacterium | reverse complement strand
ATCCATACAGGCTTTCATATTATCTCTAAGCGTTGTATAATTCACTGCTAACATTCTATTACCTCCCTTCAAGTCACGTACAGTTTTCTGTACTCTTATTATAACGTACAGTTTTCTGTACGTCAAGCATTTTTATTATTATATGCAGAATAAATAGAAAAAATCACGCCCACTACCTTTCCCGGTAGTGAGCGCATTTTCATTTTAAACAACTAATATTTTACTCCTTTTCCCCTTTTTTACTCAAAATGGCTAACCTTTTATTCCTCTTCTCCCTACGGTTCCAACCGTCCCGTGTCTCTCGGAAACAGTGTCGCCCGACGCACGTTTTCCTGCCCTAAAAGCTTACTCGTAAACCGCTCCAATCCAAGGCCAAGACCACCATGAGGCGGCATGCCGTACTTATGCATCATAAGATAGCTTTCAAACAAGGACAAATTCATACCCAGACGCTCCATTTTCGCCACCTGCTCCTCATAGGAATGGATGCGCTGTCCGCCGGTGGTAATTTCCAGTCCCCGGAATAAAAGGTCGAAACTTTCCGTTACCTCGCTGTTTTCCGCACTTTCCATGGCATAAAACGGACGCTTTTTACTCGGATAATGAGTTACAAATACAAATTCGCTGCCGGTTTTCTTTTGTATCAGTTCACAAAGCAGCTTCTCCTCCTCCGGTTCAAAGTCTTCGTAGTCCTTGATTTCCCTCCGGTACTCCTTTGCCACCAGTTCCTTTGCCTCAAGGAAACGAATAGCCGGAATTTCCGTCACCGTCGGAAGAGTTACGGAAAGCAAGGTAAGCTCCGGCTCATAGTACGCCTTCAAATACTCCGTCACCGAACGAAGCATCGCGGTCTCCGTCTGCATAATTTCCTCAAAGCTTTCAATATAGCCCATTTCGAAGTCCACGCTGGTATACTCATTCAAATGTCTGGAGGTGTCGTGCTTTTCCGCCCGGAACACCGGTGCAATCTCAAACACACGCTCATACACCCCCACCATCATCTGCTTGTAAAACTGCGGGCTCTGAGCCAGATAGGCTTCTCTTCCGAAGTAACCGATGCGGAAAATATTGGCTCCGCCTTCCGCACCGGAATATACAATCTTCGGAGAGTGGATTTCCGTAAAACCATTCTCCTGCAAAAACTTCCGGATACCGAAGGTAATGCCCTCCTGAATCTTAAAGATGGCCCGCTCCTTCTCGTTACGCAAGGTAATCGGACGGTAATTTAAGAGATTCTCCAAGGAGGTGTCTACCAGCTTATTATTAATGACAATCGGGCTGGCTTCCTCCGGCTTTGACAGTACTTCCACAGAAAGCAAATGCAATTCGTAGCCGGTACGGGACCGTTCTTCTGCCACCACCTCTGCCGTAAAGATGACACAGCTCTCTTCCACCAGTTCATCCAAAGAAAACCCTGCCTTCTCCTCAGAATAGATGCACTGTACCACCTGTCTTGCCGTCCGAAGGAGTACAAAAGCAAAGCCCCGCATCTTTCGGATTTTATAAATGCTTCCGTGAATTTGTACCTGCTCTCCGATATGTTCCTGTAACTGCTCCGGTGTTACCGTTCTCTTTGTTATTTCTCCGTTCATTGTTCTCATATTATTATCCTCTTTTCTGCGCTATCCTCTCCGGACCGAACCGTGCCATAGCGCAGGCATAGCCGGTCATAGTAACAATTTCTGATTTCTCACCTTTTTCAAATCATCCGTAAGGACATCGTCTGTACGTCCCATCATATCGCCCCCTTTCACAGGATAAAGGAAGAGCCACACAAAGCAGAAAACTATCTACCTTATGTGGCTCCTTGCATATATTACGATTCCACATAGGCACAACACGCAAAGCGCTTGCACCTATGATACTTCACAGATACAAGCGCTATCGATCGTCGTCCCTATTCAACTTTGCAAGTTGACTGTTCCGGTTCATCGTAGCACCTCTCGTTTCATTTTTTCTGAGTATAGCACTACTGAACAGGGATGTCAAGTGTAAAATTTCCCACCCTATTCTATCGTTTTTCTATTTCATTTCTACTCCACCGGCCAGAACAGTTCATCCAAAGTCCTGTTCAAAGCCTTGCAAATATCGATACAAAGGCTGATGCTCGGGTTATAATTACCTGCCTCAATCAATCCGATGGTTTGGCGTGCCACACCTATCTTTTCCGCCAACTGCTCCTGAGTCAGATCACATTCCACCCTGGCAATTTTCATGCGTTTATTCTTCATGTGTCGCCCCCTCCTGCTCTAAGCTCTTCTTTTCAGCCATCTTTGTTTTATAATCAGCCTGCTCCTCAGAAATCTTAATAAAACCACTCATTAAGAAATAAAATAAAAGCCCGAATCCAACTCCCATTCCGAGAATCCACAAAATACCGGAAGCATGGAACGCTCCGTCATAATACAAATACTCTCCTCCCGTTGTGATTCCGAAGAATGCAGCGCCGAGCGTTGTTGCAAACGCCAGACGTTTTTTACCCATCTGCTCTCTCTTCTTTCCGCCCCATACCATCCATCCGTTCTTTAAAGTCGCCACGGTGATGATAAGCGCCGGAATCATTACAATAATAAGATAAGAATACAACCAGAAAAAATATTCATCAATATTCAAAAATAGCAAGTCTCCAAAAATCAAAATCCAGAAATCCACCATAAATGCATCCCGTAAATTCTTGCTGTGAATTTCCGACAACACTTCATCTTTCTTCCGTACAAATAAAATCCCTTTGCGGAGCTCCTGCACCAAAAGAAACACGCCGCTGACCGCCAGTGCCAACAGTTCGAGTCCGTACACAAACCACGGTACCTTGCAAACCACCTTCACAATTACAGAGAGTATCATAAGCAATGAGATTACATAATACATCTTCCCATAAAAGCCATTACTCTCTTTCTCGATACGTTCATCCGGTTTCAAATCCTTTAACATAATTTAGCCTCCCAGTAAAATATAGTAACATGTTCTCTCATGTTCTGGATACATCATATCACACTTCTTTGCAAAATGCAATATATAAATTGCATTTTGTATTATTTTATTTTCTTATCGTAATTATACATTACTTTATGCTCAATTTCCAATTTGTAAAGCGAAATGCAACCGGGCTGTAATGCACCTCAACGCCATCACATAAAAGAACAAGAGCCCCGCATCTTCCGATACGGAGCCCTCTTACCATTCTTACTATGAAATTACTTCAAAAGCTTCTTTAACTTCTCTACAAGCTCTTCAGCCTCAGCCTTGTCTACCTTTGCCACCTCGCATACCTTATCGATAGCAGCATCTACCTTACCGTTCTGTAACAGCTTTAATACATCGTCTCTCTTATCAGCCGGAATCTTTTCTACCACATCATCCAGCTTATCATCGATTGCATCCAATACCTTATCTGCTACGCCGTCATCCAGCACGTCCTTTGCCTTACCGGCCAACTTGTCTAAAAATCCCATACAAAAATCCTTTCCTGCAACATTCTGCATACATTCTTTTGTTACTCTTTTATTATAAATCCATTCCATTTCAAAGTCAATGAAAGTCCCTCTTTGTATACAGAAAAATCATACTTTCTTTTTTCTTATTCTGCCTTTAAGCATTCTACAATCGGGGCAATATACTTTCGGTCGGAAATATCATACGACTTGCTTAACATCTTTGCCATTGCCTGTTCCTTTTCGGACTTATTCTTTGCCAGCATACGCACAAACATCTTCATCATTACTCTCGACACACCGTTCATTTTTTCGTAACAAAGACCTCCCGGACAGTAGAACACAGAAATCTGCGCCCATTCCTCGTCGGTAAAATTCTTCCGAAGGCCTTCCTGCAGCTCCGGATTCTCTAACGGACTTGCGCCTACGGCATATACTACCTTTCTCTTATCCGCCCACTGCGCAGCCTTCTTCTTAAACCAGTCTAACTTTTTAATCGAACCCGCAAAGCACCAACCGCCGAATACCACCGCATCATAGCCGGACAAATCCTTCTTCTCCGCCTCTGCAACCGTCATACAATCTCCCTGTACTTCCTCAGAAAGCCACTCCGCATACTGCTTTGTAAAACCGGTCTGAGACACATAAATAATCGCTGTTTTCATCCTTACTATCCTCCTGTTTTTCTGCAATCCTTCTTTTTCTTCTATTTCGATTTAAATCATAAATTCTCATCCTTGGGCTTTTCAACCTTCCCGGCATTCTCCGGCACTGCCTTCATCCGCATCAGATTCGCTTCCAGCCTCGACATTATAAGAAATGCCTGCTTTGCTTCTTCCTCTGTTACACCTGCAAAAAGCCCCGCCATAAACTCCTCTTCCTTCGCCCGGTACTTTTCTCCCGTTACCGCCGCATACTCCGTCAAAGAAATCCGGAGCTTTCTCCGGTCTTCCTCATCAGGCACCACGGACACAAAGCCCTTTTGCTCCAGCTTATTTATTATCTGCTTTACATTTTGGTGAGAACTCCCCATCACCTGTGCCAAATCCTGCACCGTAGGCGCCTCTCCCTGAAACAAATTCAAACAAGCCATCAGAAAAAACTGCTTACTGGTAATCTCTTCATAAAAGGTATCTCCGACCGCCTGCAACCGGTTCTGTAGCGCAAACAACAGCCCGAACAACGCATACCGTCCGTCCATCTCCGCCACCACATCCCGCGGCGACATACTTTGATTGATTTCCTCCATTTTCCCTCCTGTCAAAATTATGTAATATATTACCTATTTACTTATTATACACAACCGCACATATGCTGTCAAGTGCTTCTAGCGAAGAAATGTCAAAGCTCCCCGAAATACTTACCACTCTTCAATCGTCAAAGGGACGTCGCAGAAAGAACTCGATCCTACGTCCTCGCTTTTTGTAAATATTGAACAAACTGCCCAAACACCGGAAACGCTGATGAATGATATGTTTTACTCATCAGCGTTCCCGGTGTCTGAAAGTCCTTCATTTACAAAAAGCGGGACCTCGCAGTTTCTGCGACGTCCCGCACATATTACTGTTCAAACGGCATATAAGAGAACCACTCATACTCCGCCGTTAACGGCATGTTACTCGGATCAAAAGCATTTAACCAGGCATCTGCATTTGCGCCCGTACCGCACCATGCATTCATCATAATCTTTCCTCTGGTTTTCGGAATATTATTGGTTGCGGTATATACCTCTACACCGTCTACAAACCAAACTATCTTATCCACATGCCACTCAAATGCATAGGTATGAAAATCCTCCGATGCATCAAAGCCCAGCTCATGAATGTACTCGTGATTGCCTCTTCCGTTGGTATAATAATTAAACTGTACGATTGTAGTATCTTTTCCTAAAAACTCGATATCGATTTCATCCCACGGATTCTTATCACTCGGTCCTGTGTAGGTAAAGAAAGAAGAAACCACGCCGTCATTTTTCATCGGTTTCATGGACACTTCGTATCTGCCGTAACCGTAAAACTTTCTTGTGCGATACTCGGCTCCCGCGTACGGAATACTTCCTCCTGCTGCATCCTCGCTGATAATAAGCTGCATCTTATTATCGTGAAAGGTGCAATTTGACTTTCGCCAGGTAACATTGAACTGTCCGCCGTTGGACCAACCGTTTGCAATCTCCATCGATGCCCCATTGGCATTTCCGTCCGTAAAGTCCACATACAGCGGCTCGCACGGTGGCAACGGCGTCGGTGTCGGTGCCGGGGTTGCTGTCGGCTTCGGTGTTGCCGTCGACTTCGGCGTTGCGGTCGGTTCCGGAGTCGCCGTAGCTTCCGGGGTCTCTGTTACTACCGCAGCGGTCGGTTCCGGAGTCACCTCCGCCTGATTATCCTTTCCACAGGCACAAAACAGCATCGCACATGCTGATAGTATCACAAATAGTTTCAGCTTTCTCATAGGTAGATCCTCCTTCTGTAGCAACTCACATACAGTTCTCTAATTATAACATTTTCAACCTGTTATAACTATCACTACTCGGTCTTTTCTATCAGATTCTTGCCTTTTCTTCTATCGTCCTATTTTACACATCCAATCAATTCGTTAATATCCTGAATGCCGTGACGCTCCATGTATGCCGCAATACCGTCAATCACTTCGAGGGTAGCGTACGGATTTACAAAGTTCGCCGTACCCACTGCCACTGCGGAAGCACCTACCATAAGGAACTCCAGCGCATCCTCTGCCGTACGGATACCGCCCATACCGATAATCGGGAGCTTAATGGCATTTGCTACCTGATATACCATGCGCACCGCTACAGGCTTAATGGCCGGGCCGGAAAGTCCGCCTGTCTTATTGGCTACCGCAAAGGTTCTGCGTTCCACATCAATCTTCATACCGGTCAGCGTGTTGATTAAGGACACCGCATCCGCACCGCCGGCTTCCACCGCACGGGCCATCTCGGTAATATCCGTTACATTCGGAGAAAGCTTCATAATCACCGGCTGCTTTGCTACCTTTTTCACTGCTGCCGTAATCTCCTCCGCCATCTTCGGATTCTGACCGAAGGCAATACCGCCCTCCTTTACATTCGGACAGGAAATATTGATTTCCAAAAGATCTGCGTTGGTATCACCAAGCTGCTCCACCGCATCAATGTAGTCCTCTTTGGAACGTCCGCATACATTTACAATAATCTTGGTATCGTAATCCGCAAGGAACTTTAAATCACGTTCTTTAAACACACGAAGGCCCGGATTCTGCAAACCGATGGCATTCATCATACCGCCGCAGGTTTCCGCAATACGCGGGGTAGCATTGCCCGGCCACGGTACATTGGCAACACCCTTGGTGGTTACCGCACCGAGGCGGTTCAAATCAACAAACTCACCGTATTCCATACCGGACCCAAAAGTACCGGAAGCAACGGTTACCGGATTCTTTAATGTAACTCCTGCAATATTTACTGATAAATTCATGTTCTTCCCTTTCTGTCCACTCAGACAAACAACATTATCCTATCTACATCTCACCAAACAATTACAGCTCAATATCCTCTGCGTAAAATACCGGACCTTCTTTACAAATTCTCGTATTGTTTACCTGGGAATGCTCGTCCACCTTGGTGGTCTTGCACACACATGCCAGACACGCACCGATACCGCAGGCCATACGCTCCTCTAAGGAAAGCTGCGCTCTTGCGCCCTGCTCTGCCGCATAATCCTTGATTCCGCGAAGCATCGGCTTCGGTCCGCAGGCAAAGAACAAATCTCCCTTAACACCTTCTGCCTTCATGGCATCAATCACATTTCCCTTCGTTCCTACCGCACCGTTATCGGAAGCAATGAGTACCTTACCGTAGGCCTCAAACTCCTTCGCAAGGAATGTATCCGCGTCTCTGTAACCGAGGACGATGGTCTTCTCGCCCGTCAGAGTCTTTGCAAGCTCAAGCATCGGCGGAATACCGATACCGCCGCCTAGGAGCACCGCATGCATACCTTCCTTTAAATCCTCCGTCATAAAACCGTTTCCTAACGGTCCCGTAACCGAAATCTCGTCGCCGGCCGTAAGCTTAGAAAACTCTCTTGTACCTTCGCCCGCAATACGGTACACCAGACGAAGCTCGCCTGCCTCTTTATCGATTCCGCAAATACTGATCGGACGCGGGAGTAACCTTCCGCCTTCCTTACAATACAGCGATACAAACTGTCCTGCCTTTGCTTCCGCGGCAATGCTCTCTGCCTTGATTCTCATCTCAAAAATCTCACCGGTCATGCACTCCTGCTTTGTAATCAAAGCCTTTACCTGTTCCTTCTTACTCATACAACCGTCCTCCTTGGTTCTTTATTCATACAACTTGCTTTGTTTCTTTAAATGCTCTTTATATGCGTCTGCCACACGGTCCGGCCCGACAATTTTCACTCCGGTCACACCGCAAATCCAGCCAAAAAACTGCTGACTCACCTGCACGTCCACCGCAGCCTCGTACCGGCCTTCTCCCTTATCCAATAATATCACATCCGTGCCGAACCGGTCCAGTACCACGCCAAGAAGCGGCTCTTCAAAGGAAATCCGCACCCGCTCCTCCTTGCCGTCGTACATGCCGAAGGTTTTCTTTGAAAGAAGTGCCGCATTTTCCGTAAACTCCTCACTATGCGTTCTTTGCTCCGCCTCAATCCGGATATCTGCCATTTTATCCACGCGATAATATCTGCGTCCGTCTGCCTGTTCATCGTAGGCCACCAGATAATAATTCTCCTCTTCCCACATAAGAATGTAAGGACTGACCAGATACCGCTTTCCCTCATGGCGCGGAACCAGCTCTTTCTTTCCGTTCCATTTCATATACTGAAAGGATATCATGCGGTTCTCCGCAATGGCCTCGTGAATGGTATCCACCAGATACAACACGCGCTCATTCATGGTCTTGACCCGGTCAAACACATGCACCTGACGCTGCAGCTTCCCCGCCGTATGGCGACTGCAAAACCGCGAAAGCTTCTTAATCAGCTCGTTGGACTTTTTCTCTGTCAAAAACTTCGAAGACTGTACCGCATCCACCAAAAGCTTTAGCTCTGCCAGCTCGAACTCCCTGGCCCCGAGATAATATCCCTTTCGTCCGGAAGAAATCACATCATAAGAAAGCTCCTGTAACGCCTGCACATCGTCATAAATACTCTTCCGTTCCGCACTGATGTCGTTGGCCGCCAGATACTCGATAATGCGCTCCGTGGAAATCGGATGCAACTCGTCGGACTCCCGCTGTAAAAGTTCCAAAATACAGAATAACTTTTTCTTCTGATTTGCTCCCTTTGCCATAGGTGACCTCCTCTCTACATACAAAGAAAAGCCTGATTCCTTTTCCACTGAAAGGACATCAGACTTCGTGTAGAGCTGGAAATCAGACTTGAACTGACGACCCCTTCATTACGAGTGAAGTGCTCTACCGACTGAGCTATTCCAGCATTCAACCAAAAACAGGCTAAAAATAAAATCGAGGCGACAAGATTCGAACTTGCGACCTCTGCGTCCCGAACGCAGCGCTCTACCAAACTGAGCCACGCCTCGATGATTTTATTATTTGATTTTTTTGCTGTCGTTCAAACCCGACTGTGATATCTTACAACATTTCCAATGAAATGTCAACACTTTTTTGAAACTTTTTAAAAAAAGTTTTCCACCCGTTTTTAATCAACTACTCCTCATATACTTACAAGAACTGTCTTGCAACACGCCTTTGCCATCTCTTCCTTTGTCCGTATCTCATTTGTTCTCCTTTCTGAAAGAGGAGACACCTTACTATAAGGCATCTCCTCTAAAATATTTCTATTAATCAATAATCGGAAATGGAATAGTCGTTTAACATGTCGCTGAACTCAATGTTATATACCTTTAGCGGTAACTCCCCGCGCATTTCCCCGCGGCTCATTGCAATATCGAAGTATCCTGTTCGCCACTCTCCAGCCTTCAAATCATGCAGTTCAACAGCTCCGTAATCGTCTGTGCTTAGAATAAACAACAACGGATTCATCTTCCCCCTCAGATTTTCCGAATTAACCGATACCGCCTCGGCACTGTCATAGGACACCACGCGGTAGTGCACATAACAACGGATGTTATAGTCTCCATTTGTATAATAAATACTGGAGGCCTCGGCACGTACCATGTCACATTCAATCTTTGTATGGTTCTCCTTCATCAGTTCAAGATAGGTATCCACCAATGCATGCTGAATTGCCTCAATGTTACTTCCCATCATGGTACCGTCCATCATGTTTAGCATATAGTTTTCCCATTCCTTATCCTTCGGAGTGGTGCGGTAATCTACGTTGAAGGTCTTCATCAGATATTCCTCCACAAAGGCCTCCAGCTCCTGCTTGTACTCCATGTCCTCGTACAGAACGAACGGTTCCTCGGTTCCGTTCACGCCGTGTCGCTTTACCAGCAAGGACGGGGTGGTATACCAGCCACCGCCATCAACCCAGGTACCCATGAAATCAACCTCCCCGGTTTCATACAGATACCTTCCACTATTTGTATCTCTGAACAACATACATCTTAATGCTCTCAGATAATAGGAATCCGGAAAACTATCTAAAAGATACGGATACAGGTCCATGTTCTTAAGGTTGGATGTTCTCGTCACCTGGCCATCCGGAGAAAGTACACGCTTTTCTGCCATACCTACTAAACGGGCAAGATAAAGGTCCGTATCTTCCTTACTTAAGGAATCCTTCGGCTTGATACTACGGGTACGGGTAAAATCACCGTCACTTACACCCTCTACAATACCGTTTGCATACAGATAGTAGGCAGCGGCCTTCTCGGTAGCGGTCAGCTTACCAACATCAGAAAGACGCTCGAACTCCGTAACGGTATTTACCATAGTGCTATCAGACGGCATTTTAAGGTACTCATGTGCATTCTTCATCACCACAAACGCATCCTCACGCACTACCTTATCCGTATCGATGTCAGCCGGGATGATTCCCTTTTCCTTTAATGCTTCTACCGGTTCATCCGGATTTAGACCACAAATCTTCGCCAGCTCTTCATAGAAATACTCAGCCTTTACCTTCGTCGGCTTTGGTGTAGCGGTCGGCTTTGGTGTTGCGGTCGGCTTCTTCGTCGGAATCGGCGTAGCAGTCGCAAAGACCTCCGGCGTCGGAGTCGGCGCAAAGGTCGGTGCAGGAATTACTTCCATGCCGTCCGGTACACCGCTCGGCGTCGGCAGCGGAACAGGCGTTACATCCTCTCCCGGATTCTCTCCCTCCGGGGTAACTGTCGGTACCGGAGTACCTGCTTCATCAGTCGGAGTCGGTGCATCCGTAGCAGTCGGCTCGGCTGTTGCGGTCGGCTCCTTAGTCACTTCCTTATCGTTATTCACACTCCCCGTCGGTGCCATCGTTGCCTCTTTATCATCCTTCACATGTTCTGTCGGTGCTGCGGTCGGCATCACCTTCTCCGCATTCACCGGCTTCTTATCACGCAATACAAAGAACAGTACTACGGCAAGCGCAATCAATACTACTGCGATTGCGGAAATTACAATCATCTTGGTTCTTTTCATCCTGTAAATTACTCTCCTTTCCCTTTTGTTTCTCCTTCTTTCTCTGTGTACCTATCTGATTTACACCCGAAATAAAGTTTACTTGATTTTACTACCGGTGTCAATGAAATTCATGCTTCTTGAAAATATAAAAAGCATACATTGCAACTAAAAATAGTTGCAATGTATTTAAAAATCTGATATAATTTTCTTAAACGGAGGTATCTATTAGATGAGTCAAAAAGACAAATTAATCGAAAGACTATTACGAAAACCAAAAGACTTTACATTTGATGAAATGGTCTCCTTATTATCCTATTTCGGTTACAACCTAAAACAAGGCGGCACCGGCTCCGGTGTAAAATTCACAAAAGAAAATAGCAATGAAGTAATCAATTTCCATAGGCCTCATCCTAACGGATTATTAAAAAGATATGTATTGGATCAAATTATAGAAAAGCTAAGAAAGGATGACTTATTATGAGCAATTTACTCTCCTATAAAAATTATAACGGCACTGTGGAGTATTCCATGGAAGACCACTGTCTGTTCGGTAAAGTAATCGGGTTAAAATCCTTGTTGTCCTACGAAGGGAATTCCGTTCAAGAACTGGAAGAAGACTTCAAAAATGTAATCGATGAATATTTGCAGGACTGCGAGGAACGAAATGTTTCTCCGGAACAGCCATACAAAGGTTCTTTTAACGTTAGAATCAGTCCGGACTTACACCGTACTATAGCAGTTTATGCATTTGAGCAAGGCAAAAGCTTAAACGCCACCGTAGAAGAAGCACTGGCTGAGTATATCGTCAAGACAAACTCCACACAGTAAGAACTTAAGGGGTGCGCATCCTAATGCGACACCCCTTCTCCTTTAATACGCCACTATGATTCCGCCCTCATTGGCATACATGGTGCTGACACCGCCGGTGTTTACAATCATGCATTCCTTAAACGGCACTCTGCTCATAATCATCTGCTTTACCGCCTCGGCTCTGGCCGGATGATTGCAGTGAGCAATGGCAAGGGTTCTGGTCGTTGCTTCCTTCACATCCGCCACCACAGCATCCACCAGCTTCTTTAATGCGCGCTCCACGCCTCTTGCCTGATCCAGCTTCACAATCTGGCCTTCCTTTCCGGCCAGGAGTGGCTTAATATTCAGGGCATTACACAAAATCGCCTGTACCTGGGTAAGACGTCCGTTCTTAATAAACACATCCAAATCCTCCAGCACAAACTTCGTCTGGGCATTGTTACGGAACGTAGTAATCTTCTTTACGATTTCTTCAAAATTAAATCTATCCAATAAAGAACGAAGCTTCAATACAATAACGGACTCTCCCACAGACGCCGACCAGGAATCCACCACTTCAATCTTTACCTCCGGGTGCTGCTCTTCATACATCTGCTTTGCCAGCATAGCACTCTGATAAGAGCCGCTCAAATGCTTTGACAAAGTCACCACAAAAATTTCATCTGCGCCCTCAAACTCTCTCATATATCGCTCCGGAGACGGACACGCGGAGCGCGGACACTCGAGACTCCTTCTCATCTTCTCCAGAAACTTCTTCTGACAAAAAGTCTCATCATCAACAATATCTTCTTTATCTACCGTTAAAGTAAGCGGTACCAAACGCACATCGGTCCATTCCTTCTTCTCCGGCGTAAAATCCGCGCAACTGTCAGCAATTAATCTTCTAACCATAGTTCAAACCCCTTTTCCTATTCTTTCATGTCGTTTCATGTCACAACATGTAGTTTTCATCTCTACATCTCATAATATCATATCAATAAAAGTTTGTCCATTAATTTTCGGTTAAAACAAAAAATCTCCGACTTTTTTCAAAAACCTATTGACAACTATATCGAAGTACGATATACTCATATCAAAGTTCGATATATCGAGTCCCGATATATCGAGACGATATATATCGAAGTAAATATTTAAAAATATATACATCAACTGCCGTCCCCTATCTCGCAGGCACGGCAAGAAAGGACACCCTATGGAAGATAAACTGAAACGCATCTACATTCCCATGACCGAGACCGGGTTTTACATTCTCTACTGCTTGCAGGAGGAGAATCACGGCTATAACATCGGTCTGCAGGTAAAGCAAATGACCGGTGGTGAAATTAGTATCAGCCCCGGCACCATGTACGGCACCCTCTCTAAAATGGAGAAGGACGGGCTGATTGCATTTGTCAAAGAAGAAGAAAAACGGAAGTTTTACTGTATTACCGAACTCGGAAACGAAATATTGCAGCTGGAGCTGACCCGCATTGAGCGGCTCTATAAAAACAGCAAAGGCGAAATCTTAGGAGGGAAGAACGAATGAGAAAAAGCAAGAAAGAAAACAATTCGAATATTTTAGTAGAAAAGCAAAAGTTTTATATCAGCGAATTTGAGCAGGAAGCTGCCTGGCTTTCCTTTATGCATCGTGAAGGTTGGAAATTTGTTTCCACCGATGGATTTCATTACAAGTTTGAAAAAGCAGCAAAAGAAGACTGGGTATATGAATTGGATTATAAAGAAAACGGCGTCGCAGAGGACGACTATATCCAGATGTACCGGGATTTCGGTTGGGAATACGCGGGGCAATATGACCACTGGTGCTATTTCCGCAAACAGCGCACAGAGGGAGAAGATGTGGATACTACACTCTTCGGCGACCGCGAATCCAAACTGGAGCTTTGTAAACGTGTGGTAAACGGCCAATTCTTACGAATGTTGCCTTTTCTTTTATTTATGCCAATCATGATTACCATGACAACTTTCTTCAAACCGGCAGATTACTTCGGTCCGATCCTCGGTACCGTCTTCGCCATCATCCTTATCCTATCCCTCTGTTTATTTATTGTTCCGCTGTTTGTCTACTTCAATCAGATGAATCGGTTGAACAAACTGATAAAAGAACTGGGCGGAACCAAGTAAAAAACAACTCCCGGGTTTGGTACAAAAGACATCTCATCAAACCCGGGAGAACAAAAATCATTGATTCACTTCACTTGCACCATTCTCTGACATCCCGACTCCGTTACTCGCATCAATCAATTCCTGCCAGGAATCCCAAACCTCTTCCACACACTCCTCCGGTGTTTTCTCCGCAAACGGATAGTACTTTGTCAGGTCGCGGATATCCAGTCCATCCACCAAATAACGGGTTAAGAAGTTTACCGTATCCTTTCTCTTATCATTATAATACGGAAGGGTTTCATCGCAGGCACGCTCGTCATCAAAATGCGAGTAATACAGTTCCTGATAAAGAGCCGGTTCATCATTATATCCCGGCGTTTCGTTGGTATAAAGGTTATACGCAAAGGCAATATCCGCTGCCGTTTCTGCATCGTAGCAGGACGGAATCACCCACACATTTCCGTACACGTAAGTGTAATACTCCTCCTGCCCGTCCGGCTTTGGCGGCACCACAAAACCGATTTCATCAGTCATACAATTCTTTCCGTAAGGCGCATCCGGCTTACACAGAGCTTCTTCCGCAAACTGCATAGCAGCCTTTCCTTCCTGAAATGCGGTAATGTACCAGTCCTCTGCCCCATCCGACGGTGCCGGCATTTCATAGCCCTTTTCACAAAGCTCCGCCGCATATTCCATGGCACCCAGCACGGACGCATCCTTACAATTATTATAAATCGTTCCGTCTTTCTCCACTGCAATAAAATCCTTGCCTGTAGAAGACACCAGACACTGCAAGGTATCCGTACCGTCAGAGCAGGTAGCGTACACGTCCGTCTGTCCGTCTCCGTCCGTATCACGGGTTAAAAGTTCACAAATCTCCTCAAACTTTGACCAAGTCCATTCTCCGCTCGCCTGCAAATCATAGGGTAGCTCAGGGTCCAGTCCTGCCTCTTCAAACAGTCTCTTATTAAAAACGATTCCTCCCCCCGGCTCCATCCATTCCGAGCGCATGCCGTAGATACTCTTTCCTTTCGTCATAACCTTATTGACCGCATTACTCCACTTCCCCCAACGTTCTCTT
Organism: Lachnospiraceae bacterium; assembly: GCA_015057365.1. Classification (GTDB taxonomy): domain Bacteria; phylum Bacillota; class Clostridia; order Lachnospirales; family Lachnospiraceae; genus SIG307. Next base: position 23,738 of record SVEN01000025.1, on the reverse strand, counting down.
TCGTTGATACTGATGCCCAACTCCTCCAACGTGGCAAGGTCATAGAACAGTCCCTTGGAAAACGGCTTTGCAAGAAAACGGTAATCCATCTCAAACACCTGAGCTACCGGCTCTCCTGCTTCTACGGAGTTTATGTAAACCTCCTGCATATCTTCCCAATCCGCCACTTTTTTTGCAGCAATGGTACAGTTATGTGTTTTCATGATTTCCTCACGGTACAACATTCTTGCCTCTTCCCATGCGTTAGTAGGAGCCGGTGTCACCTCCGGAGAGTAGGTATCTCCGATGATAATATGAAGTCCGTTTAAATTTCTGACCGGTTCTTTCGTCGGTGTCGGTATCGGTGTTACGGTTGCCTCCGGCCCCTTTGTCGGAAGCGGTGTTCCGGTCGGTTCCGGCACCTCCGGTCCTCTGTTACAGCCGGAAATACACCCTACACTTAAAACGAGTATCAGCAATAATGACTGCCATTTCTTCCTCATCATAAAATACCTCCCTCAACAATCGTCCTATGTTTCTTTTTCTTTATTTTATCATCCTAAAAAACTCCCCGTCAATCCGGTTCACAAACACTGCATACACTCTTCACAAAACAAACACAAAACCGCCCACCCTTCCGGATGCGCGGTCTCGTTTCGCTTCTTATTCCATTTAATTTATTTACTTCGTAAGCAACAACATAATCTCATTACTTCTCTCGATAAACTTGGTCATCTCTTCCGGAGCCAGCGGCTTATGGGAGAGCATTGCCAGATCGTAGAGCTGCTCGCAGATAACGGAGGCGTTCTTGCTCTTCTTATGCTCGAAGACAAACTTCACCAGCGGATGGTTTGCGTTTAACACTAAGGTCTCGCCTTCTCCGCCGAACATGGACGGGTCCATACCGTACATGTTGTACATCTTCATCATATCCTGCATTCTGCGGCTTTCCTCGGACAAGGTAATCATGGAAGCTACCTTCTCATTCTTAAGCTTCTCCACCTTAACGGTGAGCTTATCCTTACCAAGCGCCTTCTTTACCATATCAACGATGGTCTCGGACATCTTCTTCCAGTCCTTTTCGTCCTCTGTTACTTCTTCCTTAAAGGTTTCGGTCAGGTCCGCATCGATTCTTTGGAAACGAATTTCCTTATTATCATACTCCAGCTTTGAAATATACGGCTGGTCGATGTTGTGGGTTAAGAAGATGGCATCCAGTCCGGCTTCCTTAAACATGTTGATGTACTGGCTCTGCTGACGCTCATCGGTAACATAGTACACCACCTGCTTCTTTTCTTCCGCATCCTCACCGTTTTCACCGGTTGCAGAGGTACCGTCCGCATTTTCCACAATCGGGGTATCCTCGGTCTCGCCGGCAGCTTCCTTTGCAGCCTTTACATAATCCTCTAAGGTCAGGTACTTTCCTTCTAAGTTCTTAAAGAGCATGTAATCCTTCATCTTCTCACAGAACTTATCATCCTTTAAGCAGCCGAACTTGATGAACGGACTGATGTCGTCCCAGTACTTCTCATACTCTTCCCGCTCTACCTTACACATACCGGACAGCTTGTCGGCCACCTTCTTGGTAATGTAGTCGGAAATCTTCTTTACAAAACCGTCATTCTGCAGCGCACTTCTGGATACATTAAGCGGCAGATCCGGGCAGTCGATGACACCCTTTAACAAAAGTAAGAACTCCGGAATGACTTCCTTGATATTGTCCGCAATAAATACCTGATTACTGTACAGCTTAATGGTTCCCTCTAAGTTCTCATACTCCGTATTAATCTTCGGGAAGTATAAAATACCCTTTAAGTTAAACGGATAGTCCATATTCAAATGAATCCAGAACAGCGGCTCCTTATAATCGTGAAATACATTACGGAAAAACTCCTTGTACTCCTCTTCGGTACACTCATTCGGATGCTTGGTCCAAAGCGGAGTCGGATCGTTAAGCGGCTTCGGCTTCTTCTCTTCTGCCTCTTCGCCGTCCTTGCCGTCCTCTGCCTTCGGTGCTTCCTTTGCCGGCGCATCTACATTTTCAAAGAAAATCGGGGTCGGCATAAAGGAACAATACTTCTCGATGACTTCCTTGGCACGGTACTCATTGGAGAACTCATAGCTGTCCTCGTTTAAGTACAGGGTAATCTCTGTACCGCGCTCAAGACGAGTGCCTTCACCCATCTCAAACTCTACGCCCTCCTCGGACTCCCAGTGAACCGCCGGCTCATCCTTGTAGGACTTGGTATCGATGGTCACCTTGTGGGCTACCATAAATGCGGAATAGAAACCGAGACCGAAGTGACCGATAATGCAGTCCTCGTTGGTCTTGTCCTTGTACTGCTCCACGAACGCCTGGGCACCGGAAAACGCAATCTGGTTGATGTACTGCTTTACCTCATCCGCCGTCATACCGATACCGTTATCGATAATGCTGATGGTCTTCTCCTCCGGGCTGACCTTTACGGTTACCTTCCACTCGTTGTCATCCGGAAGATTTACCTCGCCCATCATCTCTAACTTCTTCATCTTCGTAATGGCATCACATCCGTTGGAAATCAATTCACGGAAAAAGATGTCATGGTCCGAATACAACCATTTTTTAATAATCGGGAAAATATTCTCCGAATTAATGGACAAACTGCCCTGCTCATTTACTACGTTACTCATAACTCAATTCTCCTTTCCTGCTATCCGATGTACCAATGCAAATGCCGTATCTTCGCCCTATGTACGGCCTCTCCTCTCATACATTCCATGCCTTCCCCTCGAAAAAACATCTTTTCTACCCGGAAAAAGCATGACACCGGTTCGTCATGCTTCTACTATAATACTGCTTATTCAAAATGTCAAGAAAAATTTAGCACTCAACTTCATTGAGTGCTAACAACAATCCCATTCTTCTTAAAAAACTCCTGTAATGCCGCATCCCAGGCGTAATCTAACGCCTTATCAAGCGTAAAACCCGCATGAGATACACCGCTGACCATCTGACAACCGTTTGCCGAATAGCGAATATTTAAGAAAAGCGAAGCTCCCGCCTCTTCCTTTTCCTTACCGCACTCTCTTATAATCTGCTCCGTCCAATCCCGGTCCGCCGCCAATACAATCCGAAGCATCCCCGGAAGTCTCTTTCCTTTAATTGCCTGAAAGAAAATCTCCTTTATCTCGCCCCATCTCGCAAATTCTCGTTTTACCGTTTCAGGTTCTTCAAAAAAATCTTTTTTTAACCGTCCGTTTACAGACAACTCAAAAAAAGTTTCTACCTTTGCTTCCGTTACTTCCCATGCATCAAACAACTCACCTCGGAGTAACACTGCCATAAACGATTTTAACTCTTCTACCGTTCCCGAAAACATACCAATCCTTTCTGCCCCGAAATTCCTCTCATAATTCCGGACAACTTCGTACAAACTATCCTCGTAACAATAAACATTGGATTTTATCCGAACGAATTCTTATTCGTTTCAAAAATCATGTAAAATCCGCCCCTGAAAGGAGACTGACCATGCGTGCAAGTTTTGAAACCTATCGTAAAGTAGCAAAGGCATGTAGCGCTTATGAACCGATGAGCGATACCAAGATTTCCAACAGCTGCTGTGATACCAGCGATATTTCCTGTACCAACTGCAAGCATTTTGACGAGGACAAGTACTGCGTACTTGACTTATACGACAAAATCGTAGAAAACCACGGGATTCAGTAGGCTTAGTGAGCATCGAGGCGTCATTGCAAGCTTGCTTGCACAAAGGCGCCAAGATGCAAACGCGCTCGTAACTGAGTGACGCAGTCACGAAGTCCAGCGGGCTGTGCGTAGCACATGCTTACGTTCAAACACACTATCAACGCGCCCCAGACCGCTCCACGCAGCCCAAGGGCGCTTACATATTACTTCTGCTTCCGTGCAAGTACCACCATGGTTCGTGCCGGCACCTTACAATAATACTCCGTCAGGGACTCATCCGCCGTCACGGCAACTTTCTTCCCCTCGTTTACTTCAACAATTTCACTTTCTTCCGAGGTATCCAACACCTTTTCCCAAGCGCAGATTACTTTCCCGGAACATACTTTTGTCGGAAGAGCGAACTGTAATTCCTCCCAGTGCATATTAAACAGAAGATATAAATCCTCCTGTAACCCTTCTCCGTAGGCCCCTCCAAGCAGTATCGATACAGCACGGCTGTACGGCGCATAATCCGGCTGCCACAGCTGTACTCCGTGATAGGAGACATCCGGCATACCGATATTCTTCCAGTCACTTCCCCGTAAAAGTCGTTCATCGCATAAAATGCCGTGTGCCTTACGGAACGCAATCAGTTCCTTTGCAAACGAAAGCAACTCTTTTCTCTCTTTCGTCAAACGCCAGTTTAACCAGGAAATCTCATTATCCTGACAATAGGCATTATTATTTCCCCGCTTGGTATGACCGAACTCGTCTCCGGCAAAAATCATCGGGACTGCCCGGGATAAAAGTACCGTACCGAGCGCATTCTTCCGAAGTCTTGCCCGAAGGGCATTTAACTTCTTCTTCGGTGTTTCACCCTCGATTCCGCAGTTCCAGCTGTGGTTGTAATCCTCGCCGTCTTTGTTGTCCTCCCCGTTTTCCTCATTATGCTTCCGATCATAGGCATACAAATCATACAAAGAGAAACCGTTCTGGTCCGCAATATATCGAACCTGTGCAAACTCCTTCCTATCATCGCAAAAGCTTCCCACAAACTCTCCTACCGTGTTCTCGTCACCCTTTACAAAACGTCGCATTACATTTCGGAACCCGTCGTTATATACACCTACTCTGCGCGCTTCAAAATCCTCCGCAAAGGCTTTATTTTCCGAACAATCCGTTACCAGAAACTTCACACCCGCCAGATACGGGTCTTCCAATAAAAGAGGCAGCGCACCGTTGTCACCGATTAGGCGGAATCCGTCTGCGCCGTAGGCATAGGTCCAGTACCGCAAACAGTCCGTAATCAGACTCTTTTTCACATTCTCACCGAAAAAGAATTCGTAGAACACCGCAATCCCGGCGTCATGAAGTGCCGCAACCGTCTGACATAACTCTTCCTCGACATGCTGCTGATCCGCTGCGTAAGATGCTTTCGGTGCAAAATAGAAATTCTTCGGGGTATATCCCCAGTAATTCACCCGGTCAACCGACTTCTCCTCTTTTCCGTTCTCATACGACTGCTGTACCTTTACAAATTCCTCTCCGTAACGGGCCGAATACTCTGCCAGTTGCTTTGCGGAAAGGCTTCCGTAGCTTTTGGAAACTTCCATACATTCGTCAAACTCGTACACCGGCATTAAAAGTACCGCATTGATTCCGAGTTCTTTTAAATACGGTATCTTTTCCGTAAGTCCCGCAAAGGTTCCCTTTTTTCTTGTACCGGAGCTCGCGTGCTTCGTAAATCCTCTCACATGCAGCTTATAAAAAATCAAATCGGAAAAAGCCGGACATACAAACCCTTTCTCATCATCAAGTAATGTCGCTTTCGTTACCGGCTTTTTCGGAAGTAACAGCCGAACCTCTCCTTCCAATTTCCCGAACGTATCCTTTCCGCTGACCCCTCTTGCATACGTATCCGTAAACCTCCCGTTTTCCGTTGCAAACAAGTAGGTCTCGCATCCCTTTATCTCCGCTTGCGGTACTTCTGCATAAAACACCGCACTGTTTCCGATGCGGCTCATCATAATCTCTTTTTTCGGCGTGTCTTTTCCCTTACCAAACAGCAAAAGAGTGCAAGACTTTGCACCCTCCGCTACTGTTTTAAAGCATATTTGTTCCGCCCGGCACCATGCGCCGGACATACCGCCGATTATTTCCTGCCACAGTCCGTCTGTGTATCCCAAAATACCCTCCGTTCTCTGTTCGCAACAGAAAAAACTTACTCTTCCTCGGTCAAAACCTCTTCCTCTACCTTTACGGAAAGTGCCTGACGCTTACGAGCCATCTCATCACTGTCAAGGTACTCATCGTAGGTAGATACCTTATCAATCATGCCACCGTTCGGAAGAATCTCAATGATACGATTTGCAATGGTCTGAATAAACTGATGGTCCTGAGAAGTAAACAGGATGACACCCGGATACTTAATCAAACCGTTATTTAACGCCGTAATGGACTCCATGTCCAAGTGGTTGGTCGGCTCATCCATTAACAGCACATTGGTTGCCATAAGCATCATCTTGGAAAGCATAACGCGCACACGCTCACCACCGGACAACACATTAACCTTCTTTACACCTTCTTCGCCGGCAAAGAGCATACGTCCCATGAAACCGCGGACATACGTCACATCCTTTTCCGGAGAATACGGCATGAGCCAGTCTACGATGGACAAATCGGATGCAAAATCCTTTGTATTATCCTTCGGGAAATAGGCCTGGCTGGTGGTAATACCCCACTTATAACTACCGGAATCGGGTTCCATCTCGCCGGTCAAAATCTTATACAAGGTAGTAATCGCAAGAGTATTTGCACCTACTAACGCAATCTTATCCTCACGGCCTACGATAAAGGAAATGTTATCCAGTACCTTTACGCCGTCGATGGTCTTGGTTAAATTCGTAACCGTAAGAACTTCATTACCGATTTCACGGCTCGGTCTGAAGTCGATATACGGATATTTTCTGGAAGACGGGCGGATTTCATCCAACTCAATCTTTTCCAGCGCACGCTTACGGGACGTAGCCTGCTTGGACTTGGAAGCGTTTGCGGAGAATCTCTGAATAAACTCCTGTAACTCCTTAATCTTCTCTTCCTTCTTCTTATTTGCTTCCTTCATCTGCTTAATCATAAGCTGAGAGGACTCATACCAGAAGTCATAGTTACCTGCATAGAGCTGAATCTTTGCATAATCGATATCCGCAATATGGGTACAAACCTTATTTAAGAAGTAACGGTCGTGGGAAACCACGATTACCGTGTTGTCAAAGTTAATCAGGAACTCCTCCAGCCAACGAATTGCTTCTAAGTCTAAGTGGTTGGTCGGCTCGTCCAGAAGCAAAATATCCGGGTTACCGAACAACGCCTGCGCAAGGAGCACCTTCACCTTTTCACTGCCCTTAAGTTCACTCATCATCTTGTAATGAAGATCGGTTTCGATACCGAGACCGTTCAACAACGTAGCCGCATCGGACTCCGCTTCCCAACCGTTTAAGGTGGCAAACTCCGCCTCTAACTCACTGGCCTTAATACCGTCTTCCTCGGTAAAATCTTCCTTGGCATAGATGGCATCCTTTTCCTTCATAATGTCGTACAAACGCTGGTTACCCATAATAACAGTATCCAGTACCGGATAAGCATCATACTTAAAGTGGTCCTGCTGCAAGAAAGACAAACGCTGGCCCGGCGTGATGATAACCTCACCCTTGGACGGCTCCAGCTGTCCGGTCAAAATCTTTAAAAAGGTAGACTTACCGGCACCGTTTGCACCGATTAAGCCGTAACAGTTTCCCTCGGTAAACTTAATATTTACGTCCTCGAATAACGCTCTTTTTCCCAATCTTAAGGTTACATTACTTGCTTGAATCATGGTTCTTATATCCTTTCTGATACCTCTTCACATAATTTCCTATTCTATATTGTACCGTATCTGTAAAAAAAAGCAAGCAGATTTTCCCGAAACTTTTGATTTTTCCAAAAATCCGTCGTTTTCTTGTATCAGATAACCGATACATTCATAAAACAATCCTTTTCGTCAAACAAGCTCTGTTCATTTACCGGCGTTCTTTCGGAACCGTCCCATAAACGAACAGAGCTTTGCTTTTTCTGAATTATTTACTTTTCTTAGCTACTCGGCAATCATCGCCTCAAGATCGGATAAATATACACGTCCGCCATCCTTATTCACCGATGACATCAAATATTCGCTCACCTTTTCTTCCGTCTCCTTGTCATATACACAGATAGAAAGAAGTTTGAGAGAACTTGTAGGCCACATAGACTTTCCAACCGTGAAATAGTGCTTCTCCGTTTCAAACAGTAATGCATCTCCTCGGCCGTTCACTACTGTAGTCTCCCATGGATTCTCATCACTGAAAATAACATCCTCTATCACATCAACTTCGATACAATCTACATATGTCCAATTGATAACACAGCGTCTTCCCAAACTGTCATATGTATATTGCTCTTTCAGTTCATCCACGACATATGTTCTGTCAAGCTTCAATCGTTCTTCCGTTATAGTCGCTTTACCAACCTCCATCGCTCCCTCTGCATACTCATACCACTCATTAAATTCCGGATTGCAAAACAAGGTAAACAGTCTTTTCTCCGTTTCATTTTTGTATACTCTTTCCGGTTCCGGAGTTACTGTCGGTTCCGGGGTTGCCGTCGGTTCCGGGGTTGCCGTCGGTTCCGGAGTTGCCGTCGGTTCAGAGGTCGCCGTCACTTCAGGCACCTCCGTCACTTTCGACTCTGTGTCGATTCCCTCTGTGTTCCCCTTCTGACACCCAACCAAGCTTAACATTAATATTATTGCTACACAAAATAATTTACGAACGTTTTTCATCGTTTTGTTTCCTTTCATACTCCGCAAGCAACCGTGTTTCTTATTCGACCACCGGTTCTTTTCCACTTACCATTTCTTCGTGTACACCGTTCAGTATAACGGCTAACTCCTCCATGAATTTCTGATTTTCCGTGCGGGCATTTCCCATCGTCATAATCACCATCAAATACGGCTGTTCATCCATCACAATGGCATGGTCGTGACAACATTGTCCGTAAACCCACCCCATTTTATTATAGACTACATACTCATCTCCCAACACATTTCTTACAAAGCTTTTATTGGTATTCTTTATAAGCTCCGCAAAAAACGCGGCATTTTCGCTGTCCGAATTGATATAACGGTAGACTTCTTTCCAATTCCTTAAAGAATCCATCGCAGAGGTTTGTCCCCACTTTATGCTCTCTCCGTCAATCGTCACCTTATTTCCGGACTCTCTCAGAAATTGATTGTAATTCTTATATCCGAACTTTCCCTGTAACATCAGATACCCGATATCATCACTGATCAGTATCGCATGCTCCATCAATTCCTTTACGGTAAATACCGTGCCGATATCTTCCTTTTTAATCACTCCGTCGCCTCTGACCGAATACTCCTTTGTATATTCCATCGTATCTTCTAAGGAATGGGTCCCCTCTTCTATCTGCCAAAGACAGGACATAACAAACGGTGCTTTTACCGTACTTGCTACCGGGTAATACCGTTCTTCATTGTAACAAATCATAGCCTCGGAATTGATATCATACAAAACAAAGGAACTGACATAAGGCTCCTTACGAACCATCTTTACAATCGTCTTTAGAGTCTCTTCCTCCATCCGGTAATCGGTATTTATGTAGCCGATTACCTTACCGTTATAGGTTACCTCCACTCTTCCGTCATCGGAATCCTCGGTCTCCGGCGTAGTTGTAGGCTCACCGGTCAACGCAGGCGGCTCTGTCGGCGTCGGCGTAAACGATACCCCCGGAGTCACCCCCGACATCAATACAAGCTGACCTTCCTCTGTATCTTCCTCCGGTTTATTGTTCTCTGAAGACCGGTCCGGTTTATCCTCTTCTCCCGTCTGCATAGCCTCCGAGTCATTTTTTGCTGTTTGCATCGGGTCCGTCTCAAAACCGTTCGGATTCCATGCCTGCACCGCAGCATCTTCTTGTTTTTCAATACGATTATATCCCACCGCCACCATACAACTGATCATTAAATATATTACAACCAGTAATATCGGTGTCTTCTTCATGCCTTCTCCTTTGTAAAAATTTTCCATGCAACTTATTTACATTTTAACACAAGCACCCCTTTTTTTCAACCTTTATTGGGTTTGTACCTGCTCTTCCAGCCATTCGTAGACTGCCTTTGCCATTCCTTTGGCATAGTCTTCTCCGTACTCATCCAACGCTGCATTATCGGCTTCACTAGATATAAATCCAAGTTCAATAATCATACTGGCCATATTTGCTTCACGATTAATGGCGTAATTTTCTTTCGAACTGGCAATGGTTCCGTATTTTACGCCCCGGTTCACCATACCGCCCACCTTTACCACCTCGGCGGATATTTTTTGAGCCAAACTCTCCGCATCCGCAGGTCTGCTGTTATGAATCCAATACTCCACTCCCTGTACCTCAGCCGTTCCGGCGTAGGCATTGCGATGCAGGGAAATCAGCACATCCGCACCGGCCGCATTTGCAATCTGCGCACGCTCCGAAAGTCCCAGATATACATCCGTATCCCGGGTCATTACCACCTCGATATCGTACGCCTTTAGGGCCTCCCGAAGCAGCATGGCCATTCGAAGATTATCGTCTTTTTCCACACGTACCTCTACTCCGTTTACGGTCTTTACCGCTCCCCCGTCCCAGTCTCCGTGTCCGGCATCGATACATACCACATACTTGTCCGGCTCCGGAGTCGCCGTCGGCATCGGTGTCACGGTGGCAACCATCGTAGGCACACTCGTCGGCTTTATCGCCTCCGTAACAGGGCTCTTTTGCAAGGCATTCTCCATCTCGTTCGTGACACGGTCAAGCTCCTGCTGCAGATTTGTTGACATAGTCTGTACGGAATCCAGCTCCTTCGTCACATTACCTAAACGAACCGCAAGTACAATCACCGCAACCAGCAAAACAAGACCTGTCGCCAGTGATATTCCGAATACCTTTTTCGTTTCCCGATGTAACGAATTCCATTTTTCCATGACGAAAGAGAGCACCCCTGCGACTGCTCTCTTTCCCGAATTTATAATCTTACTTATTACGTTTGTATTCATTCTTCTGTTATTTGAACTCATTGCGCACGCCTCTGTAACCGATACCGGTACCTTTCTCTAAACTATCCCCGCTATCAGTTTACCTCTTTTTCAGACGTATTGCAACCAAAATCGACTGTTTTACTGCTTTCCTTCCTCATTTTCTTCCTTCGGAAGTGCCACCTTATTCTCTACCACAACCTTTTTGTTGTAGCAAGAGAAGCATTCGTCCACGAATTCCTTCTTCATCTTCGGTGTAAGCAGACTCACTATCGGTACAATAACTAAACCGGCCACCATGGCAATTGCACCTGCATTAATCGGAGATGCGATGAACTTAAAAAACATATTTGCCACAGTAATACCCACGCCTGCCGCAAAGCTTGCCCATACGGACGCTTTGGTAACACCCTTCCAGTATAATCCGTATAAAAACGGTGCCAGGAACGCACCGGCCAAGGCTCCCCAGGAAATACCCATGAGCTGTGCGATAAATGCAGGCGGATCCAGTGCAATTACAACAGAAATCACAATAAAAAATACAATTAACAGTCGCATCCAGAGAAGCTGCTTCTTTTCATTCATCTTCTTTGCAATGCTGGCCTTAATTACGTCCAACGTCAACGTGGAACTGGACGTCATAACAAGAGAAGAAAGTGTGGACATGGATGCCGAAAGAACCAAAACAATAACGATACCGATCAAGACATCATGAAGCTTTGATAACATAGTCGGAACAATGGCATCATATATAATCGCACCACTTTCGTTGTAGATTTCCGGTCCGTCAAACAAACGGCCGAAACCGCCCAAGAAATAACATCCGCAGGAAATCACGATTGCAAACAGAGTGGAAATAATCGTACCCGTACGAACAGACTTCTCGTCCTTAATTGCATAAAACTTATGTACCATCTGCGGCAGACCCCAGGTTCCGAGAGACGTAAGCACGACTACTCCAAACAGATTCAACGGATCCGGACCCAGGAAGGAAGTAAACGCACCCTTCTGTCCCGCCGTAACTGCTACATCACTCTCAAACTCTGCCAGGCTCTTTACTGCTTCGTAGAATCCACCCTGTCCGGAAAGTACCGCAACGATAACCGCAACGATACCGAATAACATAATAATACCCTGAATAAAATCATTAATTGCCGTTGCCATGTATCCACCAAGAATAACATATACGCCGGTCAACACCGCCATACCGATGACACAGGCAGCATACGGAATATCAAAAGCCATTCCGAAGAGTCTGGACAAACCGTTGTACACGGATGCGGTATACGGGATCAAAAAGATAAAGGAAATCACAGATGCCGCAATCCGAAGCTTTTCACTGTCATATCTCTTACCGAAGAAATCCGGCATCGTCTTCGATGAAAAGTGCTTACTCATAATACGGGTACGACGACCTAAAATCACCCATGCCAGTAAGGAACCGATTAACGCATTGCCGATACCGATCCAAGTGGCTGACATACCGTACTTCCAACCGAACTGTCCCGCATAACCGACAAATACCACGGCGGAAAAGTAAGAGGTACCGTAGGCAAAAGCCGTAAGCCAAGGGCCTACTCCTCTGCCGCCCAGTACAAAGCCGTTTACATCGGTGGCATGACGTCTGGAATATAAACCTACTCCGATCATGGTCCCGAAAAAGACAATCAACAGAATAATCTTTACTAACATAACCGTTCTCCTTCTTTTAGTTCTTTTTTTAACTGCTCAAATTTCACTTTAAAGCGTTGCGCTTCATAGCGTTGCGCTTTAAAGCAATAAAGTATCTTGACATAATTATATCTGTCCTGTCAGGATTTGTCAACCCCTAAGGACAGATATTTTTCATTTTAATTAATCGGACACGAATGTCACTCTTTCTACAGCCCCAATAACCGTTCCGCATTCCTGTGAAGCATCAACTCCTGTTCTTCCGTGGTCAGCGGCATGGACATAAAGGCCTCTAAATCTCTCTTCGGATTTCCCCATGGACAATCCGTTGCAAACAAAACATTCTCTACACCATGGGTTCGACAAAGCTTCACAAAGAGTGTCTCTTCGATGTGTCCCATAGAATAGGCCGTATCCAGATATACCTGTTCTCCCGCAAGTGTATCCAGTACCTCCTCCCAGAGACGCCAGCCTCCCATGTGTGCCAGCACAAGCTTCTCCGGTTTTACCTCACGAAGCACCTTAAGCGCTCTCTCCGGAGTACATCGTACCGGCTCCGGAATCCCGATATCCACTCCGGCATGGGTAATGATAATGAGTCCCAATTCCGACGCATATTCGATAATACGCATAAAACGGATATCGTCAAAATAGACCCCTTGATAATCCGGATGAATCTTTACACCCCGGAATCCCAAGTCGGAAAGCATCTTCAACTCCTTTTTGTAATCCGGTGTATCCGGGTGGATGCCGCCAAAGGATAAAAGTCTTGTCCCGTTTGGCAAGTCTCCGTCTGCGGTCATATTTCCGCATCCTTCATATGCCTCGTTTATTTGCATCGCAAACCTGGTAATGGACTCAAACTGTTCCGCTCTGGTCTCCACCGGCAAAACAACTCCCAGGGAAATCCCGGCTGACCCAAGCACCCTTTTCAAGCCTTGTGTAGTACCGTCCGAATGTGCAGGAATCCCTGCCTTGTTCGACAACAACTCTATTGTTTTTCCGGCAATTTTATCCGGAAATGCGTGCGTATGAAAATCAATGATTTTACGCTCCAATTTTACCTACTTCCTCTGCTTTTACAAATTCAATCCCCGCATCTTTCAAAACCTTTGCGGCTTCCTCCGGATTCCCGGTTTTAATAATCATACCGGAAAATTCCTTCGCATTGGCAAGTACATACATATACTCTACGTTCATACCGGCATTGCCCAGAACTTCAAGTACCCCCTGCAGGGTACCTACTTCGTTCGGAAGCTTGATTGCAAGCACTTTGGTAAGCCTTGAGGAAAATCCGTTTTCTTTTAATACCTTACGGCCTTCCTCCGGATTATCTACAATCAAACGAAGCACTCCGAATTCGCTGGTATCCGCGAGACTTAAAGATAACACATTTACTTTGCTCGTTTTTAACTGAAGTAATACCTCATTTAAACGGCTGACTTTATTTTCCATAAAAACCGATAACTGCTCTAAATACATATGCGTCTCCTTTCCCTGCCGCTTGGGCAGCCCTCACCTAAACCAACTTTCTCTTATCCAGTACGCGAACCGCCTTACCCATACTTCTCTCCAAGGTCTTCGGCTCAACAAGAGTAACCTTTACCGCCAGACCGATGGCCTGCTGAATGGTATGTACAATCTGCTTGTTCAGGCGCTCCAGCTCCTTAATTTCATCGGAGAAGAAACGCTCCTCTACTTCTACCTGCACCTCTAAGGTATCCAGATTGTTTACACGGTCCACAATCATGAAATAGTTCGGTGTGGTACCGGACATTTCCAGAAGTGCAGCTTCAATCTGAGACGGGAATACGTTTACTCCGCGGATAATTAACATATCATCGGAACGTCCCTTGAAACGACTGATACGTGCCAAGGTTCTTCCGCATTCACACTTGTCGTAGGAGATGCTGGTTAAATCCTTGGTACGGTAACGGATTAACGGAATACCTTCCTTGGTAAGAGTGGTAAATACAAGCTCGCCGGTCTCACCCTCCGGTACCGGAAGCAACGTTTCGGAGCTGACGATTTCCGGAAGGAAGTGGTCCTCATATACGTGAAGTCCCTTATGATAAATACAGTCACAGGCAACACCCGGTCCCATAACCTCGGACAAACCGTAAATATCATGAGCATGGATGTGAAGCTTTTCTTCAATCTGCTTACGCATATTTTCGGTCCACGGCTCCGCACCGCAGATGGCAGCCTTTAACTTAATGTTCGGAATATCTCCCTGCTCTTCCAGCGTCTCCGCAATATGCATAAGATAAGACGGTGTACAAGCCAATGCAGTAGCACCGAAATCCTTCATCATGGTAATCAACTTCTTTGTATTACCGGTAGACATCGGAACTACCGTTGCTCCTAAGTTCTCTGCGCCGTAATGTGCACCGAGACCGCCGGTAAACAAACCGTAACCGTAGGCAACCTGAATAATATCATCCTTGGTCAGTCCTGCCATAGTAAATGCTCTTGCCACACACTCGGACCATACGTCGATATCACGTCTGGTATAACCTACTACCGTAGCCTTACCGGTGGTTCCGCTGGAGGCATGAACTCTTACGATTTCAGACATCGGAACAGCAAACAAACCGAACGGATAGGTATCACGTAAATCATCCTTCGTCGTGTACGGAAGCTTCGTGATATCGTCCGCAGACTGGATATCTCCCGGTTCCAAACCTACCGCCTGCATCTTCTTTCGGTAAAACTCTACATTGTGGTAGACGTGATTTACCGTCTTAACAAGACGCTTTCCCTGCAGATGATGAATCTCATCTCTGCTCATACATTCTTTTGCTTCATTCCAAATCATTGGCTTCTCCTTCCGCAGTACTCTGCGATTTAAAAGATTATTAAAACTTATTACATTTCGTAACCTACGAGAAATGCTTTTTTATTTAACTCTACAGTCTTCGGCGGTACGGTAGCTTCGATTGCGTTAAGCCACTGCTCCTTCGTAAAGTCCATATGCTTTGCGGCAACACCGAGAACGATTACGTTAAACACCTTGGAATTACCCAGCTTTAACGCTTCTTCCTGTGCATCAACGGAATACACCTGATGCTCCTTCGCTAAATCCTCAATAATGTTTTCCGGATACTGTGCCGCACCGGTTACAACGGTAATCGGCTCAATACGACGGTCATTGATAACCATAGCACCGTCCTTCTTTAAGAAGTGTGCGTAACGAAGAGCCTCCAAACGCTCAAATGCGATAAGAACGTCTGCCTGTCCCTCTTCCACAATCGGCTCCGCAACCTTCTCGCCGTAACGAACGAAGGTAACTACGCTTCCGCCTCTCTGTGCCATACCGTGTACCTCGGAAAGCTTTACGTCAAAGCCTGCCTCTACGGTAATATTTCCTAAAATACGGCTGGTAAGCAGGGTACCCTGACCGCCCACACCGACAATCATAATATTTCTAGTGGTCATAGTCTTCTCCTCCTTATCTTGCCTTCTTCTCAATTGCATCAAACTTACAAAGCTGCATGCAAAGTCCGCAGCCGTTACACATGGTTGCATCAATAGCGATGGTACCGTCCGCATTCTTGGTCAGCGCCGGGCATCCCGGTCTTAAGCACATGCCGCACTTCTTACACTTATCGCTGTCCGGAACACAAACATCCGGGAATACATTGCCCTTTAACAATACGCACGGAGACTTGGTAATGATGACGGAAACATCGTCTCTTGCGGTCTCTTCCTTGATGATACGCTCAAGCTCTGCGGTATCGAAGGCATTTACCTCTACCACATGCTCAATGCCGATAGCCTTACAGAACTGTACTAAGTTTACAGCCTTGGTGGTCTCACCCATTAAGGTCTTACCGGTAGCCGCATGGTCCTGATGACCGGTCATACCGGTGGTGGAGTTATCTAAAATCATAACCGTACCGGTACCCTTGTTGTATACCATGTTAATCAAAGAATTTACACCGGTGTGCATGAAGGTAGAATCACCGATTACGGCAACCCAGTTCTTGATGTACTCCTTACCCTTTGCCTTTTCCATACCGTGCAGGGTAGAAATACTTGCACCCATACATACGGTAGTATCTACTACGTTAAGCGGAGCCACTGCACCGAGGGTATAACATCCGATATCGCCTGCCGCATGAATCTTAAGCTTGTTCAATACGGAATAAACGCTTCTGTGCGGACATCCCGGACAAAGAATCGGCGGTCTTGCCGGTACCTGTGCCGGAGCCTTAAGCTCAGCGGTCTCGCCGAGCACTGCCTTACGAAGCATGTTTGCGCTGTACTCGCCCTGTACGGTAAAGATTTCCTTACCGATGCACTTGATGCCCCAGGACTTTACCTGCTCCTCGATCACCGGTTCCAATTCCTCGAAAATATAGAGCTTATCTACCTTGGAAGCGAACTCCTCAATGAGCTTACGCGGAAGCGGGTGTACCATACCCAGCTTTAACACGGAAGCATTCGGACAGGCTTCCTTTACATACTGGTACGGAATACCGCTGGTAATGAAACCGATGGAAGTATTGTTGTACTCTGCCTTATTGATGGAAAGGCTGCAAGCATCCTCTGCCATCTTCTTTAAACGCTGTTCTACGTAAATATGTCTCTGCTTTGCCATTCCCGGCATCATAACGAACTTTGCCACGTTTCTCTCGTACGGCTTATCCGCAACCTCTTCACGGTCACAAAGCTCAACCAAGCCCTGGGAATGCGCCAGACGGGTGGTAGTACGTACAATCATCGGGGTGTCATACTGCTCACTCAGTTCGAATGCAAGCTTAACAAAATCCTTTGCTTCCTGGCTGTCGGACGGCTCCAATACCGGCACCTGTGCCGCTCTGCCTACCATACGGGTATCCTGCTCGTTCTGGGAACTGTAAAGCCCCGGATCGTCTGCTGCCACTAAAACCAAACCGCCGTTTACACCGCCGTAAGAAATGGTATAAAGCGGGTCACTTGCTACATTAACACCCACGTGCTTCATGGAGAACATGGCACGCACACCGGAAATTGCCGCACCGATTGCCACCTCTGCCGCCACCTTCTCATTCGGTGACCACTCGGAATAAATCTCCTTATACTGCACAATATTTTCGCTGATCTCCGTACTCGGAGTTCCCGGATACGCAGCCGATACCTTTACGCCTGCTTCGTAAGCACCGCGGGCAATGGCCTCGTTACCGAGCATAATCTTCTTTGCCATAATTATGTATCCTTTCTTTTATTTCGACCTTTTTCCAAAGCCTTTTCTCTTGTTGAATAATAATCCAACGTATATTTTATCACATTTTTCATCAATAGAAAAGCCCTAAATTGCGTTTTTTCTTTAACAATATAACGCTTTAATACGCAAATTCGTCGATGGAATAAAATTATATATAACTTCCCATTGACTTTTTTCTTTCTTTCCCTTATACTTTATTAGTGGAAAGCGAAAAAGTGTCCATTATCCCGGTACCTTTTTACTTTCCCTACACTATTTAAGATTTGAGGAACAAAAATATGCCGATTACAAACATTTTGGAAAAGAACTGTGAGATGTACGGAAACGAAATCTGTCTGGTAGAGATTAACCCGCAGCTTCCGGAGACCCGTCGTATCACCTGGAAAGAATATGAACTGATGGAGCCGACAAAAAGCAGCTACTATCGTCGCGAAATCACCTGGAACGTTTTTAACGAAAAAGCAAACCGTTTCGCCAATTTCTTACTCTCCCGCGGCGTTAAGAAGGGAGACAAGGTTGCGATCTTGCTCATGAACTGTCTGGAATGGTTACCGATTTACTTCGGCATTTTAAAGACCGGTGCTTTGGCGGTACCGCTTAACTTCCGCTATTCCTCCGATGAAATCGACTATTGCGTCGGTCTGGCGGATGTGGATATTTTAGTGTTCGGTCCGGAGTTTATCGGCCGTGTGGAAGAAATCGCAGATACCTTAAGCAAGAACCGTCTGCTCATCTATGTCGGTGACAACTGCCCGACCTTTGCGGAGGACTACACCACGCTTACCGCAGACTGCTCCAGTTTATCTCCGGACATTACTCTGACGGACGATGATGATGCCGCAATTTATTTTTCCTCCGGTACCACCGGTTTTCCGAAGGCAATCTTACATAAACACCGCAGTCTCATGCACTCCTGTCTCGTAGAGCAGAATCATCATGAGACCACCCATGACGATGTATTTTTGTGTATTCCGCCGTTATATCATACCGGCGCAAAAATGCACTGGTTCGGTAGCTTTTTAGTAGGCGGTAAGGCCGTTCTTTTAAAAGGAACGAAGCCGGAGTTCATATTAGATGCCGCTTCCAAGGAGCACTGTACTATCGTATGGCTTTTGGTTCCGTGGGCACAGGATATTTTAGATGCCATCGACAGAGGCGATGTAAACCTTTCCGATTACGAACTTGACCAGTGGCGTCTCATGCACATCGGTGCACAGCCGGTTCCGCCGAGTCTTATTACCCGCTGGAAGAAGCTGTTCCCGAACCACAAGTACGACACCAACTACGGTCTCTCCGAGTCCATCGGACCGGGTTGCGTACACCTTGGCATGGACAATATCCACAAAGTCGGCGCCATCGGCATTCCGGGCTATGGCTGGGAAACAAAGATTGTAGACGAGCATCGTAACACCGTCCCACAGGGTGAAGTGGGCGAACTGGCCGTAAAAGGCCCGGGTGTTATGACCTGCTATTATAAAGATGAAAAAGCAACCAGTGAAGTGTTGGCGGACGGCTGGCTCTTTACCGGCGATATGGCAATGCAGGACGAGGACGGTTTCATCTTCCTGGTTGACCGTAAGAAGGACGTTATTATCAGCGGCGGTGAAAATATTTACCCGGTACAGATTGAAGACTTCCTCCGTAAGCACGACTCCATTAAGGACGTGGCGGTTATCGGTCTTCCGGACAAGCGTCTCGGCGAAATCACCGGTGCCATCATCGAAGTAAAGCCGGGTTGCACATTGACGGAAGAGGACGTAAACACCTTCTGTCATGCGTTGCCGCGTTACAAGCGCCCGCATACCGTTATTTTTGCGGATGTTCCGCGTAACCCTACCGGCAAAATCGAGAAGCCGAAGCTTCGCGAGATGTACGGCGGCAAGGGCTTAGTCGCTGCACAGAATCAAGGTTAATTTCTTTCATAAAACAAAGCAGAAGTAACACCTCGTTGCTTCTGCTTTTTCTGCACAAAAAATAAAATCTTCCATTGTATCATAGAAAAGGAGTGGCTGAACATGATAAAAGACGGAAAAATCTGGATTGCAAAGAATAACAACTTACAGTTTTTATACCCGAGTATGGGTAACCGCCACGGTCTTATCGCAGGTGCCACCGGTACCGGTAAGACCATTACCTTAAAGGTACTGGCGGAGTCCTTCTCTTCTCTCGGAGTTCCGGTATTTCTTGCGGATATTAAAGGCGACTTGTCCGGCATGTGTGCACCGGGTAAGGAAAGTGAGGATATGTCCAAGCGAATCGCAAAGTTCGGTATCGACGACTGGAGCTATACCTCTTTCCCAACTCGTTTTTTTGATATTTTCGGAAAAAACGGCCATCCGGTGCGTACCACGGTGTCCGAGATGGGACCGATTCTTCTCTCCCGCTTACTGGGCCTTACTGCGGTACAAGAGGGTGTGTTAAATATCGTATTCCGGGTTGCGGATGACAACGGCCTGTTACTCATTGATTTGAAGGACTTAAAGGCGATGTTGGCCTACGTTACCGAACATCGCGAGGAATATACTCTGTCCTACGGTAATGTCAGCCCGCAAAGTGCCGGTGCTATCCAGCGTTCCCTGCTGGCACTGGAAAGTCAGGGCGGCGATTTATTCTTCGGAGAGCCGGCACTCGACTTTACGGACTGGATTACCACCGACGAGTCCGGCAAAGGAATGATTAACATTTTAGACAGCACGGAGTTGGTACAATCTCCGCTTCTTTACGCAACCTTTTTACTATGGATGCTGACGGAGCTTTTTGAAAAGCTTCCGGAAGTCGGCGATGCGGACAAGCCGAAGCTGGTGTTCTTCTTTGACGAGGCCCATCTTCTCTTCCGTGACATGCCGAAGACCTTGAACCAAAAAATCGAACAGGTGGTAAAGCTCATCCGTTCCAAAGGCGTGGGCGTCTACTTTATCTCCCAAAGCCCGAGTGATATCCCGGACGAAGTGTTGGCACAATTAGGTAACCGTGTACAACATGCACTCCGTGCTTATACGCCTGCAGAGCAAAAGGCTGTTCGCACCGCAGCACAAACCTTCCGCCAGAACCCGGCCTTTGACACCTCGGAAGCCATTATGGAGCTTGGTGTAGGCGAAGCGTTGGTATCCTTCCTTGATGAAAAGGGCATTCCGACGATGGTGGAACGCACCTTCATCCTTCCTCCGCAGAGCCTTATGGGCCCGGTGGATTCCTTCACCCGTAACGCGGTCATTACAAGGAGCCCATTGGATGAAAAGTACGGTATCCCGGTAGACAACCGCTCCGCGTACGAAGTATTAACCGCACAGGATGCGGAAGAGGCTGCCGCAGAACAGCGTGCCAAGGAAGAAGCCGCCGCTGCAAAGCAACAGGCAAAGGAAGAGGCAGCTGCCGCAAAACAGAAGGCAAAAGAAGAAGCCTTTGCATTGAAACAGAAAGAAAAGCAAGAAGCCGCAAAGCAGAAGAAAAAGGAAAAAGCCGCCGAGAAGCTGTTTAATAAAACCATCGGTCGCGCCACCTCCAGTGCCTTCGGCGCCATCGGCAGACAAATCGGGAATTCCATTATCCGCGGTATTTTCGGAAACTCAAAATAAATAGAATTGCAGAAAAAATCAGCCTGACATCCTGGCTGATTTTTTCTGTATTGTTTTACTTTACATCTCTTTTATGTTATAATAAAGCTATTAATCTCACATTCAGAAAGGACCCCCTTATCATGCCTAAAAGAACTCATTTCGGTCCCCGACCACTCTTTTTTGTACTGGCTGCGTCCACCCTTTTATTGCCGTTCGGCGCCTGCGATGCTTCCCGTACCAAGCCGGTACTTCCTTCCGACACACCTACGGGCGAGGTAACCGATGCTGCTGATAAAAACGACATTACTCCGAATGCACCGACTCCGACTCCGGGAACGGAAACCGATACTCCCGTAAAAGAGGAAGAAAAAAAAGCCGCACCAGAGTTTTCGGCAGACGGTGGATTTTACGACATGGCCTTTTTACTGGAACTGTCCACCGATGACGGCAACACAATTTATTACACCTTAGACGGTAGCGACCCGCGTTTTTCCTCATCCGCCACGGAATACACAAAAGGAATTTTCCTTTACAATAATACCGAGGAACCGAACGTATACAGTGCAATTACAGACATTTCCCTTGGTGGTTACACGCCTCCTCAGTTTAATGTAGACAAAGGATTTACCGTGCGTGCTGTCGTAAAAACACCAGAGGGTGAATTCGGTGAGATAACAACCAACAGCTATTTCATCGGCAAAGAAGCCGCTTATTACTCTTCCATGAAGGTTATCTCCATGGTAACCGACAGCGACTATCTGTTCCATGAAGATATCGGTGCCTACATGATCGGCTCAAAATATTACGAGTGGAAAAAAAGCGACGAATTCGTACAGTACGATGCCGGTGATGTATTAAACGTCACAAACTACAACACAAGCGGACGTGAAACGGAGTTCCCGGTTTCCGTCCAGGTATTTGATAACGGTAAGGCCGTCTACTCCACCGATGTGGGCGCCCGTATTTCCGGCAACTGGTCCCGTGCCCATGCCCAGAAAAGTTTCCGCCTTTATGCACGAAAAGAATACGGCGACGGCAAGATGCGCTACGCCTTCTTTGACGAACTAACGGATGCAAACGGTAAAGTAATCGAAGCGTTTGATAAAGTTACTCTCCGAAACGGCGGAAACGACTATCAGGAGCTCCACTTCCGTGATGCATTGATTCACGACCTGGCAAGCGATTTAGCCTGTGACATGATGGCGGCAGAGCCTTGTATTTTATTTGTAAACGGCGAATTCTGGGGCTTTTATATGATTCGCGAAAAGACCGACGGCGACTATATCGAAGCTCGCTACGGCATCCCGAAGGAGGATGTTGCGGTGATAAAAAACGGCGGTATTGAGGAAGGTACCGACGAGGATTGGACGGAGTTCCGTGATCTTTGTCAATGGGCTGCTTCCGCTGATATGACCGATGAAGAAAATTACAAAAAGTTCTGTGACTCCTTTGATATCCAAAGCTTTATGGACTATATGACCGTAGAAACCTACATCAACAACAGTGACTGGGCCAACGGAGGCAGTA
Organism: Lachnospiraceae bacterium; assembly: GCA_015057365.1. GTDB lineage: Bacteria > Bacillota > Clostridia > Lachnospirales > Lachnospiraceae > SIG307. The sequence goes on along the minus strand of SVEN01000025.1, from coordinate 1,031 downwards.
ACAACTGGGAAGCCTGGCATTCAAAAACCGTGAATCCGGAGCTTCCGAAGGCTGACGGTAAGTGGCGCTTTATTCTTTACGATACCGAGTTTTCCACCGGCTTGTACGGTAGCGAAAGTACCCAGTATAAGTACGATTTGCTGAATAAAATGTCTGTTGGCGACGGTGAGTTCAACTATCCGGATATTTTGCGAAATGCCTGCAAAAATGACGAATTCCGACAACTGTTTTACGATAACTATCTACGCATTGCGGAAACTTGCTTTGCCCCGGATGTGGTAAGCGAAAAAGTAGATTCTTATGTTACCGCTTACGGCGAAGCTACCAAGGCTACCTTCTTCCGCTTCGGTCTCGATTGGGCCGCTTGGAACTACGAAGGGGAGGTAGACCAGTTTAAGGAGTATTTCTCCCGTCGTCCGAAATACGCCAAGCGCTATTTGGACACCTTCTGCGGTGTGGAAACCGTAACCGAGCCGGTTACACCGGGCGGTAACATGGTTGCTTCCGTAGAAAACTGGGACTACTACGGACCTGCTGACATTTATACCGACCCGGGAGATAATTCCTTCCACGTAGATAACCCGCAAGCCTGCTGGAATATCTGGGATATTCAGTCCCAGGCCTGTGATATCACGTTAGAAGAAGGCTGTACTTACCGCCTTACCTTTGAGGCCTCCTGTACGGTTTCTTCCAGCTTTGATATCGGCTTTAACCGTTATGACGGCTTTGGATACCCGACCTGTTTCTGGACCGGTTCTACCCTGACTCCGGAACTGACCTCCTACGAGTATGAGTTCACCGTAGACAGCGAAACCTTCTCCGACTGGCGTCTCTGCTTTAACTACGGCCACGGAAAAGGCAACTTTGTGGTAAAGAACGTGGTTTTAACTAAAATTGCGGAATAACAATCAGCACCACCGGCTTAGCCGGTGGTTTGCTCAAGCCCTATAAGGGCTTTTTTCCCGCGCAAGAGTCTAAAGACTCATCGAAATGGTTCGCCAACCGCAAAACATTTTCCCACCAAGCCCTAA
>SVEN01000024.1 GCA_015057365.1 Lachnospiraceae bacterium | reverse complement strand
CCTTGTGACGGATGCCTACAATTGTCCGGAAGAGGGAATTACCGAAGGAATGGGAACTTATCAGATCGAGGCCTGGACTTCTCTTTGGAGTAAGTGGTTTTCCAAAGGGAGTGCACAGTCTGTGACGATTCAGAAGGGAGTCGATGAGGAAATTTCCGTATACTATACCTCAAATGACGGTCATGAGGATGTTTGTATTTACGGGGAACCGATTACAAGCGGTGGTGTGGTTACCTTGCCGAGACTGGTGTTAGGCTACTATTTTGTACTTGCGGTAGTGTGTGCCGCAGTGTTACTTGTTATATGGTTTTTTGTAAGACGTAAGACAAAAGGAAAGGCAGTGATTGAGACGATTTTGTTCTATCCGATTTCCTACTGCATTGCTCACATTATCATAGCCGGACACCGTCCGAGCATCTATGCGGCACAGAGAGATTTTCTGTTTATCGTGTTCGTTTCGATTTTAATTTACGGAGGAATGCTTCTGGCGCGGAGTATTTACCGTGAACGGAAGGAAATCAAGGCGCTGACGGAAAGGAAATTGTAAGGTATATTTTATAGAATTATAAGACATATTTCATAGAGTGACAGTTGCGAGGTTCCATACTTCTGTGGTACAATTCCTGTATTAAGTAGCAGGAAGGAAGCAGAAGTATGGAACTTTTTGATTTTATCATATGCTTTATCGCGGGTATTGCGGCGGGATTGGGTACCGGATTTGCGGGGATGAGTGCGGCTGCGGCCATCAGCCCGATGTTGATTACCTTTTTGGGAATGCCGGCCTACGAGGCGGTGGGGATTGCCCTTGCCAGTGATGTGCTGGCCAGCGGAGTCAGTGCCTACACCTACGGGAAGAATAAAAATCTGGACATCAAAAACGGTGTGGTGATGATGGTGTTTGTGCTGTTGTTTACGGCTATCGGAAGCTTTGTATCCAGCAAGGTTCCGAATACCACCATGGGCAGTTTTTCTGTGATTATGACCATGATGCTGGGTGTAAAGTTTATTTTAAAACCGGTGATGACGACGAAGGAAAGTATGAATGCCCTGGACGCGAAGCAAAGGATAATTCGTTCTGTATTTGCAGGTTGCGCCATCGGATTTATTTGCGGATTTGTGGGTGCCGGCGGCGGAATGATGATGCTCCTTGTGCTGACGACGGTGCTTGGCTATGAGCTTAAGACGGCGGTGGGAACCAGTGTGTTTGTTATGGCGTTCACCGCATTTACCGGTGCAGCAAGTCATTTTGCCATTGACGGTATGCCGGATTTGTTTTGCCTTGCGGTGTGCGTGGTGTCTACCCTTTTATGGGCGCGAATTGCCGCACGGATTGCCAATAAGGCTTCCGCAAAAACGTTGAACCGTGTCGTGGGAGTGGTATTACTTGTCATCGGGGCGGCAATATTGGCGGTGAAGATATTTCCGGGCTTGATAGGAGGGTGATTTATGGATTACACATTTCGAAACTGTAATGACACGGATATTCTGTTTTTATTGGAGCTGAAGGAGAAATCCTTCCGGTGGTATATCGAAACACTGTACGGCTGGAATGAAGCAGTGCAGAAGGATATTATTAAAAAGGAGCTGGCTGTGCATCAGCCGGATATGCATATCATTCAGTGTGAGGGCAAGAATGCCGGGATATTCACTTTTTTCTATGATGAAAAGGGAGATGCGTTTATTGAACTCATCGCAATTATGCCGGAATATCGAGGAAGAGGGATCGAGACACAGATAATAACCAAGGTTTTGGAGGAGAACAAAGGACGCAGAGTACATTTGCAGACCTATAGAGAGAACCCGGCGAGGGAACTGTATCAGCGACTGGGATTCAAAAAGTACGGAGAGACGGAGACTCATTGGTTGATGGAAGTGCTGCCGGAGTAAACTTTTCCCTCCTTTGTGCCGATATAGTAGATAGGACAACTTCTGCGGGAAACGGAGTTCCCGCAAGTTTCGAATCGGTGAAAGAGTTTTTTTTCATGTGTTTGCAAAGGAGGGCAACTTATGAGTAGTGTAAGCAATAATATGTCAAGTTATCTTCATACCTACGAAGCTTATCGGATTCCAAAGGGGCATGAGGCTTTGGAGGCGAAGAATGCGGAGCTTATTAAGACCGAAGAGGGCAGTGAGTTGATTTTGACGGAGACATCCCGAAAGCAGCTCCTTAAGGATCGGGAGAAGTACAATGCCATGCTGTTTGCCGAGGCCAATATGGCAGCGGAGAAGACCCAGATGGCAGCCAGAGAGAAGCAGGCCATAGAAGAGGCTAAGATTATGGCGGTGGTCCGTGCCATGTCAAAGGGCGATATCGTCCCGCCGAGCGACGAGCAAAAGGTCATGGAGTATGACGGTGATTTATATCAGGCGGCAAAGATGGCCCAGACCATAGCCATGCAGGCGGAACGCCACAAGAAAGAGTCTTTGTGGGACGAAGAGGAAGAAGAGGAGTTCCGCAAGAAGATGGACAAGCTTTGCGAGGAATCGAATGAACTTGCGTCAAGTCTGGGAGAAAAATCCGCGGAGTTTGCTAAGGCGCAGGAGGCCAATGTGGTGGAAGTGGACATGGGCAATGTGGATTTGTCAAAGATTCAGTATTTTGTAAAGTATTCCGGCAATGTGGGCGGGGCGATTTTGGATATGTCGGTGTGAATTATCAGTGATGATTTGATATAAGCAGGAGGAAAGTTAAATGAAGAATCAAAGAATTTGTCCGAAGTGTAGCGGGAGTGATATTGTAATCGTGGATGGCTATTGCGGACCTTACGGTAGCGGGAATAATATCATGACCGGGGCGACTATTTTTTCAGGGGTAAAGGTGAATCGCTATGTTTGTTGCAGTTGTGGCTATACCGAGGAATGGATTAACAGAGAGGATATCCCGAAGGTAAAGGACTCCAAAAAGTCACACAGATAAGAGAAATGTAGGAGGATTTATGAACATTTTAGTTATAGACGGACAGGGCGGACAAGTGGGTGCCCAGTTGGTAAAAGAGATAACGGTACGTTTCCCGGAGCTACAGATTACCGCGGTGGGGACCAATGCCACGGCAACGGCGGCGATGCTAAAGGCAGGTGCTAAGCAGGCGGCTACCGGAGAGAATCCGGTGGTTGTGGCATGCCGTAAGGCAGACGTGGTGATCGGACCCATCGGGATTGTAATTGCGGATTCCATGTACGGAGAAGTAACGCCGCAGATGGCGATTGCCGTAGGACAGGCGGATGCTACCCGTATTCTCATTCCGATGAATCGGTGCGAGAATTTAATTGCCGGGGTGCAGGAGGTGACCGTGTCCGCGATGCTTGCGGATGTTCTTGCCAAGCTTGAGAAAATAGTAAAAAATTAACCTATTCTTTTCTTGCATTGGAAGGGAAGATATGGTATACTGTTTTTGCTGTTCAGAAGGACAGCGTACGGGCAGAAGCTCTTTTTCTTGTTAAGAAATATCGTGATGCGAATGTGTGTTGCGGTGTTTTCTTATGAAGCAATATGAACATACATAGTTATGATTGACACTAGGAAGGTGTTATTTTTCCTGCAGGGAAGATAACACCTTTTTTCCGTGTGGCGCGGGGCTTGTACGCAACAACACAGAAAAGGAGTTACTTATGAAAAAACAGAATCCTATTTTTGACATGGTATTATCGGCCTTGTTTTTGGCAATGGCCTTTGTTCTTCCGTTTTTTACGGGACAAATTCCGCAAATAGGGGCGATGCTTTGTCCGATGCATCTTCCGGTGCTGCTTTGCGGATTTATCTGCGGTTGGCCGTGGGGACTTTGTGTCGGTTTGATTGTACCGCTGCTTCGGTCCGTAACACTTGGAATGCCGCCGTTATATCCGACGGCTGCGTGTATGGCATTTGAACTTGCAACCTACGGAGCGATAGCAGGTCTGTTGTATAAAATGCTACCAAAGAAAAAGGGTTTTATTTATGTCTCTCTTTTGGCGGCAATGTTAACCGGACGTCTGGTATGGGGCTTTGCAATGTTTGTTTGTCTGGGAATAAGCGGAGGAAGCTTCGGCTTTTCCGCATTTTTAGCAGGAGCCTTTACCAATGCGATTCCGGGGATTATAGTGCAGATTGTATTGGTGCCGGTTGTTGTAATGGTATTGGAGCATATAAAACGCTCTAAAGTATGAAGAGAAACAGATAGGATGTAGAGAATATGAGCAAACGGGAAGAGACGAAGAAGGCATTGCGGCAGCACTGCGAGAAATATCCGAAGCTTACGGTTACGGATTTGTTTAAGTTTTTATATCAAAGTTCTTTTGGGTGTGAACATCTGGTTTCGGATATTGCATCCGCAAAGGCCTATATTTGTAAGGAAGCGGAAAACGCACATCCCTGCACCGGTGATTTGGTGGAACCTTTGGATGGAGCATATTGCAGAGTGCATTTGGACTATTTGAAAAAAGGGCTCAGCGCGGAGACCTTTACTAAGCTGTTCGTTCTTTCCGCAGATCACGTGGAAGACGGGAAAGCGCAGTTAGAGGAAAAGCTTTCTGTGCTTTCCGAGATGGCGCGGGAAGGGGAATTGTCCTTTTCGGAAGCGGAGGTAGAGGATGCAATAGAGAAGTGGAAGGAAAAAGGCTGTCCGGCATGTCATCATTCGGAGGTCTTTCGTACCACGTATTTTCCGGCGTATCGGCTGATGAAAAAAGAATATGTCCGTTTTCTGCCGTTGTTTGCTAAACTTGATCGTATGTTAGAGCAGAGCAAGGTAATGCTGGCTGTCGAAGGCGGCAGCGGCAGCGGAAAGACGACACTTAGTGAGCTGCTGAGTCAGGTGTATGATTGCACCGTGTTTCATATGGATGATTTCTTCCTTCGTCCGGAACAGCGTACGCCGGAGCGCTTTGCGGAGCCGGGAGGAAATGTGGACCGGGAGCGTTTTCTTACGGAGGTACTTATGCCGCTTTACAATAACGAGCCGGTAGCGTATCGCCGGTTTGATTGCGGTACATTTACCGTATTGCCGCCGGAGAAAAAAGTGCCTTCTGCGTTAAATGTCATCGAAGGAGTCTATAGTATGCATCCGGAATTGGAAACGTATTATGACCTTTCAGTGTTTTTGGATATTTCACCGGAAGTACAGAAGTTGCGGATTACGAAGCGAAACTCACCGGAGTTGGCAAAACGCTTCTTTACGGAATGGATTCCGATGGAACAGAGATATTTTGAGTGTAGGAAAATAAAAGAAAAGTGTGACATTGTAATACCGATAAAATCATAAGAAAAGGCTGTGTGCAATATAAATGTATTTGCTGAATGGATTACGGGAGTCTGGGAATGCTATGGGTAACAAATTTTCTTGCGTAGTATTCGGAGGTAGTATGTGTACGGCGATTACGTATAAAACAGCAGACCATTATTTTGGACGAACCCTTGACTTGGAATATTGCTATGAGGAAAGGGTGACGGTTACCCCCAGAAATTATGAGTTTCGGTTCAGAACCAAAGGCCCTATCAGAAGTCACTACGCCATCATCGGAATGGCTACGGTGGCGGACAATTATCCGTTGTATTATGAGGCGGCAAACGAGCGCGGTCTTTCTATGGCGGGGCTTAACTTTCCGGGAAATGCATGTTATTTTCCGGCGCTTGACGGAAAGGACAATATTGCGCCCTTTGAGTTTATTCCATGGATTCTGTCGCAATGTGGAAACCTTGCAAAAGTGCGGGAATTACTTGCGAAAATCAATCTGTGTAATTTAAATTTCAGCGAACAGCTTCTTCTTTCTCCGCTTCACTGGATGATTGCCGACAGAGACAATGCTATTACAGTAGAGTCGGTGGCGGAGGGATTACGGATATATGAGAATCCGGTGGGGGTACTGACCAATAACCCCACCTTTGACTATCATATGACCCATCTCTGTGATTATGTAAATCTTACACCCCAGACCCCGGAAAACCGTTTCGGTGCGGTATCCTTGCCACTGTACAGCAGAGGAATGGGCGGAATCGGTCTTCCGGGAGATTTGTCTTCCGCGTCCCGTTTTGTCCGGGCTGCGTTTGTGAAGTTAAATTCGGTATCGGGAGAGAGTGAAAAGGAAAGCATCAGTCAGTTTTTCCACATTCTCGGAGCAGTAGAACAGCAACGAGGCTGTGCCGTAATGCCGGACGGGAGCTGCGAGATTACCTTATATACCTCCTGTATCAATACGGACAAAGGCATTTATTATTACACCACCTATGAAAATCATTGTATCAATGCGGTGGACATGCATCGGTGTGATTTGGACGGAGAAGCACTTTATATCTATCCGTTAAAAAAGACGCAGAAGGTGGAATTGCAAAATTGACGGCAGGAGTTTAGATTTTCTTGCAAGGAATTAAGGCCGGGTGTATAATGAAAAATGCGGAGAGTGTCCGATAGGAGGATAAGATGGAACTTTGGGATGTTTACGATAAGGATAGAATAAAAACGGGAAGAACGATGGTGCGCGGTGCAGAGTTTGCGCCGGACAGCTATCATATGGTGGTGCATGTTTGTATTTTTAACAATAAGGGCGAGATGCTGATTCAACAGAGGCAGCCCTTTAAAGAAGGATTTCCGAACCTGTGGGATATTACCGTAGGAGGCAGCGCCACCATGGGAGATTCCAGTCAGGATGCGGCAGAACGGGAAGTGCTTGAGGAAATCGGTTTAAAACTGGATTTGCAGGGGATACGACCGCATCTGACGATTAATTTCGATAAGGGATTTGATGATGTATATCTGGTGGAACAGGATGTGGATATTGATTCTTTGACCCTGCAAGAGACGGAGGTACAACGGGTAAAGTGGGCCACCAAAGAAGAAATTTTTGCATTGATTGATAGCGGAGCGTTTATTCCGTATTACAAGTCATTGATACAGCTGCTGTTCGATACCAGAAAGAAGTACGGAGCTCATGAGAGAGGATAAGTGGAGGTGCGTATGAATACAGAATTATTCGTGTTGTTTCGCCGCAATTTTCCTTTTATCGTACGAGAGGAGTTTACGGTACGGAGTATATTGGAAAACAGAGAGTGCAAGATTATCGAAAAGCGCAATGAGCAGAATCGATTAATCGGTGCCGCTGTGGTACATAATAATACGGTGCTTATGCTTTGTGTGGATAAGGAGTATCGGAACCGTGGCATCGGTTCCGAGTTGCTTTCCGAAGCGGAGCATGTTATAAGAGAAGCTGGTTACAACGAGGTAACGATAGGTGCCGGCTATGATTATCTGATGCCGGGAGTTCCCACAAGCAAGAAGTATGCAGATGCGGTAAATGAGTGTCTGTATGAAGGATTGGACGATTCCGCAAGTGCTTTCTTTGAGAAGCGGGGGTATACCCATTCCTGGGATTGTAACTGTTTTGATATGCGATTTCCTCTTTCGGAATTTACAAAGGCTGAGCATAGTGTGGGAGATACCGTAGACGGGATTTGTTATCGTTTTGCTACGGAAGCGGATGCTGAAAAGGTTTTTGCATGTACCGATGACGCTTACGAGGAGTTTACACCGTATTATAAAAACGAGGAACTGTACCGGGGAGACGGGGCGCAGAATCCAAAGGTGCTGATTGCGGTAGACGGCGACGAGGTCGTAGGAACGCTGTTTGTGAACCTGGAAACAGAAGGCGCAGGACTCGGCAGTGTAGGCTGTACTACGGTAAAACCGAGTCATCGGGGCCGACATATCGGTGTTAATATGGTTACTATCGGCACCAAGTATTTAAAAGATGCCGGCATGAAAGAGGCGTATCTCGGATATACCTATTCCGGCTTGGATCATATGTATGGGTACGCAGGATATAAGATATGTATATACTACATGATGGCGAAGAGGATGTTGTAAGTAACATCTAATAGCCGAAATCGTATACTGGAAGAGAAGGAGTGAGAATGATGGGTCAGGTTATGTTTCCTTTTTTACTTACCTTATTTGCGGGACTTAGCACCGGAATCGGGAGCTTGATTGCCTTTATTGCGAAGAAAACGAACAAGCGCTTTTTGTCTTTGAGTCTCGGCTTTTCCGCAGGTGTCATGATTTATGTGTCGATGATAGAGATTTTTGTGAAGGCGAAGAATTCGTTGATCACGGAGCTGGGGGAGAAGGGTGGTTCCTGGGCTACGGTAGCGGCTTTTTTCGGAGGAATCTTCTTGATTGCGATAATCGATAAGGTAATTCCGTCGGAGGAGAATCCTCACGAAGCAAAGCGTGTGGTAGCGGATTGTAAACGTTCCAAAGGGGAAAAATGCAAGGAATGTGCGGCAAGAAACGATTGTGAAACAAAAGAAACGTGTGTGAGTGAAGAATCGGATATACCAAAGAAGAGCAAGCTTATGCGTATGGGCGTGTTTACCGCTCTTGCCGTCGGAGTGCATAATTTTCCGGAAGGCTTGGCGACCTTTGTTTCCGCACTGCAGGATCCGAGTATTGCAATACCGATTGTGGCGGCAATCGCCATCCACAATATCCCGGAGGGAATCGCGGTGTCGGTGCCGATTTATCAGGCCACCGGTTCCCGGAAAAAGGCGTTTTTTTATTCCTTTATTTCCGGTCTTGCGGAGCCTATAGGTGCGTTAATCGGCTGGCTGATTTTGATGCCGGTGATGAATGACACGGTGTTCGGCATTATCTTTGCCGGAGTGGCGGGAATCATGGTATTTATTTCCGTGGATGAACTTCTACCGGCAGCCAGAGAGTACGGCGAGCATCATATCTCCATTTACGGTCTTATTGCGGGAATGATGGTCATGGCGGTAAGCTTGCTGCTGTTTATGTAAGACAGAAGGAAACACCGGTTGTCTGTGAACAGATGACCGGTGTTATTTTAGTGTGTACTGGTTATTGATAAGTTAGGATTGGGATAGGAAAGCTTCTTTCCTTTGCGTGAATTGCGTATAGAAGCATTCTTCCTTCCCGTAAGGGGTCAGGTAAAACAGTTTTAGGAATACAGTCGTTACGGTATGGATGGTTTGATTGTCCGTAGCGGCTGTTACTTTTTGTTGGGTCGCGGCAACCAGCTCATGCCATTGGATAAGAAACGCTTCGTATTGCTCTAAATTCGGAATGCCGAGCCAATTCTTAATCTTTACCTTCGGTGTTACCGGATTCGGACATTCGTGTATCTGCAGAATGTAGTGCAGTTGGTCTTTTTCAAAATAGCGAGCCAGAGGGAACAGGCGACACAGGCCCGGACGATTTCCGTGAATCCGACACAGGCCGTTCGCTTCTAAAAACGGGCAGGAGCCGGTTTCTTCGGAAAAGTTCAGATGAGGCAGTAAAAGCCCTTTGACCGGAGAAAGAGCGATAAGCGCTCTTCCGTAAAGAAGTTCGAAAGACAGGCCTTCTCCGGTGCTTAACTGATACATATCGTATGGGTCCAGGGTAATGGTATCCTCTGCGAAACGACAGCAGGAGGACTTGCCGTTACAACTGTCACAACCCAGTTTTACCAAATCGTTTTTTGTATATAATTTTCCGTCTGAAATTTCGTTTAAATCTACGTTATGTTCCATTGTAAGTTCTCCTAATCAGAATATAAGCTCGTAACAAAACAGAAAAGTGTTGTGCCCGGTAACCTAGAAAAACAAAAGATAATAATAGGTCGGGAAAACGTAACGTACCGCTTTTATCCACGGGAAAAAGGCGGACAGGTCGGTGATGATCGGTGTAAATACCAGGGTGCAAAGCACCAGGACCGGGAACGCGGCACACAGCACGGTGTGATTGCGAAACAGAGCTCCAAGAAACGAATAAAACAATAGAAGAGCCATGAGGTAGCAAAACAGCGCTAAGAGCTCCGTTCCTAAGTGGATAAGTGACCCGCTGAGGCCTAAACCGACCAGGCAAACGAATGCGGAAGGCAGCAGGTATGCCGATAGGGTAAGACAAGGGCACAGTAACCTCCGAATGCCATGCAGACGTGCATACAGGCCGTTTTTATTATCGCGTACCGAGGTAAGTAAGGCAAGGAAGCCGCACAAAAGTAAAAATAGAGAGGTGAGTCCACGAAGCAAAGGCTTTGTTGCAGCCCGGGTGCCTGAAGCCGGTAATTCCCCGAATGAGGAAGGGAGAATTACTTCAATGCGAAAGGTGGAACCGTCCGTCAGGTGGGAGCGATAGATTTCTTCAATCTCCTCTTTTGTTACGGTCGGCAGAGACCTATTTTCCGAAGCATCTTCCGTAAGGGGCAGATGATTGGCCGCTTGTAGGGTCTCTTGAAGCCGGATAAGGGAATATTCTTCAAATAAAGCGGCATAGACCAGTTCGTTTAAAACACCGGTACAGGTGGTATTTTCGGAAGTGTATACCGTAATCAGGTTTTTTAGGTGGTTTCGATCTAATTCGGCTCCCAAATCTTTTTGAAACAGATAGCCGCATTCAAACCGATTGCTTTGTACCGCTTTCATCAACTCTTCCTCTGTGTCCGTATAGGAAAAGGAAAACAAGGAATCCTCGGAGGCTACCAGCTTTTCGCAAAGAGTTTTGGCCAGAGTATCTTCTGTGTCAAGATAAATTCCTACCGAGATACGGGAGTCTTCCTCTGCGGAAAAGGCCCGGGAGAGGAAAAACAATACAATCGGAAAGAGAAGGAGCAGACAAAGAAACAGTGTACGTTTGCAGATGCGTTTCAGCTGCAGGGTGAAAAAGGTCAACAGGTTCATTCGTGTACCTCCTTTCTGCCGAAGAGGGAAAGAAGTACAAGCAGGCCCAGCAGAACACCGAAATGAAGCAATAATAGCAGACAGTCGGTGAAAGACAGGGCTCCCGTAACAGCCCGGCGCAGCCCCGCCAAACAAGCACTAAGGGGCAATATCGGTGTCAGGTCGGTGCAAAGGTTCGGTAAAAAGGCGTAAGGAAGGAAGCCTCCGCCAATCGATATCATAAACAAGCCGAGAAATATAAACAGTAAAAGTCCGTGGCCTGTGTTTTTTGCAAAGGAAAAGATTAATTGCGTGAAGGCAGTGAAGCAAAGTGCCGTACATACAAGGAAAAGGGAGGAGGTTGCGGTAAAAGTAAAGCCGGGGAACAGAACATGTGTGATGCTCCCAAGGAAAAAACTAAGGATCAGATAAAATAAACAAAGGGGAAGGAACAGGCTCAGTTCTAAGGAAAAGGTGCCCATGCCGTTTCTGCGGAGTTGGTCGGAAAAGGTCTTCGGGGCCGGTGTGCCGAGGAAGCTTCCCATACCTGCTCCGAAAAAGAGCAGAACACAAAGAAATAAGGTACATCCGTAATACTCCGTAAGGGAGAGCGCACCGATTGCTGTAGTGGATTTTACCGAAAACGCGGACTCTCTGGAAAGAGCATATTTGAGATTTTCGGTGTTGATGTCATAGTACAAATCTGAGAGATGTTCTGTAATGCCGTAGGCCTTATAAAGGTCGGTAGCTGTGTAAACAGATGCCTGGGAAGCACCTAAGGTGCGGGAACCTGCCTCGGCGTATTTGCCGATAAAAAGAGAGGGTGCGGTAGCACCTTTCGGGAGATACAGACGGGCAGGAATGTTGGTGGAGTCTAAGATGCCGGAAAACATATCTTTCGGAAGAATAAGGGCAGCGCAGACATCGCCTTTCTCAAGCGCATCCATTGCTGCGGTCTCCGACATTTCCAAAAAGGTAAACTTACTTGCCGCCTCGGATTCTGTAATCATCGGTAAGACCATTGCCAAATTCTCTTTGGTATCCTGATTGACCAGAGCAACGGGAGACAGCACCGTACCTAAAGAGGAAACATGGTGTTTCCAGGCAAAAAAAACCGCCATACCCGCAAGGAGAAGCGGGATGATTGCACCGGCAATCACCCGCGGAACCGCCTTTAGAGCTCTTTTTAATTGTAGAAAAAAGAGAACGGTCATGGTAGTTCCTCCTTTGGGTATGGTATGATATGTTACTTAAAGGATACTCCGAAATCAAACATTCCGAAAATGGTGGAAAGTAACGGGTTTTTCTCTAAATTGGTCTCTGCTTCCTGCAAGAGTGCGGCAAAGTCTTCCGAGCTCATGCGGAGCAGATTGCGCTCGGAGGTCGCCGGTACAGTAATGTTACAAACAGTGGTATCCACATAGTACTCGCCGGCAAGGGAGAGGGAGAAGTCGGTGCCGTACTCCAATTCCAGATAATCCAGATCCAGGGTGAATTTTTCGCCTTTGCAAAAGTCATTAAAGGTACCCACGCAGTCAAAGAAGAAGAGACTTGTATTATCCTCGCTTGCCTTTGCGGTGATATCGATTTCGTTTACTGCAGGATTAAACTCCTGTACAAGGTCAAAGTGATAGGCTTTTCCGTTAATTGTAGCATCCGATACAAGCGTAATCACTTCTAACGGAGAATTTGCACCGGTAAAGGAAGCGGTAAAAGTAGCGGTATCTTCTCCGGCGGTAATAGTGCTTTCCGTGTAGTTAATATATCCGCTCTTGGTAACCGCAACGGTTACAACAATATCGCCCACAGAATCCGCCAGCTTACGGAATTCTTCTTTGCCTTCGGCAAAATCAACAGAGGGTTCGTTTGTGCCGTCTGCTCCGAAAGCGTTTGTAAAAGCTGCGGAGGATTGTTCGGAATAATCGAGATAGGCGTTCATAAAGTCTACATATGCCTGCTTCGGAATCGTTACGTTATATACATGCTTCGCAGTGACGTTTTCCGGTAGGGAAATCTCTTTTTTATCAAGTTTTTTTACAAGAATTGCTGCGTCTAGCGCTTCCCATGCCGCAAGAAGGTCCGCGGAATTTTTCGGGGTGGCGGCAAGTTCCCCGGACAGCTCCTCAAAAAGATTGTCCGGCAAGGAAAGATTGTAGGCTTTGAACAATTGTCCAATCATGGAATCGGAGTTTAAATCCTCTCTCATGGTGGAAAAATCTATGGTTACGCTACTGTCTAATAACTGAGGAACCGTAAGGAAAAGCTCGGAACCTTGAATTTGTCCGCCTAAGGTAAGATAGGTGGAACCGCCGTAGGTAATATCCATGGTGGCAACGCTTTTTCTGTTTAATAAATCGGAAGCGCAGTCAACGGAAAGACCGAGACCGGAAAGAAAGCCGGCATATCGGTCCAAATTCTTGCCGGAAATTTCCTGAATGGTAAAGGAGTAACCGGCAGAGTGGGCCTTGCTCTCGTTAAGCTTTGTGGTAAGCTCGGTAAAGCCCAGTGCGGATTCCATAGGGTTATCGTCCACAAAGGTTTTTTGATAAGCCTCTTCCAGTGCTTCCCGAGGCGCTTTCTTAGAACAGCCTACAAGGCAAAATAGCATGGTAAGAAGTGCAGAGACAGTGATGAAAGTGCGCAAGATACAGGTGCGCATGTGTTTGTTTGTTGTTTTCATATTCCCAATCCTCCTAAATCTAAAACTGTTGTATCAGTGTATGTTTATCCGATGTGTTCGGAACCTGTAGCAGGCTACCGTCCTTCAAAATGTAAAGTGTGGTGCAAAGAGAAAACTCTGCCTCTTCGTGGGAAGTAAACAAGACGATGCCTCCGTTTTTGGAAAAGGTAAGCAGCTGGTTATGTATCACTTCTTTGCACGGCAAATCCAGAGCGGCGGACGGTTCGTCCAAAATCAGTATCTTCGGGCTGTTTTGTAAAACAGAGGCAATACTGACTCGTTTTTTTAAGCCCTCCGACAGCTTTGCCACCGGAGTATGCATGATGTCGGTCAGTCCCAGTTGGCGGAACAGTTCGTCGGAAGCAATATCCGGAGAGGAGTGTTTTCGCTTCCAAAGCTTTAAATTGTCCCGGACGGACAGCTCCGGAAGCAAAGGATTTAACTGCGGAACATAGCCGATGATATCCGCCGGTGTGCATGCGGAGACGGCAGTATCGGAAGATACGGAGCCGGACTGCTCGCAAATGCTTTTTTTGCTTGAAAACAGAGGTACTCCATTATAGGAAACAATACCGCAGGCCGGCTGTCTGACTCCCGAAAGAACGGACAGGAGAGTCGATTTGCCGCATCCGTTTTTTCCGATGATGCCGATAAAGTCTCCTTCCTTTGCGGTAAAGGAAATATCCCGGAGAACTTCTTTTTTACGATAAGAAAACGAAATGTGTTCTACGTTAAGCAAAAGACACCGTCCTTTCCGGCAGAGTGTGACCGCCATAATAGTTTGCTATGTAAAAAGTATACTATGGAACGGGGCAAAATGCAAGTCTGCCCGTAGTGCTAAAAAAGGCTGCCACGCTCGGTGACAGCCTATGATTGATGAAATCCGAAGTTATGCTCCGAATACTTTGACGGTTTCGGATTCGTTTAAAATGAAGCAGCCGTAAAAGCCCTGCTCTTCCAATTTTCCGAAGAGCTTACCTAACTTCTTCGGACGCTCGTAAAGTACAACGTCATAAGTGGTGCGAAGTTCATCGGCCTTGGCAAGCGCGGTCAGAATATCGGTCGTATCGTAGATAACGGCAACACGCTTCTTGTCGTCCGGGATCTGATAGTTTGCAGCGGTTAAGATGCTTGCAATACGTTCAAATCCGATAGAAAAGCCTACCGCCGGAACGGATTCGTTTAAAAATTTTCCGATGAGATTGTCGTAACGGCCGCCGCCTGCGATGGAGCTGCCGAAGTCCAGAGACTCAATCTCGAAAATCGTACCGGTGTAGTAGCCTTGGCCGCGTACCAGAGACTTGTCATAAACAATGGAGAAAGAATCTCCCGCAAGCTTGGTAACGGTATCAATGATATAACGCAGACTTTCTACCGGAGCCTTGTCCTCACAGTACTTTTCCGCTTCGTCCAGGGTGAACGGAGAAATGCTCATCAGGTCGGTGAATTTCTTTACGGTATCAGCGGCAAAACCTTTTTCCAGAAGTTCGGCGGCAACACCTTCCGCACCGATTTTATCCATCTTATCAAATACAATACAAACGCTGTCCGCATCTGCCGGAGTAAAGCCGGCGGCATAAATGAGATTCTTTAAGACACGACGGTCGTTAATTTTTACTTTAAAGTTTTTGATGCCTACGTTTAAAAGAGCCTTCGCGGTAGTGCTGATAAGCTCGATTTCGCAGTTGACGGAATCGGAGCCTAAAATATCAATGTCGCACTGCACAAACTGACGGAGGCGGCCTTTCTGCGGACGCTCGGCACGGAATACCTGGTCAATCTGGATACACTTAAACGGGCTCGGAAGCTCGGCTCTGTGACAGGCATAGTAACGGGACAGCGGTAAGGTTAAATCGTAACGAAGACCAAGATCCGAAAGTTCCTTCGGATTGCCGGTCTCCAGTGCCTTTTCTAACTTATCGCCGCGCTTTAATACTTTGAACAAAAGGTTCAGGTTTTCTCCACCCTCACTTTTATCCAGGTTTTCAATGTCCTCCAACATCGGAGTCGTAATACGCTCAAAACCGCAAGAGCGGTAGGTCTCTAAAATTTTGCCCTGCAAATAATCGCGGAGCTTGGTTTCCTTCGGTAAATAGTCGTTGGTTCCTTTTACGGATGTAATTTTCATAGGTGCCTCCTTTCGTGGGGAGAGGAGTGGAATCAAAGCGGAGAAGTCCACGCCGATTACTCCAAAACGTTTCTGTAACGTAAAGAAAAGGACCGCGCACCACGCGCGGCCCTTGCTTTATTGTTGCATAAAATTAAGCAATAGAATTTACGGCCTTCGTGATACGGGAAACCTTTCTTGCAGCCGTATTCTTATGGTATACACCCTTAGCAGCAGCCTTGTCGATTGCGACAACAGCTTCCTTAAGAGCAGCAGCGGCAGCAGCCTTATCGCTAGCAGCAACAGCAGCGTCTACCTTCTTTACCAAAGTCTTAATCTTAGACTTAATCATCTTGTTTCTGAGAGTCTTGGTCTCGATAACTAAAATTCTCTTCTTAGCGGACTTAATGTTTGCCATGTGAAAACACCTCCTATGTTTTGGATTCGATGGACGTCCTGCATGTGGACTCCGATTCGCATGATCTTGCTGCCGCGAAGCCGGACACGGACGTTTCGACGGAAGCATACCCCTATATATTAGTATATTCGGTGGAATCTGTCAATACATAATTTTAAAAAAATTACGGAAACTACACAGGGAATAGCAGGACGAAGAGATTCATACAATAAAAGGAGGCACTATGAAACAAATGGGTGGACGCACCGACTTGGCGGTGGAACTGCGGGAAGACTTTTCCGAGGATGATGAAAGAATCAAAGGAGTGACGGTCACCGATGCGTATTATAAACATCGAAAGATTCATGTTTCTACGGTGCGGATTACGGATGCTTCGGGAGCTGCGGCGATGGGAAGACCTATCGGTACTTATATTACCGTGGAAGCAAAGGGACTGGCGGAAGGGGAAGAACGGTTACGCCGGTTCGTGGCGGAAACTCTGGCGGAGCAGTTATTGCTACTCATGGAAAGAGTGAAGAAAGACGCGAAAGAAGTACTGGTGGTAGGCCTCGGAAACAGAGAGGCTACGCCGGATGCTTTGGGGCCGGTGGCGGTAGATGAACTGGTAGTAACGAGACATCTGATTTTGCAGCTTGGCGAAGAGTTTCGGAAAAAGTATCATTTGACCAGCTTTTGTGCGTTGGCAGCGGGGGTGCTTGCTCAGACCGGCATGGAAAGTGGGGAAATAATAAAAAGTGTGGTAGAGGAATTGCATCCGGATATTGTAATTGCCATTGATGCATTGGCTTCCCGCAGTACGGAGCGTCTGGGAACCACGGTACAGATTACGGATACCGGCATCTATCCGGGAGCGGGTATCGGAAATAACCGGCAGGCTTTAAATAATGATACCTTGGGAGCACCGGTAATTGCGGTGGGAGTACCGACGGTAGTGGATGCGGCGACGATTTTACGGGAGCGTATGGGAAATTATCTCAGAAAAAAAGGTGTGTCGGAGGAAGAATGCGAGGAGATTTTGTCGGAAGCGGAGGAAAACGACGGACAGGTCCTGTTTGTCACACCGAAGGGGATTGACGAACTGGTGCACCGGGCGGGAGAAACGGTAGCGGAAGCAATCAATCTTTGTTTTTGTAAGGAATTAATATAAAATAATAACCGGAAAGGGGAACAGGAATGCGGGGAAAACAATGGCTTTGCCGTAGCGTTGCAAAACATCGTGCGGCAAAGTGTGCGGGGAAAAAAAGCAGATATGAGAAGGAAAGAAAGGTGAGGATATATTGCGGATTTTTGTGTTTGGCGGCCGGTTTTTTTGTACTGTACGGAAAGGAACTTCCGTTGTTTTTCTTTCCCAAAACCGGGTATGAGGCACTTGCAAAGCTTGCGGAAATCGAAAACAGGGAGGTGAGGGAACAGACGTTACCGGTTCGATATGCGGAGGCATCCGATTCTTTTTTGAATATTTATCGTGCGGAGGGGCGGGTTCCCACGTATATTCCTCCGACGAAAGAGACGGAACCGGTTTTCGTGAAGCAGCTGTTGGAAGAACGGTTCGGGGAATTGGAGGAGGTATCCTTTCATAATTTTCTTTCCAATTATTATATAGAAGATGTGTCTACAAAGGCTACGTCGGATGTCATATCCTTAACCGAATTGGCGGAGTATAAGCCGGCATTGGAACAGACAGAGGAGCCGCAGATTCTCATTTTTCACACCCATGGATCGGAGGGGTACGCAGACAGCAGACCGGAGGTAACCGAGGATACGGTGATAGGTGCGGGAACTTTGCTGGCAAAAGAACTTAGAGAAACCTACGGTTACAATGTAATCCACGAGACTACGGTATTTGACCGGAAAGCGGACGGATCCGATGACAGAAATAATGCTTATAACAATGCATTGCCGGTGATAACGGAAATTTTAGAGAACTATCCTACCATTGAGGTGGTGATCGATTTACATAGGGACAGCGGAGAAGCCAGAACCTCGGTCATCAACGGAGTGAGTACCGCAAAGGTGATGTTGTTTAACGGGCTTTGCAGGACAAAGGACGGGCCGATTTCTTATTATTCCAATCCGAATTTAAAAGGAAATCTCGGTTTCAGTCTCCATTTACAAATTACCGGTAACGAATTGTATCCGGGATTGATGCACCGAATTTATTTGAAGAGTTATCGGTATAATATGCATTTAAAGGAAAGGTATGTTCTGGTAGAGTTGGGAACACATAAGAATACGGTGGCAGAGGCGAAAGCTGCCATGATTCCTTTGGCGAAGACGATTGCAACGGTGCTTTCCGGGCAAGACGAATGAAGAGGCCGGACGGTTTGAGTTTAGTAGGAAATATAGGGCTTGATTTCAAGGGGAAAGGGATTGCGTCCGGGAGCGTCCTATGGTAGAATAGACAAGTACGAAGTACAATTGATAAGAAGGAGGCTATCAGATGAAGAAGATAACGGACAGTGTATATTATGTAGGTGTGAATGATCGTACGATAGATTTGTTTGAAGGAATGTATGAGGTGCCGAACGGAGTGGCGTACAATTCCTATGTGGTGCTTGATAAAGAGACTTCCGTATTTGATACGGTGGATGCGGCTTATACGGAGGAGTGGCTTTCCAATGTGGCAGAGGTATTGGACGACAGAAGCCCGGACTACCTGATTGTGCAGCATATGGAACCGGATCATTCCGCCAGCATTGAAAAGTTTGTGCAGAAGTATCCGAAGGCAAAGGTAGTGGGAAATGCCAAGACTTTTGTGATGCTGCATCAGTTTTTTGAAACGGATTTTACGAAAAATCAGGTGGTTGTAGCGGACATGGACACCCTTTGTACCGGGGAACATACTTTTACCTTTGTATTTGCGCCGATGGTGCATTGGCCGGAAGTTATGGTAACCTATGACAGCAAGGACAAGCTGTTGTTTTCCGCGGACGGTTTCGGAAAGTTCGGAGCACTGGATGCGGAGGAGGATTGGGCCTGTGAGGCACGTCGTTATTATTTCGGTATTGTGGGCAAATACGGTGCTCAGGTACAGACGCTGTTAAAGAAGGCTGCGGGACTTGAAATTGAGAAGATTTTGCCGCTGCACGGGCCGGTTTTGACGGAGAATCTGGGATATTATTTGGGGCTTTACGATACTTGGTCCTCCTACGGAGTGGAGTCCGAGGGAGTTGTGATTGCCTATGCATCCATTTACGGGAATACGAAGAAGGCAGCGGAAGCTTTGGCGGAAGAATTAAAGAAGCAGAATTGTCCGAGAGTGGTACTTACGGATCTTGCACGTTCCGATTGGGCTGAGAATGTAGAAGATGCATTCCGTTACGGCAAACTGGTATTGGCGGCACCGACCTATAACGGCGGCATTTACCCGGTTATGCGTGAATTTATCGATAAGCTTACAGAGCGTGGCTATTGCAAGCGAACAATCGGTTTTATTGAAAACGGCACCTGGGCACCGGTCAGTGCGAAGCAGATGAAAGAGAAGTTTGCTAACAGCAAGGAAATCACCTTTGCGGAGACGGTAGTCACCATAAAGTCCGCCGTAAAGTCCGAAAACCTGGAACAGATAAAGAAGTTGGCGGCAGAACTGTGTCAGTAAAACAGTTTTTAAAAATGAAAAGGGGGCTCGCATTCGGCGAGGCCCCTTTGCTGTGTATTTAAGCCCGAATGTCAAAGCGAAACCGTTTCATCGGTACCGCATCGCCGTCAGCCAGAAAATCGGAAACGATGTCCGGCTCCTTTTCCCGGTGCATAACGGAGGCATTTAGCGAATAGCCTTTCTTTTGCAATGCTTCGGTAAGAGAAGGAAGCTGTTCGGATACCAGCTGCTCGGCGTCAGTTTCGTTTAAATAAAATTTTGCGTTAACGTTTTGCTGCAGCAAGGACAGATGGATGTCCGTCGGACCCAGGGCGTCCATATCCAAATGAAGCAGAATGCTGACCTCTTTGTTTTTGGCAGAGAGGTCTTTTTTCTTGGTATAGACATAAAGCTCCCCGTGGGTAAGCTGTTCCGTCAGTTTTAACGGTAGCTGAACGTATGGAAAAATCTGATTTATCGTGTTCATAAACTGAAGGTTGTCCTGCATATTGGAGGCGGTGTCCGCTACCGTCTTCATAGCGGAGGAGGCGGTTTCAGTAGATGTCAATTCGTTTAACGTTGCCAGATTTTTTGCGGTACGGGTATAGAAGTCCTCTACGGCGTGTTCCTTTGTTAAATCCTCCGGAGTCATGACGAAGCGGTTCAGTACGGTTTTTCCTAAAAGCTCGGATAGAGCCGGCTCTTCTTTCAGAAGGGAAGTAATCCGTTCCGAAGCGCCGTTTGTTGCGACAGAGGAGAATGCGGAAAACAATTGATTTGCGGTTAAGGTGCCGTTTGTAAAGCTTTCCTTTAACATCGGAAGCTCCGGTAAATCCGCCGGAAGGGAATCCAGTGCTTTTCCGACTGCCTTATAGGTGGAATCGGACAGAAGCTGCTTTAACGGTAAAAACTCTTCGGAGCGGATGGTGGTGTCGGAGGTAGTGAGATTAGGCGAATCCGGGCCGACAACGTTTGCGGTTACGGCTCCTTCGGTAGCGATCCCATTGTCTCCTTGTAAAACGGTGGCAGAGCCGGTATTTGCGAGATCGTCTCCTGTAAGTGCTGTGATATCAGCGGAGGAAACGGCCAAAGAGGTGTTCCCTTGAGGGGCATCGCCTTCTGCCGGTAATTGTGTCGGAAGAGATGCATGACTTCCGGTGACCAGGGGTACATCTGTACCGAAAAAATGCGCAAGAAGACCCTCGGTAAAGGAGGCGGATACCTCTCCGTACGAGAAGGCATCGGACAAGGCCGAGGTTAAGGTGGTTGCCTGACCCAACAGGCGATGCTCGAAGTTGCGGTAAGATTGAAGCTGTGTGGCGTTTTCCTTTGTGACCGGCAGATTGTGTTTCATAAGGGCGGTCAGCGTGGAAAGTTCCACGTCCTTATTGGAGGCGGAATACTGCATCATTTTCTGAATCATTTCCTTGCTTGCCGGAAGCCCCGCATTCAAAAGAGAACGGACAATTTCCGCCCCGTGTTGCGATTTCGGCAGACCGGAAGCCTCTAAGGCTTTATCGATGGCGGATTCCGTAAAGGAGGTGTCGCCGTCGGACAGAAGTTTTAGTGTAATCAGGACATCGTTGGTTTCCTGAACAAAAAACTCTGCCTGCTGTCCGATGGAAAGCTCCATAGCGGTACTGAGCTTTGCATGCAAAGTTTTTCCGTCATCCAGGAGGATGGTGACTTCATTGCTCCGCAAATCGGTCACTTCGCCCTTTACCACTTGCCCTTTGGTTAAGATAACGGTATCCTTTCCGGAAGAACCGGATACCCGTTTTGCACCGGAGGCTCCGGTCGGTTGTGCCGTTTGCGGTAGTCCGAAAATATTATGAAACAGTCCCATAACAGGAACCTCCCTTCTGTTTGTAAATGCCCCTTTGTATTTGTTTTAAGTATAGCTTTTTTTTATGAGAAAGGCAAGGAAATTCTGATGGCCTCTTTGGTTGACAATCCGGGCAGTTACATGGTACGATGATTGCAAACGGAAAACAGGAAAAGGAAGGAGGCAGGGCGATGACAACGGAAAAGGAAGCATGGCAGGAAAAAGAAAGCTCCTTGGAGCATCGCTTGTGCGGGATTCCTTTTGTGCAAAAAACGGTAGAGCTTACGGAGACCGATTCTACCAACCGGATAGCAAAGGAGCTGGCGGTAGGCGGAGCACCGGAGGGGACATTGGTGGTAGCAAAACGCCAGAGCAAAGGAAAAGGGCGTCTCGGACGAAGCTTTTTCTCTCCGGAAGGCGGAATATATATGAGTATGGTGTTACGACCGAAGATTTCTGCGGAAAAGGCACTGCTTATTACGACCTGTGGTGCTGTGGCGGTAGCCAGAGCGATAGAGAGGGTAAGCGGATGTACCACAGGAATTAAATGGGTCAATGATATCTTTGTAAACGGAAGAAAGGTTTGCGGTATTCTGGCAGAAGCGGGACTGTCGGGGAATACGGAATATCCGGACTACGTGGTGCTCGGTATCGGAATTAATGTGAAACAGCAATCCGTACCGGAGGAGTTAAAGAATATTGTGGGGTGCCTGGAGGATACCGCACAGAGTCATATATCAAATGAGGAATTAATTGTTGCTGTGTGGGAGGAGTTTGCAATGTTGTATCAAAACCTTTCTACAGCAGTCTATATGGAGGAGTACAAGGCGCGTTCGATTCTTATAGGACGGGAAGTGACTGTTTTGGCGGCGGAAGGTGATTATCGGGCGGTTGTAACGGATATTGATAAAGACGGACATTTGATAATCGAACGGGACGGACGGGAGTTCGGCCTTTCCTGCGGAGAAGTGAGTGTCCGATTGTAAAAAAGAGGAGATTTGGTTTGGAAAAGTCACGGGAAGAGTTAGAAAATAAAAAAAGTGAAAACAGCCAAACGAAAAGAAATAAGAAAAATAGAGGGGATACTCTTGTAGAATTAGTAAAGGCGGCATTGTTTACCGCAGTCTTTTGCATTCTTGCTCCCCATACATTATATTTGCCATTCAGTCCGGTGGGGATTACCCTGGGAAGCTTTTTGCTGTACTTGACCGGGATGTTGTTGGGGCCGAGATTCGGAAGTATCAGTGTGTTTATTTACTTGTGTATGGGATTTTTGGGTCTGCCTGTATTTTCCGGATATACGGCGGGTGCGGGTGTGTTATTCGGACCGACGGGAGGCTTTTTGCTTGGTTATCTGCCTTGTGTGGCGGTAATCGGTTTACTCGGTACAGGTGCCGCCGGTGGAAAAAAGGGTGTCGTACGGTTCTTTTTTTCGCTGATTGCCGGTACGGTGTTATTGTATTTGACAGGAACGGTGTGGTTTATGAGCGTTTATACGAACGGGGGAACCTTTAGAGAAGCACTGACGGTCTGCGTGGTGCCGTTCCTTCCTTTTGACGGAGTAAAATTGGTACTGGCGACCGTGTTGTATCAGCCGCTTTTGCCGTTAAAATACAGAGCAATACATAGATAATAACAGAAACGGAGATAAGATTATGAGACTCAGTGAAGTGTATCAGCAGAAAAAAACAGTGCTTTCCTTTGAAATTTTTCCACCGAAACGGGATACGACTCTGACGAGTATCGATGAGACTTTAGCGGTACTTTGCGGATTGAAACCGGATTATATCAGCGTGACATTCGGTGCGGGCGGTTCCGCTACCAACAGTCTGACGGTAGGTCTGGCAAAGAAGATAAAAAAGGAATACGGAATCGAGCCGGTGGTACATCTGACCTGTATTAATTATACAAAGGATGAAATTCTGGCCTTTGCGGACGAGCTGGCGGAAGCGGAGATTGAAAATGTACTGGCGCTTCGTGGAGATAAGAATCCGGATATTCCGCCGAAAGAGGAGTTTTTCTATGCATCGGAGCTGGTTTCTTTCTTACGGGAAAAGCGAAGTAATCTTTGTGTTGCGGGAGCTTGTTATCCGGAGGGACATACGGAAGCGGTTGATAAGGTGACGGACTTACATAATTTGAAGAAAAAGACGGAGGCAGGTGCGGAGTTTTTGATTTCCCAGCTGTTCTTTGATAATGAGTTGTTTTATAAATTCCGGGAAAATATGCGAATTGCGGACATTAAAGCTCCGGTTTCCGCAGGAATTATGCCGGTGATTAACCGGGCCCAGATTGAGCGGATGGTGACTCTTTGCGGAGCTTCTTTACCGGAGAAGTTTAAGAGAATCCTGCAAAAGTATGAATTTGATAAAGATGCACTGTTTGATGCCGGAATGATTTATGCGGTGAATCAGATTGTAGATTTGGTGGCTCATGATGCGGAGGGAATTCATGTCTATACCATGAATAATCCGGTGGTGGCAAAGCGCATTTGTGACAGTATCAAGAATTTAATTTAGGTGGTATTTGTGATGACGAAGAAAGAATTCAGAGAGCTGGTGGAACGCCGGCTGGTATTTTTGGACGGTGCGACCGGCAGTAATTTACAAAAGGCGGGAATGCCTACGGGAGTGTGCCCGGAACAGTGGATTTTAGAGAACCCGGACAGTTTGGTTCAGTTGCAGAAGAGTTATTTGCATCGCGGCACGGATATTATTTATGCGCCTACCTTTTCCGCAAACAGGATTAAGCTTGCGGAGTACGGCCTTGAGGCACGTATCGAAGAAATGAACCGGGAGCTGGTAGGCTTAAGTAAGCGTGCCGTGGGGGCGTATATGGTAGAACAGCGGAATGCGGAGAGTATTCCGCTTATTGCCGGAGATGTAACAATGACCGGTAAGCTTTTAAAGCCTTTGGGACCGTTGGCCTTTGAAGAAGCGGTAGAGGTATATAAGGAACAGATGCGGTATTTGGCAGATGCGGGTGTGGATTTGTTTGTGATTGAGACTATGATGAGCCTGCAGGAAACCCGTGCGGCCCTGATTGCGGCAGGAGAGGTATGCGATTTGCCGGTGATGGTGACCATGACCTTTGACGAGACGGCCCATACCCTTTACGGTACGGAGCCGGAGACCGCTATGCTTGTATTGCAAGGCTTGGGTGCGGACGCAGTGGGTGTAAATTGCGGTGCCGGACCTGAGAAGTGCCTGGAAATCGTACGCCGTATGAAAGCGGTGGCAAATGTTCCCGTTATTGCAAAACCGAATGCCGGCATGCCGAAGTTGGTAGGCGGTGAGACGGTGTATGACCAGACACCGGAGGTGTTTGCAAACGAGATGAAGGCGCTTGTGGAGGCGGGAGCCGGTATTTTAGGCGGTTGTTGCGGAACTACGCCGGACCATATTGCTTGTATATATGATACGTTAGGAAAAACATATCCGCCGCATATTTCCGAAGAGCCGGTACGCGGGTTGACCAATGAACGTCGTACGGTATATGTGGATTTGAACGGCTCGTTTTTGGCGGTGGGAGAGCGAATCAATCCGACCGGTAAAAAGAAATTTCAGGAAGCTTTGCGTGCCGGAGATATTTCTATGGCGGTGGAGTTTGCAAGAGAACAGGAGGAGAACGGAGCCGCGATTCTGGATGTGAATGTCGGCATGGGAGGTATTGACGAAAAGGATATGATGTGCCGTATTGTGGAGGAGGTTTGTCAGGCAACGAATCTGCCTCTTTCCATTGATACGAGTGATGCGGATGTAATGGAAGCGGCTCTCAGACTTTATCCGGGGCGCGCCCTTGTGAATTCCGTGTCCTTAGAAGAAGGAAGGGCAGAGCGACTGTTCCCTCTTGTGAAAAAGTACGGTGCCATGGTGGTGGTATTGCCTCTTGGCAGTAACGGTCTTCCGAAGGACGCAACAGAGCGTCGGGAAAATTTACGGACTTTGGTACAGAAGGCTGCGGAATACGGTATTCCGAAGGAGTCCATTGTGGCGGACGGTTTGGTTATGACGGTAGGTGCGGAGCCGCAGGCGGCTCTGGATGCGCTGGATACTATAAAATATTGTAAGGAGGAGCTTGGGGTGGCTACCACCTGCGGCTTGTCCAATATTTCATACGGATTGCCGGAAAGAGGGTATATTAATACTGCGTTTTTGATGATGGCAATCACAAACGGTCTTACGATGGCTATTGTGAATCCGAATCAGGAGTTGCTCATGAATCTGGTGTATGCGGCGGATGTACTCCGGGCGAAGGAGGACTCCGCAAAAAGGTACATCGAACGAGCGGAATGGATCGGAAAAAAGAGAGAAGAAGAGGCGGTTAAAACAGCTGTTTCGGTAGCAGCGGGAAACGTACAGACGGGTGTAACAACGAAAAGCCCGGAGGGAGACGTAAAAGCGGAACAAAAAGAGACCGGAAAGAAGGAAACCGCTTTGATGCAGGCTGTTTTGCGCGGCGAGAAAAAAGCCATTGTGTCTCTGAGCGAACAGGCGTTGGCAGCGGGAAGAGAAGCATCCGCAATCTTGGAAGAGGAACTGATTCCCGCCATTACGGAGGCCGGAAACCGGTTTGAGCAAAAGAAGTTTTTCCTGCCGCAGCTAATCGGAGCGGCAGAGGCTATGAAGGCGGCAGTAGAGGTGCTTGAACCGCAATTGCAAAAGGGAGGAGACAATACCTCTGCCGGTACGGTACTGATAGCAACGGTAGAAGGGGATATCCACGATATTGGGAAAAATCTGGTGGCACTCATGTTAAAGAACCATGGATTTACGGTGGTGGATTTAGGGAAAGATGTTACTGCAGAGACTATTGTAGCGGAAGCAAAGCGCCTGAATGCGGATATAATTGCGCTGTCGGCACTGATGACCACTACAATGCGTTCCATGGCGGATGTCATAGCTCTTTGTAAACAAGAAGGCGTATGCGCCAAGGTTATGATCGGCGGTGCGGTAACCACCGAAGAATATGCAAAGGAAATCGGAGCGGACGGTTATGCGACGGATGCCCAAGGCGCGGTGGTTCTGGCAAAGCGTCTGGTAGGAGGACAGTAAGATGACAAAGCGAATGAGAGGAAATGCCCTGCTGTTATTGGCAGCATTCATTTGGGGCCTTTCCTTTGTGGCGCAAAGTGAAGGTATGAAATATATCGGCCCGTTTGCGTTTATCGGCATCCGTTCCATGTTGGCGGGAGTGTCACTGGCAGCATTTCTCGGGATTCGGGCGTTTATCGGACGGGTTCGGAAAAAGCGTGAGAAGGGTGTTTGCAATACGGAGGAATATACGGAGGAGCAGAAGCAGGAACGAAAGAAAGCGTTGCTGTTTGGCGGAATAAGCTGCGGTATTGTGTTGTTTGCGGCAACCATGCTGCAGCAAATCGGTATTTTACATACCAACGAACCGGGAAAGGCAGGATTTATTACCGCATTATATTTGATTTTAGTACCGCTTGCAGGTATCTTTTTTCGTAAGAAAATCGGTGTAAAGATATGGGTTGCGGTAATTCTCGGCGTATGCGGAATGTATTTGCTTTGCATTACGGAAGGGTTTCAAATTGCGACCGGAGATTTATATTTGCTGGGGTGCGCCTTTGTATTTACCGTACACATATTGGTGATTGACCGTTTTTCACCGAAAACCGACGGGGTGGCTATGTCCTGTATTCAGTTTCTGTTATGCGGGGCGTTAGGTGTGATCGGAATGTTTTTGACGGAAACCGTGGAGTTTTCCCATGTACTTGAGGCCTGGCTTCCGTTGGTATTTTCCGGTGTGTTTTCCGGCGGCATTGCCTATACACTTCAGATTGTGGCACAAAAGGATACGGAGCCGGCCGTTGCGTCACTTCTCATGAGCCTGGAGTCGGTATTTGCGGTATTCGGGGAATGGTTGATTTTAGGACAGTTTCTGACGGCAAGGGAGTTCGGGGGATGTGCCCTCATGTTTGCGGGCATTTTGTTGACTCAGCTGCCGGAGAAAAAACAAAAGAAACCGTCAGAGATTTAGCGTTGTGTATTTTTTGATTTTATGCTATCATAAAAATAAATAATAAACAGGCACGAACGTTTCGAACAAAGATGGCTTCATGATAAACGGATTCGTGCGGAAAGAGGGAGCATGTATTCGGTTGAATTAAAGAAAATGGTGCAGAAGATGCAGCTTGAAAATTGTACACCGGAGATTGATATCAGTCATATTTTAATTAAGCATCCGGATGTAAACCGTCCTGCGTTACAGTTGGCGGGCTTTTTTGATTATTTTGATGCGGAGCGCGTGCAGATTATCGGTAATGTAGAGCATGCTTATATGGAAAAGATGGAAAAGGACCACGGTATCAGTATTATGGAAAAGCTGATGAGCTTTAAGGTACCGTGCATTGTATTTTGCCGTAATATCGAAGTGCCGGAAGAAATGCGTAAAATCGCAGTTGAGGCGGGGGTTCCGTTGTTCCGTTCTCCGGCATCTACTTCTTCCTTCTGTGCGGAGCTCATTCGTTGGTTAAAGGTAGAGCTGGCACCGCGTATATCCATTCACGGCGTATTGGTTGACGTATATGGTGAGGGTATCCTGATTACCGGTGAAAGCGGTATCGGTAAGAGCGAGGCGGCGCTGGAGCTCATCAAACGCGGTCATCGTCTGGTTTCCGATGACGTGGTTGAGATTAAGAAGGTCAGTGATGAGACCTTAATCGGAACGGCGCCGGATATTACAAGGCATTTTATTGAGCTTCGCGGTATCGGTATTATCGATGTTAAGACATTGTTCGGTGTAGAAAGTGTAAAGAATACCCAGTCCATTGATCTTGTCATTAAGCTTGAGGAGTGGAATCGTGATAAGGAATATGACCGGTTCGGTCTGGAAGAGGAATATACGGAGTATCTCGGAAATAAGGTGGTATGTCACTCCATTCCGATTCGTCCGGGCCGTAATCTTGCGATTATCTGCGAGGCGGCTGCGGTTAACTATCGTCAGAAGAAGATGGGATATAATGCGGCACAGGAATTATATAACCGTGTGACCAGACAGTTTGAAAACAGGTAAGTAAAAGGAGACGAAAGTATGGAACAGTTTGTGTTCGGTATTGATATCGGCGGGACTTCCGTAAAGTGTGGTTTGTTTACGGCAGACGGTACGGTGAAGGATAAATGGGAAATCCCTACGGACCGTACCGACGGCGGTAAAAATGTGCCGCAGGATATAGCAAATGCAATTCGGGCAAAGTGTACGGAACTCGGCATTGCAAAGGAACAGGTGGCAGGTGTGGGTCTCGGCGTACCGGGACCGGTAAAGGAAAACGGTTATGTGGACCACTGTCCGAATCTTGCTTGGCGTGATATGAATGTAAATGAGGTGATGACCGGTCTTCTCGGTGTGCCTGCCGTTGCGGCAAACGATGCAAATGTGGCTGCTCTCGGAGAAATGTGGAAGGGCGGCGGTGTCGGTGTAAAGAACCTTGTACTGGTAACTTTGGGCACCGGTGTCGGCGGCGGTATTATCGTGGAAGGTAAGATTGTGGCAGGTGCCTTCGGTGCCGGCGGAGAGCTCGGTCATATGGTGATGAACCCGCAGGAGACCGTACAGTGCGGTTGCGGCGGTTACGGTCATTTGGAGCAGTATGCGTCCGCGACCGGTATTGTTCGTATGGCAAAGAAGCGTCTTGCGGAAACAGAGGATAGTTCTGTTCTCAGAAGTATCGAACCGTTGACTGCAAAGGATATATTCGATGCGGCAAAGGAAAAGGATGCTGTGGCCGTGGAACTGGTAGAAGAGTTAGGTGAGGTTTTGGGAAGAGCGTTGTCTCATGTGGCTGCGGTAACCGATCCGGAAGCATTTGTTATCGGCGGCGGTGTTTCCCGTGCGGGCGAGATATTAACCGAGACTGTTGAGCGTCATTATAACAAAGGTATTATGAAGGCATTACAGGGTAAGGAGTTCCGCCTTGCAACGTTAGGAAACGATGCGGGGATTTACGGTTGCGCAAAGTTGATTTTAGATCGTTTGGAAAAATAAAGGGGGAAATGATTTGAAAGCTTTTTACGAAGAACTCTGTAAGATTGTAACGGAAGAGGGAAGTGTTCTGCGCGAGGAGCCGATGAAGAATCATACAACATTTCGTGTAGGAGGTCCGGCGGAATACTTTGTGACGGTGACAACCACAGAACAGTTACAGGAAACGGTAAAGCTTTGCAATCGCTGTGAGGTGCCGTGGTTTGTGCTCGGAAACGGTAGTAACCTTCTGGTTTCCGATGCCGGAGTAAGAGGTGTAGTATTGCGCCTTTTAGGGGAGTTTACGTGGTGTGAGATTAAGGAAAATGTGCACAACGGAAGCGCGGATGCGGTGGCAGGAGGAGGAATGCTTCTTTCTGCGTTTGCCATGCAGTTGGCGAAGAAGGGTTTTTCCGGCTTTGAGTTTGCGGCAGGGATTCCGGGGAGTGTCGGCGGTGCAGTGATGATGAATGCCGGAGCCTACGGCGGAGAAATCAAGGATTGTATTACGAAGGCGGAAATTGTGACCGCAGACGGAGAATGTAAGGTTCTTTCTGCGGAGGAACTGAAGTTATCCTACCGTCACAGTATTTTGTCCGAAATCAAAGGAATTGTGACAAGAGCATGGTTTTCTTTCCCAATCGGTTCCAAGCTCTATATCCTTTCCAATATCGAGATGCTAAATCGAAAGAGAAAGGAAAAGCAACCGTTAGAGTATCCGAGCGCAGGCTCCACCTTTAAGCGCCCGGAGGGAAACTTTGCGGGAAAGTTGATTATGGAGGCCGGACTTGCGGGCAAGCAAATCGGCGGTGCCGCGGTATCCGAGAAGCATTGCGGTTTTGTAATTAATAAAGGGAATGCGACTGCGACGGATATTTACACTTTGATGCGGTTTGTCATTCAAAAGGTGGAAGAGACCAGCGGAATCCGGTTGGAGCCGGAGGTAAAGCTGTTGGGGGATTTTTCGCTGTAGGAACATCGGAGGCTGTTATGTCGTTCTCAATGGAGGTAAAGGAGGAACTATTCGGGGTAAATGTTGCCGCAAGACACTGTAGAATTGCGGAGCTTTCCGCCCTGGTGGTTCAGTGCGGGAAAATAGATGTTGACAAAAGTGGACATCTTCATATAAAATTACAAACGGAAAGCGGATATGTGGCTCGTAAATGTAATCTACTTTTCAGAAAGCTGTGTCAGGTGCCGGTGGTTGTGTCGGTACGTACCGCAAAGGGAAAGCAGACCCATGCCCAGTATTTACTGGAGATACATGGGGACGCGTCTGTAAAAAAAGTAGCCGAGCTGTTAAAATTAAAGGTATCCGGCAAGGAGGGTGCGCTTCGTGCGGACGGTATGGTATATGTACATACCTGTTGTAAGCGTGCTTTTTTGCGGGGAACTTTTTTGGCGTCCGGTTCCATCAGTAATCCGCAGAAGTCGTATCACTTTGAAATCAGTGAGACGGAAAAGGGACGTGCGGAGCAGTTGATTGCTTTGATTCGTTCTTTTGATGTAGATGCAAAGTTGATTTTACGTAAAAGCTATCATGTGGTATACGTAAAAGAGGGCGAGCAGGTGGCGGAGCTGTTAAATATTATGGAAGCGCATCGTGCGCTTATGGAATTTGAAAATGTGCGTATCGTAAAAGATGTGCGCAATTCCGTCAACCGTCAGGTGAATTGCGAAACGGCAAATTTAAGTAAGACCGTAAACGCGGCGCGAAAACAATACGAGGATATTGTATTGATTCGTGACAAAGCCGGGTTACATACCTTGTCGGAGGCGTTGGAAGAGATTGCCCGGTTGCGTCTGGAGTATCCGGAGGCATCCTTGATTGAATTGGGAGAAATGCTGAGTCCGAAACTGGGGAAATCGGGAGTGAACCATCGTTTAAAAAAAATCAGTGAATACGCGGATAGTTTACGAGGTTAAGAAGGAGGATATGAAATGATTTCAAAGAGTATCACAATTAGTATTCCGTCTGGGCTTGAGGCCAGACCGATTGCACTTTTGGTGCAGGTGGCAAGCCGTTTTGACAGTAAGATTACCATTGAGAGCGGTGATAAGACGGTCAATGCGAAGAGCATCATGGGTATGATGACGTTAGGGCTTGCAGCCGGAGAGAATGTGACTGTGAATGCTGACGGAGCGGACGAAGCAGAAGCAATTGCCGAAATCGAAAAGTATCTGAACGCAGAGAACTAAGAAAATTGCCGTAAAGATGCATGGGTGTATCTTTACGGCTTTTCCTTTTACTTGAAAAGTAAAAGGAAAAGTCAAGAAAGGAGCAGGTATGGAGTTTACACATCTTCATGTACATACGGAGTACAGTCTTTTGGACGGTTCTTCGAAAATAAAAGAGATTGTGGCAAGAGCCAAGGAACTGGGAATGGACAGCCTTGCGATTACCGACCACGGTGTGATGTACGGTGTGATTGATTTTTACCGTGCCTGCAAGGCTGAGGGGATTCGGCCGGTGCTCGGTTGTGAAATTTATGTAGCTCCGGGTTCCCGTTTTCAGAAAGAAGGCGGAGATTCCGACGAGAGGTATTACCATCTGGTGCTTCTTGCAGAGAATAATACCGGATATGCTAATTTGATGAAAATTGTATCTAAGGGATTTACCGAAGGATATTACTATAAACCACGTGTGGATTTGGATGTGTTACGGGAGTATCACGAGGGAATTATTGCACTTTCGGCCTGTCTTGCGGGAGAAGTGGCAACGAATTTAAAGAAGGGTTTTTATGAGGAAGGAAAAGCGGCAGCGTTGCGCCTTCTGGATATTTTCGGGGAAGGGAATTTCTTTTTGGAATTGCAGGATCACGGTATCCCGGAACAACGAACGGTAAATCAGGCGTTGCTTCGCATGAGTGCGGAGACCAGGATTCCGCTGGTAGCCACCAACGACGTGCATTATACCTTTGCGGAGGATGAAAAGGCGCACGATATTTTGTTGTGTATTCAGACGCAGAAAAAAGTATCCGACGAGGACCGTATGCGGTATGACGGCGGACAGTATTATTTGAAGTCTCCCGAAGAGATGGAGGCTTTGTTTCCGTACGCAAAAGAAGCCCTGCAGCGGACAAAGGCCATTGCGGACCGCTGTGAGGTAGAGATTGTATTCGGTGAGTATAAGTTGCCGCATTACGAGGTGCCGGAAGGGTATGATGCCTGGACTTATTTGCAGGCGCTCTGTGCGGAAGGTATGAAGAAGCGATATCCGGTGGTGACAAAGGAGTTACAGGACCGTCTGGATTATGAGTTGGGCGTTATCCATAAGATGGGATTTGATGATTACTATCTTATTGTATGGGACTTCATAAAATATGCAAAGGATCACGATATTATGGTAGGTCCGGGACGAGGCAGCGGTGCAGCCAGTATTGCGGCTTATGCTCTCGGAATTACGGACATCGACCCGATTCGCTATCAGCTCCTGTTTGAGCGTTTCTTAAATCCGGAACGAGTGTCCATGCCGGATTTTGATATCGACTTCTGCTTTGAACGGCGGCAGGAAGTGATTGATTATGTAGTGGAAAAGTACGGAAAAGAGAAGGTAGTACAGATTGTTACCTTCGGTACCATGGCAGCCCGGGGTGTTATCCGGGACGTTGGCCGTGCGCTTGACTATCCGTATGCCCTTTGTGACCAGGTGGCAAAGATGATTCCCATGGAGCTTGGTATTACCATTGAGAAGGCGCTACAGAGCAATTCGGAGCTCCGGACCCTTTGTGAAACCGATGAACAAATCCGGTATTTGATAGAGATGTCCAAGCGTCTGGAGGGATTGCCGCGCCATACCTCCATGCATGCGGCAGGTGTGGTTATCGCAAACGCACCGGCGGATGATTATGTACCGTTATCCAGAGGCTCTGACGAAGCAATTACCACCCAGTTTACCATGACCACGTTGGAAGAACTGGGACTCCTTAAGATGGACTTTTTGGGACTTCGTACCCTGACGGTAATTCAGGATGCGGAAAAGCTTGTAAATAAGAACCGGCCAAAGGAAGAGTGGCTGGATATGAATACCATCGATTACGATGACCCGAATGTATATGAGATGATCGGAAACGGTAAGTCTGAGGGTGTGTTCCAGCTTGAAAGTACCGGTATGAAGAATTTCATGAAGGAATTGAAGCCGGAAAATCTGGAGGACGTCATTGCAGGTATTTCTCTGTATCGTCCGGGTCCGATGGACTTCATTCCGAAGTACATTAAGGGAAAACAGAATCCGGACAGTATTGTGTATGATTGTCCGGAGCTTGTTCCGATATTAAAAACAACTCACGGATGTATCGTATATCAGGAGCAGGTTATGCAGATTGTACGTGAGCTGGCAGGCTACAGCTACGGCCGGAGCGACCTGGTACGCCGTGCCATGGCAAAGAAAAAGGCCGATGTAATGGCAAAGGAACGGAAAAATTTCGTATACGGAAACGAGGCCGAGGGTGTAAAGGGTTGTGTTGCCAACGGGATTTCGGAAGAAGTGGGTAACAAAATCTTTGATGAAATGACGGACTTTGCAAAGTACGCGTTTAATAAAGCTCATGCAGCCTGTTATGCGGTGGTATCCTATCGTACCGCGTATTTGAAATATTATCATCCGGTGGAGTTCATGGCGGCACTTATGACGTCCATTATGGACCAGACGGTAAAGGTGTCCCAATATATTCTGACCTGTCGTCAAATGGGGATAGAAATTTTACCGCCGGATGTAAATAACGGTGAGGAACGGTTTACCACAGAAGGGAATGCTATTCGTTTTGCTCTGGCGGCGATTAAAGGCATCGGTAAACCGGTCATCCGCGATATTGTGGCAGAACGGGAAGCAAACGGACCGTTTACGACCTTAAAGGATTTCATTGACCGTTTATCCGGTACCGGAGTAAACAAAAGAGCTTTGGAAAGCTTTATTAAGGCGGGTGCCTTTGATTGCTTAAAGGGAAACCGCCGTCAGTTTATGCTGAGCTATGCGGCAATTGTGGACAGTATTGCATCGGAGAAGAAGAAAAATCTTTCCGGACAGATGAGTTTGTTCGATTTTGCCGCACCGGAGGAGAAGGAAGAGTTTGAGGTGCGCCTTCCGGATGTGCCGGAGTTCGAAAAAAGCGAGCTTCTGGCCTTTGAAAAGGAAACGCTCGGAATCTATCTGAGCGGTCATCCGTTGGACGAATACCAGGAACTGTTAAGTAAAAACATAACGAAGGTGTCGTCGGATTTTGTGACCGAGGAAGAGGAGGAAGATGCCGAACCGAAGGTAAAGGACGGGGATACGGAGATTATCGGCGGAATTATTACGGCAATTACAAGAAAGACTACCCGCAGTAATTCCATGATGGCCTTTGTTACGATAGAGGATGTTTTGGGAACCGTAGAGGTCATTGTTTTTCCGAGAGATTACGAGAAGTATAAACAGGAGCTCTTTGAAGATAATAAAATCTTAATCAGAGGCCGTGTGGCAATGGAGGAAGAAAAAGCGGCGCGACTCATTTGCAGTGAAATTGTACCGTTTACCGATATGCCGCGGGAGGTGTGGGTGAAATTCCCGGATAAAGAAACCTTTATGCGGCAGGAGAGCGTTTTATACGAAATTTTAGATGCTTTTGACGGAAAAGATGCCGCTGTGGTATATTGTGTGGCGGAAAAAGCAATCAAGCGATTGCCGAAAAATCATGCGACACAGGTATGCGAGGCGCTGATTTCCCGTTTGGAGACGACTTTTGGAAAAGATTCTGTAAAAGTTGTGGAAAAACCTCTTGAAAAAAGGGGCTAAACGCTGTACAATAGTATATGCATGTTATTGAGCACGGAGGAATATAAAATGGCAACGAAAAAGACAGAGACCAATAACACGGTGGGAAAGAAAACCGGTGATGATATTAAGACGATTGCAGTGTTGACCAGCGGTGGCGATGCACCGGGTATGAACGCTGTGATTCGTTCTGTTGTTAGAACCGCGCTTGCAAACGGCAAAAAGGTGAAGGGTATCCGCAGAGGATATGCAGGCCTTTTGGACGAGGATATTATTGATATGGACGCAAAGAGCGTAGCGGATATTATCCAGCGCGGCGGTACGATTTTATATACGGCACGTTGTGCGGAGTTTACCACACCGGAGGGTCAGGATAAGGGAGCTGCCATTTGTAAGAAGCACGGCATTGATGCAGTGGTTGTTATCGGTGGCGACGGTTCCTTCCAGGGTGCCAGAAAGCTTGCGGCTCGCGGCATCAACACCATCGGTGTTCCGGGTACCATTGACCTGGATATCGCATGTACCGATTACACCATCGGCTTTGATACCGCTATTAATACCGCGATGGAAGCAATCGATAAGGTACGTGATACCTCTACCTCCCATGAGAGATGCAGTATTATTGAGGTAATGGGACGTCATGCGGGTTATATTGCATTATGGTGCGGTATCGCAAACGGCGCAGAGGATATTATTCTTCCGGAGCGTTATGAAGAGGATTATGAGCAGAAGATTATTGCCAATATCAGAGAGAAGAAGATGCTCGGTAAGAAGCACCACATCATTATCAATGCAGAGGGTGTAGGTGATTCCTATGAGATGGCGAAGCGTATCGAGCGTGCTACCGATATGGAGACCAGAGCTACTATCGTGGGTCATATCCAGCGTGGCGGCAGCCCGACCTGTAGAGACCGTGTATATGCGTCCATGATGGGTGCAAAGGCGGTTGAGCTTCTTTGCGAAGGCAAGAACAACCGTGTGGTTGCTTATAAGAACGGCGGTTTGGTTGACTATGATATTGAGGAAGCACTTGCAATGAAGAAGGATTTGGATGAGGATATGGTAATCATGTCCCAGAAGTTATCCAGAAAGTAAGAATAACGGCACATATATGTCATAAGAAAACGGTCAGCGTATGCTGGCCGTTTTGTTTTGTAAAAAATGAAATTGCGTGTTACCGATAGTAAAAGGAGTGCTATACTGCCATATCGACGTTAGCTCCCAAAACGGCGTCCAAATCTGCCGCCTTTTTATTTTTGTCATACTCGGAATCCCCATATTTTATTAAAGTACGGGTGGTGCCGCCGGCTACATAGGAACGCCCGCATTCCGGACAAATAGCGGTTTTTAAGGAAACGGTAGCGGAGATAAGCTCGTTGCCCGGTTTATTCCCTTCCCGCTTGGCATTTGCCACATGCTCCTTTTCGTGGGACATGACAACACCTGCGGAAGCTTCGGGAGCGATATGTCCCGGGGCCTTAAAGGAAACATTGCCCTCGTCGGACCCATCCACGTACTTGCGTTCTTTACAAGTCTGGCATTCACCCTTTTTCTCTGCTTTTCCGGTACGGCTTTGTTCGTCAGACTTTTCCGCGGACAAAGGGGATACGGAAGGCGATTCGGTCGCAGGTGCTTTGGAAACACCAGAAAAAGAGGAGGCTGTCGCTCCCATACCGAGGGTAGATGTTGTATCTGTAGGACGGAAGGATAAAAACATACCGAAACCTCCTTTCTTAAAGTGACAGGGAATTACCGATGCTTGTTCGCTGCGGAATAGGCACTGGTCTTTCCTTGTTGCCGTTCTCTTTGTTTTGACATAAGATAACCGGATAAATAGGAATTCGGTTCCACAAATTTGCAACCGTAACTGTAGGTCCCCTTTTCTTCCACGAATTCTCTTCGGACAATATTGGCAGAAAGTACCAGGGTTTTACGTTCGGTAAGCGGTATGGTCAGTCGGATGGTACGTCCCGTATCATATTCTTCCTTGCTGACAAAGCCGAAACCGGTTTCGCTGATGTCACGGACCAATACATTATAGGCCTGAGGACCGCTGCTTTGGAATACGGTAATAGCCATGGTTTCTCCCACATACACACGGAAAGAACCGCGTCGATTGTATGGCTTTGCTTCACCTTCCAACTCGACTTTATAATAGGTACCTTTTTTGTTTTTTACCAACGGAAGGGAAACCGCATGCCATGCAAAAACGGCTTGTTCCTGCAAATATAATAAGTCGATGGAACAGTTGTCGCCGAATCCCACGGTGCGTCCCTCCAACAAAATCGGTTGCAATAAAATGTAGTCGGAATGGACTTCGGCAATTGTAGTGGATAAATCTTTTGATTTGAGACCGACGGTTACGACTAAAGTAACCGAACGTTCTGCTTCTAAATCCTGAATTGTCATAAGAAAGCCCCTTACATTATGATTACTAAAAAATGTTAGTATCTGTCATAATAATTATACTACATACGTTTTTTTGTTGCAAGTACAAAAACAAGAGAAGGCGAATTTTGTTGTACAAAAGAGAGCGTTGTGTTATACTTTTAAAAAAGGAGTGTGAAAAGAATGATTTTTCCGAAATGGATAAAAAAGGGAGATATAATCGGAGTGACGGCCGGTTCAGGAGGAAAGACCTCGGAGGTTGACCGGAAACGCCTGGATAATGCGGCAGCACAGTTTCGTTGTCGCGGATATCATGTAACGGAAACAGCCGATGTCCGGACCGAAGAAAAAGGAAGAAGTGCACCGGCGAGGGTCCGCGCGGAGGAGTTACATGACTTAGTGAAGAACCCGGATGTATCGTGGGTAATTCAGGCCTGCGGGGGGGATTATCTGGCAGAAATGCTTTCTTATGTGGATTTTGAGGAAATCAAGGCGAATCCGAAGTGGTATCAAGGGTATTCCGACCCAACCGGATTGTTGTTTGCGATTACGACGAATTGCGATATGGCAACGGTGTATGCGGGAAACTACGGAGATTTCGGCATGAAGAATTGGCATAAGTGCTTGGAGGAAAATGTGGCGATTCTGGAAGGAAACGAAATTGTTCAGAAGAGCTTTCCTTTGTATAAAAACGGGTTTGCGGAACGAATTACCGGGGAGGAAGACTATCAGGAGGATACACCGGTGCGATGGGAATGCACAGCGGATAAGGCAGAACTATCCGGTCGGTTATTAGGCGGTTGCCTGGATGTGTTGTTGGATTTGGTGGGCACCCGTTTTGATAAAACATCAGAGTGGTGTGAGCGCTACAAAGAGGACGGTATTTTGTGGTATCTGGAAAGCTTTGCGTTAAGCTCCGAACGTCTGACTTGCGGTTTGTGGCATTTAAAAGAAGCCGGATGGTTCCGACATGCGAAGGGCTTTGTATTCGGCAGACCGACCTTTTTTTCTTCCGATTACGAAATTTCCTATAAGGAGGCGGTTGAAGCGTCCTTAGGGGAACTGGGGTTGCCTATTGTGTATGAAGCGGATGTGGGACATAAGGCTCCGCGGATGACCATGATAAACGGTGCAAAGGCAACGATTGTTGTGGAGAACGGAAAAGGAGCGATGACCATGATAAAGTAAGCGTTTCGAGGAAAAATAACTTGTCATTTCGAACAGGAAACGCTATACTGTAAGTAAGAGAGTGCGCAGAAGTTTGCAGTGTAAAATAGAAAGAGGAGGTTATCATGGAAGAAAAGAGAAAAAATAAGCGTTTAAAGATATCGCTGGAATTAAGTGTTTCTTCTTTGTTTAAGCAGGATAATGTAAAGGTTGATGTAAAGGAAGCTCCGATTCTGGTTACGGATATCTCTAAGGGAGGTATCGGCTTTGAAAGTGAGAGCGTATTGCCGATCGGTTATTATTTCAATGCGAAATTGGAACTGGGCTCCAAGGATTCCGTGTTGTATACGGTAATAAAGATTATTCGCAGTGCGGAAGGCACCGACGGACGTATCGTATACGGTTGTGAATTCATCGGATTGGCTCCGGTATTGGGGTATATTTTTGATGAGTACGAGGAAAAGATAAACGGATAAGAAGTATCCGGGAAAGATAAGAAGCAGGTCTGACGACCTGCTTCTTGTTGTTTCAGGATTTATGAATTATAACTTCGTAACGTTTGCAGCCTGCGGACCCTTTTCGCCGGTCACTACTTCAAACTCTACCTTGTCGCCTTCGTCAAGGACCTTAAATCCGTCCATGTTCAGTGCGGAATAATGTACGAATACATCGGTTCCGTTCTCATCGGAAATAAAGCCAAACCCCTTTTTTGCGTTGAACCACTTTACTGTGCCGTTCATCCTATGTTCCTCCGAAACTAAAATAATAAATGAGCCGTATCAAACAGCCTAAATTTAAGATAGCATAA
>SVEN01000023.1 GCA_015057365.1 Lachnospiraceae bacterium | reverse complement strand
ATCTTTTTGAATTATTTTGAAAATCTTGTTTTTCAAAACTTTCCAAACTTTCGCTTCGTTTCGACAGCTTCCACAGTATAACACCGAAGTGCTTACCTGTCAATACCTTTTTTCAACTTTTTTCATTCTTTGAAATCTGTCTTAAAAAGGAACGGAGAAAGAGGGATTTGAACCCTCGCGCCGCTATTAACGACCTACTCCCTTTCCAGGGGAGCCCCTTCAGCCGCTTGGGTATTTCTCCAGTTGCTGACTCAAAGTCAATATTCTTTTCCTTGTTCCGGAAGAAGTCTGTCTACCATCTTCCTAGCGGAGAATGTGGGATTCGAACCCACGGTCCCTTTCGGAATCACTGGTTTTCAAGACCAGCCCCTTAAACCACTCGGGCAACTCTCCGAAACAGTGCTTGATTATAGTACCACGAAACCATTTCAATGTCAAGCACTTTTTTGCAAATTTTTACGCAATTTTTTACTTCATTTTTTGGAAGAATGTGTATACCGCATGTGCGGCCGCCGCGTTCATGGAATCCACTGCCGCCAATTCTTCTTCCGTGGCCGAGCGAATGGCGTCCTGACTACCGAAGGCTTTCATAAGAGCCCTTCGTCTGGTCGGTCCGATTCCCTCGATTTCATCTAATATAGAATGTACTTGTTCTTTTCCCCTCAGGGATCTATGATACTCAATTGCAAACCGATGGGTTTCGTCCTGGATTCGTGTCAACAAACGAAAGCCCTCGCTATGCTGATTCATCGGCAACTCTTCATTATGAAAATACAGACCTCTGGTACGATGTTTATCATCCTTTACCATACCGCACACAGGAATATGAATTCCCATTTCAAAAAGCACCTGTTCCGCAATATTGACCTGTCCCTTTCCACCATCCATCAAAATCAAATCCGGGAACTTGGAAAACTTCTCTTCCGTTCCCTCCTCCAATTCCTTTAAGCCGTGAGAAAAACGACGCATCAATACTTCTCTCATGCTGGCATAGTCATCCGAGCCTTGTACCGTCTTAATTCGGAACTTACGATACTCCGCCTTATTCGGTCGGCCGTTCTCGAATACTACCATAGAAGCTACCGATGCAAAACCTGCCGTATTGGATATATCAAACGACTCGGTACGTCCCAATTCCGGGAGTCCCAAAAGTTCCGCAATCTCATCCGCGGCCCCTCTTGTTTTCTTCTCCTCTGCGGCAATTTTCTCCGCATCTTTCTGAAGTACCATAGACGCATTCTTCTCCGCCAGTTCCACCAGACGCTCCTTCTCTCCTTTTTTCGGCACAAGAATCTTCACCCGACGTCCGGAACGCTCCGATAAATAATTTTCCAGCAAATCTCTTTCTTCAATTTCTTCCGATAACAATAACTCTTTAGGAATATGAGGAGTTCCTCCGTAAAACTGCTTAATGAACTCCTGCAGCACATACGCCCGGTCTTCACCCTCTACGCCGGTCAGATAAAAATGCTCTCTTCCGATCATCTTTCCTTCCCGTACAAAGAATACCTGCACCACTGCCTCTTCTCCCGCCGTAGCAATAGCTGCAATATCCCGGTCCACCGTCAAATCCGCATCCGCCTTCTGGCGTTCCGCCATTCGAAGCACACTATTTAATAAATCCCGATACTCTGCTGCCTTTTCAAATTCCAGGTTCATGGAGGCTTCCTTCATCAACTGCTCCAGCCGCTTTGTAATTAAGGAAAAATTTCCGGACAAAAAAGCCGTCACCTGTTCAATTGCCGCCCCGTACTCTTCTCCGGAAATCTTCCCCTGACACGGCGCCTTACACTGTCCCATATGATAGTACAAACACGGACGACTGCTTTTCTCCTTCGGAAGGTTCAGATTACAATTCCGAATCTGATACGTCTTTTTTAACAAATCCAGAGTATCCTTTACGGCCTGACCGCTGGTGTACGGCCCGAAATACTTCGCCTTGTCTTTTCCTCTGGAGCGCGCAAATAGCACCCGCGGAAACGGTTCGTTTACCGTCACCCGGATGTACGGGTAATGTTTATCGTCTTTTAACATCGTATTGTACTTCGGACGATGTTCCTTAATTAAGTTACACTCCAGCACCAAAGCTTCCATCTCGGAATCCACAACGATATATTCAAATCGTGCCACCAGGGAAACCATCTTCTGAATTTTCGGAGACAGATTCCGGCTACTCTGAAAATACTGACGCACACGATTTTTAAGACTGATTGCCTTTCCCACATAAATAATAGCATCCGTCTTAT
Organism: Lachnospiraceae bacterium; assembly: GCA_015057365.1. Lineage (GTDB taxonomy): Bacteria > Bacillota > Clostridia > Lachnospirales > Lachnospiraceae > SIG307. The sequence continues at coordinate 37,374 of SVEN01000023.1, read as the reverse complement.
CGTGCATAATATAAACTCCCGGCTTAGCCGGGAGCTTTTTTAACTCTTCTTCGATATCAAACATCAGGTCACCTCTCCGATTACCTCATCAAAGGATTTCTCTGTTTCCGTCGCACCGTCTTTGTTGCCATCGGAACCTTCCTCCTCCGGAATTCCCTTTACCTCACGATAAATCTTCATAAACTCCTTACCGGTAATGGTTTCCTTTTCAAACAGAAACTGCGCAATCTTATCCAATACGTCACGATTTTCGGAAAGCATCCGGTACGCCTTATCATAGCACTCCTTTAAAAGTTCCATGACTTCATTATCAATAAGAGCCGCCGTGGCATCCGCACAGTTCTGCACCGGTCTGCCGTCCAAATATCGATTCTGCACGGACTCCAATCCCATAAGGCCGAATTTCTCGGACATTCCGTACTGGGTAATCATAGCCCGGGCGATGGAAGTTGCTTTTTCAATATCATTGGATGCACCGGTGGTTACCGAACCGAATACCAACTCCTCTGCCGCACGACCGCCAAACAGCGTTACAAGACGAGCAAGTAACTCATCTTTCTTCATTAAATACTTCTCTTCCTCCGGCACTTGCATGACATATCCGAGGGCTCCCATGGTACGCGGAACAATGGTAATCTTCTGCACCGGTTCCGCATTTTTATCCAGGCATGCAATTAGCGCATGTCCAACTTCATGATATGCCACAACCTTCTTTTCTTCTTTTCCTAAAATGCGATCCTTCTTTTCCTTGCCGGCAATGACCACTTCCACGGATTCAAACAAATCCGCCTGGGTCACTACGGTACGTCCCTGCTTTACCGCAAGAATCGCTGCTTCGTTAATTATATTGGCCAAATCGGAACCTACCGCTCCGGAAGTTGCCATGGCGATTTCTTCCAAATCTACAGAATCATGCATTAACACATGCTTTGCATGCACCTTTAAAATATCGATACGTCCCTTTAAATCCGGCTTATCCACAATAATTCTGCGGTCAAAACGTCCCGGACGCAAAAGTGCCTTATCCAAAACCTCCGGACGATTGGTAGCTGCAAGGATAACAAGTCCCTTTGAAGTATCGAAACCGTCCATTTCGGATAACAACTGATTTAAAGTCTGCTCACGTTCATCGTTTCCGCCACCGTAATGAGAATCTCGACTCTTACCGATGGCATCCACCTCATCGATAAAGATAATACACGGGGCCTGGGCCTGGGCCTGTTTAAACAAATCGCGGACACGGGATGCACCCACACCCACAAACATCTCTACAAAATCCGAACCGGACAGAGAGAAAAACGGCACCTTTGCTTCGCCTGCCACAGCCTTTGCAAGCAATGTCTTACCGGTACCCGGAGGTCCCACCAAAAGAGCTCCCTTCGGAAGCTTTGCACCGATACGGGTATACTTTCCCGGATTGTGAAGAAAGTCTACCATCTCTGTCAGAGACTCCTTCGCCTCCTCCTGTCCCGCAACATCCTTAAAAGTCACACCTGTCTCTTTTTCCACATATACCTTCGCATTACTCTTTCCGACACCCATCATGCCACCGCTGCTCTTACTGAAAATGCGGAACACAAAAAACATTACCCCGTAAATCAGCGCAAACATCAGAACATAACTTAATATCGAACTCAGAACAGAATTCGCCTTATCCACGGTCAGTCTGCTGTAAGTCACACCGGCCGCCTCACAGCGCTCCTGAATTATATTTCCGTCTTCCAAAATACCGGTATAATAGGTAAGCGTAAATCCCGGAATCGTCTGTGACTCCTTTTTCGGCAGAATCAAAAGCCGTCCGCTGTCGAAATCCACCTGGACCTCCGACACATTTCCTCCCTCCAACATAGTGATGAACTCATTGTACGTTATTTTCTTATTTGCACGTTCGTCAAACTGATTCATCATATAGAAAAACGTCATAACCAAAACCAACGCTATAATTACGCAAAACAGCATTCCGCTCCGGTTATCCTGCGGGCTTTTTCCCTTCTTTCCGTTATTATTTCCTGTATCTCCCATGCTTTTTCCTTTCTATCCTTAACTTCCCATCCATCAATAGTTCGGATGTGTTGTTTCGCACTGCAAACACGCCCCATCCTATGCCTATTATATAGGTACTAATCCGTTAAATCAATAGCAGAACCCTAAATTTTTTCAAAAAAATCTAAAGTTTTCATTTTCCTGTCCATTGTTTCACGGTACACAAGAACAAACTGCCGAATCGCGCACTTCCTGCAATCGATTCGGCAGTTTCATTGTATTATCTCAGCGGACGCAACTTCCCGGCAAACAAAAAGTTCTCACGCACACCCATGGTTTGCTTCACATTTGCCCTCGCCTGCTGATGTTCTCTGATTGTGCGGTCCAGTCTACGGTAACGTTCCTCTTCCCGTTCCTCCTGCTGACGGAACAGAAAGCGCAACTCCCTTGCCATCCGTTCCGCCACTCCCTCTTCTATTTTTTGAGACAAATTCTCATTATTCTTTTGCAAAAGCTCTCCCAACCATTTGGTCATTCCTTCTTGTAACAAACGCATTCCTTCGTTGCGATCTTCTTTAATTTTCGCCGCATGCTCATCCGGTACCGTCACACACAAAGAAAAGGTTTCTGTCCTCTGCTCCTCCGACAGTTTTTTTTCCGTTCGTCCGGAAAAAACCGTTTCCTGCTCCGCCTCCATGCCGATAATCCGGTTACGAAGCTCCGTCAATCTTTCCTCCGGAAGCGCCGCCACTTCTGTCATACGGTCTCCCATCGCTTTAATTTGGCGCAAACCGAACCCTGCTTCTTTCAAACGTTTCACATCACGGAACATCCGTATCTGCGTCTCCTCATAATACCGATGTCCCGCAGCGTTTCGCGGCACCTCAAGTCCCAACTGATTTTCCCAATATCGTAGTGTATATACTTCCGTTTCCAATGCTTCTGCCGCCTCTGACACCTGATATATCTTTTCCATATGTATACCCCTTTCCGATCATTCCTATTTACTCAATGTTTGTCCACGTCCCCCAGTATAACGAAAAAAGGAACAGATACACAAGTATCTGTTCCCATATTTTCCCAAAAGCATGTGACTTATTTATTTCTTTTTCGACAAAAATCTGTTCCGGTCAAACGTAAGTCTCTTATTGTTTTCGATTGTCCAGGTTCGCAAATTTCGTATAATTACCGAGCCATGCCAGTTTTACCGTACCTGTCGGACCGTTTCTTTGCTTACCGATAATGATTTCGGAAACCCCAGGTTCCTCACACTTTTCTTTGGTATAGTACTCATCACGATAAATAAACATTACTACATCCGCATCCTGCTCGATTGCTCCGGATTCTCTGAGGTCGGACAACATCGGCCGCTTATCGTCACGGGACTCCACCGCACGGGATAACTGGGACAGTGCAATTACCGGACAGTTAATCTCTCGGGCCAGCGCCTTTAAGGAACGGGAAATCTCGGAAATTTCCTGCTGTCTGGACTCGGACTTTTTACCACCGGACATTAACTGCAGGTAATCGATAATTACCAGCCCGAGATCCTTCTCCAGCTTAAACTTTCTGCACTTGGAACGTAACTCCTGAATGGAAATACCCGGCGTATCGTCAATCATAAGCGGAGACTCACCGGTCAGTCTTGCACTTTCCATCAGCTTTGCCCAGTCCTCATCTTTCAGATCGCCGGTACGCATCGTCTGGGAATCCACCTTGGAATTCATGGCAAGAATACGGTTAACAAGCTGGGTACGGGACATTTCCAAACTAAAAATCGCCGTCGGGATCTTACTCTTTAACGCAACAAACTCTGCGATATTCAATACAAACGCTGTCTTACCCATGGACGGTCGTGCCGCCACCAGAATCAAATCCGAACGTTGTAAGCCCGCAGTCTTATAATCCAAATCGTAAAATCCCGTAGCAATACCGGTTACCGCACCGCGGTTTTTTGCCGCATTTTCAATATTTTCAATGGTCTTTAATACAATACTGCGGATATCTTCGGTATCACCGCTGCCGCGGCGCTGTACCAGCTCGAATATCTGCTTTTCCGTATCCGCCAAAATCTCATCCGTATCTTTTTTCCCGAGATAACAGTCGTTGGCAATGGCCTCCGTCACCTTAATGGTTCTGCGCTTAATTGCTTCATTCTTAACGATTTCCGCATAAAAACGTACATTGGCAGAGGTCGGTACCGAACCGATTAATTCATTAAAATATTTTAGCTCATAGGCCTCCGGCGGAGCATCCTTTTCCTTTAAACGATTCTGCACCGTAAGGATATCTGCCGGTTTTCCTTCATTAAATAATTCCGTAATAATTTCAAACAGAAGGCCGTACATCGGATTGTAAAAATCATCCCTGGTCAGCATCTCCGCAACCGTCATTATGGCTTCCTTATCAAGCATCATGGAACCGATGACCGATTGCTCCGCTTCCGTACTGTGCGGCATTACCCGTTTAATCAGCGCTTCATCCATTTATAAAACCTCTCATCGTATCAAGTACCGTACTTATGCCTCTACTACCTTCACCGTAAGCTCCGTAGTAACCTCCGGGTGAAGTCTTACCGGAACAATGGTAGTGCCCAGGGTCCGAATCGGTTCCGGAAGCACCAGCTTCTTCTTATCCACATCTAACTTTAACTGCTCTTTCATAGCTACCGCGATTTCCTTTGTGGAAACGGAACCGAAAGTACGCCCGCCCTCACCGGACTTAATCTTTAAAGTTACGCTCTGCTTCTTAATCTGCTCACCGAGAGCCTGTGCCTCCGCAAGCACCTCCTGTCTGTGCTTCTCCTCTGCCGCCTTCTGCAACTTCAAATCATTCATAGACTTTGCATTCTTCTCCACACCCAACTTCTTCGGCAGAATAAAATTTCTTGCATAACCGTCGCTTACCTTTACAATCTCTCCCTTTTTTCCGAGGCTCTTAACGTCCTGTAATAAAATCACTTCCATAGTCTTTCTTCCTTTCCGTTATAATTTAATTTCACCTTCTGTAATCATTTGACGAAGAACATCTTTTACGCGTTCTACAGCTGTAGGCACATCGCAATCGTCAAACTGCGCGCCCGCAACACTCATATGGCCGCCGCCGCCCAACTTTTCCATAACCACCTGAACATTTAATTCATCAATGGAACGGGCACTGATATAAATCTTTCCTCCGAACTGCGTAAACACAAAGGAGGCTATAATGCCGTTAATATTCAAAAGCTCGTTTGCCGTCTGTGCCGCCACTACCGTCGGACTGTCTACGCCCTCACTGGCAGATACGGAAAACGCAAATCTACCTTCAAAAATCTCAGCTGCAGCCACAGATTTTGCCTTCGCATAATACTCCGGCATGTCCGTACGGAACATTTTACGAATACGGGTTACATCCGCACCGTTTCTGCGTAAATATGCAGCTGCTTCAAAGGTACGTACGCCGGTCTTGGTAAGGAAATTATTGGTATCAATCATTATACCGGCGTACATTGCATCCGCTTCCAGCGGCTTTAACTTCAAACCGTCGCCGATATACTGCAAAATCTCCGCAACCATCTCACAGGCAGAAGATGCATACGGCTCGATATAGGACAGCACCGCGTTCGGAATGGCTTCTCCGGTTTGTCTGTGATGGTCTAAAATCACAATCGTACGCGTCATGGAAAGAAGCGCCTCACACTCCGTATAATTCGGACGGTTTACATCCACCACCACCAGAAGCGTGTTGTTATCCACAATTTCCTGCGCCTTATTTCCGTCAATAAACATATCCTCTTCGTAATCCGCATTTCCTTGGAACTTCGTTAACATCGGACGAATGGAACTGGTAATCTCGTTAATCACGATATGTGCCTTTTTATTTAGTGTCTTGGCAATACGATACACACCGATGGCGGAACCGAGAGAATCGATATCGCCGATGGAGTGCCCCATGACCACGATACGCTCCTTACCTTCCATAAATTCCTTTAGGGCATGCGCCTTTACGCGTGCCTTTACACGGGTGGTCTTTTCTACCTGTACCGCCGTACCGCCGTAGTAAGAAATCTTATTTCCGTCCTTTACCACCGCCTGGTCACCGCCTCGACCCAGTGCCAAATCAATGGCGCCGCGAGCCATTTCATATCCTGCAAGATAAGACTCCGCATTGACACCCAGTCCCATACTGATGGTCACAACCGGTGCATCGTTACCGATACTGGAGCCCCGTACTTCCTCCAGAAGAGAGAACTTGTTAGCCTCCAGCTGAGCCAGGTATTTGTGCTGGAACACAAAGATATACTTGTCCTTTTCCAGCTTTTTAATAATGGCATCAATGCTTACCATGTACTTGTTAATCTTTCGATCTACCAGTGCGGTAAGCAAAGAACGCCGTACTTCATCGATATTCTCGAATGCTTCCTCGTAATTATCAATATATAAAAGACCTGTAATCAGCTTCTGATCCTGATTTTCCTTCTGTAGCGTTACAATCTCCGTCTCATCGTATAAATACAACGCAATCAGCTCATTGCTATGGCGTTGCATCTCTTGCCATAAAATATCCTCATCAAAGCTCGGCGTATTTACCACCCGCAGGCAAACCTCAAAATTGCGTTCGCCCACTTGCACGTGAAGACTTGTATCATTCTCTACCGTCGGAAGGTTTTCCGATGTAATCTCCGGAATAATGGTCTTGATATTCTTTGTCTTCGGCGAAGCCTCCGCCAAATCCATAAACTCATCATTTGCCCAAAGAATGGTCCCCTCTGTATCCATAACCGCATACGGAATCGCCAGCTCTTTAAGCAGTCTTCTCTGCACCTGGCTGTAGCCTGCGGCAAAGCGCACCATCTCATTTACAATTAACGGCTTTTTAACAAAATACAATAAAAAAGCAATCACTGCGTAAAGTGCCACAAATATAGCCATTATTCCCGCAGCTGTTTTATCTACCGTCAGTATACTTAAATTCATGCAAATCAAAAGGATTGTCAAAAAAATCGGCCAGTTGAGATACAGCCGCATCGCTCCTTTTAATTTTATGATTCGTCTCATAGCGTTCTCCCTTTATGCTTTGTCTATCCAAACAACAGTAACCGCTCTCCCGTCCGATGCAGACAGGCTCATAGACAGTATACCACATTTTACCTCCGCTGTGAAGCATTTCTTTTGCCCTAGCTCAACATCCCACCGGCCATACCTCCGAGGCACACCGGAATCGCCACCCACATAATATCTCCTAAGGGTACGTCCTTCATACATACCGCCAAAAGCGCATACACCAGAAAATAAACGCCGCCGACACAAAGCCCCCACAAAAAACGATTCACCTTCCGTTTCTTTCCCAACAAGAAACCACCCACCGCCGGCGCAAGTACATACCCAGCAATCATCAACTTTGAAACCGTATCCTCCCCAAGCCCTGCCTTTAACATAAGAACCGCGGTTATAACCAAAAACAAAATCGTCACCAACACAGAAATTCCGACCGCGATTCCGACTTCCTTTATTACTCTCTTATTCTCCATTCCTTTTCTCCTGTTTTTCCCTTTGTTTCACTATATGAGAACAAGTTTCCGTACATTCCCTTGTTCCATATCTTTTTTTGTGTTATACTTCTTTTATCACAAAGAAAAGGAGTTTCCTATGATTGATCTTCATGTACATTCCAATCACTCCGACGGCACACTCTCCCCGGAAGACCTGGTTACTTTAGCGACGCAATCCGGACTTTCTTCCTTTGCTCTTACCGATCATGACACCGTTTCCGGTATCGCAAAAGCAAAAGAAGCCGCTCGTTCTGCCGACGCTGCTATTACCGTCATTGCGGGTACGGAAATTTCCGCCGCATACAAAAACAGGGACATCCACGTTCTGGGACTTTTTATAGACGAAACCGATTCTGTTCTGTTGCAGGCCTTGGAAGACGCAGTCCATGCCAGAGAACTCAGAAACAAGCAGATGGCAGAGCGTTTCCGCACCCTCGGCATTCCGCTCACCTTGGAAGAATTACGCCGGATCAATCCGGACACCGTAATTACCAGAGCTCACTTTGCAAAATATTTGATTGAACACGGACATGTCAAAAATTCCGAAGACGCCTTCAAACGTTATCTAAACTACGACGCTCCCTGCTTTGTCCCTCGTGAATACATGCAACCGGAACAGGCAATTTCCCTGATATTACAGGCAGGCGGCATCCCGGTATTGGCTCACCCTCTGCTTTATAAGTTACCTCCGGCAGAGTTGGAGACACTGATCAAACGCTTAAAAGATGCGGGGCTGGCCGGCTTAGAGGTATATTATTCCTCCAATACCGGTTTTGATGAGCAAATCAGCTACAGTCTTGCAAACCGTTTCGATTTATTAATGACCGGCGGTACGGATTTCCACGGAGCCAACAAACCGAATCTTTATCTGGGTACCGGAAGGAATCACAATCTGAACATTCCGGAATCTTTGTTGAAGCCGCTTTATCGGTATTTGGAAGAGCATAAGAGATAGTCTTTTCATACAGATTCATACTTTACCATTACAAAAAACGAACGGGATACTGCATCAGGCAATATCCCGTTTCTTATATTCTTATTTCCGGCAAGATTACTTCGCCTTGGTTTCTTCTTCCATCGGCTTTTCTACTTCCACTACACTGCTCTTTCTCATAGGAATACGGCAGTTCTTGTTGTTACCGAACTCAACGATAATAACGTCATCGTTTACCACATCGATTACCATACCGTAAAAACCTGCGGTGGTCAATACGCTGTCTCCGATTGCAATGGATGCCATCAACTCATCCTGCTTCTTCTGTTGCTTTTTCTGCGGTTTGACTGCCATAAAATAGAATATCAAACCAAATGCACCGATTAAAACAACCCAATACAAAATGGTGCCGGTCGGACTCATCGGCTGTGCCGCCCCATTCGTGGTTAAAAACTGAAACATAACTTCCTCCTTCTTGTGCTTTTCGCACGATTAATCTTCTTCCCCTTGCTCAAAGCCCGCAAGCTTTTGCGCTTTATACTCCGAAAAACGTTTCTGCTCAATTGCTTCGCGTATTTCTTCCATCATTTTGTTGTAAAAATATAAATTATGCGTTACCAAAAGACGCAGACCCAGCATTTCCTTTGCCTTTAACAAGTGACGAATATAAGCTCTGCTGTAATGCTTACAGGTCGGACAACCACATGTAGCATCAAGCGGCCTGTCATCTAACTCATACTTTGCATTTAACAAAGTCATCTTCCCGTGGTTGGTATATGCATTGCCGTGGCGGCCGTTTCTGGCCGGATATACACAGTCAAAGAAATCCACGCCTCGTTCCACCGCCTCTAAAATATTGGCCGGCGTACCGACACCCATCAGATAAGTCGGCTTCTCAAGCGGAAGATACGGCACCGTCTCCTCCAAAACACGGTACATTTCATCGTGAGACTCTCCTACCGCAAGGCCTCCCAGCGCATAACCATCCAAATCAAACTCGGAAATCCGTTTCGCATGCTCAATACGAATATCCGTAAAGGTACCGCCCTGATTAATGCCGAACAGCATCTGCTTCGGATTAATGGTATCCTCCAGGGAATTCAACCTGATCATTTCCGCCTTACATCGCTCCAGCCAACGTGTGGTCCGGGCTACCGAATTCTCCATATATTCTCTGGTTGCCGGATGCGGCGGACATTCATCAAAAGCCATAGCAATCGTAGATGCCAGATTCGATTGAATCTGCATACTCTCCTCCGGGCCCATAAAAATCTTACGTCCGTCCACATGAGAGTTGAAGTATACACCTTCTTCTTTAATCTTACGCAGTCCCGCTAACGAGAATACCTGAAAGCCACCGGAGTCCGTCAGAATCGGCTTGTCCCAATTCATAAACCGATGAAGGCCTCCCAGCTGTTTTACCACCTTATCTCCCGGGCGGACATGAAGATGATACGTATTGGAAAGCTGCACTTGCGTGCCGATTTCCTGTAAATCCATCGTGGATACAGCCCCTTTAATCGCAGCGGCCGTACCTACATTCATAAACAACGGAGTCTGCACTGTTCCGTGAACCGTCACCAGTTCTCCGCGCTTTGCATTTCCGTCCCGACAAATTAACCGATACATGTTGCTCCTTTAACAGACTGCAAACTTCTCCAACGTCTCCTCAAATGCAGCATCTTCGCCGTGTGTATATACGGAAATCGGATTCACCGACAATCCCAATACTCCGAGAAAAGACTTTGCATCTACTATCACGCGATTGTGTTTTGCGTCAATATCAAAATTACATTTTACGGCAGCATTTACAAACTCTTGCACTGCCTCCGGGCTGTTCAGACGAATCAAAGTGTTTTTCATATGCCAACCTCCTCACGCAAAAAAGTGTTTCCTACACAGAGACAAATGTCTTTTGCATAGTTATATTTAGCATTTATACCACTTATTTACAAATTCGTCAATACCCTTTTTACTTATCCATATTATCCAAAACGCGTGCTGCTGTCGGCAAATACACATTCGGAAGATCCTTCTTTGCGTCTCCGAACATACACTCCGCGTAGTCCTTGCATACCTTGGCAAACACATCTGCGGAATACTTCACCTGAAGCCGCATTGCAGCAAGATCGAACAGCACCGGCATAATCGCATATCCCCAACTCTCTCCCATGTCTTCTACAAGACAGGATTGATTCAGGCACTCCGGCGTAATCTCATGCCGCACTCCGGTTACAACATTTTCACAAATAATGTGAGCATAGTTCTTATTGTCCTTCTCATAAAGCAAGACGCACTGTTCTCTTTGAACTGCTATATCCTGCTCCACGGAAATCACGGAATTTCCGAAAAAACGTCCGGAACCGCCGGCAGCCTCTTCGTTTGCCTTGGCCTCGTTTAAAATCTCTACCAAACGGTCAATGCTGGTCTGGTCCAAAACATCATTTCCGACTTTTTCCTTCTTCTTCAGGAAACTGACCAATGCATCGATTTCATCCTGCGAAAGTAATGCTTTGTTATCACTCATAGCGTTCTCCTTTCCGTATATTACTCACGTTCGTACCAATATCTGTAATATATTCAGTATAGCAAAAAGCTGTGGTTCCGTCAATGAAGAACGCTGAAAAAGTCATGTTTTCTACTTACCTTCAAAAATGCGCCTTTCCGTTCTATGTCCGGGAGTAGTATGTGTCATTCCGGGAAACACTATCCTCCGTCAAAGCAACTTCACAAATCAAGAAACGAGGATGTTATATTCCATGAACCGTAAAAAAACAATCTATCTTATCACCGACCTTATATGCGAAGTCACGGGAAGTATCTTAATCGCCTTTGCCGTCCATAACTTTGCCCTGGCTGCAGCCTTTCCTATGACAGGCTTTTCCGGTATCGCCATTATTCTAAACCGCTTCTTTCATATCCCCGTAGGGATTTCCACCATTCTTCTGAATCTCCCGGTGGCCCTTTTGTGTTACCGCAAAATCGGTCGTTCCTTCCTGTTGAAATCCATGCGGTGCATGTTCATCTCTTCGTTGTTTATCGATTACCTGGCCCCGCTGTTTCCCTTCTATACAGGCTCCCGTCTGCTGGCTGCACTCGTCACCGGCATCCTGGGCGGTATCGGGTATGCAATTATCTATACCAGAGGCTCCTCCACCGGCGGTGCCGATTTTCTCATTATGGCATTAAAGAGCATGAAACCCCATCTTCGTCTGGGAACCATCGCCTTTTCCATTGACATCGGCATCATTCTTATGGGGGGATGGCTGTTCCGGGACTTCGACGGAATTATATACGGTATGCTTGTGAACTATTTATTTGCCGCCATGGTGGATAAGGTGTTTTACGGAATCAACTCGGGCAAGCTCGCTTTTATCGTAACAAAGCACGGGAAAGACATCAGTAACATCATAGAGGAGTGCAGTAACCGCGGCTCCACGATTTTACAATCCCGGGGCGGTTACCGCTTAGAAGAAAAAGAAACCGTTATGGTAGTCAGCAATTCAAAACAAATGTATCGTATCCTCCGACAGGTAACGGAATATGACCAAGATGCCTTTATCATCCTGTTGGAAGCCCATGAAATCCACGGAAAAGGGTTCCGCGTCCTATGAAGTCCTAAACTCCGTCATATAAGGCCGGAACCGTAGCGGAAGATTGTTTCTTTGAAGAGAAGCATTCTCCCGCTCCGCAATAGCAATCTTCCGATGAAAAATCTTCCATAGCGTTCCATAGGCATCCTCCTGTGTATACGCGTCGGAAAGCATCCTGTACTCCTCCTCGTTCAAACGATAAACAAACCACATCGTCCCCGGCCTGTGTATCCCCGCAATTCGGCGTTTTTCGTCAAAAATCATAAAGTTTTCTCCGTTCATACGGTCTGAAAAATGCTCCATCAAATCCCCCAGGATATTGTTTTTCGGCGCATAACGGGCCAGTAAAAGACCGTTCTCCTGTTCATCAAACCTTAAGAACCCCTTTAAATGATGAGACTCATTATCAAAATTACGCACAATCTCAAACAGCCGCATCACCCAAGGATTCCCGTAGCTCCGTCCGGCCCTCGCCCCCTCCCGAAACGCATAAATCAGGAAGCGGTAAATCACCTCTCCCTTTTCCGCATCCCCGGAAAGCACTGCCTTCATCACCATCTCATACGCTTCCTCGGAAACCCGGAGACGTACCGAACGTTGTACCTTCTCGCTTTTTTCCGGATTCGGCACCACATCGACATAATCCGCAAACAACAGCGGCACCTCCCACTCATTCATACAAACCTCAATCCTGTTCTCTTCATGGGGATGCACCGATGCCCATGCATCATAAATCCCTGTCAATATCCCCTCCACGCTATCCTCACAACGATAAATGTATTTCTTCTCCATAAGATAACCTCCCTATCCCGCCTCCGCCGTAAAGTTCGGAAGCTCAAACAAAGACATCTGGTGCCCGTAAAGGGCATCCTTTAAGTTCTTCGGTAACTTCTCGTTCAATATCAGACTTTGTGTCACATAGGTCTCGTCCAAATGCAAATGTCCTAATGTCTTTCCTCCGCAGGTAATAAAATATTGCGCCCGCTTCAATACCACGCCCATCTTCTTTAATGCCTCATAGGAAAAGCTTCCGCTTCTTCTGGCCTCCACAATTCGCTTAGCCGACTTCGGACCGATGCCCGGCACGCGGAGCAGTAAAAAGTAGTCCGCCTGCAGCACCTCCACCGGAAACAGCTCCATATGGTGCACCGCCCAATCACACTTCGGATCCAGTACCGCATTAAAATTCGGGCGTTTCTCCGTCAAAAGCTCGCCGGCCGCAAACCCGTAATACCGTAACAACCAGTCCGCCTGATACAGACGATGTTCACGCAGAAGAGGCGGTCCTCCCGGCAAATCCGGCAACATGGAATCTTCGTTTACTTTCACAAATGCGGAATAAAACACCCGTTTTAAATCAAATTTTTGATACAGTGCCTCCGCCACCGACACCAACTGATAATCCGTCTCCGGGGTAGCTCCGATAATCATCTGGGTGCTTTGCCCCGCTGCCGCGAACCCCCGTCCGGTGGGCCTGCCTACGGATTCCAAAAGTGACAGTCTTTGCCGATTATCCGGCTTTTCTACTGTAGTAGTCCCGTCATTAAAACCGGAATCTGCATTGTCGCTCTCATTATGCTTTTTCAGAACCACCGATTCGTTCCGGTGCAATAGTCCGGCTGCGGCCCCTGCCTGTCCGACGACATCAACTCCCCCCCTGCGATCCGTCAACACACCGCTCCGAAACCGTTCCTCTATCCCGGCCCGCTCCGCAGCCTGCTTGGTAAAATGAAAAGCACCGTAATTGCCGCCCTTAAAGCCTAACATTTGTCTGCTCTCCGCAATTCCGGCCTGAATCTGACGCATCGGAGTCAGGATATTCTTCCGTGTCTTGTGGGGTGCCAGTTGTCTGAGCCCTTCATTGGTCGGCAACTCCAGATTCACGCTCATACGGTCCGCATACCACCCCGCATACTCCACCAGTAAAGGATTCGCCCCGGGGATTGCCTTACAATGAATGTATCCGCGAAAATGATACTCCTCCCGGAGCATGCGAAGGGTCTGACAAATCAGCTCCATCGTATAATCCGGCGTATGCAAAATACCGGAGCTCAAAAAAAGCCCTTCGATATAGTTCCTCTTATAAAACCCTATCGTCAGTTCGCAAAGCTCCTTCGGCGTAAAACTTGCCCGGGGCACATCATTGGACGAGCGGTTGATACAATACTTACAATCAAAAATACACTCATTGGTAAACAGCACCTTCAACAAAGAAATACAACGGCCGTCCGCGGAAAAGGAATGGCAAATGCCGGCGGCAACGGAATTGCCCAACTCACCCGTCTTACCTTCCCTTTGCATTCCGCTGGAGGTACAAGCCACATCGTACTTGGCCGCATCGGACAATATCTCCAGTTTTTTCTCTATAGACAATCCTTCTTCCAATACCATAATGCACCATCTTCCTCCTGTCCCGGCATTTTCTCCTTCGTTCCGACTCAACAGCCGCACGTTCCTTATGCCAATATCATAGCATACATTTGTTCGATTTTCAAGTATGAATATGAATATTTGTTCGATTGTATTCAACAAGCTCTACCTACCTGTCTCTGCCGTCTTTTTTCTCGTATAGCCAAACACATCTTCTCTTTGTTCCGCATATACTGACCCAAAGACTGTTTTGAGGTTTGCCATGGATACCAAAAACTACTTTCTTTCTCTCTTAACCGCCGGCGTGCCGGATGCCGTCGCGGTTCTCTCCGGGAACGACACACATCCGGACATTAACGGCATTGTAAAGTTTTACGCCCTTCCGGAATCCGGCATCTTAATCGCTGCAGAAATTTCCGACCTGCCGGACGGCAAAGACGAGGATACCCCGACCTTTTTTGCGTTCCATATTCATGAAACCGGAGACTGCAGCCGCAATTTCAATCGTACGGGCAATCACTACAATCCGGATAACGTCCCGCATCCGGAACACGCCGGAGATCTTCCACCTCTTCTTTCTAACGACGGATATGTATGGACCGTACTCTACGACAGTTATCTTACCTTGCCGATGGTTCTGAACCGTTCCGTTGTTCTCCATAAAAACCCGGACGACTTCACCACACAACCGTCCGGAAATGCCGGCGAAAAAATCGCCTGCGGCGTCATTACAGCTTCCGATAAATAAAACGAGCCTGAGGTCGGTACATTACCGATGCTCAGGCTCTCTCTTTTCCTATACTGTTTTCTGTTACTTATCCAGTTTTTCACTTGCTTCCTGTAAAAGCTCGATGATATTTAGGTGCTGCGGACACACACTCTCACACTGCCCGCATCCGATACAATCTCCTGCGCGACCGCTTCTTCCCACCAAACCGTTGTAGAAGAAATGCGGACGATTGTCATTCTTCGGATATCTGCGTTTCGTATTCAGGGCACGAAATACATCCGGAATCAAAATACCCGACGGGCACCCATCCACACAATACCGGCAAGAAGTACACGGAATCAGCGGCATACTGTGCATCATATCCACAACCTTTGCAATCGCCGCCTGCTCCTTTTCGCTAAGCGGCTTAAAATCCGCAAAAGTATTGATATTATCCTGCATCTGCTCTTCCGTAGACATACCGCTTAAAATCGTTGCCACACCGTCTAAAGAACCAACAAATCGGAAAGCCCAGGACGCAATGGATGCCTCACTGTTTTCCGCCTTAAGAACAGCCTCCTGTTCCTCTTCCATCTTTGCAAGCAAACCGCCCTTTACCGGCTCCATAATAATCATCGGGATATTACGCTTCTTTAAAATCTCGTATAACTTCCCGGAATATACAATCGGATTATCCCAGTCCACATAATTTAACTGAATCTGTACAAACTCCACCTCCGGGTGCTCATCCACAATCTTCTCTAAAAGAGCCGGAGTGCCGTGGAAGGAAAAGCCGAAATGCTTAATCTTTCCCTGTTTCTTTTTCTCCATAGCCCAATTAAAACAATCAAACTCCACATACTTGTCATAATTGCCGCCGTCTTCCACACTGTGAAGCAAATAGAAATCGAAATAATCTACGCCGGCACGCTCACACTGGATATCAAACACCTTATCCCTGTCTTCAAAACTGTGTACTTCCCAAGCCGGGAGCTTCGTTGCAAGATAGAAGGAATCTCGCGGGTAACGTTTAACGATAGCTTCTCTTGCCGCCACCTCTGACTTCCCTCCGTGATAAACATAGGCGGTATCAAAGTAGTTCATTCCTTTTTTCATATAGGCATCTACCATATCGCACACACGGGACATATCAATCTCTCCGTCCTTCTCCGGCAAACGCATCAACCCAAACCCCAGCTTCGGCATTTTACTTACATCTACACTCATTTTTATCCTCCTCATTCTCGCGGAAACTTCCGTTCTGCATCTGTTTTCATTATTTTCGCACATACAGCTCTTTTACATGAATCCAGTATAGCATAGGAATTTTTTTGTCGCATCTTAATTCTTTTTCAAAATATGAATCTCAACAAATAAAAATGAAGATTCCGTCATATCTACGTATGATTTCCCTATATTTCAAACATTTTGAAATATAGGATTGACCTTTCCCTTTACAAATAATATAATATATTTAATCATTTTCAAGAGGAACCACCGTATACAATTCACAAAAATCACACAGGAGCTTTTTATGAATATTTACGTAAATCAAATGGGTTATTTGCCAAACAACAACAAAACCGCAATCCTTGCCCTTCCGCAGGATGCCTGTACTCAGCCGACGAACGCTCCGGTGCATGTACAGATTTGCGAGGCAGGCGGCACTTGTATTTTGGAAAAAGACGCAATCTTTTTCGGTTCGGACGACGCCTCCGGAGACTACGTATGGCAATTGGACTTTTCAGAATTGACCTCACCGGGATCCTATGTCATCCGTTACGCCGACAAGGTTTCTTATCCTTTTTCCGTGGGCGACGGTTTATACGGTTCTTTGAATATCCTTCTTTCCAAAATGCTGTACTACCAGCGTTGCGGTATGGAGCTGACAGAAGATTACGCGGGGCACTATGCCCGAAAAGCCTGTCACACCGCTCCTACGGTTCTTTGGACAGAGTATAAAAAGTTTCTGGACGGCGAGCTTTCGGAATCGACAATGCAAAAATTCGATATTCGCGGAGGCTGGCACGATGCCGGCGATTACGGCCGTTATACCACTGCAGCAGCCTGTGCATTGGGACATATTCTTTATGCATACCGTTTTTTCCCGGAAGCTTTTACAGCAAGCCTTAACATTCCGGAGAGCGGTAACGGCATCCCTGATATTTTAAACGAATGTCGCTACGAACTGGACTGGATGTTGCAAATGCAGGCAGCGGACGGTAGCGTATATCATAAACAAACCACCCAAAATCACGCCGCCTTTGTAATGCCTCACGAAGATACCCATCAAATGCTTTTACTCCCTCCGTCTTCCATGGCGACTGCGGATTTTGTTGCCACCATGGCTCTGGCGTCCCGTATTTACCGGCCGTTCGATGAAGCGTTTGCGGACCGTGCTTTAGCTGCCGCAAAGAAATCCCAGACCTGGTTGGAAACACATCCGGAGTTTCTTTTTGAACATGTAAAAGAATGCCGTACCGGCGGCTACGGGGACCGGTCCGACATCGACGAGCGTATGTGGGCTGCCATGGAGCTGTTCCGCACCACCGGCGAAGCAGGCTATTTTGAACAGGCAAAACACTTTTTTGATGCCCACCCGAATCCGGTCCAATACGGTTGGGGAGATATCAGCGGTTTTACCGGATGGGCATTGTTGGAAGATGAGTTGATGGGGGATACTATCGCAAATAAAACATTCGGCATTTCCTCCGACGAATCGAAATTCCGTAACGCATACAAAACATTGCTTCATAAGGAAGCAGACCAACTGTCGGACGTGATTGCCGCCTGTGGATACGGAGTTGCCCTCGAATCAAACGAGTATTGCTGGGGAAGCAATCTTACCGTTCTGAACCGCGGCATGTTATTTGCTACGGTTTACCGTCTGACCTTAAAGCCGGAATACCACCGTGCCGTAATACGCCAGATGGATTATCTTCTTGGCGTCAACGCCACCGATTACAGCTATGTTACCGGAGTCGGTACCCACGCCTTCTGCAATCCGCACAACCGCGTTACCGTGGCCGACGGCATCGCCGAAACCATTCCGGGCTATGTCTCCGGAGGTGCCAACGGCACCCGTTGGATAGACCCGGTGGCAAGAGAACTGATTCCGGAGGGCACCCCTTCGATGAAATGCTTTGTAGACCGCTGGGAATGCTACTCTCTGAACGAGATTACTATTTATTGGAACTCTCCGGCAATTTTCTGCGCTGCGTTTTTAGATAGTACGAAATAAAACCGCCGCATTTCGCCGGCAAACAACCAAACCGCAAAACAAACAAGGCCGGGGCAAGAAACTTCTTGCTCCGACCTTTCTCTTTTTAATCTCATGCAGTTCCGTCCGAATTCCCTGATGCAACCTCCTACAAATTCAATCCTTTCGCCTCATCACAGCCCAGAAGCACATTCAGACACTGAATCGCCGCACCGGATGCACCCTTACCGAGGTTATCAAACTGTGCGGACACCACAATACGCTCCTCGTTACCGGTCACGTAAATCTTCATACCGTCCCAACCGGACAGGCCGTTTCCTGCAAGGAAACCGCTTGCTGCCACTTCATCATCCGCCGCTGCCACCTTAATAAACTGCTCGCCCTTATAATAGTCTGCATAGTACGCAAGCAGGCTCTCCGGAGTCTCCTTCTTCGCAAGCATATCCGCATACAACTGAATGGTCACTACCATGCCGCTGTAATAGTCGTCAATAATCGGGGAGAACAACGGTGCACGGTCAAGACCGGTAATGGCCTTCATCTCTTTTAAATGCTTGTGCTGCTGAGTCAGGGCATACACACGACCGGACGCAAGCTCCGTCGGACGATCTTCGCTCTCATACACCGCGATGGTCTTCTTTCCCGCTCCGCTGTAACCGGACAGAGCAAAACAGCTCACCGGATAATCCTTCGGTAAAATGCCGCCCTTCACTAACGGGTACACAAGGGAAATAAAGCCCGATGCGTAGCAGCCCGGTACCGCAATCCTCTTGCCCTTTTTAATATTCGCTCTGTGCTCCGGGGAAAGCTCCGGGAATCCGTACGCCCAGCCTTCCTCGGTACGATGTGCGGTAGATGCATCAATAATTACCGTATTTTCATTCTCTACAAAGGAAACCGCTTCCTTTGCAGCCGCATCCGGCAGGCACAAAAACGTCACATCGGATGCATTAATCATCTTCTTTCTCTCCTCCGGGTCCTTACGCAGTTCCGGGTCAATCTTCATAATTTCAATATCGTCACGATTCTGAAAACGCTCAAAAATTCTAAGTCCTGTGGTTCCTTCGCTTCCGTCGATAAATACCTTTGTTTTCATAGTCGGTTCTCCTTTTTCTTTTGGTTTCATAATTATACAACTGTCTTTGGTTCTTGTCAATATTTCGACTTAGGTATCAATCCTCCATACCTCACCCTTTCACCCGATACCAATAGCTGTACACATCCTCAAACCGTAATGCAACGTATATTAACGCAGTCACACAGAGTATCATCCTGTACACAAAAAAGGACCGTATCGCACTGATACAGCCCTTCCTCACTGATTCCTTTATTTCCGGTAATACTCATTCATCCGTAATAATCGTTCTTTTTCCTCCTCGGTAATCGTCTCCGTAATATCGGAAATGAAAACATAAAACAGCTGACTGTCTTCTCCGGAACCGCAATCCGCCAAATGTCCGCAATCGTCAATCCAGCGAATCTTTCCATCCTTTCGCATAATACGATATCGTATAAAGTCCAGCTTCTTTTCTGTCTGTATTACCTGTTGCTTAATCTCAAACTGCACCCGGTTCAAATCCTCCGGATGAATCATTCCGCTGAAGGAATTCCGTACCAAGCCTCGGAATTCATCCATCGTATCGCAGCCGAATATCTTTAACACACGGGGATTTGCATATAAAATCTTTTCATCTCCGTAGGCATTGTAAATGAAGAAACCGTCCGACATGTTTGCCAGTACCTTCCCCAGACTTTGGCGTTTAAATTCTTCCTTTTCCCGCATCAGGGTTTCGATACTGCGTACTGTCATCACTGCGGTTTTCGGCACATCGCCGTCTCTTTCATATACCTGGAATGTCGTAAGGCACCATTCCTCGCCCGCATCCTTCAATCGCCGACGATACTTATACTCCACCGTATCCTGTGTTGCCAGCGCCTTGCGAAGGTTTTCCAAAGATAGGATCTTTCTTACATTTTCTTCATCGTACGGCAAAATCTTTCCGGTTCCGAAGTGACGGTTTATCAACTCGGTATAATTTCCCCGTTCCAAAAGCTGATTCTCATCCGGATATACCATGCGAATGTAATTATCCTGCAAGTGAACATAATATACTTCCCGGTAAGACTTCAATACCTCGTTCATGGTACTTTGATAAATCTGGAATTTCGTCATGTCCTGCACCATACTTCCGATGTAGCCGTATTGCTGTTGGAACATGGTAAGCTGTAAATACCGGTTACTGTACGGACTGTAAGCAAAATGCTCCACCACTTCCCCTAAATATCCGGCCCGGTACACCTTATCCAGAATCTCTTCCTCATTATCCGCAAACAACTTCCTCATCAAGTAACGCAAGCGTCCGATATCTCCGCCCGCCACTCGGCTCAGCTCCTGATTCGCATACAAAATTTCATACTTTAACGGTTTCCCGTCCTCATCCAAGTCAAGCTTTCCAACCGAGATTCCGCAGGACATATTTCCGTAGTATTTCTCCATACGATTCTTCTGCTTTTCGGTCCATTCTTCAACTTCCAAATCAGAGAAGATTGCGCTCTCCTTCTTCTCTTTTAACGCGGTCATGTCCGTAAGAGACGCATAAAACTGCTTGTGACCATCCTTTTCCCGCAGGAAAAAGACACGCATAAATACCCAGCGCACTTCACCGTCCGTCCGAACAAAATGGATATAGCCCTGCGCACCGCCGTTTCCGTTCTGATACGCATTGGAAAACAACGTATAAAGCATACTACGATCGTCATCTCTGACATGAACACCCAGTTGTTTATAATAATCCGCTTCGTCCTTGGAATTGATTCCCGCCAACCGGTAATACTGTTCGTTTACACGGGTAATCTCCAACCGGTTTTCATACATATCATAAAAAGCCGCCGCACCGAGAATATTGTTTACCATCGTATCATTGAACAGATTACTGTCCAAAAACTCTCTGGCATGCATAGACTCCATCTGTCTGCACCAGATTCCGTTCAAGTCCAGATTCTTTTCATCGGAAATCAGTGTTTCAAACTCCTCCACCGCCATCGGTTTGTAATAATAATACCCCTGGGTATACCGGCAACCCATTTTCAGGAGAAAATCCTCCTGTTTTTGCGTTTCGACGCCTTCAACCACAATCGGCATCCGCATTTGTCTCGCCATATTGACAACAGACTCCAGAATCCCGATTCCCTTTTCTTCCTCGTGTTCGCTGATATCTAAGAATCTCATATCCAGCTTCAACACATCCACAGACACACTCTTTAGCATATTAAGAGACGAATATCCGCTGCCGAAATCATCCATCATCACCAGAAATTCCAAATCTCTGAGTTGTTTTACCGTACGGATAATCTTATCATTGCTCTCGGCATAAGCACTCTCCGTCACCTCCACCTTTAACAAGCGCGAAGGTAACTTATATTTTTTCATCAGACTCTGTAAATACGCCGGCACATCCATAGAGAACATATCGATTCTCGAAATATTAATGGAAATCGGCACCGGTTGATATCCCCGGTCAATCCAGCTTCTGAGCCACTTACATACCTTATCCCATATATAACGATCCAAATCCGCAATAAAACCGTTATTCTCCAACACCGGAATAAACATTCCCGGCGGAATCATTCCCTTGGTACTGTGCCTCCAACGAACCAAAGACTCTCCGCCCACAATTTTACCGGTAGCGATATCGCACTGCGGCTGCACATAGAATATAAACTCATCCTTTTTTAAGCCTTCCTGCACTTCCGCCAGAAGCTTAATTTCTTCCTCTACCTTTGTTTCCATATCGTGCGTATACTCACAGATTCGCACCTGATAATTTCCCAGCACATGCGCCATGGCAATGGTAGCACGGTCATACATCGTCCCGGCTGCCACAGAATTATCATCAATCCGATATACACCAAAAGCCGGCATAAAACCAACCGTTGTATTAAACTTTTCCACCTCTTCCGTGACACCCTTACAAAGTTCCTCGATCAGTGCCCGGTCAAAAGGCATAAAAATGCCGTAATTGTCTCCGCCCAGGTAGCCTACCAAGCCTCCGTTTTTCTTCCGAAAGGCCTTCAGGCACTCTGCTATCGCAATTAACAGACTGTTTCCCTTTGCTCTTCCGTATAGCTTGTTAAACACACGAAAATGCTCTAAATCCACAGATACCATACAATACAAATCGTTCTCTATCTGCTTTTTGTATTCGTCCACCTGAATAAAAAACGTATTTCCCGCATATAAGCCGGTCAATGTATCCGATTCAACATACTCGTTCGTCCCCACGTTCGCATGTCACCTCCTTGTAACAAAATATGTATCTCGCCCTTGTTGCCTTCTCTTCGCTTATTTCTTTTTTGACGCCTCTTCTCTCTGTCTGCAAATCTCTGTCCAACTGATTCGCTTTGCAAGACGATCGCTCAGATCCGCAAGCGCCCCCGGAATATCGATATTCTGCGGACAAATCGCACTGCATGCTCCGCAACCGATACAAGCGGAAGGCCGTTCCTCCTCAGGCATAAACTCTATCCGCATTCCCGCGTTCATGGAAGGTGCGGTACGAAGCTCGTTGTAGGTATGTAAAAATCCCGGAATATCCAATCCCATCGGACAACCGTCACAGCAGTACCTGCATCCGGTACACGGCACGGAATCCTTCATTCCTTCCGCGATTTCCAAAAGGGTATTCCGCTCCGCATCCGATAACGGTTTACGTTCCGCAAACGTACCCACATTATCCTGCATCTGTGCCTCATCGGACATACCGCTTAATACCATTTTCACGTTCGGTAACTCCTGTAAAAAGCGGAAGCCCCAGGAAGCGATGGAAACATCCGAACGATGCTCTTTTAACTTTGCCTCATCGGCTTCGCCAAGTTTTGCCAGCTTACCGCCCCGGACAGGCTCCATCACCCATACCGGGATACCGCGTTCGGTCAGCAAATCATACTTGCCCTTTGCATCCTGCAAGGTCCAGTCCAAATAATTTAACTGAATCTGGCAAAATTCCATATCCTCACCGCAAACATCCAAAAACTGCTTTAAGCCCGCAACCTCCGCATGGGTACTGAATCCCAGGTGCTTAATCCTGCCCAGTTTCTTCTGCTCCTTGAAATAATCGATAATACCCCACTGCGGGTCAAGATACGTCTCCATGGACTTTTCGTATACATTATGCAATAAATAAAAGTCAAAGTAATCTACACCGCACTTCTTTAATTGCTCTTCAAAAATCTCCGCCGGATGATAGCCGGCGCTCAAAATCTGATGTCCCGGATATTTTGTCGCAAGATAATAACTGTCCCTTGGGTACTCGGATAAAATCCGACCCATTACACGCTCCGATTCCCCGTTGTGATACGGCCATGCGGTATCGTAATAATTTACTCCGTGCTCCATGGCATAACGAGTCATTTCCTTTACTTGCGGCTCGTCAATACTGCCATCCGCATTTACCGGCAAACGCATGGCTCCGAAGCCCAGCATAGACAGTTTTTTATCCTGAAATGTTGTGTAAATCATAGCCCTTCTCCTTTGACTTTCTTTCATTGATATTTTAACGAAAATAAGAACAATATGCAAGTATTTTGCATTATTTTCTTTCACATTCAAAGTAGACTTTTAAGCAGGCTTTCCAAAACAAAATTCCGGCAAAAACAGTCTGTTCTGTCTCTGCCGGAAGCCTTTCCCTGTTTCCTTTTTCTTTTTAAAAATGCTCTTCTTCCTATCCTACCCTGTCACACTTTTTATTAAGCATCAAAGATATTCCTCCGCTCACAATCCCGGCCACCAAAATAATCAAAAGATCTACCGGTGCCAATACAATGCCCGGAAGTCCCGTAAACCAGAAGCCGGTGCCGAGCAGATATAAGTTTCCGCTAAGCAAACACATCTCTCCGATATACATGGCAAGGGTGGTTGCCGCACCTACCGCCGCCGGAATTCCTACTGCAACAGCCTTTTTCTTTCCTAACAGGAAAGAGCCCGCATAAGTACCTACGGTTACACCAAGCAAGGAAAAAAATACGCCCATCAGTACTGCTGACAAGGTCGATACCAACAGATCTCCGTCTCTGAAAAACGCGGTAAAGCAGGCAAAAATGCACAGTCCCAGGAACAACGCCGAACATATCGACTGTATCACCAACACCTTCAGTTTCTTCCGGTTTCCGGTCAGCGCCATCTGCCCGAAGCCGTACAGGCAACTCAAAATCGTCAAAATCAATACCACGGAAATCATGTAAAAGTGAATCTTAAAGGTAGGGCTGTATTCTCCGATTAAAATATCCACCGCCTTCCAATTCCGGGTCTGGTACGTTTCCGGTGAGACATAGCACATAAACATCTGCCAGCGTTCCAACTTTGCGGATAAGGTTCCGTTTACTATGACCTTTTGTTCAAACAACAGCTCCGTCACAAAGAACACAACCAGAGCAAGCCCCGATGCGGTAAGCAACGGATACTTTTTCAGCTTCTTAAAAAGCACCGGCATCAAACCTACCGCCACCAGCACAGCAATTGCCACCGGCGTATACGGTATGATATACTTCGGATAATTCTTCTGCGGTACAAACCCGTAAATCGCCATATACCGAAGCACCTTCGCCCCCATATAAATCGGATAGGCGGACACCACCAGTGTTCCAAGCAACGCAAACACCCAGTAAATGTCAAACTTATTCTGTGCTTTTTTGCATAACATTTCGTTTTTGCTTTTTTCTTTTCCTTCATCCTTCATCCGTAAATCCTCCCATTTCTTGTCTTAGTCCCTTTTTATCCCCTATATGCCCCAGCTCCCCACATCCTACACACTTACTCTTCTTCCCAGAACAAAGCTTCCAGTCTCTGTCGGTAACCCTCCGGGTCTTCCTGGGCCTCTAAATTAAGATAACTGGAGTAAGGCATACTAAACGGTACAATCGTCACCGCATCTTTCGGATACCCCGAGCTTTTTACTACCGCTCTTGCCACATCCAGCCCTATTGATTTCATGCTCCACAGTTCCCCGGTAGTATAGCCCTGCTCCGTTTTTTTCTTCACACAGCAGGAGTAACTCCCTGCTGCCAACTGCCAAATGAAAACATAGAATCCCTCTTCATCGGTGCCGTAACGGTAACCGTTTACATCCAATATTCCATCATACCCCGGCGGCAATAATAGGACATCCACCTCACCGGTCGCATACTTGTCCCCCATTATCGTCGCTGAACCATCCTTGTCTACGATAACCGAAACATCGTCATACAGCTCGTTGAAGCCTTCTCCTCCCTCATCTGCATTTCGGTCCGGCTTCTTTGTATCCGAGACCGGATTGGTTAAAAAGCAAACAACCACCGCAATTCCGGCCACCACTGTTACCGCCACAATCCAAAAGGCCGGTTTTTTATAGTTTAATACCGATTTCACGCGATTCTTTACGCCCACTTCTCCGAACGCCAGTGGGCAGGCAAGCATCATACGCTTCTGCAGACTGCAGGATACCAGCGCTTCTGCGTATTCCTTCCGTGCCCCCGGCTCCATCTTGCGCACCACCCGTTCATCACAGGCCCGCTCAATATCCCTCGAAAACAACAGATAGGACACCCACAAAAGAGGATGGAACCAATACACGGAAAGCAGGAAGAAAGCAACGGTCTTCCACCAGTGATCCTTTCGTTTTAAATGCGCCGTCTCATGGGCAATGACACACTCCGTCTGCGCCTCAGGCATGCCGGACGGAAGATAAATCCGCGGCTTAATAATCCCGAATACAAAGGGTGTCGCGATACTGTCGCAAAAATAAATATTGTCCCGATAACAAAGAGACACTTTTACCTTATGACGGAGCCACAGATAAGAGAAAAGACTGTAGGCAAGCATCACTATCATCCCGGCAATCCAGACAACCGATGCCACAAATGCGATTATCTGCATAGGATTGGCGCTTGCCCCCGGAGTCGGTACACTCGAAACACTGTACCCCGGTGCCAGATGCTCCGAAATGATTGGGTTTACCGCAGAATTTAACATCGTCACCCCGGTATGGATGGACGGCCGCTCCGCCAGCAAAATATCCGGCGACACGATTTCCGCACTGGGAATCAGGCTTAAAATGCTCTCTGCAAGAAATGGACAGACAAGACGCAAGCCCACCAGCGCCCATAGGCATACCGTCAGTGACTTCGGTGCCTTGTGACACAGCACACGCACCGCCAGTACCGCCAGCACCACCCAGGTAGCTGTAAGGCTCATATTCAAAATCTCTACAAACACTTTTTCCATACTCAACCCTCCCCGAAGGAATCAATGATTCTGCGAATCTCCTCCAGTTCCTTTGCAGACGGCTTCTTCCGGGAACCGAAAGCCGCAATAAACGCCGGGAGCGACCCTTCGAAGGTCTCCTCCACAAACTTTTCGCTTTGGATAGCGTAGAACTCATCCTTTCCGATGAGCACCGTCACCCAGCTGTTCTCCATGGCAAAAATCCCGCGCTCGCAAAGCTTCTTTAACACCGTATAGGTGGTGGTCCGCTTCCAGTTCAATTCCTCCTCACAGCGCGCCACCAGCTCCTTCGTGGACAGCGGTGCATGCTGCCACACAATATCCGCAAAACGGGCTTCTACCATACCCAGTTTGATTTCTGCCATTGTAACTGCCTCCTTATGTAAACTCGTGCTTGTTCTCTAAAAAAACTTCTTTTTCAAGTATGCAAAAACTGTCTATCCGTGATAGTCAGTTTCATTCTATCACGGATAGACAGTTTTGTCAAGGCTTTCTATCTATACCATCTCTTCTTCATAGTAACATATACAATCCCGTACCACAACGCCGCTTCTACCACCAGACTTGCCACCGTAATAATCACCAGTTCGGCGGTGATATCCACCCGAAACACGTCCATAATCTGTTGAGAAAATGTACAACGCAGGATTCGTTCCGATGTTTCCTTGCTCAGATTGAGTTTTTCCGCCAGCATAGGAAGCAAAGCGGCCGGCATCATATCCAGAAGCTGGATGCGCAAAAACAATACTGCTGCCGCCGCGAAGTGTTTCACGGCCATGCCCACTAAGACAGTCAACAGTGTCACATGCAGACAAATCACAAAGAAAAGAAATGTACGTTCCGGCAACTCTGTCACTCCGCCGGTTCCGTTTTTTATCACTACCACTGCCTCCAGTACGATTGCCAGAATAAATGTAATCACCCCGATTCCGACACCGTCCACCAGCACCTTGCTACCAATGATATGACTTGTTTTGTTTCCGGCCATTACCTCATAATATGCAGTCTTTTTCATATAACCTGCCGTTACAAAAAACACGCTCACAAAAGGAACATACATAATCAACATGCTACCGGTCAGCAAAAAGCTTTCCATGTTTTCCGCCAGATTCTTAGCCAATAATGAGAAATCCACAAAAAACGGCATAAGAGCCATTACCAACGCCGTCAGTAGCATAACCCGTACATATCCTCCGGACCGGAATAAGCGATACACTTCCGCCCGAACCAACTTACACATGGTTCCCACCTACCTTTGCAAGATAATACTGCTCCAAATCCTCCGCAACCGTAACAAGCTTCGTAATCACAAAGCCGTTATCCGTTATGGTCTTGGATACGGACAGTGTCTCCTCCGGCGATACATACAGCCGGATTTCCTCCCTGGAAGCCGCCATCCGAACCGAATCTCCCCACGCATTTTTCAGCAGCTCTGCCGTTTGTTCCGTATTGTCGGTCTGGATTGCGATATACTGTCTGCATTTCTCCTGCAACTCCTCCGCAGACAAATTTTCAAGAATTCTCCCCTTGTTGATGATAATGAAGTCCGTACACAGCGTCGCCAGCTCCGACAAAATATGGCTGGAAATCAAGATTGTAATGCCCTTTTCCTCACAAAGCTTCCGCAACAATTCCCTGATTTCCACGATTCCTTCCGGGTCCAGCCCGTTAATCGGCTCGTCTAACACCATCACCTCCGGCTCCGAGAGCAGCGCCATGGCAATGCCCAACCGTTGCTTCATACCGAGGGAAAACTTGTCCACCGGCTTCTTGCCCACATCACTGAGCCCCACAAACTCCAACAATTCCTTCCGGCGTTTTTTATCCGTCACTCCCCGTACAAGGCCAACGTAGGTCATATTTTCTTCGGCAGTCATACCTCCATCCAAATAAGGTGCCTCAATCATAAAGCTGATACGATTCCGATATGCATCCAGGTTGTTCCGTTCTCCGAACAGTTCGATTTCACCCTCCGTACGTTCGGTCAGTCCGGCTAACATTCGCATAATTGTGGTCTTTCCTGCGCCGTTCGGTCCGATAAGGCCGTAAATATGTCCCTTCTTTACTTCAAGGTTCACCCGGTCCGCCACAATCTGGTTTCCGTATCGCTTTGTCAGATTCTCTGTTTTAATGATGTACTCCATAAACTTCCCTTTCCCTTACACCGGTTTTCCAATTTACATCTATTATATCAATTTAAGTTATCTCCTGCAAGAAAAAGCCCTGCGGAGTGATACATATCCTCCGCAAGGCCGTCCGTCAATACTGTCCGAATAGCAATCTGTTTAAATACTCATCCATCGGAAGCGGCTTATCAAAATAATATCCCTGTATCATATCGCATCCGGCGTCTCGCATGTACTCATACTGCCGCAGCGTCTCCACGCCTTCCGCAACCACCTGAAATCCCAGTGCTTTCGCCAATCCCACAATGCTTTCAAACATAATACAATCCTTTTGATTATCATTGTTGTACCGTCCGAACGGAATCAGTGACTGATCTATTTTTAGGATATCCGTTTTTATCATCTTCAACATATTCAACGATGAATATCCCGTACCGAAATCATCCACGGATACACTGATGCCCTCGGCTTTTAATTTATCAATCAGGTTGGACATCACAATGTAATCCTTCGCATCTTCACTTTCCGTCAGCTCGACTTCAATCCACTCATGAGGTACTTTATGCGAATCCACTACCGCCACAATTTCACTTACCAGATGTGGGTTCTCTATATGCCGCTTGGAAAAATTCACAGAAATCTTATAAAGCGGCCGGTTCTCCCGGATGCACCGGTGTAAGAAAGCACACACTTTATCCAATACATAAAAATCTAAAATACAGATACTTCCGTCCTTTTCCAAAATCGGAATAAACTCCATCGGCGGAATGAGACCTCCATCCGGCTTTCTCCAACGTATCAGAGCCTCCGCACCGCACAGGTGCCTGCTCTGTGTATTTACTTTCGGCTGATAGTACACTTCAAATTCCTGTTTCACAACACCGCGATGAAAATCGGCAATTACCTCTTTCCGTCGCATAATCTCCTTGTGAATATCCTCGCTATAGTATACTACCTCTTTACTTTCTTTCTGTCGTGCCGCCTGATATGCACTGCTGATGCGAACCATAATCTCTCCCGGATTCTGCGCCCCGTTCAATTCAGCCGCACCTATGGTTGCCCCGAAATTAAAATTCTTCTCCAACGTGGCATCCTTATATTTTACATTAACATCACTGATCCGATAAATAAACGCATCCGCATTTTCCTTTCGGATTAATGCGACAAAATTATCTCCGCCCAATCTGGCAACGCATTCATCTTCATGAATTCCCTGCAACAACTGACGAATGTACAGCCACATTACTCCATCCGCTTTCTGATGAGAAAGCACTTTATTTACATACTTAAAGTTGTGTGTATTGAAATAAAAACCGATATAATTCTCAATGCGTCCTTGTGCAAGCGCGCCCCCCAGATATCCCATAAATCCGGCTACGTTCGGAATTTCGCCTGCCAAATCCATGGTAGTCATCCGCTGTAACAGCTCCCCCATGATTTCCAACCGAAACGCCCATAAAATCATGTTTCCGAGAAGCATCAGCTCGTGTTGTTCTTCTTCCTCCCAACAACAGCCTTTTACCGGAAAATATGACAATACAGCCGTACCGCCCTCTCCGGTACGAAAGCTAAGCTCTGTCGCTGTTTCCTCTATGGAAGAGTCACTTTGATACAATACCTCCGTTTGATTCTCAATCTGCGCACGAAGCTTTGACTCCGGCGCGGAACGACAAATCGTCACCTTCCCGATGTTTTTCTGTTCGGCAATTCCGTCCAGTGCTGTTCTTACATTCTCTACCAATTCCTCTTTTGAGCGCACCGGTTCCTGTATTAATTCAAAAAAACGGAGCAACTTGTCCCCTAAATGCGATTCACTCATACTACACCTCCTCGGTTTCGTCCCCCACGACATACCTACGATGTGAACTTGTTTCGTTCCACTTCTTGTTTCTATATAGTATATCACAAATCCATCAAAAAAGAAAGAACTTTTTCTCAATTTTTCATTATATTTAACACATTTCTGCCAATTTAACCACTGTCTTTCTTTTTGTACTACCAATAGTTTTGCAGTAAACAAAACGCCGTGCTCCCACACGACGTTCTGTCCTACTCCTAAAACCAAGGTTTTCATTCCGCTTTATACTATCAAAAAGTTTACTCCGTTATTTCAAACTCCACCCAGTACTTCGCTGTATCAAAGTCCGCTGTCCCTCGAAAATCCATAAACTCCTTCACCAACCGATAATACCCTGCCGGGAGTTCACCGTACAGCCATTCCCAGGAAATTTCAAACGCTCTGTCTTGTCGTTTCGGAATCGGATATGCCAAAGAGTCCCAAATAAAATTCCCAAGTACCGTCGGCACATCCTTCCAGACTCCATCCTCTAAAGCAATCAAACGATAGTCTTCCCCACACTGCAGGTCCCCGGTGGGATTACCGCCTTCTTGCGTACACACAAGTGTCAACCCGGTAGGCGTCACGTCCTTCACCGAAAGGGTCAGCCCCCAGTCCGGAAAGTCCGCATCCTCTTCTGTAGCAGAATCTTTGTTTTCAAACAACCGCCCCAGCTCCCATAACGCATCTCTGTCCTTCTGCGGAATATCCTCCAAGTCACCCTTCCAGAGCCGGAGCACAAATTTCGCATCGCTTTGCGCAGGATACGTATCATGTACAAATCCGCAAACCGCAATTACCCGATCCCCGGTTTCGATTCCGTCAAACCGGTCCGGTTTATCCGTCGTTGACAATATCATCGGACCGCTATCGTCGAACACCACCATATGTCTTCCACCGCTTGTCCTTACATAAATCCCCGAGCAGTGCCATAACAAAAACGCTCCGATTACTACCAAACCAAGCAGTAAAACGCCTCCGATGATACTTACAGGGAACACCCATTTTTTCTTCATCTACTTTACCTCCGTTCCGCCCCATTCCACTACTGTAAAACCGTTACGCTCCGGTACGGTAAACACCTGTTCCGGAAGCTCCGTAAACTCTTCCGCACCCTTCCATGCCATAAATACACGAATGACGGTGTCCGGCTCCGGACTTACGGTAAGCTTCGCCGCATCTGTGTAATTCTCTGTTTGAAAAGAAATGAGATTGTACGGATTCTGCTCCATCATCGGCAACCAGTACACGATAAACTCATTGGCTTCCCGACGGGTAAGTCCCATATTTTCCAATGCTTCCTCCAAAAAGGTCGCCGTATCTTCCCCCTTTATGCAAAAGCCTTCGGAAAAGTCATAGGCCATCTTTGCCTCCCCTTCCCAATAAAGGTAATTGTAGGTTTGGCCCTTGGCATCCGTAAGCGTTCCGTCCGGCAGAGCCGTTACCTGCCAGCCGTCCTTATATGCAGGATAGGTACAGGTCAGTTCTCCGTTAAGTATAAGTTCCACCGATACCTCCGTTTCCGCTTCCGGGTACAGGTAGATGACCGGCTTTGCACATTCCACGTCATGAGGAGCCCACACATAAGGCTCGATGGTCAACATATCCGCTTCCCAAAGGTCGCTTTCCGCATCATAATAATAGTTTTCATAGGCGCATGTCACCCGGTCTCCCGCGCACCAGTCCTCGGAAAGAGTCCCGTTTATCTTTACCGTGTCCCCGTCCCCAAAAAATTTAGCAAAGAAACAATCGGCATATATCTTTGTAATCCGGATAAATTCAAATGTACCGTCTTCCCGTTTTTCCGCCGTGGTCTTATCCAGCCATTCTCCCGCATAAGGAAGCTCCCGATACCGCTCGGAGAATTTCCAACGCTTCGCTACAATCTGTGCCGGATAAGACTCCCGTACCGTCCCGTTATAGATAATTTCCACGATATCTCCCGGTTCCGCATCGATATCATCCAAAAGCTGTGTCGAAAACACAATTTTATCGCTGCTCTTCCGCTCCCATTCTCCTTCCAGAGGCTCCACGGTAACACCGTCTTCCCCTACCTCAAGCACCGTCGCCTCAAAGCTTTCCTCATTCACCGTATAAGCCTTCTCGTCCACGCCTTCCAGTTCCCATAAAGTACTCATGGACTTGAAATTGTTCGGGAAGAAATATACACTTGTATTTTCATAGCGTCCGATACCTACCAGTCGACGCCACTTCACCACCTTATAGGTCAATGCGGAATACACCCGGGTCCCGCCGTCTTTCATCGTTCCCGAAGGAACCGGCACAAACAGCACCGCAAGCAGCACAAGCACAACAATCGGTATCCACACCTTCTTACTGAGCTTCTTTTTTTCTTTCCCTTTCATAACGACTCCCTCCTGCTACTTCTTATTCCTCTTTTCCTAACGCCTGCACAAGCTGCGTTTTCAACAGTGCCAGCTGCACATCGGAAAGCGTAACCGCATTGTTATGCCTGACATCAAACAAAACATTTCCGCACAAACGGAAGATAAGTTCTTCTTCCGCCGGCCCTTGGAACGTAAAGGTATACTCTGCCTTTTTTTCCTCCAAACCGTACTTTTTCTCCAGTTCCTCACGAATCGTATCCCAGTCCTGTCCCGTCGTAGACATCTCCGGCACCACAATCCCATCATTTTCCGATCCGTCCGCCGGATAAGTCTCCTTTGTCTCGGATAAAGTAAAGACCGTTGCCACAAAACGGCCCAATCCCCCTACAATCTCTTTGTCCGTACTGTAGCGAGACATCTCTGTTTCTCCGGTTCCGTCCGTAATCTTCACGCAGGTGTACTCTGTCGCATCCCCATACAGCACGCTCTCCAAACCGCCCAGCACCCGGTCCGGTATCTGCTTCGTGCCGCCCGATTTCATGCTCTCATCTACCGGCTCCAGCAACGGCCGGATATACAGGCCTCCCGCAACCAGCAGAAGGCACAACGGAATACAACATGCCAGCACACGGTTCCGCTTCCTTTTTCGTTCCTTTATTCGTTCTTCACTGCGACGGAACACCTCCGTCTTGCAGTCCTCTAAATTTCTCATTCTAACAGCTCACCATCCTCTCCCAATAGGGATCGAAGCTCCTTTTTTGCGCGATACAAAAGATTGTCCACCTGCTTGCGGTTCTTTTTCATGACCTTGGCCGCTTCCTCGTAGGTCATCTCCTCAAAATAAATAAGGTGAATCACTACACGCATGTCCTCCGGCAGGCTGGCAATCGCCATATTTACGGTACGTTTCCTCTCCTCGGTCAGCACACACTCCTCCAAGGTCTTCTCCTCGGAAGCCAGCTCCGTCTCTTCGGTTAGCTCCGTAAATTCAATCACCTTCCGATGCTTGAGATAATCCAAAGCGCGGCTCCTTCCTATCATGTACAAATAGGTCTTTAGCGACACCTTGAAATTATACCGGTGCTTATGTACAATCAAATCCGAAAACGCATCGATGGCAATATCCTCGGCAGCGTGCGTATCATGCACATAACGGTCCACAAAGAACACCAGACCGTGAAACAATTCTTTCATAATCTCGTCAAAGGCACTTTCCTCCCCATCCAGAAAACGGCGGTAGCTACAGGCACCGTAATCCATTTGGTTTCCTCCTGACCGGGGCGTTTGCCCCTTTCACTTATTATACGACGAAGCGAGGGAGATTTCCTTATATTTTTTAAAAGATTTGTAAATGCCGTTTATTTTTTCGTTCCATCGTGCTTACATCAAAAAGAAAGGCTGCCTCTCCGGTATTCTCCTCCACCTCGAAACAGCCTTTCATACACCTTGTGTTACTTCTCCGGACTGTTTACACAGCCTGCGAACAACGGGACATTTTCCTTTTCAATCACAAACAAAAACGGTCTGTCCAATACAAAATCAATAATCTCCTCCGGCGGTGCGGCACTTCCTGCGCCCTTCATCTCAAAGTAGACCGCCGCCTTGACGCCCTCTTCATCAATCTGCACCCGGACGGACTGGTTCGCCCCGGTCAGATAAATCGGGTAATCCGCCGTCAGCTCCGAAAAATCGGCAGCACCTTCCGTAAACACATCCGTTACGCCCATGTCTTTCAGTCCTTCACTCAAATCCGTCGTAGAAGCCACATCAAACTTCGGAACGGAAAGGTTTACCTTCATATACTTACTGTCTCCCCACTGATTTGACAAAACCATTTCCATATAGGTTTCGTCACTTAGTACATCATTCACCGTCTTTCCTTCATCCGGAAGAATAAACCACATACTGCTTCCGTTTTTCAGCCACAGATTCACGGCGCTGAACGTTTCCCCCCAATAATAGTCCATCTGCTCCAATTTCTTATTCATGTAAACAGCCCGGGTATCCCCCTCCGGTGCATGAAATACGTCTTCTGTATTCTTACTCTCCGAAAATTCATCCGACCATTTTGCCTGAAAATACAGAGTGGAATATATCGCCATAACGGTTTCCGGCGATAAAGCAATCCCCTTTGTACTGTCTTCTAAAAAATTGCCGGTATTGTTGTTAATCCATGCTGCGATGTCCTTATTTATCTTAGTACTGCCCAAATCTCCCTGATAGACAGACGCATAATAGTGATACCCCAGTGCATCCGTCGCCTCTTGGTTATACTGTAGGCTGTTTTCCAGCCACAGGGAGTTTGCAAGCACGCACACCTCGTTGGAATCGCCCCGATACGCACTCTCCCATACCGCGCTCACCTGTTTGCGGAGCTCCTCCGTATTTTCTACGCCAAGCAAGTCAAGAACCTGTTGCTTTGTCTCTCCGTCTGTCAGCTCTGTCGTCATCGCCAGGCCGATATACGCATTTACCGGAGACCATAGCTTATTTTCGTTTTTCTCTGTCTGCAAAAAGTGGCCGTTTCCTTCTTTAAAGAAGGCACTCAGACCCGACAGCGCCTGTGCGGTTATTTCGCCACGCGCCTCTCTCTCGGCATTCCACTGATCCACGTCTGTTCTCCACACATCATGGTCTTTATAAGTTTGCGGATCCGGCCACTCCATCGCTCTCGACTCGGAGGCCTCCGCAATGACATCCGCGCGAATTCTCGCAGGTGCAGACAATGCCGTAACACCGATGGCAATGACCAATACCGCTGCCACCGCTATCTTTAAGAAGGTCTTTGCTTTTTTCTTCGGCGGCTTCTCTGCCTCTGCAATATGCTTATCACTGATTTCCTCTAATGCGGTTATAATTTCCTCATACTCCATAGTGATACCCCTCCTTTTCCAGGTACTCCTTCAAACCGGCTCTGATTCGGTTGAGTCTTACAGAAACCGCATTTTCCTGCATATGAAGCTCCTTTGCAATCTCCCCCACAGAATCCCCGT
Source organism: Lachnospiraceae bacterium (assembly GCA_015057365.1). Taxonomy (GTDB): domain Bacteria; phylum Bacillota; class Clostridia; order Lachnospirales; family Lachnospiraceae; genus SIG307. The sequence continues at coordinate 1,474 of SVEN01000023.1, read as the reverse complement.
ACCAATATCGTCTTATGAAAATATAGCGGTTTTCCTTTGATTTCGACTCCAAAAAGCGGTCCATGGCGCGTCCCAATTCCCTTGCATCAATGACCTGTTCCAAATCTCCTCCCGGCAGACAGCCGTTCAGTTCCTCCAAAGAAATATCATAGCGACTGTCTCGTTTCTTCGCAGTATCTCTATGCAGTCTTTTTAACGCAGTATTTCTCCCGGTGCGGTATACATAGGGTGCCAACGGATCCGGCGAAACCGGCGGAATCGCATTCCAAAGTGCCAAATACGTATCATTGGTACATTCTTCCGCATCCATCTTGTTTCCCAGGATATTATAGGCAATACGGTGTAACTGCTTGCCGAACCTTGCACTCAATTCACTGATGGCATTCTCTGCTCTGGCAAACAATAACCGGACTATTTTTCTATCCTCCATTTCAATCCTCCTCTCACCTATATACACCACTTTTGCAGGGGGAATCTTACATGCTTTTAAGAAAAAAGGGTCACCCTCTCAATTTCCTCGTCACGCACGCCATATGCCTGCAATCCGTTCCGCAACAGCCGCCCCAGATTTTAATATCCGCAACACTTTGCAGCTTTATCATTTCCTCTGCAAAATCCTCCGGCTCCGAGCAGTGCAAATCCTCCGCTCCGTCAAGCTCCGCATAGGATAACGGGGAGGTATTTGCCTGTATTCCCCGGAACCGCTCCCGTACCATCTCATTCCGGTTAAAGGACTGTGACAGTGCTTTCCGCACAATACTCGGATGGACGCAGTTGGTCATATAGCAAACCGGCCGGTTTGTTGTAACAGAGTCTATATAACGGATGGCATCCGCTATACTCGTTCCATAAAGCATTTAAAGCAAACGCACCTTTTTCCTCGTAAATCAAGCCTGCCATAGCAATCTGCTCATCGAAAGTAATACTGTATTCTCTTTTTAATCGTTCCCCCAAGGCGCCTTCCATGAGGACAAATTGGTTTTGATTTATGCAGTCTCTAAAGTCCATATACACTCCTACAAAACAAGTCGTAAGAAAACAAATTTCTTACGACTTATTTTCATCATCATATTTCTCCCCTCAGACGATTCTTAATATCCGAAGCACTGTACAACACATCCGTTACAATAACTCTGTCTTCTTTAATAACATAAAACACTGAATAATTATCTACCAACATTCTCCGAATTTCCATGGAATGTTCCGGCTCCGAATCCATAATTCGAAAACGTTCCGGGAAAATATCCAACTTTAATATACTTTCCGCAATTCGATTGTATTGACCCATAGCATTTTCCGGTGCAAGCAATGCATAAGCAATATGGTCATAAAGTTGTTCCATATCAACCAATGCATGTTCCGTAATCTCAACCCTATATTGTTTCACCCTAATGATTCCCCCTAAATTTAGCAAATGCACTTGCTGCGTCTTGCACCTTTCCTGCTTCTATATCATCATATCCCTTCCGCAACT
>SVEN01000022.1 GCA_015057365.1 Lachnospiraceae bacterium | reverse complement strand
AAGCATACCTGCAGCATCGGAAGCATCGGTGCAGTGTACACCGGAAAGAAGGTATGCAAGGTAGTCCTTCGGAAGCATAATCTTCTTAATCTTTGCAAAGTTATCCGGCTCGTTCTTCTTCACCCAAAGAATCTTCGGAGCGGTGAAACCGGTCAGCGCCATATTTGCGGTGTAAGAGGAAATCTTCTCACGACCGATGGTCTTGTTTAAGTAGTCACACTCCTCCTGGGTTCTGCCGTCGTTCCAAAGGATGGCCGGACGAATTACCTTATCGTTCTCATCTAAGATAACAAGGCCGTGCATCTGTCCGCCGAAGCTGATACCTGCAAGCTTGCTCTTATCGAGACCGTCAAAAATCTCTGCAATACCGCTCTCAAAGCCTGCGAACCAATCCTCCGGATTCTGCTCGGACCAGCCCGGCTTCGGGAAGGACAAACCGTACTCACGGCTTGCGGTCTTCACAATCTTACCGTCACTCTCCATCAGCACAAGCTTCACGGAGGAGGTACCTAAATCTACACCTAAATAATACATGTTAGTTCTCCTTTCTTTGCCTTTGCGCGCTCTCTGTTCTTACGCAAAGCACCTTAAGTTTAATAATACCAATGAAATAGGGGTGCTGTCAATGATTTTTTCTCAACACACTGTCATACAAATCCAATCCGTAACTGGTCAGCTCCGGTTCCTGTTCCACCATGCGGAAGGTACGTTCTCCGTCCTCTTTTCGCTCTGCGGACAGGAAGACTGCGTGCTCTAACTTTTTCGCGTAGCAGCTCTGGGCAAAGGCCATCAGGTGGGTGACCATCATAACACGGATGCCTCGCTCGTAGAGAGCGGTGGTGATATCCTCCGCGATAATGGAGCCTTCCTTCTCCGTGGTGGTGGCAAAGGACTCGTTTAAAAACAGGACAGAATCCTGGGTCAGATTGTCGATGATGCGCTCCATTCTGCCCAGCTCCTCATCGAGACGGCCGCTGTTCATGGCGCTGTCCTCTCTGCGGGTAAAGTGGGTAAATACCCGGCTGTACAGTCCGCTGGCAAAGCTCTTTGCCGGAACATACATGCCGCACTGCATCATAATCTGGGCAATACCGATACTGCGCAAATAGGTGGATTTACCGCCCTGGTTGGCTCCGGTTACCACCAGCAGACGCTTATCGCTTGCCTGCAGGGAATTGTCCACCGGACAACGTAGCGTATTAATGGCAAGGCTCAGCTCCACCAGACCTTCAAAGCGGATATGCTTCCTGTCAATGATTTCCGGGAAACAGATATCCACATTCATCCGCTTCATTCTGCGGTATAAGTTGGCCGCCCCCATCAAAAACGCCGCCTGGGAGTGGAGCTTTGAGAAGAATACCTCCTGCTCCTCCAAAAAACCTTCAAACGGACGCATAAGACCGCCCAAGGCCGCATTTTTTATGTCATAGATATCCTGCCAGAGGTTCTGGTTTTCTCCCTCGAATACCAGCTCTTCCACCGTAAACAACTGCTTACAGAACTTTCCGAACCGGTCCGCCGCATTTTTCAAGAAGGTAAGCTTTATTTTATTGGACTCCCAAATATCGGTTAACGTCATGGAGGACATAAAAAGTCCCGGTCCCAGAGACGCCGTCACGTCGATAATTCCGTCCGTCAGGGAGGAACGTAAATCCCTTACCACCTTTTCCAGACAAAGCATAAACTCCGCCGAGTATTCTTCAAAGAAGGCCTCCGAAAACTTTTTCATTTCCGGCGTCACAAAGCGTGGGCTCCAATCCTCCAGCGCATCCCTCACCCTGCCGATGTGGTGTACCATATGCTCCAGATACTCCACGTTTGCCACGTTTCGCCGGCCCAAATCCGTACCGCTGCCGTAGCTTTGTTTCTTTTTTGCCGTGGTATACTTTGCAATATCGTCCACCGCAGCCTTCACTCTACGGTAAAACTCATCCATCCGGTCATAGTTGGAGATGGCTTCTTTTACCATCTGCTGACGATACAGCACCTCCTCCGGGGTTGTAAGCGGCGTCAGCATGACACGCTTCATCATATCCATAATATCATTGTTCCGCTCTTTCGCTACCTGCACGGTTTTCCCCGCCTCTGCCGCTTCGTCGTAAAGAGAGGCTGCCGCACGGAACAAAATATGTAAGTTCAAATCCTTAACGATTTCCTCCCGGTCAAAGTAGAGCTTTTCTCTTCCCCACTCTCTGTCGGGATACAGTAACGTTACCTTCATTTCGTCAGCCCTCCCTCATCCAGTCGTTTGCACAGTTCTTCATAGCCCAGGTGATGTTTATCCACAATATCGCCGGCATAACCGACGCCCTCTGCTTCCCTACGCTCTACGCGGAAGGTACGCTTTTTGTGGTCCTTCTCGTCCGCCAATGCCACCAGACTGGCCACATCGTCCCCGGCCTTCGTAAGCTCCGCAATATGGGTAACATAGACGCCGAGGCACCCCTGGTCCGCAAAATGGCGGATAACTCTCTGTCCCATAACAAAGGCATCGTAGGTAGCCGCCGTGGTAAACAACTCGTTCAGAATCACAAAGCTCGTTCCGTTCTGCTCCTCCATCATCGGCTTTAAACGCACCAGCTCCTCCTGCAGCTTACCGCGTCCGCTCTCCAAGCTCTCCTCCACGGAAAAGTGCGTCAGCAATTTCTCAAAGAACGGTACTACCGCCGATTCCGCCGGTGCCGCCAGGCCCATCATGGCAAAGTATACCAGCTGTCCGAGGCTTCGGGCAAAGGTGGTTTTTCCGCCCTGATTCGGTCCGGTTACCACAAAAAACCTTTCCCCTTCCCGGTACTGTACAGAGTTACTGACCACCTCCAAATCCGCAAAACGGTTCTTTCTGGCCAGTGCCAAATCGTATACCTCATGAGCCACAAAGGCACTGCCGCCGTTCTGTACCTTCGGCTCACAGAATACACAGCCTCTGGCCTCCATATCCTTCCGGAACATGGAGTAGGCCAGATAATACTGCACTTCCTCCTCCACGCGGTACATACTTTCTTCCAGGATATGTTCATAGTTCTTATAGAATTTTTCCAATTCCTTAAAAAAGTCCGGGCGTCTCCTGCGGTACATTCTGACGATTTCCGATTCCAAATATCCCAGCTGCTCATTTGCAATAAAAGGACTGGCAATCAGATAATCATACGGAATCCCGTCCGGATTCATCCGGTCGGAAAACTTATGCGGAAACAGCTTTTTCAAATTATCGAAATAGTACTCGTCTCTTTGTTGAGCTCTCACCCGCAAGTTCGTTCCGTCAATGCTGAGTTCGAACCGGAGGCTCGACAGCATTCCTTTTATTTTCTCTTTGTCCCTGCGGCACTCTTCCCACAGCTTTTTTCCGCAGATTTCCTCTACATACCCTAAGAGGTCCGCAAGGCCTTTGGCATCCGGCTTCGCCTCCAGAAGAGTTTCCCGAAGCAAATCCACTCCGTCCGTAAACTCACTGACTACATTGAACCAGTACATCTGATACTGCTGCTTGTTCTCCGCCTTGTCGTGCAGCGCCTTGTATCTTCTGGTTTCCCGCATTTTTTGTGAAAACGCATCCAAGGACTTTTCCAGGCGCTTTCCCCAGATTTCCCGAAAAATCTCCTGACGATAACAGACGGTTTCGTAGTTTTCCGGCAGACGGTAGTACATTTTTCTGATATCATACTCGTCTACATTGTTCTGTAGCTCTCTCACAATCTGATTGAGATTCAGGTCGATAAAAAAGTCCGGCATCCCGGTACTTTCCTGTTCTTCTCTAACCTCACAATCCAATAAACCCGAATACATAAGTACCTCCCATTCTCACAAATTTTCCTTCATTTTCAGTATAAAATTTCCCCGGTGCCATGTCAATAACACCGGGGAAATATTCACAATCTGTTCCATTTTTGTACATATTTTCGGCTTATCCGTTCAAACCATCTCCGATTACCGGAGCGCCGCTTGTCACACCTCTGTTTCCGGGTTGCTTTTCCAGAAACTCCTCAGTACCTCCGGCATAGAACCAAGGGTCACCGTCTCGTAAGGATACCATTCCTTCGGAAACAGTGCCGTGTACTGACTTTTCGCAAATCGGTCATCCAAAAGCAGTACCGCACCCTTGTCCTCCATGGTACGGATGACCCGCCCCGCTGCCTGCTCTACTTTGTTCATGCCCGGATACAGGTATGCACAGGAAAAACCGTCCCGGGCACCCTCCTCCCGTTCCTCATAATAACGTCGGAACAATTCCCGCTCGTCACACACTAACGGCAGTCCGGTCCCTACAATCACCGCACCGATGAGACGTTCTCCCTTTAAGTCGATGCCTTCTCCGAAAATGCCGCCCAGCACACACAGTCCGATGTGGGTATCTTCGGTCTCCGCGGTAAACCGGGCAAGAAACTCCTCCCGCTCGGTTTCCGTCATGTTGGTTTTCTGACGATGCAGGCTGACCGTTGGTCTCTGCCGGTCTTCGTTTTCCCCCGGCTGTGTGCTTGCTTCAGATGCGGTATCACCGATGTCTTTTTCCCACTCCGGCAGGCAGGTCTGCAAATCGTCCGTCAGCCGTTCCTCCAACACCTCCGCCACATCCTGCAGCATCCGGTAAGAGGAAAAGAACACAAAATAGTTGCCCCGCTTTGCTTTTGCAAATTGCAGGATATAGTCCGCCGCCTTTTCATACATCGCCCGCCCGCGGTTGGCGTAGCGGAAGTTTACATCACAGGCCACCGCCACCAAACGCTGTTCCTTGGCAAAAGGCGACGGCACATAGATGGCATAGTCCTCCTCGTTTCCTCCCAATTCTTCCATATAATACCGTACCGGAAGCAGGGTGGCCGAGAAAAACACCGCACTTTTCCCTTTCTTTAACTGCTCCGCCAGTGCTCTGGCCGGCTGCATGCATTGCACTCTGGCATAAAAGGAGCCGTCCTCCCCGTAGGCGGTATAGAACCGGTAATCCGTATCGGAAAAATCATACATCGCCAGGAAATGCCGGGCTTCAAAGTAAAGATTTAACACCGCCTCCCGCTCGGTTCCCGGGCGTTTGTCATCCTTTAGGTACTCCTCGCACTCCGTCATCAGTCTTGTAAGGCTCATGGCCAGCGTCCCAAACTCCGTATACTCCGTAAAGCCCTCCGACTCTCTTTTTAGACGCAGCAGCTCCTTATTGCAGGCCTCCAGGCGCTTCGCAAGTTGCGGTTGTTGCTTTCCCAGCAGTCGTTTTACGTTTAAAAACTCCTCTTTCCAAAGAGTCGCGCTGTACATTTCCCTTGCCCGTTCCGGCAGGTTATGGGCCTCATCTACAAGAAATACAAAGTTGTTTTTCCCCTCCCCCGCAAAGAAGCGTTTTAACGCCACCGTCGGATCGAAGACGTAGTTATAGTCGCAAATCACCGCATCCGCCCACAGAGTCAGGTCCAGACAAAATTCAAAGGGGCAGACCATATGCTTTTCGGCATAGGCTTCAATCAATTCTCTTGTTATGTTTTTTTCGTTGGTCAACATATCAAACAGAGCATCGTTGACCCGGTCGAAATGCCCTTTCGCCCGCGGACAGGTAAAAGGATTGCACTCCGGCTTTTCCAGCACGCAGATTTTCTCCTTAGCGGTTATCGTCACGGTTTTAAACATAAGTCCCCGGTCCGAAAGTATGGAAAAGGTCTCTTCCGCCACAGTCCGGACAATGGTCTTTGCCGTCAGATAAAAGAGCTTTTCCGTGAGACCCTCTCCCACCGCTTTTACTGCCGGAAACACCGTAGATATCGTCTTTCCGACACCGGTGGGCGCCATGGCAAAAAGCTTCTTCTCCCGGAGTATGGAACGGTACACTCCTGCGGTAAAGTCCCGCTGTCCTTCCCTATACGGAAACGGGAACTGCAACTCCTTTGCGGAAGCGTTCCGTAGCTTTTTCCAGCGCCGTTCCCACGCCGCCCATTTGGCATATTCTTTGATTAATGCATCAAACCAGGCCGTCAGCTCCTTCGGAGATAATTCCTCGTTAAAATGCTTGATATTCTCGGTTTCGATGTTACAGTAGGTCAGACGGATGCCGAAGGGAATTTCCTGCTCCGGCACAGTTTCCGGAGCGCTTTCCTCTGGGGCTTCTGCTCCGAAAAGGTCCTCCGCCGTTCCGCCTAATTTCCCTTCCTTCACACCCAACATATAGGCATAGCACCGGGCCTGGGCCAGATGGACCTGTTCCGCCTGCGTAAAGCTTTTCACATCCCGGTAGGTGCATTTGATTTCGTCTATAATAAAACTGTCATCCTGATTCCGGATGACACCGTCGGCACGGCCTTCCACCACAAGAAGAAAGCTCTCCTCTCCGTCCGAAAGCGGCAGTTCGATTGAAAGCGGCACCTCCGCGGTGTAATTGCTTCCCATGCTTTTCTGAATCTTACGGTGCAACCGGCTGCCCGCCTGCATGGCATCCGCATCCATACGGCCGCTTCCGCTCTCTAAGTCCCCGGACCGCATAATAAACTCTACAAGAGTACGGACAGAAACCTTGACTCTGTCCTTTGGCAGTGTTGCCGTTTCCCGTTTCTCTTCCGTCACAGTTTCCTTCGCCTGTTCTGCGTCCGCTTGCTCTTTTTTCTTCCTTCCGGCCAACCGATTCACCTCCGTTCCGTATCATTTTCACATGCTTCTATGATAGCATATCCCACCCTGTATTGCAAAAGTTTTCGAAGATTCTTCGTTAGCATCCGGGACACGTTTTTGTACAAGAACAAAGGGGCTGTGCAACTCAGTGCAACAGCCCCTTCTATTTACTGCGTATTTGTTTGTGATTACTCTTCCACCGGAGTCTCAACCGTCTTTACGGTCTCGGCTACAGCGCCCTCTTCCTTCTCCTTTCCGAGGAAGTTCGGAAGTTCCATACCCACCTGCTTAAACACTTCGTTAAGCGGCGGTACAGCCTGCATCATACCGGAAAGGAAACCGGAGGTAGCGGTCTTGCCGTCACCGCTCTTACCGCCGTCCCAAACAGTAACCTTATCAATCTTAATATTCTTAATCGCGTCAACCTGAATCTGAAGGAGCTGCTCCATCTTATCCGCAAGAATGAGCTTAACTGCGTTGTCGGAATCTCCGCCGGCAGCTTCTACGAGCTTACGCATACCTTCTGCCTGCTTCTCCAAGAGTTCCTGGGTACCGCGAGCCTCTGCAGCCATCTTTGCGAAAATAGCGTCTGCCTCACCTTGTGCCTTACGTCTTGCAACTTCTGCCTCTGCGTCTGCTTCAATCTGTGCCTGCTCTTTTGCAATCTGCGCCTTAACGATGACGTCGGCCTGCTGGGTTGCCATTTCGAGCTGTGCACGGGTCTGCTCTGCTTCCTGCTGAGCAATGTATGCTTCCTGCTTTGCCTTTGCCGCCTGTACTGCCTCGGCTGCGGTTGCGATACGGAGTGCCTCTGCCTCCTTCTCACGACGATTTGCCTCAGACTGTGCTACTTCAATCTTTGCATCATTTTCACCCTGGATAGCGGATGCATCTGCAGCTGCTACCTGGATACGCTGATCCTTTCTTGCGAGAGCCTGACCGATTTCACCGTCTCTGTCCTTCTCTGCTACGTTCTTCTTCGCATCGTTGATTGCCTTTGCGGCTGCTTCCTTACCGAGAGCCTCGATGTAACCGGACTCATCGGTAATATCGGTTACGTTTACGTTGATGAGACGAAGACCGATTTTCTTAAGCTCGATTTCCACGTTCTTGGATACTGCCAATAAGAACATATCACGGTCGGTGTTGATTTCCTCAATCTCCATGGTTGCGATAACGAGACGCAACTGACCGAAGATAATATCCTTTGCCAGCTCCTGAATCTCGTTTAACTTAAGACCAAGCAAACGCTCTGCCGCATTCTGCATAATGCCGTCCTCGGTAGAAATACCTACGGTGAAACGGGACGGAACGTCTACACGAATGTTCTGCTTAGAAAGCGCATTTCTTAAATCTACATTTAACGAAATCGGTGTCAAGTCTAAGTACTGATAAGACTGGATTACCGGTACCACGAAAGCCGCACCACCGTGAATACACTTCGCACTACGCGGCTGACCGTTCTTGTCGGTGCCTACCTTACCGTAGATAACCATAACCTTGTCGGACGGACACTTACGATATCTGGATAAGATACCGGCAAAGGCCGCAAACACAATCAGCACAATTACACTAATCATTACAATTGGTTCCATTTGTTAAATCCTCCTTTAACTTTGAGTCATTCCCTATAATAACTTCTTTTATCCCCATGAACACAGCATTCGCTGTTTACAGGTCTTTTTCCACCACTACCACATCGCCCCGAACATCCACGATGCGCACTCTGGTGCCACTCGGAATCGCATGCGGTCCTTCGGTAATGGCATCTGCCTCCGTAAAACGTGAGGTACTGCTCAAGGTCACCTTACCGCCGCTCTCGCCGTTCGGTAAAATTGTCAGATATACCTGTGCGGTTTCACCGACCATACTCTTTAGCTTAAAGGTACCGTTCTCTGCCAGCTTTGCCATCCACTGCAAAAGCTTTGCCACAAAAAACATCATTGCCGCACCGCAGACAAAACCGATGGCAAGTGCAAGCACTTCGTTCATGTCAGCCTTTACACAGACAATGGATACCCAGGAAAAGGTTGCCAGAAACGCTACCGCACCCTGTACGGTAAAGAGTTTTAAGCTGCCGAAGTCTCCGGATACCGCATCCCCGATATCTCCGTCTACCAAATCTCCTGCAGAAACATCTCCGTCAAGATCAAGTCCGGATGTATCACTGGGATTGAAATCAGCACCGCTGGCTCCGTCTCCGAATCCCATAATAACCAGCACCGTCTGCAAAATCAGAACCAATGTGGCCGGAATTGCGATACAATACAGAATCTTTTGCAGGACACTAAGAGCTTCCCACCAAGCATTCATAAACTTCCCTCCTTTTCCCCTCATGAAATGTCGGGGTAAATTTTATTTACTTCATAATACCACGCCACCGTCTCCTTGTCAATGGGTTTTTATCATATTTTTTCCTTTTGTGACTTTTTTCTGTTTTTAAATAAAGTACTTGCTTTTTCTTTCTTTTATGTTATAATATGTGTAAATAGCATTTACATGCGATTATTTCTATTTACTATATAGTAGTTATCACTTACTAGTTATTACTTACAAGTATATTATAAAAAGGAGGGAGCCCTATGGATCCGAAGCTTTTGGGACAACGCATCAAGGAAGCGCGCTTGGCAAAGAAAATGACACAGACCGAAGTAGTCGGTTCTTTTATCACACGAAATATGCTCAGTCAGATTGAAAGCGGCAACGCCGTTCCTTCCGTGAAGACCCTGACTTATCTGGCGCAGGTACTGGAGCTTCCGCCGTCGGTGTTACTTCCGGATACGGCAGAGGGAGCAGATACTTCCGGAGGCCCGGAGGCATCCGTTTCTTCCATAGTTCCGCCGGAGGCCGCAACACTTTACCGGGCAAAGGAGGCATATCTTGCCGAAGACGACGCAAAGGCTTACGAGCTTCTTTCTTCTATAGAAGAAGCTTCTCCGCTGTTTGATGAGGCACAGGCTTTGCTTGCCAGAGTCGCCCTTCGTCTGGCGAATGCACGTTGTAGCGAAGAAAACTACTTAGAAGCTTTGGATTTATCCAAAAACGCCGCTACTGCCGCCACAAAGGGCCTTTATGCATCTTCGGAGCTCAAATCCCAGGCACTGCTTCTCCTTTCGGATGCAGCGGCAAAACTGGCCCAGATATAATTTACCGAATTCTCTTTCCACAAAATATAATGTAGTAAAGGAAAGGTGCCATCGGAATACCGATGACACCTTTCCTTTTTATCTTACTGTGCTGTCGCACATAAAGGTCGGCCTCTCATATTTTCTCTCTTCTTACTCACTTCTCAGTGCAATTACCGGGTCCTTCTTTGCTGCCACCTTGGACGGGAACAAACCTGCGATAAAGGTAAGAAGCATGCTGATACCTACCAGAATCACACCTGCAAGTGGCGGAAGCACCGCATTTAAGTTTGCGATACCGGTTACCGCATGAAGGATAATATTGATAATTACGATAAATCCGAGGGTTACCAGAATACCGATGGCACCGGATACAAATCCCACAATAATCGTCTCCGCATTAAACACACGGGAGATATCCTTCTTAGAAGCACCGATTGCTCTGAGAATACCGATTTCCTTGGTACGCTCCAATACAGAAATGTAGGTAATGATACCGATCATAATAGAGGATACCACAAGGGAAATTGCCACAAATGCAATCAATACATAGGAAATTGCATTGATAACCGTCGTAATGGAGGACATTAAGAGCGCCACATAGTCGGTGTACTCAATCACATCTTCCTCCGCTGCATTCGCATTGTACTCTGCGATTAGATCCGCAATCATATCCTTATTTTCAAAGGTTTCTGCGTAAATATTGATGGCGGACGGGCTGTCCGGATCTGCGTAACCCAGAAGCTTTAAGTTCTCTTCATAGGTAGACTCGGAATAGCTCTTCGGAAGATATTCCTCGTAAAACTTCACATATTCCTCTGTAGTAAACTGCGCCATATCAAACATGCCGGCCAGCTGTTCCACTGTCATGGTACCTAAATTTGCCTGCACACCCTTTGCATACTGCTCCGCTACCATTGCCGCAAGCACCTGATATGCATAGGTCTGTACTTCTTCGACACTCATCTCGGCCACATATCCCTGTACCTGCTCCGCATCTACTGCCATCTGCTGTGCAAATGCCTGCACCAGCATTCCGCGTAATGCCGTATCGTCCATGGTTGCCATCTGGGCTCCTACCGCCTCGGCAAGATACGCCTCGGACGGAGTTGCCATAATGGTACCGTACAGCTCTGCCTTCTTGGAATTATCAAGTCCCGCAAAATATGCCTTTACCGCAGCTTCCTTCTCTTCTACGGAAACCTCTTCCTCTTCTCCCGTCTCAAACGGAAGACCGGAAATCGCATCTACGGTCGTATCCGCAAGCTGTTCCTTTAAAATATCGGAACTTGTATTCTGCTCCATAACAAACTTGGTCAACTCACTGGTATAAGCAATTGCACCGGTCATAGAGGTAGAGGTAGCATCCTCGTTCGGACGAAGGACACCCACTACCTTTAAGTCTACGCCCTTTTCATCATACAAATAGGAAAGTCCCGCATCGGAAGCAGACAAATCCACATAACTTCCGTCGCCCTGCTTCTGATACTTTAATGCACTCGGAATCACGCGGAAGGTCATACCGCAGATTTCCTCGTAAGTCCACGGACCGAGATCCTGGGACACCTTTTCTCCGGCCATAATATCCTGCATGGACTCCATCATTACGTCCATAGTAGTAAGGCCCAGTGCATACAATACCATATCGCTGACTTCGTTTCTTCCGTCTACCAGAATCACAACCTCATTGTACGCATCCGGCCACTCACCGTGAATCAGGTCGTACTGGTCTTTTACGGTCTGACTGATCAGCTCACCGTCTTCACCGGTCATCATCTCATTCCATACATCCATGCCCATCATCATCGGACTCATTTGTTCCATCATGGTGCTGGCCATACCGAAGGATTCCATCATCATGGACATCAGTTCGTTTACATCAGACTTTACAACCTTACCGTCTACATCCTTCGTATAGATACTTAAATCCATATCATAGGAGTACTGTACCGAAGAAATATACTGTTGCATTTCTTCGTTCTCTTCCAAATATTTCTTAAATGCCTTTAAGTTATTCGTCTTCGTTTCCATATCCGTGAACGCATTCACCATATCGTACATAGTGGAATTCGCATACACTTTGTCAAGCTCATGCTGCTCCTTCGGCTTTCCGTCCTTATCCACGCCCATCATGGTTGCAAGAAGCGCGGAAGAATCCACAATCTCCGCTTCCATAGTAATCGGGTAGCTGGAAAGGGTATCTCTCTGTACGGAATCGATGTACTCCTGCACACCGGTAGACACGGATAAAATCAGAGCAATACCGATAATACCGATAGAACCCGCAAACGCAGTCATAAAGGTACGGCCCTTCTTCGTCAGAAGGTTATTAAAAGAAAGAGAAAGTGCTGTAAGGAAGGACATGGACGTCTTCTTCGCCTTCTTTTCCTTCTTGGTCTGCTCTACCGCCTGCACCTCTTCTTCGTACGGATCGGAGTCACTGATGAGCTTACCGTCAAGCAAACGTACGATACGGCTGGAATACTCCTCCGCAAGGTCCGGGTTATGGGTAACCATGATAACCAGCTTATCCTTCGCTACCTCTTTTAAAATCTCCATAATCTGTACACTGGTCTCACTGTCCAGTGCACCCGTCGGCTCATCCGCCAGTAAAATATCCGGGTTGTTTACAAGCGCACGTGCAATAGCCACACGCTGCATCTGACCGCCGGACATCTGGTTCGGCTTCTTATTTAACTGGTCTCCGAGACCTACCTTCTCAAGAGCCTCCTTGGCACGCCTTCTGCGCTCTGCCTTAGAAACACCGGAAAGGGTCAGCGCCAGCTCAACATTTGCAAGTACACTCTGATGCGGAATCAGGTTGTAGCTCTGGAATACAAAACCGATGGAATGATTCCGGTAGCTGTCCCAATCGGAGTCCTTAAACTTCTTTGTAGACACACCGTTAATAATCAAATCACCCTCGGTATACTGATCCAGACCACCGATAATATTAAGTAACGTTGTCTTACCGCAGCCGGACTGACCGAGCACAGATACAAACTCGCTCTTCCGGAACTGAATGCTGACGCCCTTTAACGCCGGCACGGTCATATCGCCTACGCGATAGTCCTTCTTGATGTCACGTAATGTAAGCATATTCGCCTCCTGACTTGTTGCTTCACATACCCCTTTTTCTTGACGGAAACCTTCCGTCAAAAAATACCTTTCACGCATCTTCTATATATATGTATCAAATAAAAGAAAAACAATATTAACTATTATAAAATAGCAGATTGATTATTTTTCGTCAATATGTTATAGATAATTTAATAAATAATTTAGGAACAGATGGAATTTCCACCATATGAGGAAGTCAAAAAATTTTTTATTTTTTTGAACCTTTTGCATTTCCGATTCGTATCTGTTAATGAAAGGAGGGACAGGGCATTGATCAACGAGTACATTTCCCTGTACGGAAAACGACTTTACGGACTGTGCGTAAAGTTGTGCGGCAACACAGTCGACGCCGACGATCTGTATCAGGAAACCTGGCTGAAGGCCTATCAAAAGATTATGCAATATGACACTGTCCGTTCCTTCGAAGGATGGATTACCGGAATCTGTGTCAATACATATCGCGATTTGTTACGAAAGCAAAAACGCTCTCCGGTATACAATCAGTTTTCCAGCACGGAAGAAAAAGATTTACTTTTGGAAAATGTAGCTGCTGATGCAAACGAAGATTTTTCCGATTTGCACGCCGCCATCGACCGTTTACCGGAAAAGATGCGAACTACTGTAATACTACATTATTTTCACGGTCTTGACGAAAAGAAAACCGCCGAAGCGCTAAAGGTGCCCGCCGGTACAATCAAATCCAGACTGCATCAGGCAAAAAAATTATTACGAAAGGAGCTTGCATATGAATCCGATTTACAATTTTAACGAACATACCCCGCCGGTTCTTACCGAGCGCATGTTACAGGACGAACTTGCACGCAGAACCCTGCGACGTCAGACAAGACTTCTTCGTATCGCATCGCTCCTCGTATCCCTTTGTTTTTTACTTTGCGGCGTGTTACTGTTTTCGGAACACACCGTATTGGCAATCGGCTGCCTCGCCTTTGTGATTTTATCCCTGGTGGGCAACGGCATCATTAGTTTTGTATTTTACAAAACCGGAATAATTCCGGAATAGAAAGGATGGATGATTATGGCTATTAATTTAAGCACCCTTGGATTAACCTTGTTTTTACTTACAATCATTCTTATGATTACCTTACCGATTCTTATCGGCATTTACGTGTATAAGGACTCCCGCCGTCGCGGTATGAATGTCGTTCTCTGGACACTTCTTTCCGCCTTTGCACCGGGCTTTGTGGGACTGATTATCTACTTAATTGTACGTTCGGATTCTTCCGGCATCCGCTGTAAATCCTGCAATAACCTCGTACGGGAAAGCTTCGCTGTTTGCCCGCATTGCGGTGTCTCCTTAAAGGAGCATTGCCACACCTGTAACAACGTGTTGGAAAACGGTTGGGCAAACTGTCCGCAGTGCGGTACCGCAATCCCGGAGGATCAGAAAGAGCGTTTGAACGTTGCTCCGAAAAAGGATAAAGGTTTAAAGTGGTTGTTAGCGGTCTTGATTATTGTTCCGGTTCTGCTGTTTAGCATTCTGGTAGGCTCCACTCACATCCGAATCAAGCAACTTGTCGGTCTTAATTATAACTTCCATTCTTTTCCGACAAAGGCGGAAGCTGTTGCGGAATATCCGTTCCTTACGGATTGGATGGCAGAGTGCGATGCTAAGGGCGAAGGCATCTATCAATACCGTTTAAAAGACAAAGGCGACGATATCTATCGTTACATTATTTACAATAACGCCGGTAACATGCTGGAGGATATCGAGAACGTAAAGGGTGGACTATTTAAAACAAAAGACGAGATACATCTTCATTTCGATTATGATAAATACGACCCGAACATTCCGATTTTGGATTACTCCGGTCCGGAAACCGTACAGCACTTCGTTGACTATACGGTAAAATATTTCGAAATCCATCAAGATGATTCCGTTAAGTTCCGTGCCTTCGATTGGAAGGGAAATGAACTTGAAATCATAAAATAACACCTCTTACAATTAGAAAGAAAAAGAAGAACCGCTCTTTGCCCGGAGCGGTTCTTTCATTTCCTACACGAATCGGTCTTCCTTTCCTCATCGGCAGTACTGTCCCATTTCTATTCTTACAGGCGGTTTCCTTACCTCTCTCCGGATGCCCGTTTTGCCCGCACCCGCCGCATAATTTCTACACCTCGCGCAATCTCATCCTCCTCTGTCAGGCCCTTTGCTTCCATAATGCGTTCAATGGCCTGTTCCGGATCCAGGGAATGATACGGATAATACAGCCGTTCTAACTCCTCCGGCTTCACAATACGGTATAGCTGCTTGCTGCTCTTCCCCGAAATGTAGGACCAGTACCGGTAAAGATACCCGGTCCAGTACAGCGCCTCTCCGCCAAACTTAATCTGACCGTAGTCGGTCGGACCGTACTGATTCTCGATCTCGATAAAGGCATCTCCCACATCCGTGGCTTCAAATAGGAAACCGTCCTTATCCATACGCTCCGCCAAATCCGAAAGCATAAAGCGTCGCAAAAACACCTTGGAACCGCACTGTGTCTTCTTAAGAGACTCCTGAAACAGCTCGCCCTGAAACTTGCACATCTGTAATCCGTAATAATCCATCTCTCTCATCACATCATCTCCTCAATATACTTTCCCACATCTCTGTACTGTCTGCGGGCTACCTTTATCTTGTCCCGGTTCATCTCATAGCTTGCCTGTCGGGAAAACAAATAAAACTCTTTTTCCTCTCTCGTAAGGAAGCAACGTTCCAAAAGCCTTACCTGTCCCAAGGCCTTCTCCGTCACAAACACATACTGCTTCCCAAGATTCGTGGCAGACAGGCAATGTCGGCACTGCTCATCCGTAATCTCCCCGTCAATAAACTGATCAATAATCTCAAACATCCGGTTATCCGCAATCGGTGCTACAATATAATCCACACCCTCTACCTGCTTTACAAGCTCCCGCATCACCGCCGAATCCGCATACTCCCCCAGACGCTCTCTGAAATACGCAATCAACAACATCCAGTCCCTGCTCACGCTAAACTCCTTCCCCAAAAGTCCTGACCGCTGAAACCGAAGCATATATAAAGAGGAAGACGGATAGGTAGCCACAAACATGGCCGACTGCTCCAGACTCTCTCCGCAATAAAAGCCCGGTCCGAAATCATTCCTGCGTTTACTGCAGTCGGTCCGTAACGTTCCTTCTATCTTCGACTTCGCACCGTGAAATAAGAGTACCTCGGAGGGTGATATCAGTTCCTCCCTGTACAACTGCTCCTTAATCAGATTCAGCCGTATCCCCTTACGGAAAGTATACTCATAAAAAGAAGCAATATTCTTCTCACTAACCTCCTTCTTCCCGGAAAGCCAGTTATTCACCGTCATTCGGGACACTCCCAGTTCCTCGGCAAAGGCCTCTGTAGAAAGACCCGTAAGTTCTAATACAATCTCTAGATCCTGTGCAAATTTGTATTCCATATCCCACCTCACAAACTTGTTTGTAAACTTTTATACTTTATAGTTTACTTTATTTTCTCTTTTTTGTCAATAAACTTGTTTGTAAACTTTTATACAATTAAGTTTATTGCAGTAAAAAAGTCCGCTGGGAAAGCTACGCTCTCCAGCGGACTTTTTATGCTCGCTTTGTCAACTCGACTACTTTGCCTCAATGTATCCCTGGGCCTTTAACAGCTCTGCGCAAAGTACTGCGCCGCCGGCTGCACCGCGAACGGTGTTGTGGGAAAGTCCTACGAACTTCCAGTCATATACGGAATCCTCACGGATTCTGCCGACGGAAACGCCCATGCCGTTCTCGTAATCTACATCAAGCTTAACCTGCGGACGATTGTCTTCCTCAAGGTACTGGATGAACTGCTTCGGTGCGCTCGGAAGCTCAAGCTCCTGCGGAACACCCTTGAAGTTTACTAACTTCTCGATGAGCTGCTCCTTGGTCGGCTGCTTCTTAAACTTTACGAATACTGCAGCGGTGTGACCGTTTAATACCGGTACACGGATACACTGGCAGGTGATTACCGGAGAGGTTGCCGGCACGATTACGCCGTCCTTAATCTCGCCCCAGATACGAAGCGGCTCCTTCTCACTCTTCTCTTCCTCACCGCCGATGTACGGAATAATGTTCTCTACCATTTCCGGCCAATCCTTGAAGGTCTTACCCGCACCGGAAATTGCCTGATAGGTGGTAGCCACTACTTCGTACGGCTCAAACTCTGCCCAAGCGGTAAGAACCGGAGCGTAGCTCTGAATGGAGCAATTCGGCTTTACTGCTACGAAACCTCTCTTGGTACCGAGACGCTTCTTCTGGAAATCGATAACCTTCATGTGGTCCGGGTTGATTTCCGGCACTACCATCGGAACGTCCGGGGTCCAACGATGTGCACTGTTGTTGGAAACTACCGGAGTCTCGGTCTTTGCATAAGCTTCCTCGGCTGCCTGGATTGCTTCCTTGGTTCCTTCATATGCACTGAATACGAAATCAACCTGAGAAGCAACTGCTTCAACTTCATCTACGTTCATAACAACTAACTTCTTCACTGCTTCCGGCATCGGAGTGGTCATCTTCCAACGATCACCTACTGCTTCTTCGTAGGTCTTACCTGCGCTACGCGGGCTTGCTGCCACTGCAACCACCTCAAACCACGGATGATTCTCGAGCAGAGCAACAAATCTCTGTCCTACCATACCGGTTGCACCTAAAATTCCGACTCTTAACTTTGCCATAATCTTCTACCTCCATCTTTAACCGAACTTCACATGTTCCATGCGTTTCGGTTGACTCCTTTTATTCACTTACGATCGCGTCCTTGTGTTTTTCTCTCGCGAACATTTGTCTTTCGCTATCATACACTCTTTTCTTTAAATTGTCAACACCCAATTTGAAATATTTTTAATTTTTGTCATCACTGTCTAAGAATCGACGAAATGTGCCCTCCTTTTTGCCTATTCTGACGAGGCTTTACACATACGATTCTGCCGTTGCTCCGGTTTCTTCTTATATCTTCCGGGCTATTCCCCCGCGTATTCCTTCGCCTCTTTCGCATAGCTCTCAAGCAGTTCCTCCAGCTCCGCCATCGTCTCCACCGCGTTAACCTTTACCCGAAGTTTTGCGGAATTCGGATATCCTGTCGTATACCATGCCACATGCTTGCGCATCTCCCTCATGCCGAGGTACTCGCCTTTAAACTCCAGCTGAAGTCTCGCGTGCCGTAAAATCGTCTCAATCAGCGACCGCATCGCCGGTTTCGGAAGCAGCGCTCCCGTCTCCAGATAATGATTCACCCGATGAAACAACCACGGATCTCCCTGCACGCCGCGGGCCAACATCAGACCGTCGCAGCCCGTCGTATCCAGCATCCGCTTCGCATCCTCCGGTGTAAAAATATCCCCGTTACCGATGACCGGTATTTTTACTGTCTCTTTTACCTGCCGTATAATCTCCCAGTCCGCCTTACCGCTGTAATACTGCTCTCTGGTACGTCCGTGCACCGCAATAGCTGCCGCACCGCTCTCCTCTGCAATTTTCGCCATCTCCGGGGCATTGGCATCGTCTTTTCCGAAGCCCTTACGAATCTTCACTGTCACCGGCTTCTTGATTGCATTTGCAATTGCTTCAATAATCTTTCCCGCCTTTGCCGGGTCCTTCATAAGAGCGGAGCCTTCCCCGTTATTGACCACCTTCGGTACCGGGCATCCCATATTGATGTCTAAAATATCAAAGGGCAGTTCTTCAATCCGCTTGGCCACCTCACTCATAATCCGGGCATCTTCACCGAAGAGCTGCAACGCCACCGGTCGTTCCGCCTCCGCGGTCTCCAGCATTATTTTTGTATTTTTATTGTTATAAAGAATCCCTTTTGCACTCACCATCTCGGTGTAAATTAAGCTTGCTCCCTGTTCCTTACAAAGACAACGAAAAGGCAGGTCCGTTACACCTGCCATCGGCCCTAAGGCCAGTATGCCGTTCACTTTTACGTTCCCGATTTGTAAACTTCTCTCCATGTTACTTCCCCTGTCCTTTGTTGCGACGGTGAATCAGATACAAACCTTTCATAGTAAGCATCGGATCGTAGGTATCGATACATTCGGTCTCTTCTGCTATAATACGCCCGAGCCCCCCCGTTGCCACTACTTTTACATCCCGATATCCGGATTCTTCAATCATTTTCTTTACGATATATTCCGTCTGTCCGATAGTACCGTACACCAGCCCCGCCTGCATACTGGTGATGGTCTCCTTTGCAAGAATAGACTCCGGCTTCTTAATCTCAATCTTCGGAAGCTTTGCTGCCTCGTTCCAGAGGGCATTGGCAGAAATTGCAATACCCGGGCTGGTGACGCCGGATACAAACTCACCCTCCGCATTCACCAAATCATAGGTGGTTGCCGTACCGTAATCAATCACAAGCACCGGGCCTCCGTACAGCTCGTAGCCTGCCACCGCGTCCACCACGCGGTCCGCACCGATTTCCTTCGGATTGGCCGTCACAATGCGAAGCCCGGTCTTTGTCCCGGCTCCCACAATCATCGGCTTACAGTCAAAATATTTCAAAACGGAATTGGTCAGGGAATGCATTACATCCGGCACTACCGACGCAATAATCACGTCCGTTATCTGTTCCTTTTTCACTCCGCGGTTTTCCACCAGACCGCAAAACATCAGACCGTACTCGTCCGAGGTACGTTTTTCTTTCGTCGTTATACGGAATGTCGTCACCAACTCTTCCCCGTCAAATATACCGCATGTAAAATTCGTATTTCCCACATCAATGGCAAGTAACATACCTATACTCCTTTCCGTTTCCCATCAAACACTCCCGCACTCCGCACAAAAGCCCTACACATACACAAGAGCGAGGAATAACATCGGTTATCCCTCGCACCCTTTTGCTTAATATCCCGGAACAATCAGCTTTCCCGGGTCTTCTCCAAGAAAGAACACCTTAAAATACAACTCCAATGACTCCAGCAATTCCTTCTTATCCTCCTGCAGCTTCTTTATCAAAAGGACACTGCCGATTTCATCGTACAGCAAATCGCCTTCATCCGAATTCACCTCAAATACCAGCGTACCGTCCTCCTCAAACACAAGAGAAAGAATACCGCCCACGTCCTCCGTATAAAGAACGCACATAATCTTCAGTTCATCCTTTATAGTCTTCGGAAGACCCTCGAAGTCTTCGTTTAAATAATACTTCTGCTCATAGGCATTGCTGACACACAGCACCACACGTCCCTCGTACATAAAAGCCTCCGATTTACTTTACTTCCAAACCGCCGAACAGACAGGTTCCTCTGATAAATACCGTCGGTGTATTTTCATCCGCCCCCAGAGGTGCTCTGGTGCCGTTTTCCACGCCACCCAAAATCGGCGTAACATCCATCACCACTCTGACATCAGCCGGCATAATAATGTCGATTCCGCCGAACACCGCTTTGACATCAATGGTAACATTGTTTCTTATCAAAGCATTTTTCAGATTCATATCGATTCCGCCGAACAATGCGGACAAATCCGCTCCGTTAAAGTAAGAATTGTCTACTCGGATATCCCGCCCCGAAAACACCGCGGAGCACACAATTTTATCCGTATCTCCTACGTTCTCATAGGTCTGGGCATTATCCTCAAATACTTCCTCTGTCTTGTTTGTCGCATCCGGTATCTCCCGGTATACCGCGTCCTCTACAACCTCAGCATCCGCAACATACTCCACAGTCCCGGAAGCACTCTTCTGTCCGTCCCCTGCCTCACCTCTGTCAAACCGATCCTCCGTGGCATCTCCGCCCTCGGTCTTTCCTGCTTTCTTCGGGAAAATCAGGTTCACGCCGATGAGTACACAAATTGCCGCAATCAAAAGTGCCCACAGCTTTTCACCGCTTAACACATCCTGCGCCATCAACAAAAGAAACAAGCCGATTACGATACCGATCAGGTTTCCTACCTTAGCACCGTCCTTACGGAACAAGCCGCAAAAGCACGGTACAATAATAAACAAAGTCCACCAGCCGTCAAAGAAAATCGTAAAATTATCAATGAAACCCAGTGCTTCTGCCAAATATCCCCCACCGATTACCAAAAAGAGCAATCCCAGGATAATACCGACCGTATTATTTTTCTTCATATCCATTACCTCTCTTTACAGGATTTTTATCTCTGTCTCTATCATACAAGAGGTTTGGCCAAAAATCAAATTAGAAAATGATTAGATTTCTTAGAAATCCCGTGCATCCCTATTTTTCCGGCTCACCCAAGGTAGCCAGCATAACCGCCTTAATGGTATGCATACGATTTTCTGCCTCATCGAATACAACGGACTGGGTGGATTCAAACACCTCATCCGTTACTTCCATCTCGGAGATACCGTACTTTGCACTGATTTCCCGTCCGATAGTAGTCTTTAAGTCATGAAATGCCGGGAGACAATGCATAAAAATCGCCTGCGGTCCCGCATTGTCCATTGCCGCCTTATTTACCTGATACGGAGAAAGCTCTTTGATTCTCTCCTTCCAAACGCTGTCCGGCTCACCCATGGATACCCACACATCGGTATAAATTACATCTGCGCCCTTGGTTCCTGCCGTTACATCATCGGTCAGAGTAATGGTCGCTCCCGTCTGTGCTGCGATTTCCTGACACTGTGCAACCAAATCCTTATCCGGAAAATACTTATGGGACGTACATGCGGTAAAATGCATACCGAGCTTTGCACAAACCACCATCAGAGAATTGGCCATATTGTAACGGGCATCTCCCATGTAAGTCAGTTTTACACCCTGAATTCTGCCGAGCTTCTCCTTAATGGTAAGTACATCCGCCAGCATCTGGGTCGGATGGAACTCATTGGTCAAACCGTTCCATACCGGCACACCCGCATACTTTGCCAACTCTTCTACAATATCCTGACCATAGCCACGGTATTCGATACCTTCATACATGCTGCCCAGCACTCTTGCGGTATCCGCAATGCTTTCCTTCTTACCGATCTGGGAACCGGCTGGATCCAGATAAGTACAACCCATACCCAAATCGTAGGCTGCTACCTCAAAAGAGCAACGGGTTCTGGTACTGGTTTTCTCAAAAATCAGCGCCACATTCTTGCCCGCATGATAATCCTTGGTCAAAATTCCCTTTTTCTTCTTGTCCTTTAAATCCGCTGCCAAATCCACCAGATATAAAATCTCTTCCGGCGTATAGTCCAATAATTTCAAAAACGAACGTCCCTTTAAATTCATTATTCTTCCCCTTTCTCAACCTCAACAATATTCATCAGCAAATGCTCCAGTGCCTTTTCCATCAGCATAGACTGGCGAAGCGTTGCTTCATCCTGTATCTCATATAACTCCTCAAGCGTCATGCTGTTGCTTGCCGCATATTCCGCTACAGCCTCGTTATATTCCGTCTCGGACAGCTCGATATTCTCTGCTTTTGCCACACAATACAGCACGATTCTGTCCTGCTCGTAACGGCGAATCTGCTTTTCTACCATAGTCCATAACACTTCGCTGGCTTCCTCACCGAATACCGTTTCAAACTCTTCTACGGAATTAAATCCGTACATCAATGCATAATACTGCTTTTCCAAATCGAAGGCTGCGGAAATATAATCCTCGTTCAGCTTTCCGAACTCGGCATTTTCCACAAGATAATCCATGATGCTGTTATACTTTCTCTCCTCAGCCAAAAATCCCTTGGCATACATACGGAACTCCTCAACGGTGGTATACTCACCGGAGGTAATCTCTGTTACGAATTCATTCGTGAACTCCGGCAACACCAATGCTGCGGAAGAGTGAATCTTTACCTCAAACACAACCTCCTTGCCGGCCATTTCTTCACTCCAGTAATCCTCCGGGAACTTCAAATTAAGGGACACGGTGTCTCCCTTTTTCGCCCCCACAAGACCTTCTTCAAAGCCCTCCATAAACTCACCGGAACCCAATTCCAGCTCCTTACTCACATCGGTACCGCCCTCAAACGCTACACCGTCTAAGTATCCCACATAATCGATAATGGCAATATCGCCCATTTCCAGCGGTCCGTCCTTTAACACCCGGTCCTTGTTATTCTCAAGAACCTCCTGGACATAGATATCCACATCCTTCTCCGTAATCTTGTCTACCTCAAAACCGATGTATCCCTCCGGCAAAACGGTAGTTGCCGCATAATCGTCATAATTTGTAATCGGCAGCTCAGCATAGGACTCTTCTATCTCTGTCGGCGTTGCGGTCGGTCCCGGAGTACTTGTCGCCGGGAGTGTCACATCCGCCGGTGCCTGGGTCGGATTCTTCCCGCCTGCCGGATTCGTAGTGTTACATGCACACAGTGCCATACTCATTGCCACGCAAACAACGGCAGCAAACATCTTCTTTTTCATACTTATCTTCCTCTTTTCTAAAATACATTTAAAGCAAAACAGCGTGCCTCCGTTTTATCGAAAACACGCTTTATAGTATACCACGATGCAGTGAAAAAGGCAAGTAAAACACCGTTAAAATGCCCTGTTCACCAATTTTTCACGAATCCTTCATTTGAGATTTAAATACATGAGCCGCCAAATATCCGAAAACAAGGGCCGCGCTGATTCCTACCGCAGACGAAGTAAAACCGCCTTTAAATATACCGAGGAAGCCCGACTCGTCTACCGCCTTCTTTACACCTTCAAACAAGGTATGTCCGAAACCGGTTAACGGAACCGATGCCCCGGCTCCCGCCCATTCCTTAAAAGGGCCGTACAACCCCACTGCGCTGAGTACCGCACCGCTGCATACCAAAAGTACCATAATCCGTCCCGGCTGCAGCTTTGTCCGGTCCAGCAAAATCTGTACCACCGCACAAACAGCCCCTCCTACCACAAAGGAAAGAACATATTCCATCCTACCACACCTCCTGTTTTCGTTCCAATACAATCGCATGGGCAATTCCCGGAATACTGTTGCCTTCGTTGGCGCTGACCGGAGAAAGTAACGCTCCCGTCGGCACAAACAAAATCCGTTTCCACTCTCCTTCATACAGCTTATCCAGCAAGTACCCCGCCAAGGTAGACGCACTGCATCCGCAGCCCGAGCCTCCCGAATGGGTATCCTGAAGCTCGTTATCAAAAATAAGCAGTCCGCAATCTTCCTGCACAGGTTCCACCCGATAACCCTTCTGTCCCAAGAGATCCGCAAAGATTTTCACACCTACCGCGCCCAAATCTCCCGTAATAATCTTGTCGTAATCCGCGGGCGTTCGCCCGAAATCCTTCAAATGCGCCTCTACCACCGCAGCCGCAGCCGGAGCCATACAGGCGCCCATATTGGCCTTATCCTTTACTCCGTAATCCGTTACACGGCCCACGGTGCCGCCGGCAATCACCACTTCCACTCCCTGTTTTACCGCCGCTCCATGCTCTGCGGTCGCATCCTCGCGTTGTGCACGACACCGCTCCAATGCTGTTTTATTTCCCACGACTACGGCACCGCTGCCCGTCACGGTCCAGGTGGCTGCCAGCGGTCTCTGATTTCCGTAGGCAAGCGGAAAACGAAACTCCTTTTCCGCACTGGCAAAATGACTGGAGGTTACCGCCTCGGTACAATCCGCAAAGCCTCCGTCCACCGCCATGGATGCCAAAAACAGACTTTCTCCCATGGTGGAGCAAGCTCCGTATACACCGAGAAACGGAATCGGCAGCTCCCCCGCACCGAAAGAACTGGCTAAAAGCTGCCCGAGCAAATCCCCCGCAAACAGCATACGTACCTGTTTCGGAGTCAGTCCTGCCTTCTTAATGGCCAATGCGGCCGCCTTTTGCATCATCCGGCTTTCCGCATCGTTCCAATTCTCTCCTCCGAACCGGTCCGTATCGTCAATCACATCAAAAAAAGAACGAAGCGGCCCTTCTCCTTCCTTACTTCCTACAACCGCCGCTCTTCCAAGCACATACACATCCGACCCAAAGCAAACACTTTGTGCACCGACGCATTTACATTCACTCATTTCCGTTCCGCCTTTCTGTACAATTCAGTACCCCTTTCACGATTTGTTATCTCTTTTCTCAACTTATATCCAGTATCTGCGTTTCCTTGGAAAATATACTTCTTTCGCAGCGTGTTTTTGCTTTATAGAAAAAAGGCGTGCCTCCGTCCTCTCCGAAAACACGCTTTTTTCTAATATTCTATTTACCTTATTAACATATTTTTTTCAGTTTTATTTTATCAGCCGCAATCGCCAATACCGCAAACAACACACTGCTGCATACCGCCTGCATCACATTTCCCGGAATATCCGCCGCCGGTGCCGCGAAATTCCCGGCCAAAAGGCTACCGTACAAATAGTATCCCCCTACACAAATCAGCGCCGCCGGTAATAATGCCATCCAATTCCTCTTGCTTGCTATCTTATTCCCTTTTCTGCAAAAACAAAGCACAATCAGCGCTTTTATTACGGCAGAACCGGGGGCCCAAATTGCATATCCCGTCAAACCATCCGCCAAAACAGCTCCGCCCGCACCTACAAACAAAGCATAAGGAAGCGGTAACAGACAAGCCGCAAAATAGATAAACCCGTCTCCCACATGAACATATCCGGCAGCACTGGGTATATGAAGATATGCGGTAAATACAAACACCAGTGCCACAAGCACCCCCGCAAGGCACATATACGTCACCTGTTTTTGTTTCCTCTGTTTCATTTTATACCATCCGTCCCTTCTCCGATTTCCGACAAAAATTCCTCAAAACATATCCCGTCGGTAGTCGGAATCTCCAGTTCCACCGCCCGTCGCAATACCTTTGCGATAAACACCGCCGCATGACGAACCGATGACAAAAACTCCACACCGTTTACCGCATCCGCCGCAATAATAGAAGAAAAAACATCTCCCGTCCCGGCACGACACGGTCCGATTTTCGGTCCGGCTACCTCTACCGGTGCACTTCCTTCTTCGTAAACAAAATTAATCAGACGACCGTCCCGCTCCAATCCGGAAATCACTATTTTCTTCGGTCCCATATGACTCAAGCGTTCGCACAAGACGGTCAATTCCGCACGATCCATATCCTCCCTGTACACAGCATCCGCCAAAATACACGCTTCCGTTAAGTTCGGCGTCAGAATATCCGCATAAGGCAACAACTCCTTCATCTGTTTTGCCAGCTCCGGGGAATACGTTGCATAAAGACTGCCCTCATCCCCCATTACAGGGTCCACCACCGTAACAGTCCCCTCCTGTTTAAAATGAGCCAAAAACTCCTTTACAATCCGGGTCTGCTCCGGAGAACCGAGAAATCCGGTCAAAATACCGTCAAAGGTAAGCCCCAGCTTTTTCCACTCATCTATGTACGCACTCATATTGCTTGTATAGTCGGTATAAAAGAAACTGTCGTAAGCCGTATGATTGGAGAATACCGACGTCGGCACAGGGCAACACTGCACCTTTAGCGCCGAGATAATCGGCAGAGACACGGTCAGCGAACAACGTCCGAACCCGCAAAAATCATTAATGACCGCTATTTTTTTCTGCTGATTGTGTGCCATTTTACGATCCTCCTTGCAATTTTTCTTTTCTCAGTATATAATAATTTTGGTTATATGATAATAGTCAGAAAAGGAGAATTTTATAATACCAGATGAAATACAGTATTCAAAAAAACAATAGCACTCCCGCCTATCTTCAGCTTTACAAACAGGTTCGGGAAGATATTATCAGAGGCATCTATCCTTACGGAACAAAGCTCCCGTCAAAACGCCTTGTTGCTACGGAAACCGGTATCAGTACGATTACGGTAGAGCATTCCTATGCCCTTTTATGTGAAGAAGGATATATAGAAGGCCGTGAGCGCAGCGGCTACTTCGTCAGCTTTCGTACGGAAGATATCTTTTTATCTTCCGCCGGTGAAATATCTCCTGCTCCCGTGCCTCTTTCTCAGCACGCCGTCGATGACACACTTGAATTCCCTTTTTCCGTACTTGCGAAAACCATGCGAAGCGTGTTAAGCGATTACGAAGAAGGAATCTTAGACCGCAGTCCGACTTCCGGCTGTCTCGAACTGAGGAATGCCATTCGCCGCTATTTATTACGCAGCCGCGGCATCTCAGCGGATACGGAGCAGATTATCATCGGTTCCGGTTCCGAATACCTCTATAGTCTGATTGTAGAGTTGCTGGGACGTAACAAGATATACGCCTTGGAATCACCCTCCTATAAAAAAATCGAGCAAGTGTACCATGCCGCAGACGTATGCACTACCATGCTTCCTTTGGGGCACGACGGTATAAAAAGCACGGCTCTGCGCTCCTGTACCGCCGACGTTCTGCATATTTCCCCGTACCGGAGCTTCCCCAGCGGCGTCACCGCTTCCGCCTCCAAACGACACGAATATATGCGCTGGGCAGTAAAAAACGGGCGTTACATTATCGAGGATGATTTCGAATCGGAATTTACCGTATCAAAAAAGCCGGAGGAAACCCTGTTTTCCCACACCTCCGAGGATAATGTCATCTACATGAACACTTTTTCCAAAACCATTTCGCCCTCTCTGCGTATCGGCTACATGGTATTGCCGAAGCATCTGGTGCCGGAATTTCAAAAAAAGCTCGGCTTCTACTCCTGCACCGTTCCTACCTACATGCAGTATGTATTAGCCAAGCTTTTAAATAACGGCGATTTTGAACGCCACATTAATCGAGTCCGCCGAAAAAAGCGCGCGTCGTCCCGCTCTACCTCTTCTTTATAATGCACACCTCTTAACTTCTCCGCACGATGGCTTTTCCCTTCCAACTTCCTTTACGCCAGCGTACAAACATAATAATTCCGCGGAGACACTCATCCGCAGCGGTTCCCATAAATACACCGCTGATTCCGAGAGAAAGAAATACACCAAAGGTATATCCCACAGTTACACCGCAGCCCCACATACAGAGCAGTCCCATAAGTACCGGGAACAATACATCTCCGGCTGCCTTCATACTGCCGATAATAACAAGGTTTGTGGTACGTCCGATTTCCAGCACAATACCTACCGCCAGTACCTTCTGTACCAACGGCACTACCTCAGGATTCTCGGTAAAGATTTTTAATGTCCACGGACAAAGCAGGAAATTTAAGGTCGCAATACCGATCGCTACCGGAAGAGACGTGGCAAGAGTCTTCATTACACGCTTATCCGCCGCGTCTTCTCGTCCCGCACCTACCAAGTGCCCCGTTACAATCTGGGTTGCCTGAGCCAGGGCATTGGAAAACACCACGGAGAAGGACATCAGCGTATTACTGTACACCTTCGCATTGGCTGCCAGTTCACCCATCGGGTTAATAAAGGAAAGCAGCACCAGCTGGTACATAGAATAGGCCAGATTTTCTCCTGCGGACGGCACTCCGATCTTTAACATCTTTACCAAAATCTGCCCCGGGAACGGATTCAGCGTCTTCAAAGAAATCTTACCGATCTTATACCGGAAGAAAATAAACAATGCCACAGAGAGTGCCAACACACGAGCCGTCACGGTAGAAATCGCCACACCGGCCACGCCTAAATTCAAATGCTTTAACGGACCGTATAAGAACAGCCAGTTTCCGAAGATATTCACCACGTTTACCGCAAGAGAAATAAACATGCCCACACGGGTATAGCCGTGACACCGTAAAATCTGCACCATAACATTGTAGCCTGCCTGCAAAAACAGAAAACCACCCACAATGGCCATATATGTACCGGCATCCTCTACCTGCGCCGGGCTCACCTTTAACACACGCAAAAAGGTATCCCGGAACAAAAATACCACCGTACTTAAAATCACACCCAAGGTCAGGTTAAACACCACCGACAGGGTATAAATCTGATTCATATTCTCCGTCTTTTTCGCTCCCAGATACTGGGCCACCACAACACCGGTAGCGCTGGCGATGACATTGAACATAATAATGAACAAGAACATCATCTGGTTGGCGTTTCCTACCGCACCGACCGAGTTTTCGGAATACCGGCTGAGCATGACGGTATCCACATTATTAATTAAAATATTTAACAACAGCTCAACAAAAATCGGCCCCGCCAATAACAGCATGGAAGTCTTTTCGTTGATCTCCATTGTTCTTTGCCTACTCTGCTTCATCTGCAACTCTCCTTTAAGCTTCTCGCTCTCTGTCTTTCAACAATACGCCTCATTGCAAATCCTAATACACATTCCTTCATTCACATTACTATACATCACTTTTTTCTTTCTTGCAAGCAAAAATATGCAAATATTTATATTATGTATTTTTGTTCATTTTGTTATAATGTCGATTTTCACGCATCCGGTACTGTTTTCGTTCTGGTATACCCACCTTCTTTATGATTCGTTTTATTATAATATATCAATATTTCAAAATCAGCAATCATGCGACATATTACTGTAATATTTTCATATATACACAAAAAGAACGGTTTCTCCGGATATTTTCTTTCTCCGCTTCCGCCGTTCTCTCTATTTATTCTTCAAAATTATTTCCGAGCTTTGTCACAAATCGTTCCATATCCTCTCTGGTATGCTGGTTTCTGCTGGCCTCGATGACCGCCCTTTTTTCATCGTCCGGCATGGCCGAAAAACAGTTCATGGCCTTCGTATTTGCCGCCAGCGAAAGACCGAACCCTATCGGCATATCATCCTTAATGCCTGTCTCGTTTTCTTTTTCCATGGAATACACTCCTTTCAACTTATGTTTGCTTCCAGTATTCCATGATTTTAAGCAAACTATACCAAAAACCGTCACTCCGCATATTCTGTAAAAAGTCACATTTCTCCATGTCAATTCAACATTTTACTATGGAAAAAAGGTAAGAAAAGCCTTACACTTAATATAAAACAAACGAATCTTTGCGGAATTCTTTCACACCGTTTCCGCATAATATCTCATTTTGAAAGGAGCACATATATGATAGCAAAAACACCGCCTATGGGCTGGAACAGCTGGGACTGCTACGGAGCAGCCGTAACCGAAGACATTGTACGGGCAAATGCCGATTTTATGGCAAAGAATCTAAAGCAATACGGATGGGAGTACATCGTGGTAGACATCCAGTGGTACGAGCCTACCGCAGAGAACCACTATTATCATAACTTCACCGAGCTTTGCATGGATGAATACTCCCGCCTTATGCCGGCGATAAACCGTTTCCCGTCCGCAAAGGGCGGCGCGGGCTTTGCACCTCTGGCCGAGTATGTACACTCCCTTGGATTAAAATTCGGTATCCACATTATGCGCGGTATTCCGCGTCAGGCCGTACACCAAAACACCGCCGTCAAAGGCAGCACCATGACCGCACGGGAGATTTCCGCCCAAAGCAGTATCTGCGACTGGAACACGGACATGTACGGCGTAAATTGCTCCACCGAAGGGGGACAGGCTTACTACAACAGCCTCTTTGAGCTCTATGCCTCCTGGGGCGTAGACTTTGTAAAGGTAGACGATATTTGCCGGGGGTATCCGGTGGCAGAGGTAGAGGCCATCGCAAAAGCTATCAAACACTGCGGCAGAGACATGGTCCTCTCCCTTTCTCCGGGGCCGGCCCGTCTCGATATGGCAGAACACATGAAACAACACGCCAATATGTGGCGCATCACCGATGACTTCTGGGACCGTTGGGATTTGCTTTACAACATGTTCGAGCGTGCTGAAAAATGGTGTATCCATTCCGGCATTACCGCTACCCACGGCCACTGGCCGGATGCGGACATGCTTCCGATCGGACCGATCAACCAGGTTTACGGCAAAGAAAACCGTACCAAATTCACCGAGGATGAGCAGCGTACCATGCTGACTCTCTGGTGCATCATGCGCTCCCCGCTGATGATCGGCGGCGACATGACCGGCTTTGACGATTTTACCATGAGCCTATTAAACAATCCTGAGCTGATTGAAGTGTTACACCACACCCATTCCGCCCATCCTCTGTTCCGCAAAAAGACAGAGGAATCAGAAACCTGTGCATGGATAACCACCTATGAAAACGGTGACTTCTGTATCGCCCTCTTTAACCTCGGCGAAACAGAAACAAAGGTCACTGCGGTTCTTCCGTTCGGGGATAACTATTCTTGTTTCGATCTTTGGAATAAGAAAGCGTTTGCCGTTGTCGACGGATGTATCGTTGAAACGCTTCCGAAGCACGGAGCGGCGATGTTTCGGGTGCATTTCACAAAATAACCTTTTATATAAAAATCCTTGCATCAATTAGCTTTCTAATTGACTTTACGAATCAATTGTTTTATCATAGAATCAATGGGGTTTGTTTCCGTTTTGAAATCATCCCCGAATTTTAAATTTATGAATTTTTACGGAGGTATTTTTATGGCAAAAGCACTTGGTTTGAATCCGTATCTTCCGTCCTGGGAGTATATTCCGGACGGTGAGCCGTACGTATTCGGCGACCGTGTCTATGTGTACGGTTCCCATGACTATTACAACGGTTATGTATTCTGTATGGGCGACTATGTATGCTGGTCCGCACCGGTGGACGATCTCGGCAACTGGCGTTATGAGGGCGTGATCTACCCGAAGACCTCGGACCCGTTAAACCCGGAAGGCAAAATGTGCCTTTACGCACCGGACGTAACCGTAGGCCCGGACGGCAGATATTATCTTTATTATTGTCTTGACCATGCTCCGGTGGTTTCCGTTGCGGTTTGTGACACTCCGGCAGGTAAGTATGAGTTCTACGGCTATGTTCACTATGAAGACGGCACCCGTCTCGGCGAAAAGCAGGGGGATGAGCCGCAGTTCGACCCGGGTGTTCTGACCGAAGGCGGCAAGACCTACCTTTACACCGGTTTCTGCGGCAGAGGCGACAAGAGCCGTACCGGCTCTCTGGTAACGGTTCTGGACTCCGATATGATTACGATTTTAGAAGCTCCGAAGCTTGTTGCCCCGGGTTGCATGTACTGTGAGGGTACCGGCTTTGAAGGACATTCCTTCTTCGAGGCATCTTCCATCCGAAAAATCGGCGACACCTATTACCTGATTTATTCTTCCGAGGTAATGCACGAGCTGTGCTACGCTACCGCAAAGTGCCCGACGGATAAGTTCACCTACGGCGGCGTGATTGTCAGCAACTGTGATTTACATATCGATACCTACAAGCCGGCAGACATGCCTGCGGCTTACGGTGCCAACAACCACGGCAGCATCGTGGAGATTAACGGCGAATGGTACATCTTCTATCATCGTCAGACCAACGGCGGCTGGTATTCCCGTCAGGGCTGTGCGGAAAAGATTACCGTACTGCCGGATGGTTCCATCCCGCAGGTTGAGATTACCTCCTGCGGCTTAAACGGCGGTCCGCTCCCGGGCGTGGGCGAATATGCAGGCTACCTTGCTTGTAACTTATTCACCGACAAGCCGCGTGCCTATGTAGGTGGCGAGGGCTTCCCTAAGGTAATGCAGGACGGCCGTGACGGCGATGAGGAAATCGGCTATGTAGCTAACATCAGCAACAGCGCAACCGCAGGCTTCAAGTACTTTGATTGTAAGGATATCAAGCGTTTCGCAGTCACCACCCGCGGCTACGGCAACGGCACCTTCGAAATCAAAACCGCATGGGACGGGGAAGTATTGGGCTCCGTTACTCTTCAGTACACCAACGTATGGGAGCGCTACGAAGCCGAGGCCAACATTCCGGACGGCGTCAATGCAATCTATCTTACCTACCGCGGCGGCGGAAACGTAAGCTTGAAATCTTTTGAACTGTTAAAGTAATTCTTCTATTTTTCCAGAACAGTTCAAACTTATTAAAACAGATATTAATTATTGAGATGCGCATCCGCACATCACTCCAAACCAATCACTTCTTACGATTTGATTGAAGGAACTTAACCAGTTCTAGCTCCCCTCAAATCGTAAGAAGAGTGAATTCGGATGCGCCCTCAAAAGAAAGAGAGGGTATTATGATTCGTAAGGCAAAAACAGAAAACGGTATTGTGAAGGGTCTCCCGGCAGCGGACCCGCGTATCACCGCATTTAAAGGCATCCCGTTTGCGGCTCCGCCGGTAGGCGAAAACAGATGGCGTGCACCGCAGCCGTGTCCGAACTGGGAAGGCGAGTTGGAAGCGTATGAATTCGCTCCGATTTCCGTCCAGAACACACCGGGCCTGGGCACCGACATCTACTGTAAGGAATGGCACGTAGACCCGGAGATTCCGATGGGTGAAGACTGCCTGTACTTAAACGTATGGACCAATGCAAAGAGCACCGAGGATAAACTTCCGGTTCTCGTTTGGATTTTCGGTGGCGGTTTCAACTGGGGTTATACCGCTGAAATGGAATTCGACGGCGAGCGTTTTGCACGTCGCGGTGTAGTTGTTGTTACCGTAAACTATCGTCTGAACCTGTTCGGTTTCTTAGCTCATCCGGAGCTTGCAAAGGAACAGCCGGACGCTCCGGCAAACTTCGGTTTACTTGACCAGCAGGCAGGCATCAAGTGGGTTAAGAGAAACATCGCAGCCTTCGGCGGCGACCCGGACAACATCACCATTGCCGGTCAGTCCGCAGGCGGCGGCAGCGTGATGCAGCAGCTGGCCACTCCGCAGAATGAAGGTCTGTTCCAGAAGGCGGTAATCATGAGCGGTGCTATCCGCAGTCCGTACATGGTTCAGTCTCCGGTTACCTCCCCGATGACCTTTGAAAAAGCTCAGGAACAAGGCAAGGGCTTCTTCGATTATATCGGTGTCAACTCCTTAGCCGAGGCAAGAGCAATGGACGCTACGTGGTTGCTCTCCAAGTATGATGAGTATGTGGTTGACCACGGACGCATGTTCCCGATTGAAGACGGTGTATTCACCGTAGGTGACCCGATGAAGCGTATCGCATCCGGCCAGGCATTAAACGTGCCGTTAATGGCGGGTAATACCGCGGACGAGTTCCCGAACACCATTCCGGCAAAGGATGAAGCGGAATTAGTGGAGAAAGCAAAAGAGTTCTTCGGTGACAAGGCAGACAAGTTCCTTGCTTTTGCAGAAAGCAAAAAGCAAATTTCCTTTATGGGTCACACCGCCTACGCTCCGGTCAGCGGCATTGAGTGTTCCGTAAAGAGTCTGTTCCTTGACCGTCAGGAGAAGGGCAATTCCAAGGACTGCTACTACTACCGCTTTGATGCGGATATTCCGGGACCGGATGCGCCTGGCACCTTCCACTCCGTGGATTTGTGGTTCTGGTTCGAAACCCTGGCAAAGTGCTGGAGACCGTTTACCGGCAAGCACTACAATGTATCCCGTCAGATGTGTAACTACATGACCAACTTCATCAAGACCGGTAATCCGAACGGCCTCGACATCGACGGTACCCCGCTTCCGGAATGGAAGGCCTATACCAAGGAGCATAACTCCGGTATCGTCTTCGGCAAGGAAAACTGCTACGGTGAAGACAATTCCGACAGTGCTTATGTAGATTTCCTGATTGACAAGATTCGTGAAGATTTAAAGAAATAGCTGTTTCCTCTTTGATAGCATTTCGCAGCGTAAATGAAAAAGACTTTGCCGACATCCGGATAAACCGGTGAATCGGCAAAGTCTTTTCTAGTGCTGTAGAACTTTTCCCTTCTTCAATTTTTCCATTTATTCCCAATTATCATATACCGCAAGACTTTTTCAACGCGGTCCACTTTTTTCGACACAATTCCGCCGATGCCATATATTCCCTACCTGTAGAATGCATTCAGATTGCGCATAAACAGTTTTGCCGGACGATGGCCCATTCCTTCCGTCACATATTCGGTCTCCACCACATAATCGGCAATCTTTCTTCTGAAATTTGCCGTCAACAATTCTTTCCCCGAAATAAGCTCCATAGCATTTTGAAGCTGATTCAAAGTAAACAGTTCCGGCATCAGATCAAACGCAATTCTCGGATCATTCTCCAGGGTTTCACGCAAACGCTGCCATGCGCATAAAATAATTTTTGCATGGTCAAAGGCAAGTCCGTTGCATTCCCGAATCTCGTAGGTTACATTCTCGTGATAGTCACAAAAGGTTTTGTTCTCCGTTACCTTTGCAGACAACAACGTACCCGTTTCCTCCTGCCTGAAACAGAGATTGTATTCCGTCTCAATCAGTGCGGATTTCTCGGTTACATCCTTTTTCACCACGGTAGAAGTAACCTCCAAGGTAAACCATGCCGTTTCCCGGGCATCCGTTCCCGCACTCAGCTTATATTTCTCCGCATCTATCAAAGCCAGAAACGCATCGGAAATCACCCAGCCTCTGGGATCTCTGTCCGTTTCTCCGAAACTGCCGAACAAACTCAGATAGGCGTTTTGCACGCCGGTTTCCTCCGACAGTTCCCGTCTGGCTGTCTCCGCCACATCTTCATCCGGTCTGCAAAAACCGCCGGGCAGAGCCCAACATCCCTTATAGGGGTAAGCGCCTCTGCAAACGAGCAAAATTCTCAACGACTTCTTCGGAAGCTTTCTGAAATTCTCCGCTTTCGCCGCTTCCATCACGGAAAAAATAGCCATATCCGTCGCCAGCGAAGGGCGCTTATATTTGGAAATATCATATTGCTCCAGGTATCTCTTTTCTTCTTCACTCATCCTGTAATTATTCATTACTTCTCCTTTCCCCGGAAGCCTCCTACGGCTCAAAACACGGCATCAATTCCAACTTGAACAAGTTTCTCCTATGCAGGGTATCGATACGCTCCTTCACCGCCGCATCCTCACAAATGCCTTCCCGGATATAGCGATCCAGCGTTGCATAAGTAAATCCCAGATTATCTTCATCGGTCTTCCCGCAAAGTCCGTCAATCGGCACCTTATCTACCAAATCCGCCGGCAAACCCAACTCTCTTCCGATAGCCTTTACCTCCGCCACCGTTAATCTTGACAACGGACTGAAATCTCCTACGCTGTCTCCGTAACGGGTAGAATAGCCTACCCAGTCCTCGGAAAGATTGCAGGTATTTGCCACGCGTCCGTTTACACTCTGACTGACCGCATACAGCACAGTCATACGGATACGCGGCGGAAGATTGGTCCTGGACTGTGTAGAAAGCTCCATGTCCGGCAACGCTCCCAAAATACCGTCCAGAGCTGCTTTAATATTCACCTCATAATTCTTGATTTCCAGTACATTTACCAGCTTTCTTGCCATGTCGATGTCCCCCTGCACACCGCACGGCATCAACACTCCGATGACACGGTCTTTTCCCAATGCCTCTACGCAAAGAGCTGCCACTACAGAGCTGTCCTTTCCTCCGGAAATCCCTACCACAGCATTACAGCCGGCTCCGTTTTTTTCAAACCAGTCTCTGATCCACTGTACGCATCTGTCCTTCATTTCTTTTGCATTAAATACATAGCTGCTCATTAAAATTTCCCTCCGTTCAACAGATTTCTGATTTCCGATAACGTCTGCTCCTTTACAAGCTTGCCGTCCTTAAATACGGTTACAAGCAAATTCCGTTCATCTTCCACCGCTTCGCTCCAGTTATATTCATCCTTATACTTCAGTACTCCGTCTTCCCGATAGACCACACAACATCCCTTCTGGGACTTTTTAAATCCGCCGTCCTTCGGATTCTTAAAAATCGGGTACGGTTTTCCGTCAATCTCGCAATAGGTTGCTTTAATACAGGAGCTGAAGGTATCTCTCGTAAAGGGTTTTAAGATACCGTCCTCCTCGATACACTGGAAAGAAAACGAACCCACGCCCAATGCTACATTAGAGCAGGCAAAGCCCCGTTTCGTAAGAATTTCGTATATCTGCTCACATCGCTGTACCGTAATAGAATCCCCGTAAATCGCTTTCACATGCGGGTCAAGCACTTTATACCCCTTACTGTTTACCGTTCCTCCGAAGATATCCCAGAGCTTAAATACGGTTTCGGTGACCACCTCCACACAATCTCCGGAATCTCCTCGCATCAGCATGCAGCCGTTGTGCTCTAAAATTTCTTTTTTTAACTGCGGAAGCACATTTTCGATGATGTTCCAGTAATCATAGGAATCCAACACCGCAGAAAAGGAAGTATTCGGATAAATCTCGGTTAACAAACGACGAAGCAATGTAATCTCATCCCCATCCACGGCAAAATTACTGCACATGACGGAATGCTCCGTACTCGGACTGCCGAAAGCTACCGGTTCTTTCGTACAGTCACAATTGTAATTCTGCTCCAAATACGGAACGGTCGGCACCGTAGCGGTATTTAGGAAAGACAGGCACCAGCCTGCTCCCGCCTTCACGGCAGACTCCGTACACTCCTCTCCCCGAAAATCAAATGCTCCCAAGGCTCTTGCCCGCGGTATGGCATCGTCACAGGTTAACTCATAATACCGGTTTACGATTTCTCTATAGGTATGTCCCACGGTAGCGGCCAACATCGGATGCCAGCTTTCCGCAGAAATCAGACTTTCCAAAGACTGCGGAAGCCATGCAAACTCCGGGTGTGTATTTGTAATTCCGAACATCGGTACATGCATCGGTACCGGCGTTCCCTCCGGCAAAGAAAATATCTCAATCGGAAGATACCCAAGCTTATGCAGTTTCTCCACTTTTTCGATTTTATACGCTTCCACCCCCAATGTAGCATCCATAATCCTTCGATACCCTGCCGTTACTTCGTCAAAGGGTTTATTGAAAAACTCTTCGTTAAAATACTCTATCAGGTACGTCTTAACAAAGCCCTGCAGGCCGAACATAACCACCTCGTTCCAGCGTTTCACCCGGCTCATTCGCGGCGTAAAATAGGATACGGATTTTGTAATTCCCTTCGGCAACATCTCTGCATGTACCGCTTTATAAAAATCGATCAATAACATCGGATTCGTTCTGTTCATGGTCTTTCCCTCTCTTTCCTACCCCTTCAAAACTGTAATTTTTTCGTGGTTTCCGGCAAAAATGCTATCCGTGGTGTACACCCGGGTAATCCAATCGGTAGTAAGAAGCTTACCCTCAAAAATCGTGTTCTCACAATGGGAAATGTACAAATAAACATCGCCGGCCCCCAACGTCTTCAGTTCCTTTGCACTGTGAAAAAAGGTGCCTCCTCTGCTGCAAATATCATCGATAATCAAAATCCTACTTCCCTCAATCAGTTCTGTTCGTCCGGCCACGCTAAGCCCCAGGATATCTCCGGTAGTCCAGTCTCTTTTCTTGATTCCGAATACATACGGCAAATCAAACATAACCGAATAACGCTTCATAGCTCCCTCATCCGGGAAGAAAAGAAGCAGTTTCTCTGTTCCGCCCAGACAAGCAATCACTTGCTCCACATAATGCTTCGGCGTCCGAATCCGGAGATTGTCAATCAACGCCTCACTGACATAGGAATGCGGATCCAGCACCGCAACTTCCGAAAAATCCAGAGCATTGATAAACTCCGCAAAGTATTTTAAGGTAAATACATCCTCCGGCTTCTTTACTCTGTCCTGCCTGGCATTCGGAATGTACGGAAGCTCCAGCACCGTCCGCTTCACTCCGTTTGCCCGGAAATGCTTTACAAGAAAATACAATGCCACCATTTCTTCGTTATTTTCGTAGTTCCAACGGATGACCGCTTCTTCCTTCTCCGTTATCATCTCCTTCAGCAGAAGAGTTCCGTCCGGGAAATGATTCAGTGTCACCGTCTTACCGTTATATTGTATCATAAGGCACTCCCCCTTTGACGTATCTTAGCCTTCAAAAACTTCCACCTGGCACATCTTCATGGTAAGAAGTGCCGCCGCGTGACTCTCCGGTGTTACTCCGGCACAACAGGTAGCATCTACCTTTACAGTGATTTCCGGATATAACGCCTTTAAAATCAACGCATTGGAAACCACACAAATATCGGTACACAATCCGATAAGTTCTACTTCCTCAAATTGATACTTTGCCCAATCAAGGTAACCGAAGGTCGGCTTATTTACAATTGTAGCCCCTTCTGTCTGCAATCCGTCGTAAATCTGCCATCCGTCGCTTCCTTCAATACAGTGCGGCACCGGAAGGTACTTTCCTTCATTGGTGTTTAAGTAAGATTGCTGATGCGTATCTCTCGTAAAGATTACCTCATCCCCGTTCGCCCGGTACCCGGCTATCTTCTTCTTTACGTTGTCCACAACGGCAACCGCCTCTGCGGTACCCAGTGCTCCGTCAATAAAGTCCTTTTGCATGTCTACAACAATCAACGTCTTCTTCATAGCAGCAGCCTCCTTTGATATTATCAATTTGATACTATTTCTCTTGTTATTATGATAATATTTTTTTAATCATATGTCAAGTCATAATTTTGTTGGTTTTAATAAAAGCCCAAACCATCCGGTCAGGGCTTTCAAATGTTATCAAATAATCCGATTATATAAGGATACCCACAATGAGGCATGCCAATGCAAACTGTGCAAGTAACGAAATCGCTAAAATAGCGGTGCAAACTCCCACTTTGTACGCAGTTTCTTTTTTGTTATCGGATGCAATCGCAAGCATAAGGCAAATCACACCGCCCTGAACGGCACCGCCTACAGCGCCTCCGATCAGGAAAAAGAATCCCAATGCGTGAATAACTACATGAATCCATGCCCACCACGGAATCTTCGGCGGTTCGTATGCTTCGCCTGTCAAGCAATCCTTACCGTCCAAAGTCAACGCAACCTGCCCCAAATTGGTGACACGCAATATCGCATTCTGATTTCCTAAAGGAACGATATAATTCGAACCCTTTCCTTCCCCCACTGCCTTTTTAAGCGTCGTATACTTTACCGGTTCCCCGCCGTTTACGGAAATCTTGTTTTTTACCATCGTAACCTTGTACGGAACCTCCTCCACCACAACGTTCCAAACCTTTTCTTTTGCTGCCATCTTTTTTTCCTCCTAATCAAGTAATTCATTTGTTTTTTGATATTATCGATTTGATATTATCTTTTCTATCATTATGATACTATCTTTTTGATAATATGTCAACCCCTTTTTTAAAAAATTTTAAAAAAAAGAAAAAAAATGCCGAAAGTGCTTTAAACACGGCACCTTTCGACACATTTTCCGGGGCTTACACCAAGCCCGACACTTTTAACACCCAATACAACAATCCCAATCCCCAACTGGTCAGGATTCCATACAAAATTACAGGACCGGCAATCGTAAAAATCTTGCAGCCGATACCAAACACCTGCCCCTC
>SVEN01000066.1 GCA_015057365.1 Lachnospiraceae bacterium | reverse complement strand
AAACTTTGCTTACCGATAATACGGAAAAAACAATTCTTTTTTATAAATCCTTAGGGTTTCAGATGGATACGGAAATAGAGTGTAGAGCATTTATGAAAATGAGGTAATCAGTATGAAGAAAAAAGAAATAACAGAAAAGCGCCCATTGGGCTTATATATCCACATTCCCTTTTGTGTAAAAAAGTGTGCCTATTGTGATTTCTTATCCTTTCCGTCGGACGATTCCACGAAGGAACAGTATGTGAATGCTCTTTGTGAGGAAATCAGAGCTAACAAAGAGAATGGAGAAGATTATACGGTGGAGACCGTATATTTCGGCGGTGGGACTCC
Organism: Lachnospiraceae bacterium; assembly: GCA_015057365.1. Lineage (GTDB taxonomy): Bacteria > Bacillota > Clostridia > Lachnospirales > Lachnospiraceae > SIG307. Next base: position 5,244 of record SVEN01000066.1, on the reverse strand, counting down.
GAGTGTACTTTCCATGGAACAGATTGGAAAGATATTCGGAACGGTTTTAGATACCTTTTCTGTGCGAGGATTCGAAGATGAAAATCCGAGAAAGAAAGAGAAGAAGGAAAAAAAGAAGTCCCGTTTTGGAAAGAAAAATTCAGAGGATCCGATGATTGCGGAGAGCCCGGAAGAACGTCTGCAACGAGTAATGAACGGAGAACTGGCGGAGGTTACCATCGAGGTGAATCCGGGTACGGCGGACAAAGAGAAGTTTGTGGCACTTTACGAGCTGGGCTTTAATCGTCTCAGCATGGGATTGCAGTCTGCGGTGGCATCGGAGCTATCCTGTCTCGGGCGGATTCACACAAAGGAACAGTTTGCGGACTGTGTGAGGATGGCAAGAGAAGCCGGTTTCCGAAACATCAGCGGGGATTTGATGTCCGGACTTCCGGGACAGACAGAGGAGACGCTTACAGAGAGCATTCGCTTCCTTTTAGCACAGCATCCGGAGCATATTTCGGTGTATAGCCTACAGATTGAGGAGGGTACGGAGTTCGCAAAGCGTTATGGAGAGGATGGCCCGGAGAAAGCACTGCTTCCGGACGAGGATGCGGACCGTGCCATGTATGAGTTGACCGGAAAGCTTTTGGCGGAAGCCGGATACGAGCGTTATGAGATTTCTAATTATGCAAAGCCGGGCTTTGAGAGCCGCCATAACAGTTCTTACTGGGTAGGAACGGAGTATCTGGGTGTAGGTCTGGGCGCATCGTCTTTGATGTCCAATGCACGGTTCCACAATACCACGGATATGGAGGAGTACATCGGGGGAGCGGACGATCCGTTTTCTTTACGAGAAGATATGGAGCGATTGGTACAGAAGGAACTGATGGAGGAGTTCATGTTCCTGGGACTTCGGATGTGCCGCGGCATCGAGAAGGCAGAGTTTAAGCGTCGTTTTAAGTGTGAGATTGAGACGGTTTACGGGGATGTGATGAAACGTCTGACGACGCAAGGTGTTCTTGCGGAAGCAGAAGGAAGAGTATTCCTGACGGCCAGAGGCATCGATGTCAGCAATGTGGTACTGGCGGAGTTTTTGCTGGATGAGTTTGTGAGACGGTAAAGCGGGAGGCGTTTATGAAGGTGATTGTATTTGACCTGGGCGGTACGTTGATGCAATATGTGGGGATGCCTCATTCCTGGGTAGAGTTTTATTACCAAGGGTTTGATGCGATTCGTCGAAAGTTTGGTTATGAGGTGACGGAAGATGAGGTAGAGCGGTCGATACAACGCTTAACGGAGATGAATCCCAGAGTGAATTACCGGGAAGAAGAATATTTGCCGGAGGAAATGTTTGCGAAGGCACTGGCTCATTGGTCAGGCAAATTGCCGATAGCGGAATGCGTGAAAGTGTTTTGGGACGGTTTGGAGTTAAGCGCGGAGCTTTATCCGGATACCATTCCTGTGTTGCGAGGCTTGAAAGCAAAAGGATATAAAATAGCAGCTTTAACGGATTTACCCAGTGGATTTCCGGATGAACGGTTCCGACAGGACATCGCGGAACTTATGCGACATTTTGATTACTATGTCTCTTCCGCGGTTTCCGGTGTCAGAAAACCGAATGACGGAGGACTTCGGATGATTGCCGAAAAGTTTGGGGTGCCGCTTGCGGAACTTGTTTTGGTGGGTGATGAAGAGAAGGATGCCGGGACGGCAGAACGAGCCGGTTGTAGGTTTGTGCGGATTGACCGGAGCGGAGAGAGGGACGGATGTATCAGAGGGTTGGAGGAACTGTACGAAATGTTGGATTAGGTAAAACAGGTCTTGCTTTTTTCACCTATATTGTGTATAAAGTAATAGTAGAAAAGAAATAGGATTAACTGCCACCGGGTAGTGAATGCAAAGCATTCGCAGCACATCGTTAGGTCTTAGAAGATGTGTCTGCGGATGCTTTTATTTTTGGCGGCAGATATGATAAGATAGAGAGAAGGAGAATGTGATATGAAAAAACTGACTACTTATTTCAACAAAACCGAACTTATTCTTTGGTTCGGTTCTATGACTTTAATATTGGTTGCCTTTTGCCTGTTTGACAGGGAGAGCTACCTGACTCTGATTGCTTCTTTAATCGGTGTCACTTCCCTGATTTTTGCAGCCAAGGGGAATCCGGTATCCCAGATGCTGATGATTGTGTTCAGTATTTTGTACGGGATTATCTCGTTTTCTTTTGCCTATTATGGGGAGATGATTACGTACCTTGGAATGACACTTCCGATGTCGGTGGTGGCGCTGGTGGCGTGGCTGAGACATCCGTATCAGGGTAAGAAAGCAGAAGTGCAGGTGAATCGAATCGGCAAGGCAGATGTGATATGGATGATATTTTTGACAACAATGGTGACGGTGGTGTTTTTCTTTATATTAGAGGCCTTTGGTACCGCAAATCTTGTGCCCAGTACCGTTTCTGTGACTACCAGTTTTCTGGCAGTGTTTCTGACCTTCCGGCGAAGCCCGTACTATGCCCTTGCCTACGCGACCAACGATATCGTACTGATTGTGCTTTGGGTGCTGGCAAGTCTGGAGGATATTCATTATGTATCGGTGGTGGTTTGTTTTGTGGTGTTCTTTGTAAATGATATGTACGGATTTATCAGTTGGCGGAGGATGGCAAAAAGACAAGGCTAGGGACGGGCAATGACAGAAGTCGAAAGCGAAAATAATAAAAGGGAGAACTTTTCTGATGAAATTTAAATTTGTAGCAGTAGATATGGATGGGACCTTGCTAAACAGTCGCGGAGAAATTACACTGGCGACGATAGAAGCAATTCGGAGGCTTGCGGACAAAGATCTGGTATTTACCGTTTCTACGGGAAGACCGATGCAAGGAGTGGAAAAGTATAAGGAGCTTCTTGGCCTTATGGGGCCGGTCATTACCTATAACGGAGCCATGATTGTCGATGCGAAAGACAATACGGTGTTGTTTGAGCAGGGATTGTTGAGGGAGGACGCAAGAAAAATCTGGGAATTGGGATTGAAATACGATACAACCATGTGTGTTTGGGCGGGAAATCAATTGTACGGAAACCGACTGGATGAAAAGATACACGATTATAAAAAGCTTTCGGGAGTGGAGCCGGTCCTTGCGGAGGATGTCGAGATGTTGTTGGATATCGGGATTACCAAGATTTTATGGTATGACGAGGCAGAACGAATCGAAGAGATTCTCGCACTGCTTTCTCCGGATATGTTTTTGGAGGTATCCTATTGTACGTCAAAGCCGACCTTTTTGGAGTTCTTCAGTAAAAAGGTATCAAAGGCTGTGGCAATGGAAAAAATCGGAGAGCTTTTAGGGATTACCCGAGAGGAGATGGTGGCAATCGGAGACGGTTTGAATGACTTAAGCATGATTCGGTATGCCGGTCTGGGCGTGGCAATGGGAAATGCCGCGAAAGAAGTGAAAGAGCATGCGCAGTTTATTACGGATACCAACGATGAAGAGGGCGTGAGAAAGGTGTTGGAAAAATTTTTGTAACGAATTGTCCCGAATTCGGATTAACATAGTAGAAACCACAAAGGAGGAGACGATGGAAGAACTGTACAAGCAAAATGCAAAAATAGTCTATCATTTCCTCTATACCAGGTGTAAGGATGAAGCTTTGGCGGAGGAGTTGTTGCAGGACACATTTTTAAAGGCCTTTGAGTCCATGGAACGGTTTGACGGAAGCTGTAAGATTTCCACCTGGCTGTGCCAGATTGCAAGGCATTTGTTGTATCAGTATTGGGAAAAGGAAAAGAAAACGTCCTTCGCGGAACTTACGGAAGAGGTACCGGCAAGGGACGATACGGAGCAACAGGTGTTACATAAGGTGGAGCTTTCTGAAGTGTTGGACGTACTGAACCGGATGCCGGAGGATGTGGCACAGGTGGTAAAGCTTCGGACCATGAGTGAGTTGTCTTTTAAGGAAATCGGAGCTATGTTGGGAAAGAGCGAGAATTGGGCACGGGTGACGTTTTTTCGTGCAAAGAAGCAATTGTTACAGGAGGTGCGACATGAAGATTGATTGTGGGATTGTGCAGGATTTGATTCCGTCCTATGTGGACGGTCTGTGTTCTGAGTCTTCCAAACAGTGTGTGGAGGAGCATATAAAGGATTGCGAGGAGTGTCGGGCGTTTCTTATGGAATGCCGTACGGTAGAGCTTTCGGGGAAAACGCTTGAGGAACAGCAACTGGACGGACTGCGGAAGATGAAGAGGAAGCTGAAGCTGCAGAATATGTTCAGTTATGGATTGTTGTTAATTGTGATAGGGTTTGCGGCATACTTTTTTACAACGAATATCGGAGCAATCGGTGTGCGCTGGTATTACGGCTTATATGTGGTGGCGGTAGCCGCTACTTTTGTGGTAACGATGCAAGGAAAAGTAAATGTGAAGTATGAAAAAGTGGAAAAAGTAATGACCGGGCTTTCTTTGGGCGCGATTGTATATGCGTTGTTCTGGTATTGTTTTATGATGGGCGCTGCGGTGAACGGAAATGTGCCGCTTGGTCTTGAACTTGGTCAGGTAGGACCGTTTTTGCACCGACAAACGGGAATTGCTCTCTCGGTGGAAATTGCGGTCTTTACATACACAATGGTACGCTATATGAAATGGGATATCGTATGTCGCGGGACGTTGCTAATCAGTCTGACCGGACTCTTTTTCATCCTCGCACATACGACGCTTTTGGGAGGCTTGAGTGAGTTAGAGGGACACATGCAGAATTTCGCAGAGGCTACGGTTGTGATTTTTGGAGTCGGAGCAATATGTGGTCTGGTGCTGTGGGGGATGGAGAAAGGAAAGAGGAAGCCGAAGTATATAAAATGATAGCTTGCCTTTTGGTGGGAAATACCGTATACTGGGAATAAGAAGTTGCAGTATATTGTGATAGGAGGAAGATCATGTACAAACATTATGACAAGGACGGAGCGGCAATCAGCCTGCATGACTGCAGAGCCGAACAGGCAACTTTTGAAAACGGTATACTGAGCTTTTACTTTCCGCAGGACGGATTTTGGATACTTTCGGAGCATGAGGCGAATTCTACGGGAGAAGCGGTACGGACGGATGCTGCTGAGGTGAGGTTTCATTTGTTATATGAAACGGAAGATGAGTCTCAGTGTTATGTGTTTGATAAAAAGTCGGAGCGAAAGGCAGTGCGGAAGCAGTGGACGCTTTCAGAACTGGTTTCTGCATTAAACAGCGGGAAGTATCAACTGGAGTTTTTGTATC
>SVEN01000021.1 GCA_015057365.1 Lachnospiraceae bacterium | reverse complement strand
GCGTTCCGGAAGGCGTTGCAATCATGTGGAAGGAGAACGTAGACGTTTCCATTACCGGTAACTCCACCAACCCGACCAGATTCCAGCATCCGGTAGCAGGTACCTACAAGAAGGAAAGAAATGAAGCTGGTAAAAAGTACTTCTCCGTAGCAAGCGGTGGCGGTACCGGACGTACCCTTCATCCGGATAACATGGCAGCAGGTCCGGCTTCCTACGGTATGACCGATACCCTTGGTCGTATGCACTCCGATGCACAGTTCGCAGGTTCCTCTTCCGTTCCGGCTCACGTTGAGATGATGGGTTTGATCGGTGCAGGTAACAACCCGATGGTTGGTATGACCGTAGCTGTAGCAGTTTCCATCCAGGAAGCAGCAGAGGCTGGCAAGTTCTAAGTTTCATAAGAAGTTTTTGAAGAGGGATGGCTTTTGCCATCCTTCTTTTTTTGGGTATAATTCCACCCCCAACCTGCGTAAACTGTTACTATTACAGTTTGCATGGCTCGGGGGTATTTTTATGAATGAATTAAAAAAGTTTTGTATTATCGGATTTTTTGTAACCACGGTACTCGGTATCCTGTCTCATTTCGTGTATGACTGGACCGGAGGAGGCTTCCTTATCGGGCTGTTCTTTCCGGTAAATGAGTCTACCTGGGAACATATGAAGCTTTTGTTCTTTCCTATGTTTTTGTATGCTCTGGTGGCGGGAAAGCGGATGGAACAGCAGTATCCTTGCATCTATAACGCCATGTTTACCGGGATTCTGGCAGGCCTTCTCATGATTCCTACACTGTTTTACACCTACACCGGTATTCTGGGTTTTAATGTGGCTTGGGCAAACATTGCGGTGTATGTGATTAGTGTGCTGGTGGCGTATCTGGTGGTGTACCGGTCGGCAATGACCTGTAGGAATAAGGATACCAGGGTACTTAGAATCTTGATGTATGTCCTTGTAGTTCTGTTTATGGTATTTACGGTATATCCGCCGGAAATCGGGCTGTTTCAGGTACCGCCACCGGAGGGGATGCGGTAGTACTTTTCAAAGAATCAGAGGCGAAAACGGAAGAAATATTTACAAAATGCGAAATAAATAGTAAATGTTATTGACAAATAAGGCAAAACAATGGTAATATGGATGTAAGTTGAATTTACCTTGCAAGCTACACACGAAAAGGGGGATACCACTTATGAAGCGAAAAGGATTTTATGTATTGGCAACGGCAGCGATGTTAGCCTTAGCAGCAGGCTGTGGAAATAATCCGGGAGAAGGAACTCCGGAGAATCAGGTGACAGAGGCAGTATCGCCAATGGAAACACCGGAGGCTACCGTTACCCTGGAACCGACGGCAACGCCTGCACCGACTGCAACGCCGGTACCGGCAAATTATATGGAGGCCAACGGAATTGAAGTATTGGGGGCGGGTTGGCATAGTTATACAGGCTACATAAGCAGGGAGCTGGATGAAGCCGGAAATAGAATTTTGGACCTGGGAGAATATGAGTGTAGTTTTGAGGTGGAGGAAGAGGACAACGGAGACGGTACCAAGACGATTGAAGCAACGCTAAATGTTATTCCATATGTTTATGAGGATGGTGTTTGGGTGTATGCGGTGATGGGAGGCTTTGTAGATTTACAAAGCGGAAAGGCGTTTACACCGATGGCTGCTGAGATGGAGCAAAGCACGGCTTTGAAACAGGGAGAGAAGAATTATGAGTTGAGGATGGCCTATTCCATTCAGAAGGCTTCGTCGACGTATCCGTATCATACGCAACGTTATACATTGATTTGTCCGTCGGATTATGAAGATGCGGGGTTCTATTTGACCGGTTTTGATATGACGGATGAACCGTATACCGAGCGTTTAGGGCTTTGGAAGATATTAAACTTTATTCGTCACGGAGATTCGGAGTTGCTGGTGTTCGGTGTGAATGAGGCACTGGCTACCGAGCCGGAAAAGAGGCCGGTAGACGGAGCGGAACTGGCAGTGGAGAACTATTTCGAAGCGAACGGTTTATCCACAATGGGTGAGGGGGAATATACCTGGCAAGGGATAGAAGAATTACGGAGATTAAACACTGAGACCGGTGAGGTGGAGACTGTTTCCGTCGAAGAAAAGGAAATGAAAGGTTCGTTTGCTGTGGAGGAAGCGTCTTTGGGTGACGGAACAAAGCAGATTAAGGGGACTTTCACCTATATGGTCGAGATGCTATCTGCGGAGGAAGCAAAAACTCCGCTTATAAAATCCGGAATCGTAGATAAGAAGACCGGCTTGGTGTATCCGCCACAGACGTATAATGTGGCAGAACGATATGTAGTGGAGAAGGACGGGGAGGAATTCTTTATTTCGGTAGGTGCGGAAATAAGCGAAGAGGACATGGGTGACGGAAAGATAAGGACTTCTTTATCATTTGTTTTGATTTGTCCGGAGGACTACGGGGATGCGGTCTTCTTCCAAACCGGCAAGTATGAGACGGCGGAAGATAGTACACATGATGAGGCGGAAGAAAATATGCGAGATAAGATAAGAGTATATTCGTTGAATGATTTTGATCACGGCGAAACCGATTTGCTGTTCTTCCGATAAAATGATGACAATATTACAAAGGAGACTACGATTATGAAGCGAAAAGGATTTTATGTTTTGGCAACGGTAGCCATGTTAGCATTGGCAGCAGGCTGCGGAAGTAATCAGGGAGAAGAAACTTCGGAGAATCAGGTGACAGAGGCAGTATCGCCAACGGAAGCACCGGAGGCTACCGTTACCCCGGAACCGACGGCAACGCCTGCACCGACCGCAACACCGGTACCGGCAAATTATATGGAGGCCAACGGAATTGAAGTATTGGGGGCGGGCTGGCATACCGCTAAAGGCTTTATGGTAAAGGACGTGGACGAGAATGGAAATCCGATTCTGGGACTGGCAGACTGTGAATATTGTTTTGAAGTAACGGAAGCGGAGAATGACGGTAGCACAAAGGTGATACAAGCAGTGTTATATGTAAAGCCCTATGTACCTGAGAACGGACTTTGGTCTACGTTTGCTATGGGAGGTTTTGTGGATCTAAAGACGGGAAAGGCTTTTTTGCCGATGGATGAAGAATTATTGCAAACCACACTTTTGAAGCAGGATGGGAAAGAATATGAGCTACAGCTTTCAATGGAGTTTGAAGGAGTGTCTACAACCAGGCCGTACTACACGGAGCGTTATACATTAGTTTGTCCGTCAGATTATGATGATGCAGGATTTTATCTGACCGGGTATGCGTATGATTGGGAAGCATTTATAGAACGTGCCGGTCTTTGGAAGAAATTAAACTTTATCCGGCACGAAGAATCAGACATGGTAGTATTCGGTGTAAATCAGGGACTGGAAACCGAGCCGGCGAAGAAACCGGTAGTCGGTGCGGAATTGGCGGTAGAAAACTATTTTGAAGTAAATGGGTATTCCACGCTGGGAGAAGGGACATATACCTGGCAGGGAATGGAAGCGTTGAAAAAGCGGAATGCTGAGACAGGGTACTGGGAGACGGTTTCTTTGGAAGAAAAGGAGCTTACGAATACGATTTCCATTGAGGAAGAGTCTCTGGGAGACGGAACCAAGCGAATCAAACTGACCTCTGTCGATATGGCGGAGTATCTCTCTGAGGATGAAGCAAGAGTGCCGTACTCAAGAGGAGGAATGGTTGATAAGAAGACCGGTGTGGTATATATGCCGAGAATGTATGGATTGGCAGAAGAGTATGTGTTGGCAAAGGACGGAGAGGAGATATCCATTATAGTGGCAACGGAGTCTGTGCAGGAAGATCTTGATGACGGAAAAGTAAGGATTGAATATTCTTGTATGGTAATCTGTCCGGAGGATTTTGATGATATCGTCTTTTATGTAACCTGTAACGCGGAAATCAGAGAGGATGAGAATACGTATTCCAATGAACCGGAGGTGTTCTCCTTAGATGAAATCGAACGTGGCGATTGTGATTTGCTGTTTTTCCGCTAATAGGATGTAATACAGCGTAGAATAGGGTGGGAAAAGTTAGTGCTTGTATTTTAAAGGCACCTGTGGTATGATGAGGGTAATAAAAAGAAAGGCGCAGTTTGCGTAAGGTGAGGCAATGAGTAGCAGATAGTTTACTTCGGACATGACAAACAGGATAGAGAGAAGCCTAGGATATCGTATAGGTTTGTTTGTGTATGCCGAAATCAGACTATCGCACGTAAGTGACCGAGCCTTTGTAAGGTGTCGTGAGGAGCGCGTGGCGCAGGAGAGTGTATGGATTCCCGGTCTCACAGACACGTAAAAATAGGTTTGATTTGTGTAAGTCTGCTTTCGACGCGAGAGCAGACTTTCCTTTTGGCTTCGGTTAGGAGGCACTATGTTTCAGATTAAAAATTTAACTATTACCCATAAAAAGGATTTACGGTCCATTGTACAGAATTTTTCCCTAGTGTTAAACGAGGGGGATAAGGCAGTGATGATCGGAGAGGAAGGAAACGGAAAGTCCACGGTACTAAAGTGGATGTACGACCCGGAGCTGGTGGAGGACTATGCCGAGGGGCAGGGAGAGCGCATTTTAAACAGAGAACGGCCGGGGTATCTGGCCCAGGAGCTGCCGGCAGAGCATAAGGAAAAGTCCCTATACGAGTTCTTCTCGGAGGAGCCGGCGTTCTGGGAGCAGACGCCGAGGGATTTGAGTAAGATGGCGGGAGAGTTCGGGCTTGGTTCGGAGTTTTTTTACGGAGAGCAAAGACTTTCCACCCTTTCCGGCGGAGAGAAGATTAAGGCTCAATTACTACGTCTTTTGATGGCAGAGCCCACGGTACTGCTTCTTGATGAGCCGTCCAATGATATCGATATTGAAACGTTAGAGTGGTTGGAACGGTTTATCCTTAGTTGGCCGCATATTGTGCTCTATATTTCCCATGACGAAACTCTCATTGAGCGTACTGCCAATATGGTCATCCATATGGAGCAGTTAAAGCGGAAGACCGAGAGTAAGTTTACGGTAGCGAAGGTGCCGTATACGCAGTATATGGAGGAGAGGAAGGCAGGCTTGGACCGACAGGAACGCCTGGCACAAAATGATAAGCGCGAAAAGGAAATCCGGGACGAGAAGCTACGGAAGCTGGAGCAAAAGGTGGGAAGCGGTTTAAACAATATTTCCAAGGCGGAACGGGATTTCATCGGCAGCATGATGAAAAAGAAGATGAAGGCTGTAAAGAGCATGGAAAAACGGTTTCTTCGGGAAGACGAGAACATGACCGAGATGCCGGAGACGGAGGAGGCAATCTTTTTCAAACTGGGAGACAAGGAGTCTAAGGTGCCTGCGGGAAAGACTGTCATTGAGTACAGTCTGGACCGGTTGATGACACCGGACGGAGAACGGATCCTGGCAAGGGATATTAAGCTTTTGGTCCGGGGCTCGGAGAAGATTTGTTTTATCGGGAAAAACGGTGCCGGAAAGACCACTCTTCTTCGAAAAATGGCAGAAGAGCTCCTTGCAAGAACCGATCTTCATGCGGAGTATATGCCGCAAAACTATGAGGAGCTACTGGATTTGTCCGTGACGCCGGTGGACTTTCTGGATACCACGGGAGAAAAGGAAGAGCGTACCCGGATTCGTACTTATCTCGGGTCCCTTAAGTATACCGCGGACGAAATGGATCACCCTATGGCGGAGTTGTCCGGTGGTCAGAAGGCCAAGGTATTGCTCCTTAAGATGAGCCTGTCCAAGGCCAATGTGCTGATTCTGGACGAGCCTACAAGAAATTTTTCCCCGCTATCCGGCGGTGTTATCCGGAAGATTTTAGCGGAGTTTCCGGGAGCTATTCTTAGTATCTCTCACGACCGAAAGTACATAGAGGAAGTGTGCGATACGGTTTACCGGTTGACGGAAGAGGGACTTAAAAAGGAAGATAAGGAAACAAAATAAAGAACAGAAAACAGAACAGTAAATTCAAAAAGTCAAGAGATTGTTTTCCTGTTGTGTTACAGTGAAAGTAAGCAAGACAGTTTACGAAAGCGTGGTGACGGACATGAAAACAAGATTACTTGACAGTTTGAAGAATCACGGTTATATACTTGGGGTTGCCTTAAAACAGAGCAAGCTTTACTTTTGCATCTTTTTTGTGACGATTTTGATTGCAAACGCAAAGGATATTGCACTGGTGGTAGCACCCAAGTATATTTTTGATGCGATGCAGTTCGGAGGTTCTTTCCGGGCTATCCTTCTGCCGGTTTTGATTTATTTGGCACTGTATCTTGGCTTGCACGGAATTCTGCACGGTTTGACCTACGGGAAAAAGGTGTTGGAGATGAAGCTTAAGGTGCGCTTAAACGTAAAGCTGGGAGAGAAGTTTATGCGGACGGATTACAGCTTTTTGGAGGAGCACACCGCAGTAGATATGTTTGAGCGGGCAAAGACGGCCATTTCCGGCGGAATCAGTGATTTACAGACCATCGGCGTAATCGAGGAACAGGGAATCTCCGGATATTTTGAACAGTTGTATCGATTGATAAAGGATATTGTTTTGTTGTTCGGGATGTTGTACGTGTTCCGTTACATGGAATGGACGACGCTTGTTTTAGTACTCGTATGTATTGCATTAAACACATTATTCAGCATGATTCAGATGCGGGCTAAGGTGGCGGTACGGGATAAGGCAGCACCCGCTCATGCAAGAAGACGATACTGCAACCGATTGCTCCGGACCTTTGAGTATGGGAAAGAGTTCCGGGTGTTCGGTATGAATAAGCTGGTGGTTTCCAAATGGCAGGAATGTACCGATGAGTTTTTATCGGTGCGGGATTATTACCAGAAACGTTGTTGGTTTGCATCGATTTTGTTTTTTGTTGTGAATAACGGGATGCGCTTTTTCGTATTGGTCAGTCTGATTTATAAGCTTAGAGACGGGGCAATTTCCGTAGGTGATTTTACCATGATTTTTGCGGCGATTCTGACTTTTTCCGATACGGCCCAGGATTTGTTACAGGCGATACAGGCTTTGAATATTTTCTCCGGGTTTATGACGGACTACAGAAAGTGCATGCAACTGCCGGAGGGTGAGACAGTTTCCGGAAAGGAAACACGAGACGATAGGGAAGAACTTGGCGACGGCGCTTATGAAATCGAGTTTAAGGATGTGTGGTACCGCTATAACGGGACGGTAGAGGATACCTACGCGTTGAAGAATATCAATGTGGTGTTGCGGCCGGGAGAAAAGATTTCCGTTGTGGGTTTTAACGGTGCGGGAAAGACAACCTTTATTAAGCTTCTTTTGGGGCTGTATGAGCCGACCAGAGGAGAGATTTTAATCAACGGAAAGAATATAAAAGACTATTCGGCAGACAGCCTAAGGCGGTATATGAGTGCGGTATTCCAAGATTATAAAATATTTGCCATGAGTGTGGAAGAGAATATTACACTGGGGGCAGACGGTGCGGAACAGTGTCTGGCAGAAAGCATGGAACGGGCCGGAATCAGAGAGCGGGTAGAACGGCTTCCGAAGAAGGAGAAAGCGGTCATCGGCGGCTTCTTTGAAGAAGGAGATTTGCTGTTGTCCGGCGGAGAATCCCAGAAGATTGCCATGGCACGAAGCTTTTTTCGGAAGACACCTGTCATTGCTTTGGATGAGCCGACCTCTGCATTGGATGTTGTTTCCGAGGATAAGATGTATAAAAGTGTAATGGAGCAGGTAAAGGGAGAAACCATTCTGTTTATTTCCCATCGGCTTGCCAGCGCCCGGTTCTGTGACCGGATTTTAGTGTTTGATTCCGGCGAAATTACGGAAGAGGGCTCTCACGCGGAACTGCTTGCAAAGAAGGGCTGTTACAACGAGATGTGGAACGTACAGGCAGAGAAGTTTAACGGGAGGGGTGCGTATGAAGAAATATAGCAGAATAATTTCGGTTATGGCGGACAGCATCAAAATCCTGTTTCGGATGGACAAACCATATTTGGGATTTTTGTTTTCATCCATGGTAATTATGGCGCTGATTCCTTTTGTAAACGCAAATCTGGTCAGTGAGGTAATTAATTTGGCTGTGTCGGAGCAGAACGGGAAAAAAGCGGTTCTTGCGGCGTGTACTTTGTTGGGAATATTAACGGTATTGCAGATTGCGGATGCGTTTGTTATGTGGCATCGCAGCAAACATTATCTTTCCATGTGTAACACTTTCGATGTGATGTTAGCAGATAAGACGCTGGGGATGCGTTATGAAAAAGCGGAAAGCCCGAAGATGGCGGAGTTGCGGATGCGTGCGGCCCGAGGAGCTTCTGCGGTACAGTTGGTAGGTGAATCCGTGACGGATTTCGGTTCTAATCTAATCAAAATGGTTAGCTGTGCTGCGGTATTTACCATGGTAAATCCGTTGATTTTGTTGGTGGTAGTGCCGTTTGCGGCATTGAATTACATAGTTAGTAACTATTTTCAAAAGAAGAATTATGAACAGGAACAAAAAAGCTATCAGCCGCAACGTAGAATTGATTATTTTCTGGATACGATGTTGGATTATGTGGCAGGAAAGGAGATTCGTGTATTTTCCGCTACGGACTTTTTTCAGGAGAAATACAGTGACAGAGAGCAGGAGGTATTTCAGATTCAACGGCAGAAGCAAAGGTATTTCCTGGCAGACCGGTTAATCGGTGTGGGAATTGTAGTAATCCAGCTGTTATTCTTGTATTTATTGGTGGGACGGGAGTATTTTGACGGGAAGGTAAACATCGGAGATATCAGTTTGTATATCAACCTGGTGCTGGTGTTCTCCGGGGCGTTTAGCGGACTGTTTACCAGCTTTGCCGCAGTGAACTGGCAGGGAGAACGGTTAAAGGATTTTAAAGACTATCTGGCTTTGGAGGATGGGGACAAGGAATTGGAAACAGAGCCGGTGTCCGAACAATTCGGGACCATTGTGTTCGAACACGTATGGTTCCGTTATGAAGGCGCCGAAGAGTATACCTTAAAGGATATCAATCTGGTGATAAAGGAAGGAGATAAGTTTGCGATTGTAGGAGAAAACGGCTCCGGAAAGACCACTCTGATTAAGCTTTTGATGCGGTTTTATACGCCGACCAAAGGACGTATTTTGGTGGATGGGAAAGATTATCTGACATTACGTCAGGAGGACTATTATCGTTTGTTTTCCACGGTGTTTCAAGATTTTAATCTGATGGCGTTTACTATCGGAGAGAACATCGGTCTGACAGAAAATCCGGAAGATAAGGAGAAAATCCGGAAGGTGTTGGAACGTTTGGAGCTTTGGGAAAAAATAGAGAAACTGCCGAAGGGGATAGATACATCGATAACCAGAGAGTATTTGCCGGATGGAGTAAATTTCTCCGGAGGAGAACGACAAAAGCTTTCCATTGCCCGGGCTGATTTTAAAAATGCCCCGATCATGATACTGGATGAACCGACTTCTGCTCTTGATCCTATTGCAGAAAAGAAATTATATGATAAAATATATACTATGATGGAGCAGAAAACGATGCTGATGATTTCCCACCGACTACAGAGTACGGCTGTCTGCGATTACATTTTATTTATGAAATCGGGAGAAATTACGGAAGCGGGAAGCCATGCTGCATTGATGGAGCAGAACGGGGAGTATGCCCGGATGTTTGCACTACAGGCGAACTGGTATCAGGAGACGGAGGAGTAAATCATGAATAAAATGGAACTGTTAACAGCGGCATTTGAATATATCGAGTCCAATTTATCGTCGGAGATTAAAACGGAGGATGTAGCAAAGGCCTGTTACTGTTCCAAGGCTGCTTTAGAGAAGCTTTTTCGAAATTTGAATCATATGAGTGTCCATGACTATGTGGTTCGCAGGAGGATGACTCTGGCAGCCCGTATGATGCGGGAAAGGCCGGAAATAAGCGTATTGGAGGTGGCGCTTACCTATGGGTACAGTACCAATGAGTCCTTTTCCAGGGCTTTTAAAAAGGTGTGGGACTGCAACCCGTCGGAGTTTAAGGAAAATCCGCGGCATTTTACGTTGTTTCCGCGGTTATATACCCCACTGCAGCGGGAGGGAGAGAACTTTGCCCGAAAAAACGTAGATATCAGTGAATTGTATGAGCTGTTTCAGACGAGAAGGAATTGTTATTTTGTATGCAGTGACATCGAACATTTGGTACCGATTAATGAGATTTCCCACAAGGCGGGAGATTTGGCGATTTTAGAGTCTTTGCGCCGGATGGAGGCGGAGGCCGGAGCGGAAGATGTCATTTTCCGTATCGGCGGAGACGAGTTTACGTTGTTAACGGACAGTGAGGATGTGGCCTATGCGGAAGGAATTGCGGAGCGTATCAGAGCAAGCAACGGAAAACCGTTTGTATTTGAGGAACAGGAGATACCCCTCGGACTTCACATTGCGGTAACGAAGCTTTCCTCGGAACGCATTCGGTATAACGATTTGTTTGAACAGTTGCATGATGCCATTCAGGAAGTAAAACAATAGAATGAGCTGGGGAGAAGAATGTTTTCCGCTATAAAAAAAGAGAGTGTCGATAAAACGGCACTCTCTTTTTTGTTGGGAAGTAATCTATGATCATCCTAACTCTCGCAGTTATTTAGTATAGCATGTTTTTGAAATAAAGATACAACAATCTTGTGGTTTGTGTTATGAAGTTGTCTTTGTTTTTCGGAAGAAAATGTGATAAAATAAACGGTAATAGAGGGAGAGCGCTAAAGCGGTGTGAAGGCATTGAAAAGATTCGAGGGAGGCGGTTCAAATGACGAAGAAAAGGCTGTGGAACGATAACTGGATGTTTGGTGAGAAACCGTTGGAAACACCGGTAAATGCGGTGTGGGAAGAAACGAATGCTTGGCAGGAGATAGATTTGCCTCACGACTGGCTGATTTATGATGCGGAGGATTTATATAGGGATGGAGAAGGCTGGTATCGGAAAGGCTTTTCCTATGATATAGGAAAAGGGGCGTCGGGGGAGCGGGTATCCCTGCGGTTTGACGGTGTTTATATGAATTGTACCGTGTATGTGAATGAGAAGCGTGTATATGACTGGAAGTATGGATATTCTGCATTTGAAGTTGATATTACGGATGCTTTATGCGAGGGAGAGAATACGGTCTATGTGCAGGTGCGGCATCAAAGTCCGAATTCCCGCTGGTATTCCGGCGCGGGAATTTACCGGAATGTGTGGCTGGTTACGAGACCGCAGGTGCATCTGGCAAGTGACGGTGTGTATGTACATACCCGGGAGCATAACGGGGATTATGTGGTGACGGTGACGACGGAAGCGGAATGCGGTGCAGGAACAAACCTGGGAGCTTTGGCGGTGGAAGACACGGCCGGGGCTTGTAGGGATAATTTATTGGAAGTGCTTGCGGCAACCGGCGATGTGAGCGGTGTGAATGTCAGACACCGGGTGCTTTCACCAGAGGGAGCGGTAGTGGCAGAAAGCGAAGGAAGCCCGCTTACGGGAGCTTTTGTTACGGATACGCAGGAACTTTTTGTGAAGAAGCCGGAGTGTTGGGATATTGAGAATCCGGTATTGTATACCCTGGTGACGGAGCTCGTCAAGAACGAAACGGTAGTGGATGAGACGAGACAATCCATCGGTTTCCGCAAGCTTGTGTTTACTACGGAAAAAGGTCTGTATCTGAACGGACGACATATAAAGTTAAACGGTGTTTGCGAGCATCATGATTTGGGATGCCTCGGTGCGGCTTTTAACAAGGCGGCATTGCGAAGAAAGTTTGAGAAGCTACGGAAAATGGGCGTGAATGCATTCCGCACCTCCCACAATATGCCGGCGAAAGAGTTTATGGAACTGGCGGATGAGATGGGATTTTTGGTGGTGGCGGAGGCCTTTGATATGTGGGAACGGTCGAAGACGCCTTATGATTATGCGCGCTTTTTTAAGGATTGGTATCATGTAGATGTGGCTAGCTGGGTTCGACGGGACCGAAATCATCCGTCTCTCCTTATGTGGAGCATCGGCAACGAGATTTATGATACCCATGCGGACGAACATGGCTTGGAGATTGCGAAATATCTGACGGAGGCAGTGCGACTCCATGACCCGTTGGAGAATGCGCCGGTGACCATCGGTTCCAATTATATGCCGTGGGAAAACGCACAGAAGTGCGCGGATTATGTAAAGTATGCGGGTTACAATTACGGTGAGATGTGTTATGAGAAGCATCATAAAGAGCATCCGGACTGGTACATTTACGGCAGCGAGACCGGTTCTACGGTACAGAGCCGGGGAATTTATCGTTTCCCGTTTGCGCAGTCGGTATTGTGCGATGATGATGAGCAGTGCTCATCGCTCGGAAATGCGACCACCAGCTGGGGAGCAAAGTCCACAGAACATTGTATTTTCTCCGACAGAGATGCGAAATTTTCCTTGGGACAGTTTATCTGGACCGGGTTTGACTATATCGGCGAGCCAACCCCGTACCATACGAAGAATTCGTATTTCGGGCAGATTGATACGGCAGGCTTTTTTAAGGACCAGGCATATATGTATCAGGCGGAGTGGACGGATTATAGGAAGGCACCGATGGTGCATGTATTCCCGTATTGGGACTTTTCTTTGGGACAGACGGTGGATGTGCGGGTGTGCTCTAATGCACCGCGGGTGGAACTGTTTGTAAACGGAGCTTCAAAAGGAAGCTATGATATAGACCATGAAAACGGAAAGCAACTTCTGGGGCACTGGCGGATACCGTATGTGCCGGGAGAGATTACGGCGGTGGCTTACGATGGGAATGGTATGGAGATAGCAAGAGATACCGAGCATTCCTTCGGAGACCCGGCAAGGCTTGTATTAAAGCCGGAGCGTATGACGATGAAAGCGGATGGGCAAGACCTGATTTTTGTGGAAATCGGCACGGAGGATGCGAACGGATATCCGGTAAAGAATGCGACCAATCGTGTTCATGTTTCTGTGGAAGGACCGGGACGTCTGGTCGGCCTTGATAACGGAGACAGTACGGATTTTGATAATTATAAAGCAACAAGCAGAAGACTGTTCTCTGGTAAGCTCTTGGCAGTCATTGCCGCAACGAAGAAGTACGGAGAGATCATAGTAAAGGCGACTTCTGTGGGACTTCCGGAGGCGCGGATTTCGTTGCATGCCGAGATGTGTGAGGGATCGGAGGGAGTGTCTGCCACGGAGGACAATGTGGTAGCGGAAGCAAGATGGCTGGCAAAGAAAGACACGGTATTTGTGAACGAATGGAAGAAACGAACGGCAGAGGAGGTACCGGTGCGTCGCATCGATATTGTGCCGGAGGGAACGAACCGGTTGGATGCAGAGCATAAAGAGGTAGTACTTACGGCGAAGGTGTATCCGGAGAATGCGACCTATCGGGACATCTTATGGCGTGTGACCAACAACGGAGGCGTGGATTCCAATATAGCGAAGCTGACGGATGCGGAGACGGGAGAGTCCTCCTTCAGCAAGGAGAGTGGTCTTGCTTTCGGGAAGAAAGTGAAGCTGACAGCACTTGGTGACGGTGAAGTGCGGGTACGTTGTAATGCGAAAAACGGCGGAGATAAGATTCGTTTGATTTCCGATACGGACGTTACCATAGAGGGTATCGGAACTGCATTTCTGAATCCGTATGAGCTTGTTTCAGGGAGCCTGTTTACCCGGTATGACGGTGTGGTGACCAACGGTAACGAACGGGGCGTGGCAACCGCCAGAGACGGAAAGACTACCGTGACTTACGATAACGTAGACTTCGGAGACTACGGGGCGGATGAGATAACGCTTCCGATTTTCGAACTGGGTAGCGTGGCGGTCAAAATAGAGATATGGGAAGGTGCGCCTCAGGATGCGGAAAGTGAACTTGTAGATGTAATCACTTACCATGTGCCGTCTATCTGGAATACCTATCAGGAGCGTACCTACAAGCTTCCGAGAAAGTTCAAGGGCGTTACGAGTATCAGTTTTGTAACGGAGAATAAGATTCACCTGAAAGGGTTTGTGTTTACGAAAAAAGAAAAGGCCTATGAAACGCTATCCGCAAAGGAATATACATCGATTTACGGGGATACGTTTACGGTGGAGGAGGATGGGATTACCGGCATCGGTAACAACGTAACTGTGGTCTTTGAAGAGATGGACTTCGGAGAGAAGGGAACGACAAAACTGACGATTTGCGGTAAGAGCGATTTGCCGGTAAATACCATTCATGTACGGTTTAACACGGAAAATGGGGATGTAAACGAGGTGGCGGAATTTGCCGGAGGTAAGGAATATGCGGAGCGGGTATTTGAGTTCCTGAAAGTAACCGGGAAAGTGACGGTAAACTTTGTGTTCCTGCCGGGCTGTAAGTTTGACTTTAAGTGGTTCCGTTTTGAATAGCGCGGGGGCGGTGCCCGATGCCGCCGCGCAAGAACAGGAAGTGCTATTTTGAGCGTAGTTCTTTTTAAAGGAACTACGCTCTTTATATGTTTTTAACAAAACCCACAAAGTGCTTTACAGAGATTTAACAGTACTTTCCTGTATACTAAACTTGTCCTCGCAGACGTGGCGCGGACTTACATAAAAACCGGTCATAGACCGGCTTTAGGAGGATTGTACATGAATATTTCGTTTTCCTACTTCTTAGAACAGATGTTGGAGAACCCGGTATTGCTGATTGCGGTACTGTTAACATTGGGGGTTATTTTTGTAAACGGCTGGACCGATGCCCCGAATGCGATTGCCACTTGCGTAGCCACAAGAAGTATGCCGGCAGGAATAGCAATTTTTATGTCGGCGGTATGTAACTTTTTAGGTGTGCTGGTAATGTCTCTGGTGAACACTACAGTGGCGATGACAATCAAGAACATGGTGAATTTTAACGGAGATAACAAAAAGGCATTGATTGCCCTATGTGCGGCTATGTTTGCCATAGTGGTATGGGCGGTAGCGGCCTGGTATTTCGGAATACCGACCAGTGAAAGCCATGCGCTCATAGCGGGCCTGTCCGGTGCGGCAATTTCCTTGCAGGGAGGTCTTTCCGGAATCAATCCGGCGGAATGGATGAAGGTTATCTATGGTTTGGGCCTTTCCAGTATTCTCGGTTTTGCCAGCGGATACGGTGCGTCGAAGATGACGATTTTTCTTTGTAAGAACATGGAGCGCCGAAAGACCAACAAGTTTTTTACGGGCGCGCAGATTGCGGGCAGTGCGGCAACGTCCTTTATGCACGGTGCCCAGGACGGACAGAAGTTTATGGGCGTGCTTTTATTGGCACTGTTTTTGGTAAACGGGTCCGATACCACCACGGCGGTACAGCCTCCGTTCTGGATGATGCTTCTTTGTTCTGTGGTGATGGGATTGGGAACTTCCATCGGCGGAAAGAAGATTATTAAGTCTGTCGGTATGGATATGGTGCGTTTGGAAAAATTCCAAGGCTTTTCCGCGGATATCGCGGCAAGCTTTTGTTTGTTTTTATCTTCCACCTTCGGTATTCCGGTCAGTACGACACATACGAAGACTACGGCGATTATGGGCGTTGGCGCGGTAAAACGTTTGTCGGCCATTAATTTCGGTGTGGTGAAGGAGATGGTGCTGACCTGGATATTGACCTTTCCGGGGTGCGGACTCATCGGTTTTTTGATGGCACAGTTGTTTATGTTGCTGGCATAGGGATTTGGAATAGGACATGGAAAGAATACATAGTTTAAAGGAGAATGATTATGGCGAAAAAAGGTGACCGTTACTACTTTGATAATTTTATTGCGTGTGTGGAGTGCTCTCAGCGTGCGGCAACGCTGTTAGGTGAAACCTTAAAGCATTATTCTAAGGCAGATATGGCGAAAAAACGGGAGCAGATTCATGAGATCGAGCATGAGGCCGATATGAAAAAGCATGAGCTGATGCATATGTTGAACAAGGCGTTTATTACCCCAATCGAGCGGGAGGATATTGTTTCTTTGTCGCAGAATCTGGACGATATTACGGATACCATCGAAGATGTGTTTTTGCGGATTTACATTTGCAATATTGATACGGTGAAGCAGAATGCAATCGAGATGACAGACCTTGTTATTGAGGCTTGCGATGCTCTCAAGACTGCCATGGAGGAGTTCCCGGAATTCCGTAAGTCTACCAAGCTGAAGGAGTATTTGATTCAGATTAATGATTTGGAGGAGAAGGGCGATAACTTGTATATTGAGGGGATGAGATCTCTTCACACAGGCGAGGAGGATGCGCTGACCGTCATTGCATGGCGTGATATTTATTCCTATTTGGAGCGTTGTATGGATGCCTGTGAACATGCGGCAGATATTGTGGAAGCGGTGATTATGAAGAATTCGTAGGAGTAATTGTATGAAACAGTTGGAAGTTTTTTTTAAGGGTCTGTGGATCGGCGGCACTATGACAGTGCCGGGGGTATCCGGCGGGACTATGGCTATATTGGTAGGAATCTATGACCGGCTGATTGGTGCGGTCAGCGGATTGGTGCCGGTGAGAAAGAAGACTACATTAAATAGCATTTTGTTCCTGACCGTGTTTCTTCTCGGAGCGGGGCTTGGAATGCTTCTGTTTGCAAAGTTGATATCCGGACTTTTGGAACAGCCGGTAGCCGGGGGCTATGTACGGTTTTTCTTCCTTGGTGCGGTGGCGGGAGGTATTCCGTTAATACTGGCTTCTGCAAAGGTAAAGAAGTTTTCGGCGTGGTTGATTGTTCTTACGGTTATAGGCGTATGTCTGGTATTCGGACTGACGTTTCTGCCGGAGGAGATGTTTTCTCTGGAGACGGCAGGCGGTGTTGGTTCGTTTCTTTTAAAGCTGGCAGGCGGTGTCATTCTTGCCATTGCGCTGGTGTTACCGGGAGTCAGTGCTTCTCAGATGCTGTATACCTTGGGAATCTACGAGGAACTCATTGCTTGCATCAGTGACCTTCGGATAGTGCCGCTGATTCCGCTGGGAATCGGTACGGTAATCGGAATTCTGTTGGTTACGAAGACGTTGGATTTGCTGATGAGTAAGTATCCGAAGCAAACGTTCTTAATCATTTTCGGATTTATTTTAGGGTCACTTCCGGAACTGTTTCCGAAGGATGTGGATGGAAACTATTTGCTGTGCGGTGTATGTGTGGCGGTAGGATTTTTGCTGGCGTACGGAATCGGAAAGAAGGAGAGAGGGAAGGAGTAGGACTACGCCTTTTATTACGAACGTTTTTTTCGGATGATAGGATTATAAAACAGCCTGCAAGAAGCAAGTACATAATGGCATTGTTAAAGGGCCGCGTGTTATACGCAGCCCTTTTGTGATTTTGTATTTTGTCTGATGTGCATTTATTCCGCATCCGTCTTCTTGGTTCCTGTCTTAGAAAACAGAAGCACCACAATCATAACGATGATGATGGTAGCGAAAATACCGAGCATGCCTTTTCCCATGATTTCAAGGGTTGCATTCACATTATCCCAATTGATATTCATCACAGCACCTCCTTATAACATACCAAGAACTAACTTGATAACAAGACCGCCCGCAACTGCGGAAGCAATCTGACCTGCTACGTTTGCGCCTGCCGCATGCATCAGGATGATGTTACCCGGCTCTTCCTTCTGGGCCAGCTTCTGAACTACACGGGAAGCCATCGGGAATGCGGAAATACCTGCTGCACCAACCATCGGATTAACCTTTTTCTTGCGGAACAGGTTCAGGAACTTAACAAACATAACACCTGCAAAGGTATCGAAGATAAATGCAACTAAACCGATGCACATGATTAACAGGGTGTCTACCTGTACAAAATCCTCAGCCTTCATACTGAAGGAAATGGTAATACCGAGAAGCAAAGTGATCAGGTTTGCGAGGTTGTTCTGAGCGGTATCGGACATGGTGCCGAGAACTCCGCACTCACGCAGTAAGTTACCGAACATCAGGAAACCGACGAGGGAAACGGACTGCGGAGAAATGAAACCTACAACAAAGGTAACGATAATCGGAAATAAAATACGGGTTGCTTTGGAAACGTTCTTCGGGTTGTATTCCATATGGATACGACGTTCCTTCTTTGTGGTGGACACCTTAATCACCGCCGGCTGGATAATCGGAACCAGTGCCATGTAGGAATATGCCGCAACTGCAATTGCGCCTACGTACTTGGAATCCAATACCTGAGATACCAAAATCGCGGTCGGACCGTCCGCAGCACCGATGATACCGATGGAAGCAGCGTCCTTTAAGTCGAAACCGAAAATTGCAGCCAGGGTAATCGCAAAGAAAATACCGAACTGTGCCGCACCGCCGTATAAGAACATGGACGGGTTGGAAAGAAGCGGTCCGAAGTCAATCATTGCACCGATACCGATGAACAAAAGAATCGGCATTGCTTCGGAAGCGTGAATCCCCACTTCAAACAACCATTCAATAATACCGGCAGCTTCCACGCCCTCAATGGTCTGGTCTAAGACTGACGTGAACGGGAAGTTAACCAAAATTGCACCGAAGCCCATCGGAACAAGAAGGGACGGCTCGTATTCCTTTTTGATACCGAGCCAGATGAGCAGGGCACCGATTACGTACATGACACACTGCTGCCAGGTGACAGACATTATGCCTTCGATTAAGAAATCCATAGTTTCTCTCCTTTGAGTAGAATTGTAGAGTAGTCGAGTTTTTCGTGCGGCAATGCGCTATGCGCATCCCCAACTCCGTGACCTACGGTCACTACGTCGTGGGCGCGTTCGCATGACTGCGTAATCGTCTGGGAACAGGTTCCCGCGATTTACTCGCATGCTCACTTTGCCTGCACGAAAAAAGACCTTCATTACAACGAATCAATGTTGTAACAAAAGTCTTGCCATTTCAATTCCGAGCGGATTGTCGCCAATCGTTCTGACGCAACGGAATGCACCTGTGTGCCGGCTACTCCCTTTTGAGTACCAAACACATTGATTATATCTTAAAACTTAAAAAAAAGCTAGTATTTTTTGTGTAAAGGGGGTGTTAAGAAAAAATAAAATATTTGAGGGGAGATATTATGTTTCTTTCTTATTTATGATGTTTATTATTTTTTTCGAGGAAAGGGTATTCTCTTTTTTGGAAAGATATGAATGATTTCTCTGCTTTCTGTCGAAGAGTTCAATTGAAATATGGATTTGTAGTTGAATTTTACTGAAAAGTACTTGACGAAACCTTGGTAAAGTTGTAATATTACTAAATAAAGGTTAATTTTGTGAGAAAATATAAGTATGTTTTTATTATTTTGGTAAATATTCGCGGAAGGCGTTTATTTAAATAAATTCTGAAGGAGAAAAGGTATGATGAGAAAATGGTGGCGCGTACCGGCTATGTTTTTGGCTCTCTTACTTGTCTTTTCTAATGCAGGGAGTACTGTGGTTGCATATGCCAAAGACGAGGCAGTTGAGTTAACAGCGGTTGGTGCGGAAGAAAAAGTACTGACTGTAACGCAAGACATGATAGGTGCGAACGGAAGACTCACTATCGAGGGTGAGTGGGACAAAGTTGTTGTTCCAAAAGAATTAGAGGCAACCTATATTTATTTTAAAAATGTCAAGGTGGCAACGATCGAAATTGAAAGCGGAATCAGCAGTAAGATTGAAATGGTTTCCGGTGAAATCGGTACGGTATCGGTAGTGCCGGCACAGGTAGAGGAAATGACTGTGCAGGAACTTGCAGAGTTGATTCGTACGATGGAAGATTCCAGTGAAGCTATTGCAAAATATCGGGAGCTAAAGTCGAAGAGTACATATTACAGAGATACCAGACCGACGATTACCACTCGTAGTGATGTGGCTGTTTCTGAAGTGAAGGTATCAGGTAATGTAAAGTTAGATTTAAACAACGGTGAAGTAGAGAATGTAAAGGTTGATGTGGGAGCAGCTGAAACAACATTAAATGTTGCAATTGCAAACTACGAAGGAAATGTAACCGTAAAGCAGACAGACCGAGAAGACGGAAGACGAACCATTGCGAAGGTTGCTTTAAGAAACACAACGGTGGACACATTAGTGGTTGAGGGTGAGACGAACAGTAACATTATCTTATCCGGACAGAATTCCGAGGTAAAGCAAGCGAAAATTGAAAGTGCTCCGAAAGTTTCGGTAAATGTTGCAACGGAGTCTCTGGAAATCGGAAAAGATGCAACGGATGCCAAGATAACGGTTCTTGCCGATGTAAAAGAGATGAAGGTTGAAGCTGATGCCGTGAAGGTTGAAGTGGGCAACTGCGGAAGTGTATCCAATGCAACAGTCGATGGTGATAAGGTTGAGATTGGTGGAAATGGAATTTTAAAGGATGTTGAGATTAAAGGGGAAGGCGCCAGTGTATCTACTTCCGGGACAAAGGTAGAAGGCGAGAACACTTATGTTCCGCCGGTGGTGCCGAGTACTCCGTCTATACCGGAGACACCGTCTGAGCCGGAGACACCGTCTGAGCCGGAGACACCGTCTGAACCGGATAATCCGAGTACACCGACACCGAGTTTTCCGGAGGATGCTACGGATGCATCCGCATTCGA
Organism: Lachnospiraceae bacterium; assembly: GCA_015057365.1. GTDB lineage: Bacteria > Bacillota > Clostridia > Lachnospirales > Lachnospiraceae > SIG307. Next base: position 21,710 of record SVEN01000021.1, on the reverse strand, counting down.
GTATGAAATATTGGCAGACGGTTCGGTGGAAATTACAGACTTAATAGAGAGCGCCTCGGTGATTGTAATTCCGGATGAGATAGAGGGCCACCCGGTATCCACACTCGGATGGGGTGCAATAATGAATGACAATGTAGTGGAAGAAGTATATATTCCGGGTAGCGTAAAAGTTATTGACGGTTATGCAGTTACATATTGTGAGAATTTGAAGAAAATTGAGCTTTCCGAAGGGATACTTGTGTTGGGGGGATTTGCGTTTGCATGGAATCCGATGTTAACAGAAGTAGAAGTGCCGGCAAGCGTAGAAGAAATAGATACTGATACTTTTTGTGAGAATGCATCACTGAAAAAAATCGAAGTGCATAAAGATAATGGTAAATATTGTTCTGTAGATGGCGTTTTGTACAGTAAGGATATGACGGAATTGGTTACTGTTCCGGGCGGAATGGTAGCGGAATTGTATGAAGTGCCGGAGGGAACGGAAATAATTTACGGAAATGCATTTGAAGGATGCAACGGAATTAAGGCAATTAAAATACCGAAGAGCCTGAGAAGTGGTTTATCTTCCAGAACGTTTTATAATTGCAGTGCCTTAGAACGTTTTGAAGTGGCAGAGGATAATTTGTTGTTTTGTGAAACGGACGGTATCTTGTTCAATAAGGCTAAGACCACTATTGTTTGCATGCCGGATGGAACAAATCTTACAGAGTATGAAATTCCGAGTAGTGTAACAAGGATTGGAGATTTTGCGTTTGAAGGAGCCAAGTCTCTGAAAAAGATTGTTGTACCGGATAGTGTGACTTATGTTGGATTGTCAGCCTTTAACGGTTGTAAGAATCTGGTTTCCATGGAACTGCCGGATAGTATTATGGCAATGAGCACATACATTTTTGCCGAGTGTAGCAGTTTAGAGTCGGTGAAACTGCCGGCGGGTATTACAGAAATTGGATATGATATGTTTGAGTACTGTACCAGCCTTAAAAAGTTTGTAGTGCCGGATACGGTAAAAAAGATATATGATAGAGCATTTATGGGGTGCACAAATTTGGAATGTCTTGTAATTCCGGCCAGTGTAGAAGAAATCGGAGAGAGCGCTGTTTTGAAGTGGGACGCGCCGAATCTTACGATTTATACGGAAGAGGGTGCTTATGCAGAGACTTACGCTAAAGAGAAGGATATTGCGTATGGATATTTGGAAGAGGGAACTCTGGATATTCCGACAACGAAATTAGTATATGTGGAAACAGAAAACGGAACAATTGCGATTACGGGGTATAAGTCACTTGCAAGCAGTCGACTTACAATACCGGATAGTATTGATGGAAAGACTGTAACGGCAGTCAGTGGAGGAGCATTTTCCGGTTGTACGAATATTACTCATGTTGTAATCGCGGATACGGTGGAAGAAATCGGTCCGGAGGCGTTTTCTGAGTGCAGTAATCTGAAGTCAGTCAGGATTCCGGCAAGCGTAACCGTTATTGCAGAGGATGCATTTAAGGGCTCTGAGTTTCTTGTGATTGAAACAACTTACGGCTCAACTGCAATGTACTTTGCAATTGATAAATACAGAACGTGGTTACAGATACAATAAAGCAGCTCACCGGAAGTGTATCCGGGAATAGATAAGTCAAAAAAGATGAATTAAACCGCTCTTTTATCCGGAGAGGAATCGAAGGATAAGAGGGCGGTTGTTTTATAGCCATGCTTTACTTTTTGGAGGGTATGCTTTATAATTTTTATAGAAAACTCGCAGGAGGTTCCTATGGAAAAGTACAGTTATTCCGCATTTGCATATGTATACGATGAACTTATGGATAATGTGCCTTATGATCAATGGGCAGAGTATTTAATCGGATTGTTAAAAGAAAACGATGTGTCGGAGGGGTTGGTGTGCGAACTGGGCTGTGGTACCGGGCAGATGACGAGACGTCTTGCGGCAGCGGGTTATGATATGATTGGTATCGACTTGTCGGAGGAGATGCTGGATGTGGCCAGAGAGCAGGAGTACGGAGCCTATGAGGGGGAGTGCGACTTTGAGGAAGATACAGACACCTCAGAGCCTTCCATCCTCTACCTTCAACAGGACATGCGGGAGTTTGAGCTTTACGGCACCGTGTCCGCGGTGGTCAGTATTTGCGACAGTATGAATTACATGACCTCGGATGAGGATTTACTACAGGTATTCCGTTTGGTGAATAATTATTTGGACAAGGACGGTGTGTTTATTTTTGACATGAACACCGAGTATAAGTATAAGGAGCTGATGGGAGACACTACCATCGCAGAGAACCGTGAGGATGTCAGCTTTATTTGGGAGAATCTGTATGACGAGGAAAAACGTCTGAACGAGTATTGTCTGACCTTGTTTGCAAAGGCAGAGACGGAGGATGAGGAAGAAGGCGGTGCACCGCTCTATGAGAAGTACGAAGAGGTGCACTTGCAGAGGGCTTATCCTCTTGCGGAAGTGAAGCGTTTGCTTGCGGAGGCCGGAATGACCTTTGTGGCGGCGTATGATGTGCTGACCCATGAGATACCGGGACCGGAGTGCGAGCGGATGTATATCGTGGCACGGGAGGGTCACCAGGACGGGAAGACGTATTTGTAGAACAGGAGATTATATGAACATAGACGACAAAAAAGCCTTCCGCAAGACAATGCTAGTCAAGCGGGACGCCATTCCTTATGAAAATAGAATAGAAGCAGACAAAGCCCGAAATGAATGCATACGGAACTGGGACGTATACAAAGAAGCCGAGTTACTGCTTTTTTATGTGAGCTACCGTAGCGAGGCGGACACACAACAACTTATGAAGGAGGCGCTGGAAGCCGGACGAAATGTAGCTGTGCCGAAAGTGGTCGGTTCGGATATGGTATTTTATCGGATTACGTATATGGACCAATTGGTGGAAGGCTACAAAGGAATTTTGGAGCCGGATGTAGAACGCTGTGAAGCAGTAACTGAAACACGGGGCGCGGATGATTTGCATACACAGTTGCCGGTGGGACTCGCTTTCCCTTTGCGAACCCTCCTCTTCGTCCCAGGCTGTGCCTTTGATGAGAAGGGCGGTCGCATGGGATATGGCGGAGGCTTTTATGATCGTTTTATGGAACAGTATCCGGATGTGCTCAAGGTGGCGCTTGCTTACGAGGCACAGTTGGTAGAGGAAGTGCCGAGGGAGGCACACGATAAGCCGGTAGATGTGATTATTACAGAGGCACGGATGATACAAACAGTGCATGGTGTATGAGCACAGGGAAGCGCGTGATAGGATATGTAGCAAATGTGTAGCGACAGAAGAATGGCCGAGAGGCTTTACGAGTGAGAAACAGACATAGATATGGAGGAATCATACATGGACAGATCATATGGTGCCAGAGGAACCCGCGCAAAGGAATTGTTTTTAGAGGGCTATAATTGTGCCCAAGCGGTGGTGCTGGCTTATGAAGATTATTTTGAGGAAAGCCCGGAGACACTGGCGCAGCTGGTGTCGGCCTTCGGCGGCGGAATGGGGAGACTTCGCGAGGTGTGCGGTTCGGTCAGTGGTATGTTTTTCGTGCTGAGTAAATTGTATGGTTATGCAGATCCGAAGGAGAAGGAAGGGAAGATGGATTTATACGCCAGAGTTCAGGAGCTGGCGGCAAGATTCCGGGATCGGAACGGTTCCATCGTATGCAGGGAGCTTTTGGGGCTGGCGGAGAAGGTCAGTGCACCGGTGCCGGAGGAGCGGACGCCGGAGTACTATAAAAAACGCCCGTGTCCGGATATTATTGCGGATGCGGCGGATATTTTAGAGGAGTATCTGAGAGAGCAGGGGAAGCTGAAGTAAAGATACAAGTCTGAAATGGAAGATGTTACTAAAAACAGATTTTGGAGATTTTCGAGAAAAACAGAATAATTAAAAAGGAATCAAGACACGCTAACCGATAGAGATTTTTGACACAGTTCAAAACGATAGGAGGGCGTGTCTTGACCGGTTTAAAGGAGAATTTTGAAGAGAGTGTAGCGTATTTTAACAATACGTTGCGGGTAAATGAGAATTTTGACGTACTGTACCATACCTTTGAGATGGGTGGGAAAAAAGCTTGCATGTACTTTATTGACGGTATGGTCAAGGATGAGGTCATGCAGAAGTTGTTGCAATACTTTTTCGGATTGCAGGCAAAGGATATGCCGGAGGATGTCCATGGGGTATTAAAGAAGTTTATGCCTTATGTGGAGGTAGGACTGATTACATCAGCGGATGAGGCAATCCGGAATATTTTGTCCGGTGTACCGGTCCTGATTTTGGAAGGGTACGATAAAATCATTTCCATCGATGCCAGAACTTACCCGGCGCGAAGCGTGGATGAGCCGGAAAAGGATAAGGTGATGCGAGGCTCTCGTGACGGGTTTGTGGAAACGTTGGTGTTTAATACAGCGCTCATCCGCAGACGTATCCGGGACCCGCGGCTGACCATGTATATTACGGAGGCCGGGACGGTGTCTCATACGGATATTGTGCTTTGCTATATGGAGGACCGTGTAGAGAAAAAGTTTCTGGAGGAATTAAAACGTCGCATCAAAAAAATATCCGTAGAGAGCCTGACTATGAACCAGCAGAGCCTTGCGGAGTGTTTGTATCACGGGAAATGGTTCAATCCCTTTCCGAAGTTTAAGTTTACGGAGCGTCCGGACGCGGCGGCAGCGGCAGTGCTTGAAGGCGATATCATTATTCTGGTGGATAATGCACCTCAGGCGATGGTGCTTCCGACTACTATTTTTGATATTGTGGAGGAGGCGGATGATTATTACTTTCCGCCGATTACCGGAACGTATTTGCGTCTGACCAGGTTTGTGACGAATGTTCTGGCACTGATACTGACGCCTACTTTTATGCTGTTGATGCAGCATCCGGAATGGATCAGTGAACGATGGCAGTTTATTGTGGTGAAGGACCCGCTAAATATTCCGCTTCTGTTACAGTTCCTGATTCTGGAATTTGCTTTGGACGGTCTCCGGCTTGCATCTCTTAATACACCGAATATGTTAAGCTTGCCTTTGAGTGTCATTGCCGGTGTAATCATCGGTGATTTTACGGTGCAGAGCGGTTGGTTTAACTCGGAAGCAATGTTATATATGGCCTTCGTTGCCATAGCGAACTACACGCAGGTCAGTCTGGAACTGGGCTATGCACTGAAATTTATGCGAATTGCCCTGCTGGTTTTAACCCATTGCTTCGGCTTGTGGGGCTATATCGGCGGTATTGTGCTGGATGTTCTGGCCATTTCCTTTAACAAGACCATCGGAGGCAGAAGCTATTTGTATCCGCTGGTACCGTTAAAGCCGAGACAGCTTATGCAACGGATCTTCCGTGTGCCGTTGCCGAAGAGCGAAAACCAGAAGGCGGGGCGATAAATTAAGGTTGTTTCCTTGCTCCAAGTGTGCTATCATAAAAGTAGTGGTTTTTGTCCGGAAGTGATAGCCGGGAAAGGAGACATTAGATGAGCTTTAAGCTGGTTCACGGGAGCAGTGCGGTCCCGTTTGTGATAGAGAAGGAAGCTTTTGAGGGTGTGCGTTTGGTTGCGGAAAAGGTATGCAAGGATGTGCAGCTCGTGTCGGGACGTTTGCCGAAGGTTGAGCAGCCGAAAAAGATAAAGAAACCGTCGGGCTGTGTGCTTGCTGCGACGGTGGGAATGAGTCCGATTCTTGATTTATATGAGAGTGAAGGTCTTCTCGATTTGTCCGATCTTAAGGGTAAGAGAGAGGTATATAAAATTGCGGTGGTAGGAGAAGGGAACAAGGCGGTATTGGTGGTGGCCGGAAGTGATAAGAGGGGGACCATCTACGGCTTGTTCCACATTTCCGAGTGTATCGGTGTGTCTCATTTGGTGTACTGGGCGGATGTTCCTCCGGTGAAGTGTAAGGAGCCGGTTTTGGCGGATGAGCAGATGATTACGTCCAAGGAACCGTCCGTAAAGTACAGAGGATTTTTTATTAACGATGAGTGGCCGTCCTTCGGGAATTGGACGATGGAGAAGTTCGGAGATTTCAATGCGAAGATGTACGACTATGTATTTGAACTCCTGCTTCGTATGAAAGGTAATTATTTATGGCCGGCGATGTGGTCCGCCTCCTTTCCGCTTGACGGGCCGGGGCTGGCAAATGCGGAGCTGGCGGATACATACGGTGTGGTCATGGGTACGTCTCATCACGAGCCTTGCTTGCGTGCCAGTGAAGAGTGGGATAAGGTCCGCGGGCTAAAGACCAGGTTCGGAAACGAATGGAATTATTATACTAATCGGGACGGTCTTCTTACGTACTGGGAGGAGGGGCTTGCCCGCAGCGGTAAGTTTGAGAATATTATTACCATCGGTATGCGTGGTGAACGCGACTCTTCCATGCTTGGGCCGGATGCCACCTTAGAGCAGAATATCAGCCTGCTTAAGGATATCATTACGGAGCAGAGAAAGCTGATTGCAAAGCATGTGAATGAGGATACCGCACAAGTGCCGCAGATGTTGGCACTCTATAAAGAAGTGGAAGAGTATTACTACGGAGATGCGGAAACGCCCGGTCTAAAAGACTGGGACGGCCTGGACGGTGTGACGCTGATGCTTTGTGAGGACAATTTCGGTAACATGCGTACTCTGCCGATTAAGGAGCTTCGGGACCGTAAAGGCGGTTACGGTATGTATTATCATTTTGACTACCACGGCGGTCCGGTATCTTACGAATGGGTTAATTCCACACCGATTGCAAAGGTATGGGAGCAGATGTCCATGGCCTACGATTACGGCATCCGGGATATCTGGATTGTAAACGTAGGAGATCTAAAACCCCAGGAATTTCCTCTTTCATACTTTATGAATCTAGCCTATGATTTTGAGAAGCATGGTACGAAGGCACCGAATCGGACCGAGGCGTTTACGGATAGTTTTGTAAAACAGCAGTTCGGCGGTGGCTTTGAAGAGAAGGAATTAAAGGAAATTTACTATGTTTTAAAGGAATATACGAGATTAAACGGGATGCGCCGGCCGGAGGTAATGACGGCAAATGTATATCATCCGGTGCATTACGGGGAGACAGGGAAAATTCGTGCAAGAGCGCAACGGTTGGCGGATACCGCAACAAAGCTGTATGCGTCTTGTAAGAAGGAGTATAAAGCTGCGTTTTGTCAGTTGGTGTATTTCCCGGCTGTGGCGTCCGCTAATGTAATCCGGATGCAGACGGCAGCGGGATTAAATCAATATTATGCAAGATACGGTTTGACTGTGGCAAACGGTTATGCAAAGGAAATCGAGAGTACCGTTGCAAAAGATGCGGAGCTTACCAAGGAGTATCACGAGACGGCAGACGGCAAGTGGAATCATATGATGTCTTCCGCACACATCGGGTTCCGCGCATGGAACGATGAGGGCTGGCAGTATCCGGTGGTACAGCATGTTTTCGGAGTAAAAGGTGTAAGGCCGGCAATCCGTTTGTTTGGAGAAGAAAGAATTTATTTTGGCGGCAGTGTCACGGTTAGGACACCGCGGGCCGGCGGTGCGGTACGTGTGGAGCTGCTAAACGGCGGTTTGGATACGGTAGAGTTTTCCGTATCGACGGAAGGTGAGTGCTCTGTGGATGTAAAGAAGGGCGCTTATGAAATGAATGCATGGTTGACGGTAAAGGTGGCAGGCGGCGAAGCGGGAGCAGCCGGTACGGTAAAAATTTCTACAAACGGCAGAATGTTTGAGCTTAAGGTAGATCGTGTGGCACCGATGCTTGTAAAGCTTCGTAAGGCGAGCTTTGCAAAGGAGCGTATAAAGCAGGTGCAGGGCATCGGTGATTATATTGCCTTTGAAGCCGGAGAATTCGCAGAAAGCAAAAAAGCGGGCGCTGTAGAATATAAGGTATTGAAAAACTACGGACGTACCAAGGATTCCGTAAAGGCATATCCGACCACGGTAAGTTTTACGGAGGAGCAGGCTGCAGCCCATGAAACGGCAGGGCTTACGTATTTATTTGAAGCGGCGCAGGATGGATTGTATGGTGTGGCGGTATATGTAGCACCGACCAATCCGCTCTACCCGGGAGACGCACAGCGTCTGGCATTGACAGCAAACGATAGCAAGACGGAGGTGTTCTCCACCCTTCCGGCGAAGTTTCTTGCGGGAAATTGCTGGAATGCGGAATGGAATCAAAATGTATTGGATAATATCAGAAGATGTGAAGTAACCGTAACATTAAAGAAAGGGGAAAACCGCCTGACCGTAGGTGCGGTGGATGCCGGTGTGGTACTGCAGAAGCTTGTTGTGTACCCGCTTGCAAAACCGCTAAAGGAATCTTACCTGGGTCCGGAGGTGGAATAATTGTATGAAGATTACCTATGAAGCAGTAAAAGCAAATCCGAGTGTGGAGACTTATATCAAGAAGGCAGACGAGTCTTTAAAAGCACTCGGTTATACGGAGCACAGCTTTGCTCATGTGACAAAGGTGGCCGTGGTGGCCAGTGATATTTTAGAAACCCTCGGCTACAGTGAGCAGGAAATTGAGCTGGCAAAGATTGCGGGATATTTACACGATATCGGCAATGTGGTGAATCGTATCGATCATGCTCAGAGTGGCGCCGTGATGGCCTTCCGTATTTTAGACAAAATGGGAGCGGACGATGAAGATATTGCGACCATTATTACCGCCATCGGTAATCACGATGAGTCTACCGCATATCCGGTAAATCCGGTGGCAGCGGCTCTTATTCTGGCGGACAAGACCGATGTGCGTTATACCCGTGTGCGCAACCAGGACTTTGCAACCTTTGACATTCACGACCGTGTAAATTATTCCGTAAAGGAGTCGGAGGTCATTGTGCGTAAGGGGGAGTGTATCGAGCTGAAGCTGACCATTGATACGAAGGAGTGCTCGGTGGCAAATTATTTCGAGATTTTCTTAAATCGTATGATTCTTTGTAAAAAGGCAGCGGAGCGGCTGAATCATGCCTTCCGTCTGGTAATCAACGGCCAACAATTGATGTAGTTTGATTTTTGAAAGCGGACCTTTGAACCGATAGGAGAAGAGGCCGCTTTTGATGTATACAAAGGAGGATGCCTATGGTGACATGGTTTTATCTTGCAGTACTTATTTGCTCTACTGTTATGACGGGATGTATTCTGATTAAAAACAGAAAGGTAGATAATGCATTTGTTTTATTCGGAGTACTGTTAACACTGAATATCGGCGGACAATATATGATGGCGGTTTCTCAAACGTTGGAGTCTGCCGTCTGGGCAAATAAGATTATGTATGTAGGCGGCAGTTATCTTCCGTTCGTGGTTTTTCTGATTGTCACCAGATTATGCAATATAAAAGTAAACCGGTATTTTAAGTGGTTTTTGCTGGCTTATGCTACGGTGGTTCTTTGCCTTGTAATGACAATCGGTCACAATGAGCTATATTATGTATCTGCGGAATTGGCGGAGGGAAACGGATTTCATTATATTGTGAAGGAGTACGGACCGCTTCATGTGCTGTATCCGGCAATGATGATTTTATACAGCGTGATGCTGTTTGCTTTTGTAGGGTACGCAATAAAAAAACGAAAAGAGATACCGACACGGACGGTAGTAACCATGAGTTGCCTTTGTGCCGCAGTGTTTTTGACCTACATTTTTGAACGAATTGTAGGCTCCAAAATCAGTTATCTTCCGATCGGTTTCTTAATCGGAATGATTCTGTTAATGCGATACTTTGACCGCATCAACATGTATGATATGTCCGCAAATATCCTGAGTTCTGTAGAGAAAATGCAGGAGTACGGATATATTGTAATCGATAACAAATGCCGGTACATCAGTGCCAACAGTAACGTAAAATCATTGTTCCCGGAAGTGAAGAACTGGACGGTAGACAAGGAGATACCGGCTTCCGACAGTTGTTTGTATCAGAATGTGATTCGTGGTCTGTTACGGGAGGATGATGATGTTTGGACACAGCGAACGCTTACGGTAGGGGATCGCTACTTTCAAGTAGATGTCAGGGATTTGGTTCATGGGAAAAAGACTTCCTCCGGTTGTTTAATTGAATTTATCGACCGGACATCGGAACGGAACTACTACAATGCCATTGAAGAGTATAATACCAAGCTGGAAAAGGATGTGGCGGAGAAAACGGAGCACATTACGTACATCAAAGATATGATGGTACTGGGTATGGCGGAAATGGTGGAAAGCCGTGACAGCAATACCGGCGGTCATATTAAGCGGACCAGTGAGGTAGTACATATATTTGCGGAGAAATTAATGCATTGCAAAGAGCAATTCGGACTGTCCGAGGAGTTTTTAAAGCTCGTGATTAAGGCGGCACCGATGCACGACCTGGGAAAGGTTGCCATTGATGATGCGGTGCTTCGTAAACCTGGGAAATATACGGACGAGGAGTATGCGGAGATGAAACGTCATTCCGCTGAAGGAGCCCGGATCGTAGAGAATATTTTGCAAGGCGTGGAGGATGACGCTTTTGTGAAAGTGGCAAAAAATGTTGCCTTTTATCATCATGAGAAGTGGAACGGTTTCGGTTATCCGACAGGGAAAGCCGGAGCGGAGATTCCGGTGGAGGCCCGTATTATGGCGCTGGCGGATGTATTTGACGCACTGGTAAGTAAACGTTGTTATAAGGAGGCGTTTTCTTACGACGAAGCATTCCAAATTATGGAAGAGTCTCTGGAACAGCATTTTGACCCGGAACTGGGCAAAGTTTTTATGGCGTGCAGACCTGAGCTGGAGGCATTCTATAACGAGAATAAGTAGTCATGAAAATAAAATGATTGACAAAAGAAGGAGTTTCCTTTATAATCATGAACTAACAATTACAGACAAAAAGCATTGACGAGGAGGAGTACATACAATTCCGGATGACAGAGAGAAAGTGGTTGGTGAAAACTTTTGTGAAGGGTGTATGGAAGTAGCCTTTGAGCTTTGGACCGAACAGAGGATTCTAAGTAGGCTCCAACGGAGATTCCCACCGTTATCAGGGGAAGCGATATCGGAATGCGTACATGATTCCCGTATTGTAGTGAGTGCAGATGTATTTCTGAAGTTAGGTGGTACCACGGACATGTCAGTTCGCCCTAAGCGATTGCTTAGGGCGGCTTTTTTTTGTCTGTTTTGTAAAATGATTTTATTTTATAAGGAGGTATCCGCATGGAGAAGAAGTACGATTTTAAAAACGAGGAAACAGAACTGGAAAAGTTCTGGGAAGAACAAGGGATTTATCGGTATCGGCACGGAAAGGACAGAAAAGTTTTTTCCATTGACACACCGCCGCCGACGGTAAGCGGGAAATTGCATATCGGGCATGTATTTTCCTATACCCAGGCAGAAATGATTGCCCGTTTCAAACGAATGCAGGGATATGATGTATTTTATCCTTTTGGTTTTGATGATAATGGTTTGCCGACGGAGCGACTGGTAGAAAAAGAGGAAAAGATTTACGCCAGTATGCTACCGCGAAGTGAATTCCGTGGAAAGTGTATGTGTACCATTGATAAGTACGAAGGTGAATTTAAAAAACTCTGGAAGCGGTTGGGATTAAGTGTAGACTGGGATTTGCAATATCAGACCATATCGGATTTGTCCCAGAAAATCTCTCAGAAGTCTTTTATTGAGTTGGCTAAAAACAAGAAAGCCTATATGAAAGAATCTCCGGTATTGTGGTGTACGGAATGCCGGACATCCATTGCACAGGCGGAGTTGGAAACAAAGGAGTGCGAGACTACCTTTAATTATTTGGAGTTTAAGACATCCTTGGGGAATTTGTTGATTGCAACCACAAGACCGGAGCTTCTTGCGGGCTGTGTTTGTATTTTTGTACATCCGGAGGATGAACGGTTTAAGGCGTATGTCGGGAAAACGGCTAAGGTGCCGTTATATGAGTTCGAGATACCGATTTTGACGGATGAAGCTGTTTCCATGGAAAAAGGTACCGGTGCGGTAATGTGTGCCACCTTCGGAGATGTAACCGATGTAGAGTGGTATCAGAAGCACAATCTGAACTACAAAAAGATTATTTTGCCGGACGGAAAGATTGAGGATGGCGTAGAATTCATCGGCGGAATGACGGTGGAAAAGGCAAGAGAATGTATCATCAGTCTTTTGCGCGAGAAGCATCTTTTGGTAAAACAGGAAACCATTAATCATATGATTGGAATTCATGAGCGCTGCGGTAACGGGGTTGAGTTCATTCCTTCCAAGCAGTGGTATATTGATGTACTGACGGAGAAGGAGCGTTTCCTAAAGGCTGCCGATGAGATAAACTGGTATCCGGAGCATATGAAAAATCGTTATACCTTATGGGTTGAAAATCTGAAGTGGGACTGGTGTATTTCCAGACAACGGTATTTCGGTGTTCCGTTCCCGGTCTGGTATTGCAAAGACTGTAAGGAGCCGATGTACGCGGAGGAGGAGCAGTTGCCGGTAAATCCTTTGGAGGCATCACCGTTACATGCCTGTGCTTGCGGCTGTCATGAGTTTCTACCGGAAGAGGCGGTATTCGATACATGGGCGACTTCTTCGGTAACTACATTGATTAATGCGAAGTACGGAGAGAAGGGCGCAATTACAGAGGAAATATTCCCGATGGGGATGCGGTGTCAGGCACACGAGATTATACGGACCTGGGCATTTTATTCCATTGTAAAGAGTTTGTATCATACCGGGAAAATACCGTGGAAGGATATTATGATCAGCGGATTTGTTTTGGCAAAGCCGGGAGAGAAGATAAGTAAATCCAAGAGTAATGCCTCCGATTCGCCTATGGCATTGATTGAAAATCATTCTGCGGATGCGATTCGTTACTGGGCAGCAAACAGTAAATTGGGAACAGATACTTTTTTTAGCGAAGAGGAGTTGAAAATTTCCAAGAGATTTATTAACAAACTTTATAATGCCGCAAAGTTTGCAATTTTACAGCTGGAAGATTTCAGAAGGCCGGAGCAATACGAGGAAGCGGATTTGTTACCGATTGACCGTTGGATATTACAGAGGGTAAATGAAACTACGAAGAAAGCGACGGCGTTGTTGGAACAGTATGAAATCGGGCAGGCAAGACATGAGATTGATACGTTATTCTGGCGGGACTTCTGCGACTATTATATTGAGATTGCAAAGGAAAGACTGTATCAGCCGGAAAAGCATGGTGCCGAAAATCGTTATTCGGGACAGATAGCGGTTTACTATGGCTTGCTGGGAATTTTAAAATTGTATGCAATTTACACGCCGTATGTGACGGACTATATTTATCAGGATTTCTACAGAAAGCAGGAAAAAGAGAAGTCGCTGCATGAGACTCTGTGGGAAACGAAAAAGGAAGAGAGAATTTATATCGAGTTCGGCGAACACTTGAAAGAAATTATTGCTGAGGTACGAAAAAACAAAACGGAACATCAGATGTCCATGAAGGATTCCATTCCGGAGCTTATCATTACCTGCCCGAAACGGTTTCGAGAACTTTATCGAAAGTCCGAGAAGGATATTAAGGCTTGTACCGGGGCAGAGAATCTCATTATCAGAACCTGATAGAGGATGTTTCTGAGTGTTTTTTCACGTTACTGTAAAAAAGTGCTTGCATTCTGGGAAAATCAGAGTTACAATATTTGTCATATTAGTAAGAAAGGCAGGGCGCAGATGAAACTGATTGCTACCGTAGACAACAATTGGGCCATCGGAAACAAGGGCGGACGGTTGGTTCGGATTCCGACGGATGAGCGTTTCTTCCGTTTTGAGACCATGTACAAGACGGTGGTAATGGGACGCTGTGTACAGGAGGAGTTTTCCGCCGGACAGCCGCCTCGTGACCGCAACAACATCATTTTAACGAAAAAGAAAGATTTAAAGTTAAATGATGTAACTGTGGTACATAGTTTTGACGAAGCCATGGAAGCAATCGGGCAGTACCCGACGGACCAGGTGTATGTCATCGGCGGGGCGTCGGTATTTGAGCAGTTTTTGCCGTACTGCGACGAAGCCTTTATTACAAAGATTGATTATGAATATGATGCGGACACGTATTTTCCGAATCTGGATAAGGATCCGGAGTGGGAACTTAGTGATGTTTCCGACGAGCAGACCTATTACGATTTGATTTATGAGCGCTGCCGTTATGTCCGTAAGAAAGGGTCAGATGACCGAGAAGAAAGAATATAGTTGAAGGAGGATTTTTCCATGTTAAACATCAGAATTGAGAAGACTACCAATCCGAAGCCGTTACCGACTCCGGACAACCCGTTAAAGTTCGGTACCATTTTTACCGACCACATGTTTATTATGAATTACGAGACCGGCAAGGGCTGGTTTGATCCGCGTGTCGTACCGTATCAGCCGATCGTGTTAGAGCCGTCCGCAATGGTATTCCATTACGGTCAGGAAATGTTTGAGGGCTTAAAGGCATACCGCGCCGATGACGGCAGAGTGCTGTTGTTCCGTCCGGATATGAACGCAAAGCGTACCAACAACACCAACAAGAGACTGTGCATCCCGGAGCTTCCGATTGAGGATTTCGTAGAGGCTGTGAAGGCAGTGGTTAAGGTAGATGAGGCATGGGTTCCGAATAAGCCGGGTACCTCCCTGTACATTCGTCCGTTCATCATCGCAACCGACCCGTTCCTTGGTGTGCGTCCGTCCGATACTTACCAGTTCATCATCATCCTTTCTCCGGTTGGTCCGTACTATCCGGAAGGCCTGAACCCGGTTAAGATTTGGATTGAGGATGACTATGTAAGAGCCGTAAAGGGCGGTATCGGTGAGGCAAAGACCGGCGGTAACTATGTAGCTTCTATGGCAGCACAGATGAAGGCACACGATGCAGGCTACTCTCAGGTATTGTGGCTGGACGGCGTAGAGCGCAAGTACATCGAAGAAGTAGGGGCAATGAACATCTTCTTTAAGATTAACGGCACCATCGTGACCCCGATGTTAAACGGTAGTATCTTACCGGGTATCACCAGAAACTCTGTAATCGAGCTTTGTAAGGAGTGGGGACTTCCGGTAGAGGAGCGTCGTGTTTCCGCACAGGAGCTGGTAGATGCTTATGAGGCAGGTACCTTAGAGGAAGTATTCGGTACCGGTACCGCAGCGGTTATTTCTCCGGTAGGCGCACTTCGTTTCGGTGACCGCGTAATGCAGATTAAGGACGGTTCCATCGGTGAGTACAGCCAGAAGCTGTACGATACCATCACCGGTATTCAGCTTGGTAAGATTAAGGAAACCAAGGGCTGGGTAGTTGAGGTTAAGTAATTTGTAGGACTTTGGTTTTGTAATTGATGTGTTGTCACCTCGTGCTTTTTAACATGAGGTGACAACCAAGATACAGTAAAGGGTGTTTGGGGATTCTTTTGATTCTTGAGAATGAAAATCTGGTTAGTTGCTCATGTCTGGGCGGAAAAATCCGATGATAGAAACAGAAAATGGCATGTGTTAGTTTTTTTGTGAAGAGAAGTACCATTGAAATAAAGAAAACTATTGGAATAAATGGTAAGAGTTTGTGGTTGTTTGAGAAGAGTACCATTTAAAATTCGAAAATAAGTAATTGGATGGTAAAGTTTTGAGTGCGATTTGTAAATTTACCATTGGAAATGAGGATATGTAGAATTAAATGGTAAGGATTTTGAATACGGTTTGACTTTTACCATTGAAAGCAGTGAAAGAGAGGAAGGAGATGGTAAGAACCGGAGTATAAAATGGTAAGTAGGACAAAATAGTGACTCGTACAAGATTAAAGATGGGATAAAAGTGTAAAATGTACCATTGGTTTGTTTAAAAGCTAAAAAGAAATGGTAAAAAAATAAAAGTGATATTGTATTGTACCATTGCAAAGTACGAAATGAGGAAAACAATGGTAAAGATGAGGAAATAGTAGTAAATGAGAGAGGAATTTTAAAAGTTACAAAAAGAAGAAACTCAAAAGACATAGGGAAGCGATACTTAGAGAGCATAGGAGGAGTATGGAGAAAGATAAAGAACGTAGATTTGAATTAGAGCAGGAAAAAGAGGAACTGGAGAAAACTTTAAAGACTTTGAAAAAGGCAAACAAGAAGGTGCCGGAGGGGACACTTCGAATTATAAAGAAAAAAGGGAAATATCCGCAATATTATCATTATCAGGGGAATGGGGAGGAGCAAGGGAAAAGCCTAAGATACTTGCCGAAAAAGGAGTGGAAGTTCGCGCAAAAGCTTGCCCAAAAGCAATATGACCTGGATGTGATGGAATGTCTCGGAAGAAGGGCAGACGCCATAGGAAAATTTGTGGAACAATACAAAGAGACAGATGTAGGGGCAATCTACGAGAAGTTATCAGAAGAAAGAAAAGCACTGATCATTCCGATAATTGAGACGGACGAAATGTTTGAAGATGCGTGGAGGGAGAGTATAAGGGCGAATGCGAACGAATTTCCGAAAGAGGTAGAATTCTACACAGAAGCAGGAGAATGTGTGAGGTCAAAATCCGAGAAGATTTTGGCAGATGGGTTCCGGCGTATGGGAATTCCTTATGTCTATGAGCCGGAACTGGAACTGGCGGACGGAAGCCGACTGTATCCGGATTTTGCGCTGTTACATAAAGGAAAGAGAAAGACGATTTATTTTGAACATTTCGGGATGATGGATTATCCGGAGTACAGCGCAAAAGCAATCAAGAAGATAACGAAGTATGAAGAAAACGGATATTGGTTCGGAGACAACTTTTTGTGTACCTTTGAGGCATCAGAAAATCCGTTAGATATGCGAATTGTGGAAAAAATGTTGAAGCATTATTTTTGATATGATAGACTAAAAGTAAGATGGAAAAGAAAGTGTAGACATTTTGCTGATAATGAGGAGATGTAAATGAACGAAGAGAAGATTGCAGAGCTTTGCATGGAATGTTTCTCAGAGCAAGCGAAGGAAATAGAGCGTTGTGCCGTGGGTCATGGAAACTATGTTTATATCGTAGAACTTGCGGATAGACAAGTCGTAGTTCGCTGCAGTGAGGAGATAGGTGCATACAAGGACACGATTTACTGGTTGGAGAAGCTTGAGACGATTGATATTCCTGTGCCGAGAGTACTGGGAAAGGGTGTGTTTGAAGGCTATGAGTATTTGATTTTAACTTACTTTGAGGGGCAGGACATCGGCCTTGTATATACAAAGTTGACCGATGCAGAAAAACGAGAGATTGCGAAAACGGTAGTAGAGATTCAAAATAGGGTGGCGGTGCTTCCGTTAGAGCATATTTCTGCAGATTGGTCTTGGAGGGTGTCTTATGTGGAGGATAGTTTGAATAGGTCGAAGGAGCGCATCATTGCAAACGGTTGCTATTTCGAGCCGGAGAAGGTGGATCGGCTTATGGAAGTCTCAAAGGAGCCGGAGCTGGCGGAGTATTTTGAAACAATCAAGCCAGTTGCGTATCTGGATGATATCAGTACAAAAAATTTGTTAATCCATGAGGGACGGGTAACCGGCGTGATTGATATTGACTGGATGGGTGAGGGGGACAGGCTGACCTTCGTGGCATTGACGAAAATGGCGCTTATGAATATGGGCTGTGATACGGACTATGTGACCTATTTGCTTGACGAGATGTGTTTGACGGAAATGGAGAAAAAGGCCTTTGCGTTTTATACGTTACTGTGCTGTGTGGATTTTATGGGAGAACGGGGCATGTGGTTTGGGGATAAGCAGGTGCCGGTGAGTGACGAGATTGTGGAAACGATGAACGGGATTTATGAAGATCTTTGGAGAGAGTACAAGGGCGAAAGACAAAAGGAGGATGAACTATGATACCGATTATTTTTGCGGTAGTTATCGGCGCAATGGGATTGTTTGTGGTAATCAATCCGAAGGCGGCAACAAAGAAGGCGAACAGGGAAAATGAAGCTGCAGTAAAGAAGGTAAGAAAATTAGGAATTTTTTATTTTATCGTCTGTGGGATCTTATTGGTAATGGGCTTAATGACGTTGGAAAAAGAAGTCAGATGTACCCGGTGCGGGCAACCGACAAAGGTGGTGTGGTATACTAACGCTGAAAAGAATTTATGTGACCCATGTATGAAGTGGGTTGAGTCCATATTCAGGTAAAGGATAACTGTGCGGGATTACATAGTTAGACGGAGGGAAACATGTTAGATAAAACTGAGATTGTATTAGAACTGAAAAAGCTTCTGGCTCTTGATTTTAACTGCAATTATGAGGACTTTGACAAAACAGAAAACATCATTGTAGTTCCGAAGGAGCATCCGGGACGTCGGGTGTATACGCCGAAGAAAGCGTTTTTCTCTATGGTAACTATGGGAAAGAGTACGGTTATCAATGCGCCTGAGGAGATGCACGAGTGGCTGGAAAATTGGTGTAAGGACAGGGAAGGCATCTGGCTGTTCGAACATCATAATCTGATGGAATTGGAAGGAGAGCTTGCAAAGTACGGAATGCCCCTGTGGCAAAGTCATCATATGTTTTTACCGAAGGCAAGGATGGAAGAGATTGATGTGTCGGTTGAAATGCTAAAGACGGATTACGGTCTGGAAGTGCAGTGGTTCGAGCAAGAGGACATCCAACCGCTGTACGGACGGCCGGAGTTTCCCAACGCTTTGTGTGATTGTTTCAAGCCGGAACGGCCGGATATACTGGCGGTAGGAGCCATGCATGAAGGTCGGATTATCGGTCTGGCAGGATGCTCGGCGGACACAAAGCTATTTTGGCAAATAGGAATCGATGTATTACCGGAATGGAGAGGTAAGGGAATTGCAACAATGTTGGTGAAGCTTTTGAAAAATGAGTGCTTCCGGCGTGGGGCGATACCGTTTTACGGAACCAGTTTGTCGAACCTGGGCTCCTGGCATGTTGCTCTTGGCAGCGGGTTCTATCCGGCGTGGGTGGAGATAGCGACGAAGGAGAAATAACACATGAGATAGATTGGGGGCATGTGAGCGTGGAGAAACGAAGACTTTTGCTGATTGTGTCTGTGGTGGTGCTGCTACAAATGTGGTATTACGGCATGCGAGATTTTTATGAGGTGAGTAACAGACTTTCTCAGGTGACAGAGACGGAAGAAGAACCACAAGTGCCGGATTTTTTGCCGCCGGATACGGTGATTATCTCTGCCGGGCACCGTTACGGGAGTATTCAGAGGGAAAATCATGAACTTATCCTGGGAGGCATCATGAAATGGATGTTGGGGGGCGGATTTTTTGTATGGTGTTTGTTGAAATATTTGCAGGAAAAGCGGTTGACGGAGTTTATGAGGAAAAGGGAAAGAAAGAGCAAACAGCAGCAAATCAACATTACATTAGATAATGAGAAGTGGTGGAAGGAGTATCGGAATAGGAAAGAATAGAGAGGGAAAGGTTTGTGCAATGATCCTATAGGGGATGCGATACTCTGCTCTTGCAAACTCGTAAACTTTCTGTTATACTACCATTATTATGGGTTTCTGTGCTCTGATTTGCCCGGAAACGAACGTGAATTAGTTTACAAGATGCGGCGGGAGGCCGGTTGTCTTGTTTGAAAGAGAGGATTTTGTATGGCAGTGGACCAGACAAAGATTAGAAATTTCTGTATTATTGCGCATATTGACCACGGTAAGTCTACCTTGGCGGATCGTATTATCGAGAAGACCGGTCTTCTTACCAGTCGTGAAATGCAGGCGCAGGTATTGGACAATATGGATTTGGAGCGTGAGCGCGGTATTACCATTAAGGCCCAGACCGTTCGTACGATTTATAAGGCAAAGGACGGCGAGGAGTATGTGTTTAACTTAATTGATACGCCGGGCCACGTAGACTTTAACTACGAGGTATCCCGTTCCCTTGCGGCTTGCGAGGGTGCGATTTTAGTAGTAGATGCGGCACAGGGAATCGAGGCTCAGACCTTGGCGAATGTGTATCTTGCGTTGGATCATAATCTGGATATTATGCCGGTCATCAATAAAATCGATCTGCCGAGCGCAGACCCGGAGAGAGTTATCAATGAGATTGAGGATGTCATCGGTTTGGAGGCGCAGGATGCGCCGTTGATTTCCGCAAAGAACGGCATTAATATCGAGGATGTGCTGGAGCAGATTGTAGCAAAGATTCCGGCACCGCAGGGGGATGCCAATGCACCGCTTAAGGCGCTTATCTTTGACTCTGTGTACGATGCGTATAAGGGTGTTATTATTTTCTGTCGTGTCATGGAAGGTAGCGTAAAAGCGGGCACCAGAATTCGTATGATGGCAACCGGCGCGGAAGCGGAGGTTGTGGAGCTTGGTATTTTCGGACCGGGCCGCTTTATTCCATGCGACGAGCTTTCCGCAGGTATGGTAGGTTACATTACCGCCAGCCTGAAAAATGTAAAGGATACCCGTGTGGGTGATACGGTGACCAATGCAAAGGAACCGTGCGCCGAGGCGCTTCCGGGTTATAAAAAGGTAAATCCGATGGTGTACTGCGGTATGTATCCGGCAGATGGTGCGAAGTATCCGGACCTGCGAGATGCACTGGAGAAGCTTCAGTTAAACGATGCGGCATTGCAGTTTGAACCGGAGACTTCCATTGCGCTTGGTTTTGGTTTCCGCTGCGGTTTCCTCGGACTGCTTCATTTGGAAATTATTCAGGAGCGTTTGGAGCGTGAGTACAACTTAGACCTTGTGACCACCGCACCGAGCGTAATTTACAAGGTATATAAGACCAACGGCGAAGTGATTGAGATTACCAACCCGTCCAATCTGCCGGATCCGTCGGAGATTGAGCATATGGAGGAGCCGTTTGTTTCTGCGGAGATTATGGTAACTACCGAGTTTGTGGGTGCCATTATGACCCTTTGTCAGGAGCGTCGCGGTATTTACCTTGGGATGGAATACATGGAGCAGACGAGAGCGCTTCTGAAATACGAGCTTCCGCTAAACGAAATCATTTACGATTTCTTTGATGCGCTGAAATCCCGTTCCAGAGGCTACGCATCCTTTGACTATGAGCTCAAGGGTTACGTACCGAGTGAACTGGTAAAGCTGGATATCCTCGTCAACCGTGAGGAAGTGGATGCGTTGTCCTTTATTGTGCACGGCGAAACCGCTTACGAGCGCGGCAGAAGAATGTGCGAGCGTTTGAAGGATGAGATTCCGAGACAGCTGTTCGAGATTCCGATTCAGGCAGCCATCGGCAGCAAGATTATTGCGAGAGAGACCGTTAAGGCAATGCGCAAGGATGTACTTGCAAAGTGTTACGGCGGTGATATTTCCCGTAAGAAGAAGCTCTTAGAAAAGCAGAAGGAAGGTAAGAAGCGTATGCGCCAGGTAGGTAACGTAGAAATTCCGCAGAAGGCGTTTATGAGTGTGCTGAAACTAGACGAAGAATAAGAAATACTTGCGAAAGAAGCAGAAATGTGTTAAACTGAAATCAGAAAAGGAACAACCGCCCACAAGGTGGGTTGACCTGGTTGATTAGGCAGAAAAACCACCCATGTAACCGGCCAAAGTTAATAGGGTGGTTTTTCTATGTTTATTTACTTATGGGAGAGGGTATCAGCATGGATTTTACAGTAAAAGAATATAGCACATACAACGAAGAAGAGATATTAAACTTATACCAAAGTGTCGGTTGGTTAAATTATGTGAACCAGCCGGAGATGCTTAAAAATGCCTATGCGAATTCATTGAGGATATTCGGAGCATATGAAAATGAGAAATTGCTTGGGATTATCAGAGTTGTGGGGGATGGTCATTCTATTGTGTTTATTCAGGACATTGTAGTTC